>CANRID010000005.1 GCA_947630665.1 uncultured Bacteroidales bacterium | reverse complement strand
TGCGAAGTTGAAAATATCAAAATTACTATCAATTCATATAGTTATACAATTATAACAGCACATATTGTTAAGTAAATCCCAGTTTGGTGGAATAATGTCAAGGAACAGCAGGAAGATTTTTACGCAGGGAAAAAATAGTAAGCATTCTTGATAGCAGCGGAATAAATGTACCCCCTGCCGATGTTTAACCAGTACCGGCAGAGGTACGGTAGGGACAAGCAACCCAACAAGGCAAAGGAATATGGCAGGAACAATCATTGACATGAGCAAGATCAAGCAATTTCTTCAACTGAAGAAAGCCGGAGTTTCAAACCGGCAGACTGACAGGGATTTGCAGATGAATTGCGACAAGCACTACTACTCCGTGCCATATACACTCATCGGCTGTAAACTAAACTATTTTCCTGCCAAAATAGACAGAAGGCCTTTTCTTTTTGGCAGGGTTATTTCTTCTGATAACGAAACCATCAGCAAAACCATGCTTATGAAACGACATCAACGCATCGCACCTCTGTTCCCTGACGAATTTTGGGTGACACGTTGACGAAGTCAGGGGCTAGGGAATCTGTGGCAAAAATGGTAGTTTCTTCTGTGATAGTTTGGTGATTTCAAATAAATAAGAGATATTTGCAATAGAAAAGTGGTCATTTGACCAAAAATATTTTATAAAATATGGAAATCAAACGTGACATACATCTGAAAAGGCTTATTGCCAGTATGCATAATGGATTAATAAAGGTGGTGACGGGAATCCGTCGCTCCGGCAAGTCTTATTTGCTGAGGAAACTATTCAAGAATTATCTTATTGAATATGGTGTTAAAGACAATCATATCATTGAATTGGATCTTGAAAATCGTAGGAACAATAAATATCGTGATCCGGATGCGTTGATTGAGTATATTGACAGCAAGATAGTAGATGACGATATGTATTACATCTTACTTGACGAGATTCAGTTAGTAAGTGAGTTCGAAGATGTTCTGAATTCGTATCTAAGTATCAAGAATGCAGATGTATATGTTACAGGATCGAACTCTCGTTTCCTGTCAAAAGACGTAATTACAGAGTTCCGAGGGCGAGGTGAAGAAATTCATATCACTCCATTATCATTTGCTGAATATAGTTCTGCTCATCCTGAAATGGAATCATATAAAGTACTGCAGGAATATCTTACTTATGGCGGTCTGCCTTATGTGTGTACAGAGCCTGATGAACAGAAGAAAATCAATTACCTTCAAGGACTATTTGAGAAGACATATATAACGGATATCAAAGAGCGATACCATATCCGTGGAGTTGAAGTGATGGATGAACTGTTGAATGTCGTAGCTTCCTGTATCGGAGGTCTGACTAATCCTTCAAAAATCGAGAATACTTTTCGTAGTGTTAAGGGAATAAAACTTAATCAGAACACAGTGAAGGAATATCTGGAAATGCTGGAGGATTCTTTTCTTATCACTCGTTGTATCCGGTATGACATCAAAGGCCGCAAATATATTGACACTCCCCAGAAATACTATTTTGAGGACTTGGGACTAAGAAATGCCCGCATTGGATTCCGGCAAGTAGAGGAAACGCATTTGATGGAGAATTTGATATTTAATGAGCTCCGTCTGCGTGGCTATCTGGTGGATGTCGGTGTAGTGCAAACCCGTACGAAAGATGCTGATGGCGCATATCGCAGAAATCAGTTGGAGGTCGATTTTGTATGCAATCGAGGCTCGGAACGTGTGTATGTGCAATCTGCTTATAGATTGCCAACGGAGGAAAAGCGTAAACAGGAAATGGCGAGTCTCTTGAAAATTAATGATTCTTTTCGCAAGATTATCATAACAGAAGATCTTATTAAACGCCACATGGACGAAAATGGTGTTGAATGGGCGAATGTGTACGATTTCTTAAAGAGTGAAAAGTTGTAGAAAATTTTTCATATTATGCTGACGCATGCAAGTCTTAGTCAAAAATACAATAATGTCGTCAAATATCCAATAAGAGAATGCTGAACTTTTAATTTATATTATGGCGAAAAAGTTTTGCCTTTTATGCTGTCGCCGGCTGATTTAAGTTATCTTTGCAGAACAGAATTACGGCATGAGAAAACAGGCAAAAAGAGTAATTTTCTGCCTGTATTCCGAAAGGCGCCTCGTGCTGATTTGCGCAGTAACGTATTGATTGCCGGAAATGTGGATAAATTGCATCGGAAAATGCAATCGGAATCAAAGACAGAAAAAAGATCGTGTATATGAGAGGAAATTTGAGAAAAATAGGGATGGGAGCCTTGCTGATACTGGGGCTGAGCGCCTGTATGGGATCCGCGCAGCAACAACAGGGCAGGCAGCATTATGAATGGAGTACGGAACGGATGGATTCCAAATGGGATCCCGAAGTCAAATCCAACGGTAAAATAAAAGGAGGTTCCAAAACGCATGAAATCATTGCCCGATACAAGCCGGCGGTAGACCGGTTGACGGAACCTATCGGGAAGACGGATGCGGAAATTGCCAAAGGATATCCGGAAAGCCCTCTTTCCAATTTTGCGGCGGATGTGATTCTGGAAACCGCCCGGGCTTATTCCGGGGAACGGGTGGATATGGCCATTACCAATTTCGGAGGATTGAGGACTTCTTTTCCGGCGGGAGACATAACCATGTATGACGTGCTTTCCATTTTCCCGTTCGATAATTATATCGTGATCGTGGATCTGAAAGGGAAAGATATCCGGGAGATGATGGAAAATTTTGCCAAACGCAATACCATAGAGGCTGTTTCAGGCGTGAAGGTTGTCATCGACAAGGGCGTTCTGAAAGAATTGAAGGTGGGCGGAGAACCGGTAAATGACGGTAAAACCTATAAAGTGGCTACCATAGATTTTCTGATGAGCGGGGGAGACCATATATATGCCTTGAAAAGAGGAACCAATATGGTGAAAACCGGCATCGTGCTGCATCAGGCGGTGTCGGATTACATTAAGGCGCTTACTGCGGCGGGCAAAAAGGTAAATCCGCAGAAAGACGGGCGGGTGGTGTTTATCCGTCCCGACAAAAAAAATGAAAAGAAGAAAAATAACGAAGTAAAATAAACGATCGGAGATATGAACGACATGAGAAAATATATTTCTGCACTAAGCGGATGTCTGATCTTGGGATTTTTACTGCTCTCGGATGGAATGCAGGGGCAGGATCTGGTGATTCTGCATACGAATGACACGCATAGCCAGATCGTTCCGCAGACCAGTGGCCGCGGCCAGGGACTCGGCGGATACGAAAGGAGAGAGGAATATGTTAAAAAAGTGCGGGCGGATCATAAAAATGTTTTGTTGTTAGATGCCGGAGACTTCAGCCAGGGCACCCCGTACTTTTCTCTATTCAAGGGAGATGTGGAGATAGAACTGATGAACGCTATCGGTTATGATGCCGCCTGTGTGGGCAATCATGAATTCGACAACGGAGAAGCCGAACTGGCCCGCCGGATCAAGAATGCAGATTTCCCCGTAGTATGCGCTAATTATGACTTGACGGACAGTCCCCTTAAAGATCTGATAAAGCCTTATACGGTTATTAAAAAGGACGGGAAAAAAATAGGAATTATCGGGATTCTGTGTTCTCTCGGCAGTCTGGCCTCCCCCAAGAATATAGAAGGCATGAAGTACGAACATCCGGTCAGGATAATGAACCGGCTGGCTTTAAAGCTCAAAAACGAAGAAAAATGCGATCTGATCATCGCCCTGACCCATGTGGGATATGACCACGGAACGATTCAGAATCCTTCGGACGATATATTGGCGGAAAATTCCGAAAATGTAGATATTATCATAGGCGGTCATTCCCATACCTATATAGACAAACCGGCGGTTATAAAAAACAAGCTGGGGAAGGACGTAATTGTCGTAACGGCCGGGGCGAAAGGCGAACTGGTCGGACGGATAGACTGGTATTGGGGAGCCAAAGAATAGTCCCCTGCCGCAGCCGGTTATTCATATAGATACCGTTTTATTTTATGGGTGGCGGTTTTCTGGAACTGGTGGTCGGATACTTCCACTACGGCCAACCGGGAGAATTTGTTTACCCGTGAATTTACATATTCGTGAATCTCGCGTTCCAAAGATTCCAGAAATGCGGCGGCCGTTTCTTTCTGTTCGGCGATTTTCTGGTTATAGGCGGCTACGGCTTCGTCCCTTTTGCGGGCGTATGCGGCATATAACTCCCGCCGTTTTTGATCGTAGGCTTTTTTCAGTTCGGCTTTTTTAGCTTCATAAGCCTGGGAAAATTCCTGTTTCTTAATTTCATACGCCGTTTGCAGTCCCTGTGTTTTAGCTCCGTGATTATGGGCGATTCCCTCTTTTTTAGGGCCGTACTGCCGGACGAATTCCTCTTTTTTCTGATTATATTCTTTCTGGAATTCCTCTTTTCCCGATTCGTAGCTTGCGATCAGGGCCAGTTTTTTGCGGATATATCCTTTGAAAACTTCCTCTTTCATTTTTTGGATGACTTCCAGTTTGTCCGGATTCAGACACACTTTCGCCACTAACTTCCCTTTTCGGGAAGTGACCAGTGATTCGGCCACCATTTCATGGGAGTTGATCACGGTCTCTATCTCTTCGGGATAGATGTTTTCCCCGCTCGGACCCACGATCATATTGTTCAGGCGTCCCCGGATAGAGAGCCATCCTTTGGAGTCTATATGACCGAGGTCTTTGGTACGGAACCAACCGTCGGGAGTAAAGGCTTCCGAGGTAGCTTCCGGGTTTTTATAATATCCTGCCATGATATTCTCTCCTTTGGCCACTATTTCGCCTTCGCCGGTGAGAGGGTCCGGATCCAATATTTTGAGCTTCACGCCCGGAACTGCGGGGCCGGTCGTCTGCCATTTGACCAGATTTGGAGTGGCTCCCGCCAGCAGCGGAGAACATTCGGTCAGACCGTATCCGATGGCATAGGGGATGCGGGCTTCGTGCAGGAATCTTTCTACCGTACCGTCCAACTTGGCGCCTCCGATCCCAAAGAACCGGATTCTGCCTCCGAACATCCTGAAAAGTTCTTTCCCGATAAAATAATGAAGGATTTTCCGGCCCCATGTCGTTTTATACAGGGCGACCGTTATCTTTTTGGCGCGGATACGCGGAAGTATGGAGTTCTTGTATATTTTCTCTATAATCAGCGGCACGACCAGCAATGTGGTGGGCCTTACTTTTTTCAATGCCTGCAACAGAAGGGTAGGGGTAGGGGCTTTTTCCAAGTAATAGACCGAAGATCCCGACGAAAACGGCAATAACAGGGAAAGGCTGCATTCGAGAGTATGGGACAGAGGCAGAATGGAGAGCCATACATCCCACTCGAAGCTCGGACGCAGGGTCTGCGCCGAATGCAGATGCGAACAAAGGTTTTTATGGGTGAGCATGACCCCTTTGGAGTTCCCCGTAGTGCCGGAAGTATAGATGATGGTCGCCAGATCCATTTCATCCGGAATATAATGTCCTCCTTCCGGCTCCTTGAACGGCTCCCCCGCTCTGGCGGGCTCTGCCGCCGTACCTTTGAGTACCGTCAGATCGTCTAACCGGATGACTAATTTCAGATTGTCGAGAGTTTGGGAGGATATTTTGCGGTATAGTTTGTCGGATACGAACAACGCTTTGCTTTCCGAATGTTCCAAGATATGGGAGATCTCCCCTTCCGTAAAATCGGGCAGCATGGGAACGGCTACCCGTCCGTAAGCGGTACAGCTCAGAAAAGCCACCGCCCAATTGGGCATATTTTGGGAGAGGATGCCTATTTTATCTCCGAATTGGATGTCGTTTTGCAACAGCAGTGCCGAGATTTCTTTTGTCTTTTCCCCGAATCGCTCGTATGTGTAATAATCGCCCCCTAAGGTGCAGAAACATTTGTTTTTACTGTAATGTGTTATACTATAATGGAATAACTCATAAAGAGTTTTAAGATACATGTCGATAAATTTTAAAGTAGGTTTTGGGGGTGCAAATTTAGGAAGATTTCCCTTTCTGCCCAAAATTTTTAGTCCGGGTCTCCTGTGGTAAAGCATCCTGGACGTTTGCCGGTAAGATTCATCTTTCTATAATGGGCCTGTATCCGTTTCAAATCGGCTTTGGCATCATCCGTCAGTTGGATCCTTTCCCCTCGGCCCACCTGTTTTTTCCCCCAGTCGAAATACCCCATATATACCGGGATGTTGCAGGCCCGGGCGATGGTATGGAACCCCGTCTTCCAGTTTGCGGTGCATTTGCGGGTCCCTTCCGGGGCGATGGCCAGATGTATCTTCTCTTTGTGGTTAACGGCTTCTATCATTTGCCTGACTACGGTGGTCCCGTGTTTGCGATCGACGGGAACGGCTCCCAAGGCTTTCATCAAGGGGCCGAGCGGACCCCAGAAAAATTCTTTTTTAACCATTATGTTGGCTTTACCTCCTACGGAAGTATAGAAAAGATAGGAAATCAGAAAATCCCATCCGGAGGTATGCGGCACTCCTAAAATAAGGCATTTGGCTTCGGGAGCCGGGCCGTCCATGGCTTTCCAGCCCAACAGCCGGAGCAGAAATTTGCAAAAGTATTTCATCATGTTTTATCATATTCAGGCATCTGTCAGAGGCTCTTCCAGCAACTCTTCCAGTATCAGATCGGAACGGAGGTTGGATTTAATGAAGTTCTGCCGTTCGATCGTATTCTTGCCCATATAAAATTCCAGTAACTCCGGAATCGTATCGTCTTTGCTCAGGCGCACCCGGTCCAGCCGGATGTCCTCGCCGATAAAATATCCGAATTCTTCCGGAGAAATTTCCCCGAGTCCTTTGAACCGGGTGATCTCCGGGTTTTTGCCTAACTTGAGGATCGCTTTTTCCTTTTCCTCGGGCGTATAGCAATAATAAGTTTCCATATCATCGCCGTCTTTCCCCTTTCCCCTTCCGGACCGGGGGGAGGCGGGTTTCTTTTTCCGTACGCGGAATAACGGGGTCTGTAAAATATACAGATGGCCCTGCCGGATCAGGTCCGGGAAAAATTGCAGGAAAAAAGTCAGCAGCAGCAGCCGGATATGCATGCCGTCCACATCGGCATCTGTAGCGATCACCACTTTGTTGTACCGCAATTCGCACAGATCCTCTTCGATATTCAGGGCCGCCTGGAGCAGATTGAATTCCTCGTTTTCGTACACGATTTTTTTGGTCAGCCCGTAAGAGTTCAGCGGCTTTCCCCGGAGGCTGAATACCGCCTGGGTATTTACATTCCGGCTTTTTGTGATGGAACCGCTGGCGGAATCCCCCTCCGTAATGAACAGCATGGTATCCTGATTCCGGGGATCTTTGTCTCCGTAATGGATCCGGCAGTCGCGCAGCTTGCGGTTGTGCATGTTCGCTTTCTTGGCCCTTTCCCGTGCCAGTTTCTGGATACCGGAAATGGCTTTGCGCTCTTTCTCGCTTTCCAGAATCTTTTTCAGCAGGATGTCCGCTACGGCCGGATTTTTATGCAGATAATTGTCTAAGTGCTCCGCAATGAAATCCATGATGAAATTCCTTACGGAAGGTCCTTCCGGTCCTACGTCTTTGGAGTTGAGAAATGTTTTGGTCTGATTGGAGAAAGAGGGTTCCTCCACCTTGATGCTTACCGCGGCTACGATGGACTGGCGCACGTCTTTGGGATCGAAATCTTTTTTGAAGAAATCTTTCAGGGTTTTGGCTACTCCTTCACGGAATGCCGCTAAATGGGTTCCTCCGTGGATGGTATTCTGCCCGTTCACGAAAGAACTGATATTTTCGCCGTTTTCCGTGCCGTGGGTCATTGCTATTTCAATATCTTCTCCCGACAGGTGGATGGGCGGATAAAGCGGTGTTTCGGCCAGACTTTCGTTTATCAGGTCCAGCAACCCGTTTTTGGATTTATATTCCGTACCGTTGAGATTCAGGGAAAGCCCCGTGTTGAGGTAGGAATAGTTTTTGAGCATATTTTCGATAAACTCCGGGTTATACCGGTAGTTTTCGTACAGCTCGGAATCTGCGATATATTTAACCAACGTGCCGTTTTTCTCCTGGGTAGCGCCTCCGCCTTCCTCTTGCAGTTCTCCTTTGGCGAAAGTCGCCCACGCCGTTTCCCCGTCCCGGAACGACTGGATGTAAAAATACGATGAGGTGGCGTTTACCGCTTTGGTGCCCACTCCGTTGAGTCCTACCGACTTTTTGAAGGCAGCGCTTCCGTATTTGGCCCCCGTATTCATTTTGCTGACCGCATCGATCATTTTTCCGAAAGGAATGCCCCGTCCGTAGTCCCTTACCGAGATCAAATTGTCCTCCAAGGTAATGCGGATGTTCTTCCCGTATCCCATGATGAATTCATCGATGGCGTTGTCTATGATTTCCTTGAACAGGACGTATATCCCGTCGTCGGGCGACGAGCCGTCTCCCAGTTTCCCGATGTACATTCCCGACCTTCTGCGGATATGCTCGTTCCAGGAAAGCGTTTCGAAATCCGCTTCGGTGTAATCTCCCGCACTCTGCGCCCCGGAAATCGGATTCCGTCCGGTTGTAGTCTCCGGGGCCTTCTTTCCTGCTTCCCCGTCGGGATGATCATTGAAAAGCTCCCCTGGAATGGATCTGGCAGTATTGTCGTTCATTGAGTAAATTTTGATAAAGTTATCGCTGTCAAAAACCTTACAAAGATACTAAAAATATTTCATCAATAGCTCCGCTATCTGAACGGCATTGGTAGCGGCTCCTTTCCGGAGATTGTCGGCTACGCACCACAGGTTAAGACCGTTTTCAATGGAAAGATCTCTTCTTACGCGCCCTACGAATACATCGTCTTTCCCTTGGGAATACAAAGGCATCGGATAAGGCAGATTTTCTTCATTCCCGATAGCCGGGTTCTGCCGCTCTCCGCACGGGGTTATCCGGTCCTGTACGGTTACTCCCGGAGTATTTTGGAGTATGGGAATAATGTCTTCGTCCCTGAACGGTTTTTCGAATTCTATATTCACGGACTCCGCATGTCCTCCCAGTACCGGGATGCGGACGGTGGTAGGAGAAACCCGGATGGAATCGTCCCGCATGATCTTACGGGTTTCGTTTATCATTTTCATCTCCTCTTTCGTATATCCGTTTTCTAAGAATTTATCGATATGCGGAAGCATGTTCAGATCGATGCGGTAGGGATAGATCTTTTTATATTCCCCGTCTTTTGCGCCGGCGCGTTCCGCCTCCATTTGATCCACGGCTTTTTGCCCCGTACCTGTAATGCACTGGTAAGTGGAGACGACGATTCTGCGTATCCGGTATCTCTTGTGCAGATCCGCTATGGCTATCAGCATCTGGATAGTGGAACAATTAGGATTGGCGATAATATAATCCTCTTTTTCTATAACGTCTCCGTTAATTTCCGGAATCACGAGCTTTTTGGTCGGGTCCATCCGCCAGCAGGCGGAATTATCCACTACACGGCATCCCGTTCCGGCGAAAAGGGGTGCGTATTCTTTGGAGACATCGGTCCCTGCCGAGAAAAGGGCCAGGACCGGCTTTTGGGCGATCGCTTCCTGCGGAGTGCAGACCGTATATTCTTTCCCTTTAAAAACAACCTTCTTCCCGACCGACTTCTCTGATGCGACCGGAATGAGTTCTGTTACCGGAAAATTCCTTTCTTCCAATACTTCCAACATTTTTCTGCCTACCAGTCCGGTAGCGCCTACTACTGCTATTTTCATATGTAAAATGGTTTTCAGGTGGCCTAATTGTGCGCCACGATATCGTTTAACAATCCGCCGGCGGTTTGTTCGGGGCCGGCGCCGGCTCCTTTGATCAGGATGCCCCGCGGATAAAATCCGGTGGTGATAATGACTGCATTATCGGTGCCTTCCACATTGTAGAACGGATGTTCCGGCCCGATCTCTTGGATACCGATCCGGGCGGTGAATTCCCGGTTTTCTCCCGACGGCCTTTCTAGGACGGCCACGAACCGGAGCCGTTTCCCGGCGGCGGCCGCTTTTTCATACAGGGCTTTCAGTGCCGGTTCTTCCGCTTCTATCTGCCGGTAAAATTCCGGCGCATCGGACTTGAAATCCGGACCCGATGCCCGGAGCAGGCCATCGGGAATAAAACCTTTGAAATCGATTTGTTCGCTTTCCAATTTTTCCCCGCCTTCCCGGACGGCAATCAGGAATTTGCGCAGGACATCGGTACCCGAAAGGTCGATGCGGGGGTCCGGTTCGGTATATCCCGATTGCCGGGCCTGTTCCACTAACTGTGCGAAAGATGTTTTGCCGTCGTAACGGCTGAACAGATAATTGAGGGTTCCCGACAGGATGCCTTCCATTTTCAGAATGCGGTCTCCGCTGTTGACAATCTGCCGGATAACGGCCAGTATCGGCAGCGCCGCACACACGGTCGTTTCATAATAATAGCCGGCGCCCTCCGCCCGGGAAACGGCGAATAGTTCCTCGTATGCCTCGTAGGAAAGGGAATTGGCTATTTTATTGCAGGCCACCACCGTGAATTTGTTCCGGAACAGGTCGGCATACGTCCCGGCAATGGCTTTGGAGGCGGTACAGTCAACAAAAACGGAATTTCCTAATTTGAGGGAGACTATCTTGTCGAGGTAACTGTTGTTTACATTCTTTTCACCCGTCTCTATTTTTTGATAGAGGGCGGCGGTGAATTCCTCTTTGCCGCGGGGAAGCGTATCCAGCTCCAGACCGTTGCGGTCCGCGATGAAACGGCGGCTGTTGCAGATTCCGCAAATTACCAGCTCTTTTCCCCATTTACGGGACAGATATTCCCGGTTTTCCCGGATCATCCTCACGAGCGCTTTGGATACGGTACCGTAACCGGCTATAAATAGATTGATCCGCTTGGAGCTGCCGGAAAAGAATTCTTTATGCACAGCCCGGATTGCATCGCCCACGTCTTGGGTGTGAAGAACGGCCGATACGTTTTTTTCGGAAGAACCCTGGGCGATGGCCCGTATGTTTATGCCTTCTCTTCCTAAGGCATCGAACATCTTGCCGCTCGCGCCCGACTGGTTCTTCATATCGTCGCCCACTAAGGAGAGGATGGAAAATCCTTTTTCCACTTTCAGCGGATCCACTTTCCCTAACGAAATTTCGTAGGCGAACAAATCGTCCACCGCTTTTTTCGCCCGTTCCGCATCCGCTTCATCGATGGCGATGCACATTGTATGCACGGAAGAAGCTTGGGTAATGAGGATGATATTCACATGATTCTCGGCAAGAGCCCCGAACAGCCGGCTCGAATATCCCGGTACGCCCACCATTCCGCTCCCTTCCATGGAAAGCAGGGCGATTTTATTGGAACTGGAAATTCCTTTGATCTTGTTTTGCCCCTCGGGAGGGTTCCGTTCTATCAGCGTACCAGGATCGGCCGGGTCGAATGTATTTTTTACATAAATGGGAATACCCTGTTTCACTACCGGCTGAATGGTAGGAGGATATACTACTTTCGCTCCGAAATGGGACAGCTCCAGCGCCTCCTTATAGGAAATGTTCCGGATCGTGCGGGCCTCCGGTACGATTCGCGGATCGGCCGTCATCATCCCGCATACGTCGGTCCAGATTTCCAGCACTCTGGCTTCGGTCCCGACAGCCAGAATGGAAGCCGTATAATCCGAGCCGCCGCGTCCCAATGTGGTGGTGCGGCCCGGCTCGTCCGAAGCGATAAATCCCGGCAGTATATACAGTTTATTGTCGTTGCGGCCGAAATATTCCCGGATATTCCGGTAGGTGGTTCCGGTCAGGACCGCATTTTTCCCATCGCTGGGCGCGGTTTTGATCAACTCCCGGGTATCTTTCCACTGATGGCTTATATTCAAGGATTTAAGTTTGGCGCTGATAATGCGGGTGGAGAGCAGTTCCCCGAAACTGACGATATGGTCCATGCTCAAATCGCTCAGTTCCTTTAACAGAAACACTCCTTTGCATATTTCCCGCAGCTTGTTGAACAGTTCCCGGCATTCTTCCGTAACCGGGCCGGAATCTTCCTGCGGGATGAGTTCCTGAATCAAGTCTATATGTTGTGTCTCCAGCGCATCTATAAGCCGGGAATACCCCGGATCCTGCGCCTGGGCCGTAATCCCGATGCGGATCAGGTTGTCCGTGCAGCCGCTGATGGCCGAAGAAACCACCGCCGTCTTGTCTTTTTTCAGCGCTTCTTTTATGATCGAGATCACTTTTCTGATATTTTGTGCATTGGCGACCGAACTGCCGCCGAATTTCAATACCTGCATATCCGTTATTTTTATTTCTCAGATTAATATTCTTTTAATTCTGCCGTTAGAATCTCGCCTTCCCGATAATTTCTTGTATCTGTTTCCATTCCAGCAGGAATCCGTCGTGTCCGAAAGCGGAGGTAATCAGATGGAATTCTCCGTGCGGCACGTGCGAGGCGATATATTCCTGTTCCGGGTACGGAAACAGGATATCGCTGTCTATCCCTATGCAGACGGTCCTGGCCCGGATGGTCTGCAACGCTTTTTCCACGCCTCCGCGTCCGCGGCCCGTATTATGGCTGTCGGTGAGATTGAGCATGGAAAGATAGGAATAGGCGTTGAAACGCCGCCGGAGTTTTTCTCCCTGGTACCGTTGATACGAAGAGGCCTTGTGGTCGAACAGCTTGTCGGGATCCTCCTCCCGCTGGGAACGGTTGTACCCTTCGTAGCTGCGGTAAGAGAGCAGGGCGATAGACCGGGCCGCGGCCAGCCCCCGGGAGCCTCCCCCGGCGTCTTCCTGACTTTCGAAGGAGGCATCGGAGTACAGGGCCATCCGCTGCGATTCGTTGAAGGCGTTCCCCCAGGGAGTGATGCGGGCATTGCTGGCCAGAATTACCAAGGTCTGGATAATCTCCGGGCGGATGATACTCCATTCCAATGCCTGGAAGCCGCCTACCGAACCGCCGATCAGCAGATCGATCCGTTCTATTCCCAGTTCCTCTCTCAGCAGCTCATGGCAGGCCACGATATCCCGTATGGTGGTTCGGGGAAAATCCAGCAGATAAGGCCGGCCCGTCCGGGGATCGGTGCTGGCAGGCCCCGTAGTCCCGTAGCACGAACCCAAAATGTTGGCGCATACGATAGTATATTTGCGGGGATCGAAAAATTTGCCTTCACCCACTAAGGTGTCCCACCATTCGGAAGGATCGGAGTTGGCCGTTAGTGCATGGCAGATCCAAACCGTTTTTTTGTCACTCCGCTGCGGAGGTTCCGTCAAGCTCCTGTGTGGCTTGGGCCGGGTCCCGTCGGGAAATTCATTCGTATGCGGATATTCCCGGGAAATATGATAACAGATTTCTATCCGGGGCAATACGCCGCCGCACTCGAGGACAAAAGGACGGTTATATGTAAAAATGCGTTTTTCCACGGCAGATTTTCATTATCGGATTGTTTCAAGTGCCTGCTCGAAATCGGCTGCGATGTCTTGGATGTTTTCTATCCCGATGCACAGACGCAGGGTGCCGGGTTTGATCCCCACCTTAAGCAGTTCCTCGTCTGTGAGTTGTGCATGGGTGGTGGTAGCCGGATGCGCGATCAGGGATTTGTTGTCTCCCAAATTGGCCAGCAGGGTAAAGAGGCGGAGGCTGTCCACAAATTTGGCCGTATCTTCGCGGGAGGCCTTCAGATCTACCGTAATGATGCCGCCGAATCCGTTCCGGAGATATTTTTTCGCCGTTTCATGGGATGGATGGCTTTCCAATCCCGGATAATTGACATGCTCCACTTTCGGATGCTTTTCCAACCGGCGGGCCAATTCCAGTGCATTGTCGCATACGCGTTGCGCTCTCAGCGAGAGGGTTTCCACGCCGGTAAGCATCAAAAAGGCGTTGAACGGACTCAGACAGCAACCGTAGTCGCGCAGGCCTTCCCCTCTCGCCCGTACGGCAAATGCCGTATTGCCGAAACATTCCCAATAGCTTAACCCTTTATAAGCGGGCGTTGGCTCGGTAAAGCGGGGGAATTTACCGTTGCCCCAATCGAAATTGCCGCAATCCACCAGAATGCCCGCTATGGAATTTCCGTGGCCGCCTATCCATTTGGTGGCGGAATGGGTAACGATGTTGGCTCCGTAAACGGCCGGGGTGCAAAGATATCCGCAGCATCCGACGGTATTGTCTACAATCAGCGGGATTTTATGCCGGGTACAGAGTTCCCGGAGCATATCGAAATCGGGTACGGAAAGGTCCGAATTGGCGATGGTTTCTACATAGACCGCTTTGGTCTTTCCGTCGATGAGCCTTTCGATCTCTTCCTTCTTTTTGCAATCGGAGAATCGTACCTCTATGCCTATACGGGGAAGAGTGACTTTGAACTGGTTATAGGTGCCTCCGTACAGCGATACGGAACTGATGAAATTATCGCCCGCCTCGCAGATGTTCTGAATGGCCAGAAATTGTGCGCTCATCCCGGAGGAGGCGGCTACGGCGGCCGTTCCCTGTTCCAGGGCGGCGATTCTTTTTTCGAACACTCCTACGGTAGGATTGTTCAGACGGCTGTAAATATTGCCCGCTTCTTCTAAAGCGAACAGGCGGCGGCCGTGTTCCACGTTCTTGAAAGCGTAAGCCGCCGTTTGGTAAATAGGGGTTGCACATGCTCCGGTAGTGGGATCGGGTTCCTGTCCGGCATGTACCTGCAATGTTTCGAATCTATAACTATCCATGATATTTTTTATTTAAATTTTTTTTGAATTCGGGTCCCGACAGGGTTTCGCACCATTCTTCCGCTGTTTTCCGGTCATCTGACGGATTCATCGCTTCCGGAGATGAGTCTCATAAGACCGGGTTTCCTGTCGGGAAAATAATTGAAAACGAATCTTTTCGTTTTTTATAGAAAGGCCCGTATTTCCTCTATACAAGCCCTTTGAAATTGGGGATAAATAAAGCGTAGCATCTTAGCGATGCATTCGCATGGACATCATGCACATAGTGCGCACCATACCGGCCATCCGGACGGATGAAGAGAAGATATCAACGATATGAGAGCTGCTATGCATTTCTTTTATAGACAATAAGAATAATTATTGCGGATTTATCCGAACCCCAAAATTAATAAATAAAATCTCAAATGCAAAAAAAATTATATACCCACGGTTCCATATTCGCTGAAATAATAATGCAAATATCAGAAATGTGCGACGAGTTCTAACACAATTTTATTCTGTTCAGATATAGACGGTACGACCCCCTTTTTAAAGGCTTCCACTGCGTTTACGGGAGTAAATGAATTGTGAGCATAGTTTTTACGCATATATTCGCCCTCGATATGCCAGCGCGATGTCTGCCAGTATGTTCCTGCACCCATATCATCACATTTACATCTCCCGGCATTGGCTTTCTGGCAACTCGTGGAGTTTTATCGGTAAAGGAAGTGTCATTTTTTACCTTAGATAATTATGCAGGGCTGACAGCAGGAGTTATTCGTGAACGGAATTCGGAATCATGGAGTTTGGCAAATGCCCGAAGATATTTTCGTAATGATGATGTCATTTCCCGTGTTTCCTGAAGAATGTTGATATAGACGTAGAGCACGGTCATTGTAGTGGGATTACCGTCATGGAACTGGTCGAACAGACGATGATAGGTGTCTGAAACCATATCCTTCATTTCATCTCCGCGATGACGGAGTGTCGGGATTGCTTCCATACTTCCGGTGTCCATAAGGGTAATGGTGTCGTTGAGAAGAGTATCAATCTGTGTACGGATCATCTCCAATTCCTTCACATATCGGGGTGGCAAAGGAAGGAAATTATTTTCCACATGCTCCTTGCACACCTCATTTATGCGTCGGAGATTATAGAGAATGCTCATACAACAGTTGTTGCTCAAATGAAACCATGCATTTTTCTCTATTGCGGTTTCGTGACAGACACGACGGATACAAAGGGTCTCTTTTCGTCTGGCATTTTTCAGTATCCGTTTTTCCATTTCCAGACTTTTATCGGCTTTTGACAATCTGCCGGTATTTTCTTTTATGAAAGCCTCGGTTACATCGCTGTAAATTTTTCGAGCATATTCAATAAACTCTCTCTGTTGCTCAACAATATACAGCAATGTGAGACTCCATGTTTTCTGTTTGTCATCAGTTGTGAGGACCGTCTGAAACAAGGTATCTCCTTCTTCCTCTTTCTGTCTTTCCTTAAAACGCCGGTTGCTCCGAATAATGAGCCAAATAGTAAGAGCTGCCAGTGCTACCATAACCGAATGACCGCCGTAATACATTGCGAGGGCAATTATTCCTGCGCCGATGAACGCGGCACCGGCGGTGATAAACCAACCCCCTATAACAGAGATGACGCCGGTAACTCTAAAGACCGCGCTCTCACGTCCCCATGCCTTGTCGGCAAGCGATGTGCCCATAGCCACCATGAATGTTACGAATGTTGTGGAAAGGGGCAGCTTTAATGATGTGCCAAGTGCGATGAGTGTTCCGGCGAGTACAAGATTGACAGAACCACGAATGAGATCGAAGGCAGCCCCCTGTTCCATTATCGTTTCATCAACATTGAAACGACGATTGAACCAACGTCGTACACGAAATGGAGTTATACGTCTTATCCGTGCCGATATGGAAAGAACCCAACGCACGAGCTTGCGGGCAATTCTTGATGAACCGAACATCTCATCACCACCGTACTGTGAGCCAAGACCGATTTCTGTCTTAGAAACATTACGGGCTTTCTTCGATGTAGCAAGTGACGTAACCATTATTACCCCTGCACCGATGAGAAAATAAAGAGGTGTATTTGACGATCTGTTAAGAGAACCCATTAAAAAGCCGTGTGCATTCCCCCCACCATTGGCAATATAATCCTGATAGGAGGCAAGCCCGGTGAGAGGAACACCAATGAAGTTTACAAGGTCGTTTCCTGCAAAAGCCATGGCTAGAGCAAAAGTACCCATAAGGACGATTACTTTCAGCACATTGACCTTCAACCAGTGAAGCAACTGCATGATGACTATGAAGAATACGAGGCATCCGCCAAGAATGATCTGTGTATTTTCTTTAATCCATGCCTTAACCTCCGGAGTCATAAAAGTAAGGTCTTTCGCACCTTTTAGCAGAAGAAAATATACGATTGCGGTAGCGCATATACCTCCAAAAATTCCTATTTTCCACTTCAAACGGCTTCTATACTCGAATGTGAAAACCATTCGGGACAGGAATTGCACTATTGTTCCGAAAAAGAAGGCGATTGCCACAGAAAGAAATATCCCTAAAATTACCGATAATGCTTTTTCTGTATTGAGCAGTTCGGCAAAACCGAGGTCAACTTCACCTGCCATTTTGGTAAGGGCGATCACGAATGTAGCGCCAAGCAGCTCGAAAACCATTGAGACTGTGGTCGATGTCGGCATACCCAATGAGTTGAAGATATCAAGCAGGATAATGTCGGTAACCATAACCGCCATGAAGATACAGATAAGGTCATAGAACGAGAAATGTTCCGGTCGGAAAATGCCGTGTCGGGCAATATCCATCATTCCGTTACTCATTGCCGCTCCGATGAAAACCCCTATCGATGCAACAATCAGGATTCGTTTGAACGAAGCCGCTTTCGCTCCCAAAGCAGAGTTCAGAAAGTTCACTGCATCATTGCTTACTCCTACCGACAAATCAAACACCGCCAAGAGGAAAAGGAAAATGATGACGCATAAAAAAAGAATGTCCATGTTTTTGTCGTTTAATTTTGCATTATTTTTCAGTGCAAACAAGCGCCAAAAACATTTCAAAAAGATTTCAAAAAGATTGAGCTTTTATGAAGTTTATTTGAGAATCATCAGTATGCCTCCTAATCTAATAAGAATGGCTCCGGCAATAATTTCTCTTTCATAAATCCCTATTTAATATAATCTTAAAACAAAGACCGCCATGCGGATTATTAGACACTGTAATTGAACCGCCATGCAATTGTACGGCGTTTTTAACGATGGAAAGTCCGAGACCTGTTCCTCCCGCTGCACGTGAACGCCCCTTGTCCACTCGATAAAACCGCTCGAAAAGCCGGGGCAAATGCTCCTCTGCCACGCCACAACCATTGTCGCATAACGTAAGAATGATTTTTTGATTGCTGCCGGGTATTTGAGCAATGGTTATCTTATTGCCGCCACTGTAAGAAATGGCATTATCAATCAGATTAAAGAAAACGGATTCCCATAGTGAGCGGCTGCCTTTCATCTCCATTGGTTTTACAACATCATTTTGAATGGTAAAGCCGTGCCTTTCTGCGGCTTCCGTTCTTTCTTCCACAACGTTACGGATAATTTCCGTCAGGTCGATTTGTTCTCTGACAATGGATTTTGCCCCGTCCTCCATACGTGTTATCAGGGATACATCGGACAGCAGTTGTTGTAGTCGCTGATTGTTTGCGAGACAGCGCGTTAAAAACTCCGTACGCTTCTCCTCGTTCATATCCGGGTGGTTCAATAATGTTTCTATACACACCTGTATTGATGCCACCGGCGTTTTGAGTTCATGGTTAATATTATTGGTGAGCTGCTTTTTGATACGTTCTTTTTCCTGTTGTTCATGGAGCGCAGCGCTATGCTCCCTGTCTCGCTCCGAAATAACTTGTTGAAGGGAAGCGTACAAACGGACTATATGGTTTGATATATCTCCTAATTCATCATGGGGAAAAGGTTCATCGTCATATATCTTGTTTCCTTTCTCCGCACTTTCGGCAAAGAGTTTAAGCCGCCGGATATGCAGACCGACTCGGCGGGTCGCAAAATATCCTAACGTACACATGATGATTGTAAGCCCGGCAAGGAACCATAAGAAACCCTTGTCCGCTTGCAGAAGTCCGTTCAAAGAGACAGAATAAGGCACGGCAGTGCGTACAATAATTCCGTTAGCCCCCTTTCGTGCAGAATAGAAATAGGTTTCTCCGGTGCTTTCGCTATGTCGGCGTAAGGTATAACCCGCACCGGAACGAATTGCCTCTGAAATTTCCTCCCGTCGGAGATGATTGGTGTTAGGCAGCGCATCTAACGAATTGTCATAAATAATCTGACCGGAAGAATCGACTATGCTAACACGTAAATCCTTAAAGTCATCGACATTTACTGTGTTTATGTCGAAGTTTTCATTTTCAAGCCGGTGTATGATACGTTCATTCAAAACCTGCAACTGTGCGTTCAGTTCCTCTGCCTTAAAATCTTTTTCTCGCTTATACTGGAAAAACAGGACGCAGACTACCAATAATATCGAGTATCCGACTAACCAAAGGAATAACCGTCTGGAATATGTGATTTTACCCCATGAAGCCATAACCGTATCCTGACCGCGATTTTATATAACTACCGTATTTCCCGATTTTCTGGCGTATTCGGGCAATATTGACATCTACAACTCTGTCAAGCACTACAACTTCATCCGGCCAAATTTCATTAAGCAACTCTTCTCGCGTGAAAACTCTACCGATATTCCTCAAAAGTTTAAGCAGTATTTCAAATTCTTTCTTGGGGAGTCTGACTTCATTTCCATCTACCACACATAGTTTCTGGGCCGGAATTATGGTCAATCCCTCATAAGTTACTTTTTCCGTATCCGATTTTATCGGAACGGATGAGCCGGAGGCTCGTCTCAGCACTGTCTTGACTCTCGTAATTACATTGCGTAAAGAGTACGGTTTCATGATATAATCATCGGCTCCAAGTTCAAGACCATCTACCATGTCATCTTCAGTATCCTTTGCCGTGCAGAAAATAATAGGAATTGATGCAGTCGCAGGATTGGATTTGAGAATTTTTGCAAGTTGAGTTCCTGAAATTTCCCCCATCATTATATCAAGAAGAAGCAGGTCATATCTTGAAATATCCATTGCAAGTACGGTCTCGGCGTTGTTTGCAGTGTCAACTTCATAGCCTTCGGCTTCAAGATTGAATCGGAGAGCCTCACAAAGAGTGTCTTCGTCGTCAACTACTAAAAGTCGTTTACTCATTGAGTATATTCTCTATTGCTGTTTTCTACTCGCAAATTTACGAATAATTCTGCCATTCCGATAAAGGATAAAGAGTGCTACGGCGAGTTTGTCGGTTTCTGCCAGTTGGCTATTTCTCGGTAATCGAACTCATCCTCGAACAACTCCATAACCTTTTCTGAGATATGGTAGCGGCATTCTTGGCAATCTCTTTCTCCTCTGCCATAATAATAGTGTCCAAATAAATAATACTCCTTCTAAAATAGAAAAAAGATGGGTAGAAAGATGTTTGAGGATTAGGATTAAATAAATATCCACTAATATCTCAAGCCTATGGAAATGTATGCATTCCCATAGTTATTATATTTGTCAGTGTGAGAATCAATAAATCTATAACCAAGTTCAACAATTGGTGAAAACTTATTAGATTTGATATACCAAGCTAATGATACATCATAAGTTGTACGCTCCCAATCTGGTTCCCCAAGGTTGTCTAATGATTTGGCACGCAAATCGAGAGAATGAATACTTTTTACCTTATTAAGCAATTTAATTCCCAGTCCACCACCTAAACTTACACCATTAGTATATGTTTTGATTTCTCTTGCCTTATAAAGGTTTAAATTATCCTCTGCAGTAATGAAAAGATAAAATATTGGGACAATATCCACATGGCATTTAAAAGAAAAATCAATAGGTGTCATACCATTATTTCTGAGACCTGTTGCCGTTGAAACCTCAAAGAATGTCCGTTCTATAAATGTTTGTGCTTTCACTTCAGTAGATGCGAATGCAATTAACAGTGCTACTATATAAAAAATCTATTTCTCATATCCTTCCAGTTAAAATCCAAATAAAATCGGATCCTTAATTTTGATTTGACAAGAACCGCAAGTATCTGTATTTATGTAGCAAAGCTACGTATTAAAATTTATATATCAATGAATTTATGCCGAGTTTTGACTAAAAAGCCGTCAAATCAAACAGGCTATCAACCATAATCACCGGCATTCCGCTCCGGCAGCCACTTGATTGCACCCACCGCATCCATCGTTGTTTGATTAATTTGACTTTTCCCCTGATGGATAATTTTGCCGGTCAAATAGGATATTAATGATGATTGGTTTTTGCTATTTTTGTAGTCTGAAAAAAGTCTAAGAAAAGAATGATGAAAAAGGACATTTTAGTATTATCGATTATCCTGCTACTCTGCGGTTGCGGCAATGTGGACGAACAAAAGACAAAGGCTCCGATACGGATAAAAACGGAGATCGCATCGAAGGGTTCCCTCGAAAACGCACGCACTTATGTGGGGGTGGTCGAAGAGTATGAAGGCACAGCCGTCAGTTTCACAAGTATGGGGACAGTGAAACGGATGCCGGTTAACGAAGGGCAAAGGGTGGTTAAAGGGCAGCTTATAGCCGAAATGGACGATACGCAAGCCCGTAACCTGCTGCGAGGTGCCGAGGCACAGATGGAACAAGCCGATGATGCCTATGGACGCTACAAGATGCTTCATGACAACGGTTCGCTGCCCGAAGTGCAATGGGTAGAGATACAAAGCAAGGTGGCCCAGGCAAAATCGCAATTGGAAGTGGCTAAAAAGAACTTGGCCGATTGCCGCTTGGAAGCTCCTGTAAGCGGTGTCGTGGGCAAGAAATTAATAGGAATAGGAGAAACGGCCCTTCCTTCGCAAACCGTTGTGAGCATTCTTGATATCAGTACGGTCAAGGTGAAAGTCTCCATTCCGGAGTCTGAAATCAGCGGTATTGGTGCCAATACTCCGACGACCATTAAAGTCGAGGCCATAGATGATAGTTTTCAAGGCGGCTATATAGAAAAAGGGGTCCAGGCCGATGCGTTGACACATACCTATGACATCCGCATCAGCGTAGTCAACAAAGAACAAAAACTGTTGCCGGGTATGGTGGCATCCGTTTCCCTTGCGACCTCACAAACGGAAGAACTGATGCTGCCCGTAACTTCCGTGCAGAAGAGAGCGGACGGCTCTATGTTTGTATGGACTGTCGATAACGGGAACACCGCTCACCGCACAACGGTAAACATCGGTCATACAGAAGGTAACCGCATCGCTATTACCCAAGGAGTCACAACGGGCCAACGGGTTGTTACGGAAGGTTATCAGAAATTGAGTGAAGGGACTGTAGTCGTTTATTAAAATGTCGGCAAAATGAAAAATATGGATTGGCTCCGATGGCCATTGGAGCATTACTCAATAACTTTACTTATCGTTGGCATTTTGTTCGTGATGGGTATTTTCGGGATGTATGACATGCCCAAGGACGAATTCCCTCACGCTACCATCCGTCAAGGCGTGGTAATTGCCGTCTATCCGGGTGCCACTTCGGAGGAGGTGGAGCAACAGGTTGCCCGCCCGTTGGAACGGTACCTCTTTACATACGGCGAAGTGAACCGTGCCAAGACCACTACAACCTCGCAGAATGGCATGTGCATCGCTATGGTGAAGCTGAACGACGATGTAGATAATAAGGATGAGGTGTGGAGCAAAATCAAGCATGGACTCAATACGTTCAAGTCATCGCTGCCTGCCGGCGTATTGGGTATCGTGGTCAATGATGATTTCGGGAACACTTCGGCTTTGCTGATTGCTATCGGAAGCGACCAACGCAGCTATCGGGAACTGAAGGAATATAGCGATGAACTTAGCGACCGTTTGCGCCGCATTCCTTCGGTGGCGAATGTAAAACTTTTCGGAGAGCGGAAGGAACAGATAAGCCTTTACGTGAACCGGCAGAGGTTGCAGGCATACGGTATCGGACAGCAGACGCTCTTTGCGGCATTGCAAGCCCAGGGATTCACGACAATGAGCGGCGGTATCGACGACAAAGACCAGCAGATACCTGTCTATGTGGCCCCTATGGAAAACTCCGAAGAAGACATAGCCAATCAAATCATTTTCTCCGACCCGATTGACGGGAAGGTCATCAGGGTACGCGATGTGGCCCGTGTGGTTAGGGAATATGACTCTTCGGCAAGTTGCATTGAACAGGACGGCCATCCATGCGTGCTGCTCTCCATGGAGATGACGCCGGGAAACAATGTGGTACAGTACGGCAATGAGGTGGAAAGCATACTCGATGCCTATCGGGAAAGCGAACTTCCGGACGATGTCACCATTACCCGGATCGCCGACAAGCCCAAGGTAGTGGCAAAGAGTGTGAGCGATTTTCTGCGTGACCTCCTTGTCTCCATGCTCATCATCATTCTGAGCATGATGGTGCTGTTCCCTCTTCGCTCTGCCATCGTGGCGGCCATAACCATTCCATTGAGTACCTTTGTTTCGGTAGCCATCATGTATATGGCGGGCATTGAGCTGAACATTGTCACATTGGCGGCCCTGATTGTGGTCATGGGGATGATTGTCGATAACAGCATTGTGGTAATCGATGGTTACCTGGAATATTTGGGCAAAGGACATAAGCCGTATGATGCAGCCATTGAATCGGCCCGTCAATATTTTATGCCGATGATGCTTGCCACTGTCTGCATCTGCGCCATCTTCTTCCCGTTCCTGATTACTATGACAGGTATGTTCCACGACTGCCTGAAAGATTTTCCATGGACCATTACCATCAATCTGTCGGTGTCGCTCTTTTTGGCTGTAACGGTCATCCCTTTCCTGGAAATACGTCTCATCAAGCCGGGGAAAGTCAGCACCGGTGGAAACGCCATTACCAATTGGGTGCAATCGGCTTACAATCGCATCCTCGATTATACGTTTCGCCATCCATGGCTGACCATCGGGGGAGGCATGGCGGTGATAGCCCTGTCCATGCTGATTATCCCTACATTAAAGATACGTCTTTTCCCATACGCCGACCGCGACCAGTTTGCAGTTGAAATCTTCCTGCCTGAAGGCAAAGGGTTGGCGGAGACGGAACAAGTGGCCGATTCGGTCCGTGCAGTATTGCAAAAGGACGGACGAATCCATAGTATAACCGGATTTATCGGATGTTCGTCGCCCCGGTTTATGGATGCATACGCCCCGCAGATGGCAGGTAAGAACTATGCCCAATTCATCGTGAATACAGAATCGGACAAGGCTACTTTGGAATTGTTGGCCGAATATCAACCGCAACTGAGCGAGGCTTTCCCGAATGCATACGTCAAGTTCAAACGGCTCGACTATTTAGAAGTCAACGAACTGGAATACCGGTTTTATGGTAACGACCTCGATTCGCTGCATGCCGTTGCCGGACGTTTGGCGGAAAAAATGAGTACGATGCCCGAATTGGAATGGGTACATACCGACTATTTCCAACCTTCACCCATTGTCCGGGTGGAACTCAATCCGGTGACTGCGGCCCAATTGGGGATTACACGGGCTATAGCCCAGCTGGCCATCAGCTCCGTTTCCTGCGACTTGCAGGTCGGTCAGGTTTGGGAAGGGGATTACGATTTGCCCATCGTTGTGAAAGATGCCGCCGATATGACATTCTCGGATATTGCCAATCTCGGCATTTCATCGCCGATGACCATGGCATCGGGTGCTGTGAACGGAAGCGGCACGACCATCCCTTTGCGGCAGATAGCCAAAGTGGGTCCCAAATGGAGTGAAAGCCGTATTGTGCATCGGAATGGAGAACGTTGCATCACGGTTACGGCGCAGTTTGTGCAAGGTGTCTATACCGCTGTCATTGAGAAGGAGATTGCACGTATGATGCAGGAGGATATCGATTTACCGCAAGGGGTACGATGTGAGGTAGGCGGAGAGATCGAATATGGAGACGAAGCCATGCCGCAGATTTTAGGAGGTATAGGCATTGCGTTGGTCATCGTGTTCTTCTTCCTGCTCTTTAATTTCAAGAAATATGGCATTACAACGGTCTGCATGGCTGCCCTTGCCTTGATGATACCGGGTGCGCTGGTCGGCTTGGGGTTGATGGATCGTTCATTGGGACTAACCTCCATCTTTGGGCTGATTACGCTGATGGGTATCATTATGCGCAACGAGATTCTCATTTTTGAACATGCCATCAATCTGATTAATAAGTATGTAGATGAACATGGCGACTGGACTGTCGATCATCGGGCATATAACCAGGCCGTCAAGCAAGCGGCTTACGATGCCGGGAAACGGCGCATGGTGCCTATCTTCCTGACCACAGCAACGACAGCCGTAGGTGTGGTACCGATGATTCTGGCACAATCGTCCTTCTGGATGCCTGTCGGCGTTACTATTTTTGCAGGCGGTATCGGTTCGCTCATCTTGGTCGTAACCATGCTCCCTGTTGTCTATTGGAAAGTTTCTACGAAATAAAAAGAATGAAATGAGAAAGATAATTATCCTTATCCTGTCTGTTGTATGTTGCCACCCTGTTACAGCACAGACCTATACATTGGAGCAATTGAAGGATTCTGCCCTTTATCATAATATTCAGATACGGAGTGCCCTCCACGACATCGAAGCTGCCCGCCAGCAACGTAAGGAAGCTTTTACCAAATATTTCCCGGACATCAGCGGCATAGGTTTTTGGTTTAATACGAACCATGGTATGGCGAAGGCGAACATCACTCCTTCGGAAGTCATACCCCCGGCATTCGCCCAATTGCTGCCTGCCGAAGGAGCAGCCATGCTTGCCAATCCTATCCAGTTGTCGATGATGAAGAATGGGACAATAGCGGGTATCTCTGCTCTCCAACCCGTCTTTGCCGGAGGTCAGATCATATATGGGAACAAGCTTGCAAGGATGGGGGAGGACGTCAGCCGCCTGCAATTGCATCGCTCGGAAAACGAAGTGGAGAAAATGGTTGAGCAATATTTCTGGCAATTGGTTTCATTGAAGGAGAAAGTTAAAACAATAGAAGCGGTAGAAGAGATGCTGGCCGATATCCATAAGGATGTGTCGGTCGCTGTCGATGCCGGCGTGGTTATGCGTAACGATCTTTTGCAAGTCCAGCTTCGACAGAATGAGACAGAAAGTACCCGGTTGGAATTGATGGCCAATATAAGTTTCCTCCAACGGATACTCGCCCAATGTTGCGGTTTGCAGAATGCTTCTTTTGAATTGGCTTATCAAACGGATGAACTCCCGTCCATTGCTATCCGGCAAGACCATGAGCAGGCCTTACCCCATACGGTTGAATACCAATTGTTAGACAAGCAAGTGGAGGCTGCCGGTATCCAGAAGAAAATGGCTGTCGGCCAAAATCTGCCTACCGTGGCATTAGGGGGCGGATACGATTACCATAACTTGTTAGGCAATGACTACAATTTCGGAATGATGTTCGTTACGGTAAGTGTTCCTATCAGCGGCTGGTGGGGAGGCTCGCATGCCATCAAACGTAAGAATATAGAATACCGGAAGGCCGTCAATCAAATGGCAGATCATTCAGAGATGCTCAAAATCAAGATGCAAAAGGCATGGGACGATGTCAATACGAGTTACCGGCAGTTGGAAATAGCCCATCGCAGCATCGAGCAGGCACAGGAAAACCTTCGGTTGAACCGTGATTATTACAAAGCCGGAATTTCCAAAATGTCCGATTTGCTGGAAGCGCAGTTGCTTTACCAGCAGGCTTGCGACAAGCGTGCCGACACGTATGCCGATTACCAAAACAAACTTTTGGAATATCGTCTGTCGGTAGGGCAATAAACGATAGGGCTGAAGGCAGTAACCCAAAGATTTCTACTTTCCGGTGGGTTGTATCTTCCCGAGTTCTTTGTTCAGCTGCCGCTGGGAAGTGGCTTTGTCTGTGAAGATGCAAGGCCCTGTCACGCAGCCGCCCTCACAGGCCATTACTTCTATGAACGGCGCCGGGGATTTGCCGGTTTTGGCATAGGAACGGAGCAGTCCGATATTCTTCTTTGTAAGATTGGCCACCTGTACGGTACTGAGACCGTCGTTGTGCAGATACGTTTTGACCGCATTGATTACGCCGCCGCTTTGCGCGAATCCGTGGGCTTCCCGGACGGAACTGACGGCTACGGAGTACGGTTGTACTTTATCCAGTTCGATGCCGAAGCCGTCGAAAATGGAACCGATTTCTTCGAATGTAAGGGTGAAATCCACTAACGGATTCTCTTTGCATTCTTTCCTTTTGGCCACGCACGGCCCCAGAAATACGATTTTGGCATCCGGATATTTCTTTTTTGCGATTTGCGCCGTATAATACATCGGCGAACCGGTAGTGGAGATGTATTTTTGGATTTCCGGAATATGTTTTCTGGCAAGCTGGATATAGGAAGGACAACAGCTGGTGGTCATGAACGGTTGCCCTTCGGCCAGTTTTTCCTGCAATTCATCCGCTTCCCGACGGGTAGTCTCCATGGCCCCTTCGGCTACTTCTATTATATCCGTAAAACCGATGGCTTTTAAGGCCCCGTAAACCTGTTCGACAGGGGCGTTGAATTGTGCCAGAATGGAGGGAGCGGGGATTATCACTATCTGCTCGTTCCGGCGCAGGCTTTGCAGAATATCGAATACCTGGGAAATTTCGAAAATAGCTCCGAATGGACAGGCGTTGATACATTTTCCGCAATAGATACATTTGCTCTCGTCTATATGTTCGATTCCGTATTCGTCTTTGCTGATGGCTTTAACGGGACATACCTCCTCGCACGGCACCGGAATGTAAACGATGGCATGGTACGGACAACTCTGATGACAGATTCCGCAGCTGATGCAGGTATCGTGGTCTATTTCCGCCTGTCCGTTATTCTTGAAACGGATGGCGTTTTTCGGACAGTTCATATAACAGCTTCTGGCCACGCATCCGCGGCACAGGTTTGTTATTTCGTAGTTTACCTGTATGCAGGAGGAACAGGCCTCATCTACTACGCACAGCAGATTGTCCTTTTTGTTGACGCCTCTTTCCAGCGCTTCCTTGGCATAGGAAGAAAGAGGCACCAGTTCGTCTTTCTCATCGGTCATATCGAATCCCAGCAGGGGAAAAGTTTTATATTTCCAGACGGCGCGTTCTTTGTGTACGCAGCAGCGTCCCCTTACTTTGGATTTGCGCGGACTCAGTTTGATGGGCAGGTGATCTATATCTTCTACTAAACGATTCTCTTTCCAAAGTTTCACTAATTTTGCCAATAAGCCATGGCGGACAATCATTACGTTATTGGTAAAAGCCATATTCTTTAAGTTTTGAGGGTGCAAATATAGACATATTTAATTATCTTAAAAGAAAAACCGAGTAAGACCTTATCGATCTCTTCTCATTATCTTGATCACCGATTTTGTTGGATAACGGGATGATGAATTGAATAACCGAAGTGCATTTTAACTAAGAATATTTTTTAGGATGAAAAACAATAAATGATTTTTTATTTTATTAATAATAAATATTATTTTTACACATGAAAGATCGACGATTGATCAATAAACATTATTCAAACAAAACGTTTGTTAGTAAAATGTGCGAATATATTCAAATTCAACTACTTATAACTAAAATTTCTGCTAATGAAAGAGATTGAACGAATTTCTTTGTCTAAGCTCGCAGATAGCGAAATCCGACAAAGCGACCAAAAGGCCCTTAAGGGAGGTTGTATTCCTGACATAATTCAATGATTTTAATAATATCAATTATTCCCGATTATGAATCGATTTGTTGTATTCTCATTCGTAATTTTATTTCTGTCATCCTGTAGTAATAAGACCGGGGTCTGGCAGGAGGATGTCGTTATCAATAATGACAATATCTATTCAATAGATGAAGCCCATGTAAAAGGGACGCGTAAATTATTGTTGAGTGAATTAGTGGATACCCTTATTGCGATTCCACTTGAAAATAACGAGGATGCGTTTTTTAAATTCCGCTGGCTGAATGTGTCTGATAATTTCATAGCTGTTCGGGCGGAGGCATCTCCGGTCAAGTTATTCGACATGCAAGGGAAATTTATCGGTGATGTCGGATCCTTAGGCCAAGGCCCCGGTGAATATAACTCAACTTCTGATGTTCTGATTGATGAAGAGGGCAACACTATTTATGTTGCACCGTTTATGGGAAATGTAATACATAAGTATGATCTGAAAGGCACATTCATCGGATCTATAAAATTTGCCGGTATGTTGTATAAACCAAAACTTTATCGGAATTCGGACGGGACTGTTTCGTTAGTCCATCTATCGTTTAGGGATAAGGATGCAGGATCTACTTTCGCCACTTTTAATTACACGAATGCGGATTCGATTAGATATGGTTCCAGTAATAGCCTAAGCCTGAATTTTAAGACAAGCATGGGAGAGAAAAGAGGTATCGAGAATGAAATTTGGTCATATCGCAACACGGATCATTTTGCTTTTTCCAATACCGCACGCGATACGATGTACATTTATGATGGGATTAATAACACATTGTCTCCGATAGTTTCATATTCTTTCAAAAAAGAACAGGGAACCTTCACCTATCCTATATGCATGGATTTGCCTAATCACATTTTTATAAATATGGTAGGCGGTGCCGGTCGAAGTCTCATTCTTGATAAAGCGACCGGCGAGGTTTACCGGGTAGAGGAGTTTGTGAATGACCTTTTCTATAACTTGCCCATGGCATTCCGTTTCCAAGATGGATATTTCTTTTCAATATATGAACCGGAAGGATTTGCAGAAAAAGTAGATACATTCCTCGAAGAGCATCCCGACTCTAAGGATTCAGACTATTTAAAGGAATGCGTCCGTAAATTTTCCGACAATGTCAATAACGTAATATTTTTAGGACGAGTAAAGCAATGATCCATGAGTAAACCTCTCAAATTATAATAAATAATGAAATTTATTTACCCGATTATTGTCATCATCTTTATTCTATTTGCCGAAACGAGTTGCCATAGGAATAATAATGCGGATAATTCAGGCACGTCCCGGACAATCGAAGTTTCCAAAAATGACAGTCTGCCGTTAGAGGTTGAAACTGTAAGAATTTCTGCATCGGACTTTTCCAAAGAAATTGCTTGCGAAGGGAAAATTTCAATGCCTTCCTATGCCGATGTTTATATAAAACAACAGGCCATCATTGAATGGATTGGAGTGACTAATGGCCAGAAAGTCATGCAAGGCGAATTAATTGCCCGTCTAAATAAAAGCACTGTCGAGGAGCAATTACATAAAAGCCAGCTTAACTATGAGAAGACATTGTTGGAATTTAAAGATATTCTCATCGGTCAAGGTTATGATCCAAAAGAAATTGAAGCCATCCCTTCAAGTGTCGTAGAACTTGCAAGGGCTCGTAGCGGACTGGCTATTAATGAAATGGAAATTCAGCAGAATAAGAGATTGCTATCGGAGACCGACATTGTGGCTTCCATATCGGGTGTTGTAGCGAATGTTTCGCAGGTAATTCACAATGTCGCCGATCCGTCGATACCCCTATGTAAAATATTGGACGACAGCAAACCCCAAGTGAATTTCAACTTTATGGAAAGTGAAGTCGGCAGTGTGAACACAGGAGATCGGGTATCGATTTCTTCACCCAAAGGGACATTTACAGGTTCTATAACCGCTATCAATCCTATAGTAGAGGCGAGCGGAATGATTCAGGCCGTTGCAAAAATCCAAAATCCGCGTGGTCTCTATGAAGGAATGAAAGTAAAAGTGTTTGTAAAAAAAGAAATTGAGGGAAGCATAGCAATCCCCAAAAAGGCTGTTACGCTCCGGAACGAAAGGCCGGTCGTCTTTGTTTTCGACAGTTTACGCAATGAAGCCAAATGGCAATATGTTACATTAGGAGACGAAAACACATCGGAGGTAATAGCAGAATCTGGCATTCACCCTGGAGATGAGGTTATTATTTCTGATTGTGAGATTCTTACAGATTCAAGGCCTGTAAAGAAAATTACCCGATAAAGAACCTGGAAATGATAAGATTCCTCATTAAACATCCGGTTTCGGTCATAATGGCATTTGTCGCGGCGATTATACTTAGTCTGGTCGGTTTAAGTATAATACCGGTTTCGTTATTACCCGATATGCAGATACCGTTTGTTAAGGTAAAGGTTGATATCACATCATTAGGTATGAACGAGGCCCAGTCAAAAGTGGCTCAGCCTCTCATGCGTTCTCTCATACAAGCCTCCGGAGTCAAGGATATAGATGCGAAGACGACAGATGGCGAATGTGTCGTAACTGTCAGTTTTGACTACGGAACCGATGCGAACCTTGCTTTTGTGGAAATTAATGAACGAATCGACGCCGCATTGAATGAAATGCCGCCTAATATAAAACGGCCCCAAGCCATTAAATGCAATCCCGGGGATTTGCCCGTTTTATTTGTCCAAATGACTTTAAAAGAACAACGGGATGAAAATCATTTTTTAGAAATGAGCGAGGTCGCCTCTGAAATTATCCGCCGGCGTCTGGAACAACTCCAATCTGTGGATTTAGTTGACATTACCGGAATTCCCGACAGATTTGTAAATATATCTCTTAATCCCGACAAGGCTGACGCACACAATATTACGATCAATGATATTCAACAGGCCTTAAGCGGTATCGATCGTTTGGCTTTGAGCAGTCAGATTCAGAACAGTTCGCGGATTTATAATCTCAGCCTGGCAGAGCCTATCGACAATCCCTCGGACCTATCTGAAATCCCTATCCGAAAAGATGGATGTATCTTTCGGGTAGGTGATATTGCAGACATCTCCGTAATATCGGATCCGAATGCCGGCCAGTCTTTTTACAATGGGAAACGGGCGGTAACAATGTCAATCATAAAAAATGAGAATTCCAGTGTGAATACATTAAAAGATGATGTGGCATCAGTCCTTGCTTTATTCGCAGATCAATTTCCCGATTATAATTTTCACGTAACCAGGGACCAGTCCTCACTTTTACAGTATTCTATTGATAATCTGACGCAAAGCCTGCTCATCGGATTGCTTCTCATCATTCTTTTGACCTCGGCCACGATGGGTAACTTCCGGAATTCATTGATTTCATGTATTGTCGTTTGCGTCTCGCTTATTGTCACCTTCTTGTTTTTTTATCTCTTTAAAATCAGTATCAACATCATCTCGCTGTCGGGACTGATCCTGGCTGTTGGAATGATGATTGACAATTCGATTGTCATTACTGAAAATATTTCTCAATACCGGGAATCCGGATTATCCCTTGATGATGCATGTCATAAAGGAGCCACCGAAATGATTACCCCGTTGTTAAGTTCTACCTTAACCACAGTGGCGGTATTTCTTCCGCTAATTTTCCTCAGCGGCATTTCCGGAGTAATCTTTGCGGATCAGGCCTTTTCAATAACTTCCGGTTTGACAGCCAGTTATATTGTCGGCATCGGATTATTGCCGGTGGTCTATCACATTGTATATAAAAACTATAAGAGTGAAGAAAAAACTTCTGGATGGGCAAGCAGGCTTTCTTTGAAAGTAAATGATTACTTGTTAACATTTTATCAAAAGGGTTGGGACATGGTAATGAGCCATCGTCTATTGTGTCTATCGGGAGTCGCCATTATAGTCTTTATAGGAGTAATCGCTTTTGAGTCAATAAATACAGAAAAAATTCCTGCGATAAAATCTGATGATACCTTTGTTTTCATCGAGTGGAATAATAACGGGTCATTTACGGATACAAAAAATAAATCCGATATACTTAATTCCTTTATTGACAATAAATTTAAGGAGACTTCCGTTTATGTGGGCCGGCAAACGTTCGATGTTAATGACGAAGGCGATATTTCACAATCAGAAACAGTTCTATATCTCCGTGCAGATAACCCGGCAGAATTGACAAAAGCGAAAGATCTGCTTGCAAAAGCGATAGACTCCATCGCAAATAACGCGAATGTCAGATTTGAGGCGCCCCCGAATTTATTTGAACGGGTATTCGGCACGTCTGAAGCGTTTGTTGAGGCAAGAATAATACCGCGCCAACAAAACATCCCTTTTAAGCAACTGCAAAATCTGTATAATAATATAGATGATGCCGATAGCGTTGAAACAGAACGTTTATCGGTTACAGATGGCGTTAATATAATGATAGACCCGGAAACGGTAGCAAAGTATGATTTAAGTATCAGCGCTTTAACGACATCTTTGCAAGAGTTGCTCTCATCCCGCACAATCGGGACTTTTAAATCGCACGACTGGTATTTGCCCATTCACGCTTCCTATAAAGGGGCAAAAGAAAAATCTTTGCATGAATTGGCCATATCGTCCGATGGATATACTTACCCTGTTAATTCATTTGTATCTACAGCTCCCTACACCTCCCTTAAACAAATACAAAGTAATGTTTTCGGACAGTACATACCCATCCGATACGATGCCGGGATTCCTGCAAAAGAAGTAATAAGTTCGGTTGACAAAATCATACATGAAAACCCGGAATGGAATGTCTCATATACAGGGACTTTTTTCTCGGATCAATTGATGGTCAAAGAGCTGGTCTATGTTTTGGGGATATCTCTTTTAATGATGTATTTCATTTTATGTATCCAGTTCGGAAGTTTCATCCTGCCGGTCATAGTTCTCTTGGAAATTCCCATAGACGTTGCATTCACCTTACTGTGTTTAATGATATGTGGTGTGTCTCTTAATTTGATGTCATGTATCGGCATTATTGTCACCTGCGGGGTAGTCATCAATGATTCTATTCTTAAAATAGACTCGATCCAGTCTTTACAGGAACAAGGGACAAAACTGAGAGATGCGGTACATATAGCAGGCGTAAAACGACTTAGAGCGATTGTCATGACTTCTCTTACCACGATTTTCGCACTTGTACCGTCATTATTTATGAGCGATATGGGATCCCAGCTTCAACGCCCGTTAAATATAGCGATCATTAGTTCCATGATTATAGGGACACTTGTCAGCTTGTTCATAGTGCCTCTGTTATATATATTGATTACCCAAAAAAGCCACTGACAATGAATAATCTTTTCCTCAGGTAAAATGAATCATAGAAGAACAGCATTTGGGATATTAGTGGCAACGACGGCTCTGTCGTTGCTGGGAGTGCTATTGCTGTTCCATATTTCTTTAAGGCTGACGCCGTCACGCAATAAACCGGCAATATCCGTGTCATATTCCTTGCCTGATGCTTCGCCAAGGACTGTTGAGCGGGATATAACCTCCAAATTGGAAGGCGTTCTCAGTCATGTAAAAGGAGTGGAAAATGTTTCATCTGTTTCTAAGGAAAATACGGGAACCATCACTTTATCATTTGACAACACGGCCGACATTCCGACTTCTAAATTTCATATTACCACGTTATTACGGCAAATCTGGCCGGATATGCCAACCGGAATATCCTATCCGCATATTCAGATGGTAGGATTGAATGATGAAGATAATAACATCCCTTTTGTTTCGTTGGCATTCTATGCTCCAATACCGGATCATGAGATTGTCGAATATGCAACGGAAAACATAACTCCTAAACTAATAACGGTCGAAGGGGTGGAAGATGTTGCTGTTCAGTTAAATTCAAATCAAACCATCGAGTTGATATTTGATAATGAAATCCTGGAAAGATTTGGAGTGGCCAAAGATGATATCATTGAATCCATCCGTCTCCAAGGCATGTCGGTCGAATTAGGGCGAATTGAAAATGATTCTACCTCATTTAATGCCAAAATACTTACCGACGGTTTAAAGAATGAGGATTTGAAAAATATCGTGGTCGCGAATAATGATAATGGAATCCTGCGGCTGAAGGATATTTGCAAAATCACCGTCAAGGATTTGTCAAAATCCGTTATCTTCCGGATGAATGGACAGAACGCCGTATATTGCAATATAGCCTTGAGCCCGGGTTACAATCAGCTTATGGTGTCAAGGAAAATTGAGGAACAATTAAAGTCGATTCGAGAATCGCTGCCTGACGATTTTAAAATAGAGGTGACTTATAATGCCTCAGAGTATTTGTGGCATGAATTGGAAACTTTGATCTACCGGTCATGTATAACATTGGGTATTTTATTGTTATTTGTATGGATAACGACTCTAAGCATCAGGTACGTTTTAATTATTTCCATAGCATTATCGGCTAATCTTCTTTTGGCCGTGTGTGTTTTTTACCTACTGGGGATAGAAATAAATATATACTCACTGGCCGGTATTACCGTTTCTTTTAACTTGATAATTGACAATTCCATTGTCATGATCGAGCATATTCGTCATAAAGGAACGATAAAAGCAATCATACCTATTTTAGCGGCGACTCTTACTACTATCGGGGCATTAAGTATATTATTTGTATTAGATGAAACCACAAGACTAAGTCTGATCGATTTTGCATTGGTCGTGGCGATTAATTTAGGCATCTCGGTGGCGGTTGCATTGTGGTTGATACCTTCCCTGTTGAATTACATACAATTGCAAAAGAAGAACAGGAAATATCTCCAAGGTATTTCAGCGGTGAATTCTTATGTGTGGCGACTTTATAAGGCATACATTAAGACGAGCATACGCTTTAGGTATTTGATTATTGCTTGTATGGCCATCCTTTTTGTCGGTAGCTGGTGGTTATTCGACAAGTTCGTTTATGCGGGAGAATATTTCAACCGTGAGGTAAAGGAGCCGATTGTGACTATGGCAGCTATATTGCCCGACGGCAGTACGATAGAGCAAAGTGACAGGATTGCGCATAATGTAGAAGACTTTATAGCCGGATTTGACGGAATACGGAATTATCAGACTACTGTTTTCCCCGGACGGCTGATAGCCCGGATTTTCTTCACAAAAGAAGCTATTGCCAATGGCGTACCCGAACAAATACAATCCGAGGCAATCATAGTATCCTCTCTGCTCGGAGCCGCCACTTGGTCTATTACCGGAATAGAGGCTCTTAATTATACCAATAGCGTAATGGTATCGCCGGGCGAATTCAAAATAAAATTATCGGGTTATAATTATGATGAATTGGTATCGATTGCCTATAAATTATCCGACAGTCTGACGACTCATCCTCGTATAAATAATATATCCATAAATTCCGAAATCTCAAGAAGGAAAAATGATTACTTTGAATACGAGCTGGTTCCGGATTATCAAAAAATATCACACGCAGGAATTTCTATCGATTTATTTGTAAAGGCTATCTCTCAACTGCTTAGCCGTCAAGAATATGCAGGAACGATATCTGTGTCGGATAAAATAGTAAAAGTGGTTCAGACTTCAAAACAATCCGGACAGTATGATTTATGGCAATTGCTGAATATGCCGCTTTGGGTTCAAGATCAAACTGTAAAATTATCTGATTATGTTTCCTTGGAAAAGAGAAAGCAAGCCCAGTCTATTGTCCGGGAAAACAGAGAATATGTCATTTGGCTGCAATTTCCTTACCGTGGCAGTTATGATAATGGACGTAAGTTTGTAGAACCGTTGGTAGAAAGGATGAACAGGATTGTACCACAAGGTTATAAATTAGAGTTTGTTGATGATGAGAAAGAATCCCAGGAGTTGGACTACCCGACAACTGTTTTGGCCCTGATTATTGTATTCGGGGTAATATTCGTAATAACATCCGTCCTGTTCAATTCGTTGAAAATTCCATTTGCAGTCATTCTGACTATTCCGTTCAGTTTTATAGGGGTCTTTTTGACTTTCTTCTTTTCTGCCATGAAATTCGATCAGGGAGGACTGGCGTCGTTTATATTATTGAGCGGTCTTACGGTGAATGCAGCTATTTATATCCTATATGACTATAATACACGCTTACACGATAATAACGCCGGCGACACCGCTTTTGATTTATATATAATGTCATTCAAATATAAAATCAAAGCCATACTACTGACAGTTGTTTCTACCATAGTCGGTTTCCTCCCGATGATTCTATCCATATCCAAGGAGTCATTTTGGTTCGCTTTGGCATTAGGGACAATCGGAGGCCTTCTCATGTCTCTATTCGTTTTGGTATTTATCCTGCCGTGCCTGGTTCTTAAAAAAAGACAATCCTGCATCGTAAACAGATTATAGAACAAAACTTCTATGGCTTTGATTTTATAGATGGTTCTATCATTATGCCTTTCTTCAAGAAAATCAACGAATTCAGAAAGGCGTTACCTGTTTTCCCATAACGGCTTTACAGATATACTCTCCGACCTCCGAGGTGGAAAATGCTTTGCCGCCTGCCGCCAGGTCTTCCGTTACGATTCCGTTTTCTATTGCCCTTGCACAAGCGTCCGTAACGGCTTCCGCTTCTTTTTGCATTCCGAAAGAGTATTCCAGCAACATGGCTCCCGACAAAATGGCGGCTACGGGATTGGCGGTGTTTTTTCCGGCCGCCTGCGGGTACGATCCGTGAATGGGTTCATACAATGAGACACTCTCTCCCGCCGAGGCGGAGGGAAGCAGTCCGATGGAGCCGGTAATTACGCCGGCTTCATCGCTGAGAATATCCCCGAAAAGATTTTCCGTCAGCAGGACATCGAAATACCCGGGGGCCGTTACCAATTGCATGGCGGCATTATCTACAAACATGTAATCCAGTTTTATCTGCGGGTATTTCTCATCCCGGAGCGCCTTGACCGTTTCTCTCCATAACCTGGAAGTGGCGAGTACGTTGGCTTTGTCCACCAGCGTTACATGATTCTTCCTCAGACCTGCCAGCTCGAAAGCCCGGACAGCCACCCGGGAGATTTCTTCCTTGCTGTATATACAGGTATCGAAAGCTGTCGTACCGCTTTCGTTGCGGCCTCTGGGTTCTCCGAAATACAAGCCTCCCGTCAGCTCGCGTACGATCATCATGTCTGCTCCTGCAATCCTTTCCTTTTTTAAAGGGGAACGGTCCAGCAAGGCGGGGAATGGCCGGATAGGCCGCAGATTGGCGAACAAACCCAGACTTTTGCGCATTTTCAGCAAGCCTTGTTCGGGACGTACTTTCGCCTGCGGGTCCATATCGTATTTAGGATCCCCGATGGCGCCGAACAGGATCGCATCGCTTTTCATACATAATTCATGGGTGGCGGCCGGATAAGGCTCGCCGTATTTATCTATGGCGCATCCTCCTATTTCTGCATATTCGAAACAGAACGTATGTCCGAATTTCTGCGCAATCGCTTTTAAAGTATTGACGGCCTGCGCGATGACCTCTGGGCCGATACCATCTCCGGGGAGTACTGCTATATTTTTTTTCATCTGTTTTATTGTTTATCGATTGTAGTTACGCTTTTTGCGTCCGACCGAGTTCGTATGCTTCTATAAAAGGCCGGCTGCTTATCAGATAATCTATATCCTGCTGCCCGTTCATCAGGCATTGCTGCTTGTATTCCCCGATAGGAAATGATTCCCGGAGGCAGGATTCCGTTTTTCCTGTCGGGAGGGTCCTTATAATTTCCACGGTTTTGTGCGGGAGGTCGATTTTAAGCTCTGTCAGCGGATTCTTTTTATGCTCCCGGAACAGGGCGGCCAGAAAATCTTCGCTTACCTGTACGGGCAACAGACCATTGTTGAGGGCATTGTTGCGGAATATGTCTGCGAAAAAGCTGGAAACTACGGCTCTGAATCCGTAATCCACCAAAGCCCATGCCGCATGCTCCCGGCTGGAGCCGCATCCGAAATTCTTGCCGGCTACCAAGATCCGTGCATGAGGAGGGGCGAGAGCGAATACGGAATCCGTTATCAGTTTGTTGTCGGGACCGAATCGCCAGTCCATAAACAGCACTTTGCCGAATCCTTCCCGGCTCGTGCTTTTAAGGAAGCGGGCGGGAATGATCTGATCGGTATCTATATTTTCTACCGGCGTGGCTACCACGGGAGATTGGATGATATTTATTTTTTCAAATGACATGTCTTACCGTTTTATCTTTTAATTGGATGATATGTTTTTTTATTTCGTCCGCATGGTTCTCGGGTCGGTGATTACGCCCGTCAGTGCCGATGCAGCGGCAACTAACGGTCCGCACAGCATGGTCCGGGCTCCCGGGCCTTGTCTCCCTTCAAAATTCCGGTTGGAAGTGGAAAGGGCGTATTCTCCGGCCGGTATTTTATCTTCGTTCATCGCCAGACAGGCCGAACAGCCCGGTTGCCTTAATTCGAACCCCGCCTCTTCCAGAATCCGGTCCAGCCCCTCTTCTTTCATTTGCCTTCTTACCTCTGCGGAGCCGGGTACCAACCAGACAGTCGTATAAGGAGCCTTCTTTTTCCCTTCGACTAACTTGGCGAATGCTCTGAAATCTTCGATGCGGCCGTTGGTGCAGCTCCCGACAAATATATAATCCACTTTTTTCCCGATCATTTTCTCGCCTTCGCAAAAATCCATGTAGCGGAGTCCTTTCCGTCCGCTTTCATCGCAGGCCGGAATGACGTCGTCGATGGCGATTCCGCGTCCGGGATCCGTACCGTAAGTAATCATCGGCCGGATCTCTTCCGCCCGGAACGAGACTTCCTTATCGAAGCGGGCATCTTCATCCGAACGGAGCCTGCTCCATTCTTTAACGGCCAAAGAGAACGGATCTTCCTCACCGGCAACGGCAGAAACATCGGAGGGAGCGTATTTTCTGCCTTTAAGGTATTCGAAAGTGATACGGTCCGGGGCTATCATCCCTCCGCGGGCACCCATCTCTATACTCATGTTGCATACGGTCATTCTCCCTTCCATGCTCATGTTCCGGAATACCTCTCCTGCATATTCTACGAAATAGCCGGTTCCTCCCGATGTCCCTAATCGGGAAATGATGTACAGGATTACATCCTTAGGGGTAACATACTCGTCCAACTTTCCGTCGAGGGTGATACGCATTTGTTTGGGCTTGTATTGCAGGAGGGTTTGCGTAGCCAGTACCATTTCCACTTCGCTCGTCCCTATACCAAAGGCGATAGAGCCGAAAGCCCCGTGGGTGGCCGTGTGGCTGTCGCCGCAGACGATGGTCATGCCCGGCTGGGTGATTCCTTGTTCGGGTCCGATGACATGTACGATGCCGTGGGCAGGGTCGAGCATCGGGAAATAGGTGATGCCGTATTCCCGACAATTTCTTTCGAGGGTTTCTACCGGCTGCCGGCAGGATTCGTCTTGTATGGGCTTTTCCTGATCCCGCGTGGGAATGTTATGGTCGCAGGTGGCGAAGGTCTGCCCGGGGCGGAAAACTCCCACTCCTTTTTGTTTAAGGCCCTGGAAGGCTTGGGGTGAGGTCACTTCATGGATAAAGTGGCGGTCAATGTATAATTGGGAAGGACCGTCGGGAATTTGCCGCACGATATGGGTTTCCCAGATTTTATCGAATAATGTTTTAGCCATTCGTATGCCGTTTTATATTGTGTAAATATCGATTCGTTTTCGGGGGCGTTTAAATGAATTTGGAGATCGCATCCACAAAGGCCTCTACCGAGGCGGTTACGATGTCCGTATTCGCAGAGAAGCCGTAATAAAGGTGTCCCCGGTTTTCTACCTGCACGTGTACTTTTCCTACATCGTTACAGCCGCGGGTAATAGCCTGGACCAGGAACTCCTCCACTATGATCTTCCGGTTGATGAGCTTTTTTACGGCGGTGAAAGCGGCATCGATGGGACCGTTGCCGGATGCGGTAGCCTGGCAGATTTCCCCGTCGATATTCAGTTTTACGGTAGCCATCGGGACCGAATTCTTTCCGCAAATTACCTGGAGGAATTTCAGGCGGATTTTCCGTTGGGCTTCGTTCCGGTTCACTCCCACGATAATCAGCAGGTCGCTGTCGTTCACATCTTTTTTAGTGTCTGCCAGCAGCAGGAATTTTTCGTAGGCATGGTCCAGCTCTTCCGGAGTGAGTTCTATGCCCAACCGCTGATAATGATGGTTTAATGCCGCACGTCCGCTGCGGGCGGTAAGGGCGATTACCGAGTCATTGACCCCTACATCCATCGGATTTATGATTTCGTAGCTCTCTTTATTTTTCAGCACTCCGTCCTGATGGATTCCGGACGAATGGGCGAATGCATTCCGTCCTACGATGGCTTTATTGGGTTGGACGGGCATCCGCATGAGGGTGGAAACTAAGCGGGAATTCTTATAGATTTGTTTGGTATCCACATCCGTATAAAAAGGAAGGTCTTTCCGGCTGCGCAGAATCATGACCACTTCTTCCAAAGAGGTATTGCCGGCCCGCTCCCCGATTCCGTTTATAGTTACTTCCACCTGACGGGCGCCGTTCATGATTCCCGACAGCGTATTGGCCGTAGCCATTCCCAGGTCGTTATGACAGTGGGTGGAAAGAATGGCCTTGTCTATATTGGGAACATTCTCCATCAGGAATCTGATCTTTTCCCCGTATTCCCATGGCGTGCAGTAGCCGGTGGTGTCGGGGATGTTCACTACGGTGGTTCCGGCCTTGATGACGGCTTCCACTACGCGTGCCAGATATTCGTTTTCCGTCCGTCCGGCATCTTCCGCGTAAAATTCCACGTCATCCACGAATTTCCGGGCATACCGGACCGCATTGACGGCTCTTTCGATAATTTCTTCCCGATTGGAATTGAATTTATATTTAATATGAGGATCGGAAGTGCCTATCCCGGTATGGATTCTTTTCCTTCGGGCGAAATGAAGGGCGTCTGCCGCTGCATCTATGTCTTTTTCCACGGCGCGGGTCAGGGCGCAGATCACCGGCTCGGTAACATTTTTCGAGATTTCTACCACCGATTGAAAATCTCCGGGGCTGGAAACCGGGAACCCGCATTCTATAATATCTACTTTTAACAGCTCCAGTGATTTAGCAAGCTCTATTTTTTCGATAGTATTAAGTTGGCAGCCGGGTACTTGCTCTCCATCTCGGAGGGTTGTGTCAAAAATATAGACTTTTTGCTCCATAATTTGTTAAATTGTTACTTTATTTGTAGATTTAGTTACAATTTGTAAGTGTAATTTGTTTTTACAAGATGTCAATAAAAAAGGCTGCCTTAATGTAAGACAGCCTTCCATATTTTTGCACGTACCGGTTTATTTATCCATGCAGAAGTACTGTCTCCTCGGGGAAACGAGCAGCAGTCGCAGGGATAGGGATAATCGGAAACGTTTCATGCTCTTCTGTAAACAAACTTAAATGCCATAAGGGTAACCCAAATGCGGTACAAATATAGCAATAATTTTTCACTTACAAATCGTAAGGCGGATTTTTCTAAAATACGTATGCGAAGCCCAAGTTCAGATAAATATTGTACATATTGAATCCTATGCTTCTAAATCCTTTTTTGAAAATGGATTTTGCAGACCAGGTGAGATCTCCATATACGGAAAGATGGGAATAGGCTTTCCATTCCGCTCCGAATTCCCCGCCCCAGTCGAACCCCGTGATATCATCTGAGAAATCGTAAGTAGAAGTTTCCACTCCTACCTTATTCCCGACAGGGTTCTGGTCGCGGATATAACCATCGTATGCCGATCCGTTGAATCCTCCTTTTATCAAATATGAAAAATAAGGTCCGGCTTTAAGGAACCAGCGTTCACTTACCCGCCGGGCAGCCAGCAAAGGAAGCGTGATATATTCGTTTTTGACTTCCGTTTTTACATCTCCTGTAAATACGCCTTCGATAGTCCCTGTTTCATCTCCCTGGCTGACGTCTATTACCAACGAATAGTTTTTTACCCTGGCATGGGTGGACATTCCCTTGGTCTCGAACCTCAGTCCCGTCATGACGCCCCATTTCTCGTCGAGATGCCGTATGACATTCCCCTCTATGGAGAAGTTCATGGTAGGGGAGAAGGATTTGATTTTCCGTATTTCGGCCGGGATCGGCAGGGGAGAGGTTCCTCCTACGTTAAATCCGGCCTTTACCCGGTATTCGTATTTCTTCTGGGCCGAACCCGCAACCGCTATCAGCAGCGCCAGCGCCAGGCCGGCTATTCTCTTTACATTCATGGTCAGTCGTATTGGTTTGTTGATATTATGTTATTCCTCCGCCCCTTCGGTTACGATTTCTATCTGATCTACATACAAAGTGCTTCCTACGGCTCCTTCAAAAATGTCTCCCCTGATGCTGGAGGTAAATACCATGGAAATATTGTATTTTGAATTTTTCGATTTTTCCGGATCGAAAGGTTTCAGGTATTCGAACCGGATATCGAAAGGAGTGTATCCCTTTCCTCCCTCTTCCAGATTATCCAGCACCGCCCTGGCGATGATATTCGGGGAGGTCTGGCCGTTTGTTCCGTCGAGGTAAGGAGTGTTTTCATCCGTTTCGTATAATACGGCGTAAATATTTCCCTGATCCCGTTTCGGAGGTATTACCAAATTCCCTTTGTTATCGGTGACATTTCCTCCGGAAATATAGCGGTAATATCCCCGGAATGCGACGGGTTTTTTGGTGAACGGCATTCCTCCGAACTTGGTCGCCTTAAGCGGTTCTCTGGTGGCATTTTCCGCTTCGAACTTGCCGATGAACAGGTTGCCGGGAGCAATGGGCATCTTCAAATTGGCTCCGAAGCTCCCCGTGGCGCGGGTTTCCAATTTTAAGGCGAATTTGCCCGAATAAGCGTCGGTAGTGGAACAGGTCGGGTATTTGTCGGGAGTAGATCCCCCTCCGGTCAGCGCGAATCCCGCATTCCCGGAATCCCAGATATCCAAACGTTTCTGCTGGCCGTTCTCCTCCTGCCCGATTTCGTAAGGAAATTCATATCGACCGGTTGTGTCCTTTTCCCAATTCTCGAAATCGAAACGGGTCGGCATTTCGGCGGTGGTTATCCGCAGAGAATATACTTTTTTCCATTGTCCGTCTTCGGATGTAACCTCATAAGTCTGCGGATTGGAGAAGTTCCGTTCCGTTCCCGACGGCGGATTGATGCTGGCCCCGGGCGTCAGTTCGAACTTGGGAGAAAGGCGGGTAATATCCGCCTTGTCAGGAAATATCAGCACCATTATATCCGTATTGGTGATTTTCGGCTCCGATTTCAGTATATCTTCCGGTAAAATACATTTGATGATGTCTGCCTCGGTATTTTTCAGTTCGGTTTTTATGCAGGCTCCCGGCAATAGCAGGGAGAGGGCTGCAAGGAGGAGGATTCGGTTCGGTTTCATAAGCGTTGTTATTCGTACAAGAATATCATAATCGAATTAATGATTCGCAAATTTAATCATTTTTTCTGAATTTTAAATTTCTATAAAAATAGATTGTAAAAACAGCCTTTTTCTTCTCTCAAAAGACATAAAATATTAAATTCGGAACATAAAAATCGTCAAATGGAGCTTGTAGATGTCTTCTGAAAAGCCCTATCTTTGTCCCTGTAAAAAAGAATCGGAAAGACCTTACTTCATAGGTCGTAAATTGATGTGTATTCTTTGTTTTACAATAAGATATTGATAATATTAACCAACATGATCTATAGTATGAAAAAAAATTGTTTGCTGCTATGGGTACTTTTGTGCTCTTTTTCAATTTTCGTGTCCTGCGAAAAGGACGACCCGGCATGGAAAAATATTCCGCCGACATTTGAGAACACGGCCATTACCGTTAATAACACGACGGTGGGCGGATCCGCAGATTTTGTAGCTACCGGTGAAAATTCCGGCATCTTGACTTTGAGGAATGTGATAAGCGGATATTCGGATGCCGTTAAGATTGATGTGGTATTGAAAGAAGAAAGCGAAAACTCTTTTACTTTTACGGGAGAGACCTCTTTGGATAATCCTAAAACCAAGGATAATCCGGAGCCTTGGATGGCGATTAAGGCGACAGGTACCATAAGGACAGATGCTACCGGGAAGTACGGATTGACGGTGAACCTGACTACTTCCGGATGGAATGAGATATCCAATATATATACAGGTGACAGTCTGTCGCTGAAGATAAATACCATCGATGAGATAGATCCGAACCCTGTAGAACTGATTGCAAGTTCCAATTCCGAGGCTACCCTTGTTTTTGAGAATCTCTATTATCCGTTGGGCACGGACGTTGAAGTGCCGGTAACTTATTCCTATGACGGAACTGCTAAGTATGTTTTCGATGGATCTGCAGAGAGGGAACCCGGATTTCTGGTTACCGTACATGCTACCCTTACCGCCGGTAAATTGGATATCGAATTGACTACATCCGGATGGAAGAAATTGTTTTATAATAGGTATACGGGAGAAACTCTGAAAATGACCTATAACGGCAAGGAGGATACGGATCACGTATGCACTATCAGGGCTTTCAACCCGTCATCCGCCACGGACGCCGAAATTGCCATTCGAGGGCCGTTCTTGGCACTGGAGGATGGTAGTGATGCTATCGTTATTCCTGTCAAAATGGAAGAGGACGCCGCTACGGGAACTTATTCTTTTGAGGGAAATACGGCAAACGACACTTATAAATTCAAAGCCTCTGCGAAGGGTACCGTAACTTCGGACGGGGTAATGACCATTTCTTTTGATTATGAAATCACCAGCGATTTGGTAGGTGTATGGGGAGTGAAAATGAACGGGCCGATGGGCGATGTCATATTCCAATATCAAGGTGCCGATATTCAAATTCCGGATTCCGTTTACAATTATGTTCCGGACAGTCTCAAGATGATGATTCCTCAGACAATACCTGCGACGATGGTCAACCGGATGGGCAATGCTCTTCTGGGACAATATGCGCCTCAGTTGAGGAAGCTGGAATTCAAATCCAACGGTTATATCGATGCGACGGTGATTAAAGTAAACGAAAGCGAGGAAACCCTGGCAGACGATATCCTCATGTATTATGTATGCGGGGATCAGTTATTCGTATTCCCGAATCTGGTCAAGTTGATGGGGGGTATGATGAGCGCTTCCAATAGGACCGCTACCAAAGCATGGGATCCCAATAATCTGTTGCTGACCGGTATTCCACTGACATGTAATGTAACCGGAAATGCGACGACAGTGACGCTGGAGACCGAGACGATTATAGGCGTAGTGGGGGTTGTAAAAACGTTTGTGCCATTGCTGGGTATGTTCATGCCGGATCTTGCACCGAGCATGCCGATGATCAATACCATACTGGGTTATTTAACCGCCCCTAACGGAGGCGTGTTGCCTAATACACAGGTTCTGAGAGCCGGTTTAATATTGGAAAAGAAATGAATTTTACCCGGTTATCCGGGTTGGCATTATAGAAAGAGTCCGGTATCGTCCGGGCTCTTTCTTTTTAAACCAACCCCTTGAAGAACAAAAAAGGCTGAATGACATTTGATTGTCAGTCAGCCTTTTTTATCGCAAGTAAGCGGATCAGTCGAATTTCTGCATCAGCATTTCCATGATTTTGATGGCGGCCTGGGCGATAGGAGTACCCGGTCCGAATATGGCTGCTGCGCCCGCTTTGTAAAGAATATCGTAATCTTGAGCCGGAATCACACCGCCCGCAATGACGATGATATCTTCCCTTCCCAGTTTCTTCAGCTCGTTCACAATCTGCGGAACCAAGGTTTTGTGTCCGGCAGCAAGAGAGGATACGCCTACTACGTGCACATCATTCTCTACGGCTTGTTTGGCGGCTTCTTCCGGAGTCTGGAACAACGGCCCCATATCTACATCGAAACCGCAATCGGCGTAGCCGGTCGCTACAACCTTGGCGCCCCGGTCATGGCCGTCCTGGCCTAATTTGGCGATCATGATGCGCGGCTGGCGTCCTTCTTTCTTGGCGAACTGCGCTACCATTTCTTTGGCTTTTTCAAATTCAGAATCATTTTTGACTTCTGAGGAATAAACACCTGTATTCATACGGATAACAGCTTTATATCTTCCTACTACGGCTTCGCAGGCATCTGAAATTTCTCCTAAAGAGGCACGGGCTTTGGCAGCTTCTACCGCCAGTTCCAGCAGGTTGCCGGTCTTGTTCCTTACGGCTTCCGTTATGGCGGCCAGGCATTGCTGAACCTTGGCATCGTCCCGGTTGGCGCGGAGTTCCTTCAGCCTCTTGATCTGGGATTCCCGTACTTTGGTGTTGTCGATATCCAGAATCTCTATAGGATCTTCTTTCTCCAAACGATATTTATTTATACCCACGATCGTATCCTCGCCGGAGTCTATGCGGGCCTGTTTGCGTGCGGCCGCTTCTTCGATTCTCAGTTTTGGAATACCGGTCTCGATGGCTTTGGCCATACCTCCCAATTTCTCCACTTCCTGGATATGTTCCCATGCTTTGTGTGCCAGGTCGTTGGTAAGCGACTCGATATAATAGGAACCTGCCCATGGGTCGATGGAACGGGTGACATTGGTCTCTTCCTGAATATAAATCTGGGTATTACGTGCAATACGTGCGGAAAAGTCGGTAGGCAGCGCGATGGCTTCGTCCAATGCGTTGGTATGCAATGACTGGGTATGTCCCAGCGCCGCTCCCATGGCTTCGATACAGGTTCTGGCTACGTTATTGAACGGATCCTGTTCGGTCAGAGACCAGCCGGAAGTCTGGCAATGCGTACGCAGAGATAATGATTTAGGATTTTGCGGATTGAACTGTTTTACCAATTTGGCCCAGATCATGCGGGCTGCACGCATTTTTGCGATTTCCATAAAATGATTCATCCCGATAGCCCAGAAGAATGAGAGCCGCGGAGCGAATGCATCTACCGAGATGCCTGCCTTGATACCGGTCCGGAGGTATTCCAGTCCGTCGGCCAGCGTATAAGCCATTTCGATGTCGTTGGTGGCGCCGGCTTCCTGCATGTGGTATCCGGAGATGGAAATGGAATTGAATTTAGGCATGTACTTGGACGTATATGCGAAAATATCCCCGATAATCCTCATGGAAAATTCAGGCGGATAAATGTAGGTGTTGCGCACCATGAATTCTTTCAGGATATCGTTTTGGATGGTTCCGGCCATTTCTTCCAGTTTGGCGCCTTGCTCCAAGCCCGCAACGATATAGAAAGCCATAACCGGCAGAACGGCGCCGTTCATGGTCATGGATACTGACATTTTATTGAGCGGAATCTGGTCGAACAGAATCTTCATATCCTCCACGCTGCAAATGCTTACTCCCGCTTTTCCGACGTCTCCCACTACGCGCGGGTGATCCGCATCGTATCCGCGGTGAGTCGCCAGGTCGAATGCCACCGACAGACCTTTCTGCCCGGCGGCTAAGTTCCTTCTGTAAAAGGCGTTGGATTCTTCTGCCGTGGAGAAGCCTGCATACTGGCGGATAGTCCATGGTTTCATTACATACATGGTGCTGTAAGGACCCCTGAGGAACGGAGCGATGCCGGCGGCATAATTCAGGTGCTCCATGCCTTCCAGGTCGGATTCGTTGTAATTCGTTTTTACAACTATCTTTTCGGGTGTCAGCCACTCGCTGTTTTCCTGTCGGCCGCAGGCGGCATCTCCCTTATATTTTAGTTCTGAAAATTTCGGACGCATATTAAATTGTCTTTTAAAATTTTGTCATCGCCCTTTTTTGTATTCCGGACGATTTTAATTTGATTATTGAAAATAAAATTGTCGGGAGACCGGTTATTTGATACCCAGTTTCGCCTGGTATTCTTTCAAGGTCTCGAGCACGTTGCTCTTTACATTGATGAAATTGGTAATGCCTTTGGACATCAGGTCCTCTTTGCAGGCCGGGTCGCCGGCTACCACTACGATGGCCTTGCCGTCTGCCAGCTGCGCGATCTGCGGTACGGTATCCGCATACTCGTCATCGGAAGAACATGCCACTATGATATCGGCTTTTGCTTCGAGGGCGGCTTTCACCCCTTCTTCAGGTGTTGAGAAACGGTTGTTGTCCACCACCTTGAAACCCGCTACCGCAAAGAAATTGCAGGAGAACTGCGCTCTGGCGCGGCACATGGCCAAGTTCCCGTAGGTTACCATGAAGGCGACCGGTTTTTTGCCGCTCTTGTCTGTCGCGAAACGCATGGCTTCGAAAGCCTGTGCGCCCCTGTATTTTTCTAACGGCTGCCCGATCATATTACCGCTTACCTGTGGAGCGGGTTTGCGTGTAACGATCTCTTTGGTTATATCTTTGTCCGCCACTTCCGTAAAGTTAGGGTATTGGTTGGACCCTAAAATGGTCTCGCGACGGGTAGCGATGTTTTTATCTCTCTTGGAGGATGTTTCCTTAATGGCGTTCTGGATGAATCCGGCTTTAAATGCGGCCACGTATCCGCCCATTTCCTCTACTTTGGTAAATAAGGCCCAGGCAGCTTCTGCGATGGATTCGGTGAGGTTCTCGATGAAATAAGAGCCGGCGGACGGATCCACCACCTTATCGAAATGACTCTCTTCTTTCAGAATGATCTGCACGTTTCTTGCGATACGGTTGCTGAATTCTCCCGGAGCCCGGAAAGCATAATCGAACGGAAGCACTTCCAACGAATCGATGCCGGCGATTGCCGCGCTCATCGCTTCGGTAGTACCCCGGAGCATGTTTACGTAAGGGTCGTAAACCGTCTGGTTCCACTCACTGGTAACGGCATGGACTTTCATCTTCAGGGAGCATTCTTTCTGAGCCCCGTATGCTTTTACGATATTGGCCCATAACATGCGTGCGGCGCGGAATTTGGCCACTTCCATGAAATAGGCGGAGCCTACGGAGAAAGTGAATTTGATCCTTTTTGCAGCTTCATCCGCAGTAAGACCCATTTCCGTTAATTTGTTGATATATTCGCTGCCCATGGCTAAACCGAATCCCAATTCCTGGGAAATGCTCGCGCCTGCATCGTTGAAAGAGTAGGCCTCTACACCTATTACCCGGATTCCCGGATAATCTTTTACGGCTTCCACGCAGTCTTTCAGCTGGTCCATGGATTTGTCGGAGCAGAACGCACCGGTCTGGTTGAGAACCCTCAGCGGGTCGAAATCGAAGGAAGCCTTTACCTCTTCCGGTTTTACTCCCTGTGCTTTGACTACGCTCAGGAAAGATCCGATGATTTCCGGAGCGGCGCAGCAGCAATCCGTAAAATTCACTTCCGTCTTGCTTAAGTCTATGCCTTTGAGAAGGGTTTCCATATCGGCTTTGCCGATCGGTTTTTTACCGTCCACGCAAAAGCCTACGGCGGTAACTCCTTTTTTCAGACCGTCCAGCGCCTGTGCATTCGCATGGGCGTAGTCGCCTTCGCAGGCACAATAGTCCTGACGGATAAGCCAGTCGTTATTATCTTTGGTGCCCCTTACAAACGGAAAACAACCGGGAGCCGTTCCCAGATGTTTCAGATCTTTCAAATTTTCGGCACGATAATAAGGGCGTACGGAGAAGCCTTCCTGTGTTCTCCAAACGAGTTTTTTTTCGTAGTCGGCGCCCTTTAAGTCTTTAGTAATCACCTCTTCCCATTGTTGGGTGGAAACAGGCGGAAACTCAGCAAATAATTTTTCTGCCATATTTTTGTTTTTAATATGAATGGATGTTGTAAATCTTTATCTTGCAAAAATAAGAATTCTTTCCGATAAATCATGTCCTTTGTTGTGGATATGATCAAAAACCTCTTCATTCGCTCGATTACTTATACCAAAAGCAGGCTCAGGCATTTCGTATTTATTGTATGGTCTTTTCGATCAATTCATCGTCTGCCGGATTGGGCAAGGTGACCCGCAGTTCCGGGGTCCGTTCCATTTCCCTGCGGATAGCGAACAGGGCGCCTTTGTTGCGGGCCCAGCTCCGCCGTGCGATTCCGTTGTTTACGTCCCAGAAAAGCATGTTTCTGATTTTCCGGTCCGACTCTTCGGAGCCGTCTATTACCATTCCGAACCCTCCGTTGATTACTTCTCCCCAGCCTACTCCGCCTCCGTTATGCAAAGAAACCCACGTGGCTCCCCGGAAGGAATCCCCTATGACGTTCTGGACGGCCATATCAGCCGTAAAGCAAGACCCGTCATAGATATTGGAAGTTTCTCTGTAAGGGGAATCGGTGCCGGAGACATCGTGATGATCCCTGCCCAATACTATAGGCGCGCTTACTTTTCCTTCCCGTATGGCGCGGTTCATGGCCAGTGCGATTTTAGTGCGGCCTTCCGCATCCGCATAGAGGATGCGGGCCTGGGAGCCTACCACCATTTTATTTTTCCCCGCTTCTTTTATCCAATGGATATTGTCGGCCAGCTGCGGTTTTATTTCGTCCGGAGCGGTCTCCATAATCTCTTCCAGCACTTGGGCGGCCAACCGGTCCGTACATTCCAGATCCCGGGGATCGGAAGAAGTGCAGACCCAGCGGTACGGCCCGAATCCGTAATCGAAATAGAGCGGTCCCATGATATCCTGGACATAGGAAGGATATCTGAATTTTCCGTCGGGTCCCGACAGAATATCAGCTCCCGCCCGGGAAGCTTCCAACAGGAAGGCGTTCCCGTAGTCGAAGAAATACATTCCTTTGGCAGTCAATTTGTTGATGGCGGCCACCTGCCGGCGCAGGCTCTCCTGTACGCAGGCTTTGAATTTTTCCGGGTCCCGGACCATCATCTCGTTGCTTTCTTCAAAAGAATATCCTGCCGGATAATATCCCCCGGCCCATGGATTGTGCAGCGAGGTCTGGTCCGATCCTAAATCCACGTGCATGTCCTCTTCCGCAAGCCGCTCCCACAGGTCCACGATATTTCCGTGGTAAGCCAACGATACGGCTTCTTTTCCGCTGCTGGCTTTCCGGATGCGCCGGATCAGGAGATCCAGATCATCATATACTTCATCCACCCATCCCTGAGAGTACCGGGTCCGGATTGCTTTTTCGTTTATTTCCGCAACGACTCCTACTACGCCTGCGATTACCGCAGCCTTGGGCTGGGCTCCCGACATGCCGCCTAATCCGGAGCTTACGAAGACTTTGCCTCCGATATCCGGACTGCCGTGCATCCGTGCGGCGTTCAATATGGTAATGGTAGTGCCGTGTACGATTCCCTGCGGACCGATATACATAAAGGAGCCGGCCGTCATCTGTCCGTATTGCGAAACTCCCAGTGCATTGAATTTCTCCCAATGGTCGGGACTCGAATAATTGGGGATTACCATCCCGTTGGTTATCACTACCCGCGGCGCGTTTTTATGGGAGGGGAACAATCCTAACGGGTGTCCGGAATAAAGGACCAGCGTCTGTTCATCGGTCATTTCTGACAGGTACTTCATCGTCAGCCGGTACTGGGCCCAATTTTGAAAAACCGCCCCGTTGCCTCCGTACGTGATAAGTTCATGGGGATGCTGCGCCACGGCATTGTCTAAATTATTGTTGATCATCAGCATAATGGCGGCAGCTTGGAGGGATTTGTGCGGATAATCGTAAATGGATCTCGCACTGATTTTATAATCCGGCCGCAGCCGGTACATATAGATCCTTCCGTACTCTTCCAGTTCCCGGGCGAATTCGGGGGCCAGCACTGCATGTTGTTCCCGTGGAAAGTATCTCAGCGCGTTTTTCAGGGCGAGTCTTTTTTCTTCTTTCGTCAGAATGTCCTTTCTCTTGGGCGCATGATTGATATCGGGGTCGTAAGGTTTCGGCTCGGGAAGTACCTTGGGAATTCCTTCGCAAACGGTTTCTTTAAAATTATCCATATCGTTGCGGTTTTAACTTTAAAATAACGGATTTTACAAATTTAGGATAAAACTCCGGATTTGCAAAGCGGCCGGAACCGGGATTCCGGGAATCGGGCATTTGAAAACGCAACACGGCCGGCTTCACGGAAAGGAATGAAAAAAGGGGACGACCTTTTAAATCATTGCTGACTTTTGGTCATCCCCTTGGACTTTTATTTCAATTCTATAGAGTTTCTACAAAATTATTCTTCGTTCATCTGCAGGTGTTGTACGTAAATCGCTTTCTTGATTTCATCACGTCTTTTTACGGATTTTTTAACGAAAGTCTTCCTGTTCCTGAGCTCGCGCACGATGCCGGTTTTTTCGAATTTACGTTTGAATTTCTTCAACGCTTTCTCGATATTTTCGCCTTCTTTAATCGGTACAATGATCATGTTGGAAACACCTCCTTTTTATTGGACTTGCAAAAGTATGCAAAAATCCGTTAACCGCCAAAAAAATCCTCGCACTCCCCGCCGGGCATTTTACGGCAATGTCCCTTCAGTTTGCATCCGGAACAGGAACCGCCTTTCCGTCGGGACCGGAAAAGACGGAACAGAATGATAGCCAGTGTTATGGCGCCTATCAGATATACGATAATACTTTGAATCCGGGGGGTCATGGAACCGGGGCTGTTAAAATATTTTACATATATTATATATAATAAACGCGGCAATCCATGCTACGGTTGTGCTGTATATCATGGAAAAGGCCGCCCATTTCCAGCTGCCCGCCTCGTGTGCGATAGCCGCAAGTGCCGCTATGCACGGAAAATAGAGTAGTACGAACACCATGAATGCGGCGGCGGAGCAGTCGGTAAAGTCTCCCGATCGTAACAGGCGTTCCGATAATGCCGAGTCATCCTGCCTTCCCTCGGAAGATCCGGAGGAAAACTCGTCCGGAGCGACAGGCGTATAGTCGGGCAGGGCATTCTTGTATGAGGCGGCTTGTGCATTCATTTCGGTCTCTTCCCTAAAGGAAAGTACTCCCAAAGTGCTGACGATTATTTCTTTGGCTGCGGATCCCGACAGCAGGGCCACGCCTGCTTTCCAGTTCAGTCCCAAAGGTTTCATGACCGGCTCGCAAAATTTTCCGATCTGCTCCAAATAAGTGTCCGGCTTTTGCGGAATATTTGCGGAAACGTCCGCACCGGCGGCAAAGCCGGAGATCTCCGGGGATGCGGTTTCATTCGGGGCGGAGTGCGGATAGTAGCTCAAGAACCATATTACGATGGAGGCAAGGAGGATCACGGTTCCGATTTTACGCAGATATTGTGCGCCTTTGTCCCACATGTGGCGCAATGTGGCGTTCAGGGTGGGAACGCGGTAGGGCGGAAGTTCCATGACAAAAGGGGTGTCGTCCGTTTTGAACATGAAACGGCGCATCATTTTGGCGGTAAAAATGGCCACTACGATCCCGAGCAGGTACAGGAGCATGAGCGCCAGTCCGGAGTTATGAGGGAAAAACGTGCCGGCCATCAATATATATACCGGCAGCCGGGCGCTGCATGACATGAAAGGATTTATCAGGATGGTGATAAGGCGGCTGGTACGGCTTTCGATGGCTCTCGAGGAAATAATGGCCGGTACGTTGCATCCGAAACCCATAATCAGGGGAATGAAGGATTTTCCGTGCAGGCCTATTTTGTGCATGATCTTGTCCATGATGAATGCGGCCCGGGCCATGTAGCCTGAGTCTTCCATCAAAGAGATGAACAAGTAGAGGATCAGAATATTGGGAAGAAATACGATCACGCTGCCTACGCCTCCGATAATTCCGTTGACCAACAGGTCTTTCAGAGGTCCGTCGCTCATGGCCCTTTCCGTCAGAGAGCCGATGAGTCCCACTAACGACTCGATCCATTCCTGCGGATAGGCGCCTAAGGAGAAGGTGGCGTTGAACATCACCCATATCAGGAATAGGAAAATGGGAAAACTGAAAAGCTTGTGGGTGACGATGGAGTCGATGATAGCCGTATTTTTATTTTGTTCCTTTTCGCTGGGTGTGAAGGTCTCTTTGAGGGCTCCGGAGATAAATCCGTATTTTTCATTGGTCATGGCAGTCTCCGGGTCTTCTCCCAACTGTTTTTTGATCCGTGCCGCCGCCGCATCGCGGATTCCCTTCCATTCCGGGTATCGGTCCGGGTGGATTTTGGCGGTCAGATGTTCGATTTCCGTATCTCCTTCCAACAGTTTCATGGCCCAGTAACGGGGCGGAAAATTTCTGGGCAGATCGGCCCCTTCCTCTTTCATGATGCGGGAGAGGGCGGAAAGTTCGTTTTCAATGACCTGGGAATGAGTGATATGGATATGCCTTGCGACGGGGTTCCTGTTTTCATAAACATCGATGACCGTATCTAATAATTTGTCGGTTCCTTTTCCGCTCCGGGCCACTATCGGGACCATAGGGATTCCGAGCATTTTTCCCAGATGCCCGTAGTCCAGCACGGCTCCGCTTTCGGTCAGTTCGTCGTACATGTTCAGCGCAACCACCATCCGGGGATTTATATCGATCAGTTCGGTAGTGAGATACAGGTTGCGTTCCAGATTGGAAGCCACCACGGTGTTGATAATGATATCGGGGGACTTTTCCAGCAGATGGCGCCTCACATAAAGCTCTTCCGGCGTATAGGCCGACAGGGCGTAGGTGCCGGGGAGGTCCGTTATATTGAATTTATATTCTCCATATCGGAAATGTCCGCTTTTGGCATCTACGGTCACACCTCCGTAATTTCCAACATGTTCGTGTCCTCCCGACAGGACATTGAAAAGGGAGGTCTTGCCGCTGTTGGGGTTTCCCACCAATGCGATATTGATCTCTTTGATCTTGGCGGTCAGAATATCCTGGGGGTCGAGGCCTGAGGCCTCATCGCTGGCGCGGCATTCGTCTGACTGTATCCGGGTCTCTTCTTCCGTCAGTACCTCTATCATGGCCGCTTCGCTCCTGCGCAGGGAGACTTCGTAATCCATGATTTGGTATTTGATGGGATCTTTCAAGGGGGCGTTCAGCACCACCGTTACCTTTTTCCCGCGGACGAATCCCATTTCCATTATCCTCCGGCGGAATCCGCCGTGACCCAGGACTTTTATAATGATTGCCGACTGGCCGGTATTTAAATCGGATAAGTACATTCTTTTTACACAATAATCTGCGAAATAAATGAGTATTTTGGTTTATATCAATACCCACAATCAGGTATTTTGAAAACGGCGGGCAATATCATCGTGAAAGGGAAAAATATCCCGGGGAAAATTCGTCGGGATGCATGAATTTTGTATCTTTGAAAACGGAGAAACTTTTTTATAAAACTACCCCGATGCTCGTTTATCTGAACGGTTTTCTGGATTATCTGCGGGTGCAGAGAAGATATTCGCCCCGGACGGTTTCCTTATATCAGGATACCGTGGAACGGTTTTACGGATATATGTTGGGGCAGGAGCCGGGGAAACCGGCGGATGGAGCCGGCAAAGGGGAACCTTCCGACCGTTTCCGGGACTTGGCGCCCGGAGAGCAGATTTCCCTGCTGACGGCGCTCAATATACGCGGCTTTGTGGCGGATGGACTGGACAGAGGGTTGAATGCTCGTACGATGAATCTGATGCTGAGCGGGTTGAGCGGCTATTGCAATTATTTGCTGCGGCAGGGCCTGTTGGACGAGAATCCCGTTAAGAAAATATACCGGCCCAAGGAAAAGAAAAGGCTTCCGGAATTCTATCGGGAAGAAGCTTTGAAAGAATATTTCTCCCGGCCCGTATCTCCTGAATATCCGTCTCTGAGAAACAGGATGATTATCATGATCCTGTATGCGACGGGAATGAGGCGGGCGGAAGTGGTGAATCTGAAAGTGGGGGATCTCGACAGGGCCAGGCGTATATTCCGCATTACGGGAAAAGGAGACAAAACGAGGGAGATTCCCGTGATCCCTTTGTTGTTCGAAAATATTTTGGTATATTTACAGGCAAGGAAAAGTTTTTTTGAGAATTGTACCAGCGACTCGTTTTTTCTGACAGACAAAGGTGAAACATTGTACCTGCAGTTTGTTAATAAGATAGTGAAAGACGAGCTGTCCGGATTGGAGGGATTCGGAGGAAAAAAGTCGCCCCATGTGTTAAGGCATTCGTTTGCCACTCACTTGCTCAATAACGGGGCCGACCTGAACAGTATAAAGGAAGTGCTGGGACATGCCTCTCTTGCGGCGACGCAGGTTTATACGCATAATTCGTTTGAACAGCTGAAGAAGATTTATATAACCGCCCATCCACGGGCAAAAAAAGGAGGTTGATATGGATATTAGAGTTCAGTCAGTGAAATTCGACGCAGATGTCAAATTGTTGGAATTCATTCAGAAAAAAGTCGGGAAACTTGAAAAGTTCTATGATTCGATCATAAAGGCTGAAGTGGCTCTGTCTCTTTTGCCCGATCAGGCCAACAAAGAGGTCAAAATGCGGATCGTCATGCCGGGAAACGATTTATTCGTCCAAAGGAACGCTTTATCCTTCGAAGACGCGGTGGTGGACTGCGTGGACGTGCTGAAAGAGCAGCTGGTAAAGATCAAGGAGAAACGCTCCGGAAGATAGAGCCTTTAATGGGACAAGTTCCGGTTAGTCGAAAAACATTCCCAGAAGCTCCTCTTTGGCGATATTGCTGAAATAATTGTTGAAAACGGAGCCGATCTGCCCGAGCGTCTGGTCGAGCGCTTGCCGGGTATGCGGAGTTCCCTCGATCATGCGTACGAATTCTTCTGTGGGCCGGGTAAAGAAATAGTCTCCGAAAATTTTGAGGTCTTTTATCCGGCCCTTTTCTACCGAAAAATATACTTCTACGATTCCTCCGGTCAATTTGGCGACTTTCCCAAAACTATATGCCGGCGATTTTCCGAAGTTCCATTCATCTAAGACATATTTGTTGTCTTTGAGTTTCCCGATGGCCTCCCGGTCGGACTCCGTATATTCGTAAGGGGTTATGTCCCGGTATTTGCCGCAGATATGGTTTCCCAAGTAATTTATGAATTCCGTTACATCCATCGGGACCTTCAGATGCTCCGATATATTGGTTACGCGGCTCAGATTGGAACGGACGGCTTTTCCTATGAATTTTTCCGGCCGGCTTTTGAGCGCCTGCGAAAGATTCGTCATAGAGGCGGAAAAGAGCAGGGTCCCGTGTTGCAGGATCCGGTCTTTATGGATGCAAAGGGCGTTTCCGGAAAATTTGCGCCCTTCGATAAGCAGGTCGTTCCGGCCCTCCAGATATGCCTTTATCCCTAAAGAACCGAGTGCTTCCAATATGGGAGCGGTAAAGCGGCGGAACATGGCCCCGCTATCCTCTCCGGGGATTTTCTTCTCTATGAAAGTGAAATTGATATTCCCCAGGTCGTGAAAAACGGCGCCCCCGCCTGTCAGACGCCGGACGACTTTGATTCCATGCCGTTTGACGTATTCTGTGTCTATTTCGGCCAGGGTATTCTGATAATGGCCCACGATAATGGAGTTGTCGTTTCTCCATAACCTGAAAACAGGTTCGTTTTTCTCTTTCAGCAGATATTCTTCCGCCGCCAGATTCCAATACGGATCTGTTTGGTCATCTATGATATACAGCATATTGATATAGCGTTTTAAACGGAATCGTTCAGCGTTTTCCAAATCAGGTCTTTCAACTCCTTGATTCCTGCTCCGGTGACGGATGAGATGAAAATATGGGGAACCTTGCGGGGAAGGTGCCTTTTTATCTCGCGCATCAGTTCATCGTCTAACATATCCGATTTGGAGACGGCCAGAATCCTTTGTTTGTCTAAAAGTTCGGGATTGAACAGTTTCAGCTCTTTCAGCAAGATATCGTATTCCTTTTTAATGTCCCCGCTGTCGGCAGCAATCATAAAAAGCAATACGGAATTCCGTTCTATGTGCCTTAGAAAACGGTGTCCCAAACCTTTTCCGGCGTGGGCCCCTTCGATGATGCCGGGTATGTCGGCCATTACGAAGGACTTGTCATCGTAGTAATCGACGATTCCGATACTGGGTTCGAGGGTGGTGAAGGCATAATCCGCCACTTTGGGCCTTGCGGCCGAAACCGTAGAGAGGAGAGTGGATTTTCCGGCATTGGGAAACCCTACCAGCCCTACGTCCGCCAGAATTTTAAGTTCCAGGATAAACCATCCTTCCACTCCCGGCTCGCCCTCCTGGGCGTAGCGCGGAGTCTGGTTGGTAGCCGATTTGAAATGGGCGTTTCCCAATCCTCCGCGGCCCCCTTTTACAATGATGCGTTCTTCTCCCGGACGGGTGATTTCAAAAAGTATTTCGCCCGTTTCCGCATCTTTGGCCACCGTCCCCAAGGGAACATCTAAGTAGATATCCTCTCCGTCGGCGCCGGTACAAAGAGCTCCGCTGCCGGCTTCGCCCGGCTGGGCCTTGATGTGTTTGCGGTATCGGAGATGGATAAGGGTCCAATATTGCGGATTGCCGCGCAGGATGATATGCCCGCCGCGGCCGCCGTTTCCTCCGTCGGGACCCCCTTTGGGAATGAATTTGGCCCTGTGAAGATGCATGGAGCCGTTTCCCCCGCTGCCCGAGGCGAGAAATAATTTAACGTAATCTACAAAATTGGAATTGGCCATAGTGGTTTTCTAAAATCTTCTGAAGCCGGTTTGCCGTTCCGGCCGGTTCAATCCAGTAATTTGCATACGCAATCGAAAATCTCTTCGATCTTGCCTTCTCCGTTGATTTCGTGGTACTTGTTCTTTTGTTTGTAATACTCGATCAACGGTTCGGTTTTCCGGTGATAAGTGTCTATCCTGTTGCGGATGGTGTTCATATCGGCGTCGTCTTTTCTGCCCTCGATATTCGCACGGTTCTGGATACGGCGGCATACTAAATCGTCATCGATAATGAAGGAGATCACTTTATCTATGGACTGCCCTCTTTTATCGAGCATTTCTTCCAGGCTTCCCGCCTGCTCCAAGGTGCGCGGAAAACCGTCGAACAGGAATCCGTTCACTTCCGGATGGCTTCCGATCTCGTTTTCGATCATTGCAATAACAATCGAATCATCCACAAGGTTGCCCCCTTCGATCAGCGATTTTGCCCGAAGGCCCAATTCAGTGCCTTTTGCGATCTCTTTTCTGAGCAGGTCGCCGGTGGAAACATGATGCAGATTGTATTTGTCCGCCATCAATTTGGCCTGGGTCCCTTTGCCGGCTCCCGGAGGGCCGAATAAAATAAAATATTTCATAATAAGAATATCTGAAATTTTATATGTCTGTCAATTCATTGCTGCCTATTACTGCTTATTGCTGCGGATCCAGCACGTAAATATCTTTATATTGCCGTCCTAATTGATCGTAGTCCAAACCGTACCCTACTATAAAATCGTTGGGAATTTCCATGGCCGCATAATCGATTTTCACGTTTTTATCGTATGAACCCGGCTTGAACAGCAAGGTGCAGACTTTGATGTCAGCCGCTCCCTGCGCGCGCAGCAGTTTGTCCAGCTCCACGATGGTGCCTCCCGTATCCACGATATCTTCCACGATTACGACTGTTTTCCCCTTTATGCTTTTGCTCAGGCCCATGATCTGTTTCACTTCTCCGGTGGATTCCGTACCGTTGTAGGAGGCTAACTTTATGAAAGTGACATCGCACTGGAATTCGATTTTTTGAAGCAGGTCTGCCGTAAACATGAAGGATCCGCTCAATACGCTCAGAAAAACAGGGGTATCAACTCCTTTCAGATCGCGGTTCAGTCTGTCCGCCACTTTGGAAACCGCTTCGATGATTTTTTCGTGGGGTATGAATATTTTAAAAAATTTGTCGTGGATTTTTATGCGTTCCATATTAAAAAAGAGTAAAATTTCCGGAATTCGGTAAATTTCTCCGATTTGCCCGATATCTTTTGCTCCCGCAAAAATATGTATTAATTTTGTTTATTGCCAATTTTAAAGGGCCAAACTGAATTAAACTGTAATCGAATATTGTATAAAATCGGAAAAGAAAATATGGAACCGAAAGTAAGTATTATTATGGGCAGCACCTCCGATCTTAAGATCATGGAAAAAGCTGCGGAATTTCTTGATCAGATGGAAATTCCATTCGAAATCAATGCCCTGTCCGCCCACCGCGTGCCGGAGATGGTGATGGATTTCGCCAAAAATGCTCATAAGCGCGGAATTAAAACGATTATTGCCGGAGCAGGGGGGGCCGCCCATTTGCCGGGTATCATTGCGGCCCTGACACCCCTTCCTGTTATAGGAGTCCCTATCAAATCTTCCAATTCCATGGACGGGTGGGATTCCGTGCTGTCCATTTTGCAGATGCCGGCCGGCATTCCTGTCGCTACGGTAGCTTTGGACGGAGCCAAGAATGCGGCGATTTTAGCCGTGCAGATTCTGGCGCAGTCCGACCCGCAGCTATTCGACAGGTTGGTGACTTTCAAAAAGGATCTGGCATCCAAAATCGCCAAGGCGAATGAGGAACTGAAAGAGATCAAATATGCTTATAAGGTGTAATCCTATGTAAGAAAAACAGATAAGATAGATCCGGAGGGGAGATATGAGGGGAATGAATAGTGGATCAGAAGGGCGGGCCGCTTTGGAAAAGGCGGTGCGCCTCTTTTTTTGTACGGTCGCGTGTACGGTCGCGATATGGACATGCGCGGGCATGGAATGCGCAGGACGGGAAATTCCGGGAATCCGGCGGAATGCGCCGCAGAAGCTATGGCGGGATCCGCAGGGGTTGCAATCGGAAAGGCGGCAGACGGAGCGGAGAAAACGACAGTGGCGGAACCGGCAGGCGGAAGAGGCCCCGGCCGGTTGGCCGGCGGATTGGTTGGAAGAGATGCTGGAGGAAATGTGCGAAGAGGGCCGGGAGGAAGAAGCGGCGGCCGCGTATGAATATTTCGAACAGTTAGTGCGGGATCCTTTGAATATAAACCGGGCCGGACGGAGCGATCTGGAGCGAATGATGATATTGACTGATTTTCAGATAGAGAGTTTGTTGGAATACCGTCGGGACCATGGGGATATCCTTTCGGGAGCCGAACTTTCATTGCTGAACGGATTTACGGAAGACATTGTCCGGCGGCTCAGGCCTTTTGTGGTTTTTGCGCCGGGCGGTGCAGGAAAGGCGTCAGGTGGGTCTTTTTTTGAAAAATGCCGGTCGGAACTTTTAGCCAAGATGCGGTGGGTGCAGGAAGAAAAGACGAAGCCGGAATATATAGGGGCGCCTTATTATATGCAATTGCGGTACAAGTGTACCTATTCGGATAAAATCCGTTTTGGCGTTACTTTGGAGAACGATGCGGGAGAACCGTTTATAGGGCCTTCCCGTATCCCGATGGGGGATTTCTTCTCTTTTCATCTGGCATTTGACGGTATCCCGATAGACCGCAAAAAGAAAGTCATGCTCGATAATCTGGTTATAGGGGATTTTTCCATCCGCCTCGGGCAGGGACTTACGTTCTGGAATTCTTTCAGTATGAGCGTTCCGGACGATCCCCGGGGATTTTATAAGAAAGGAAGCGCGGCAGTGCCTTATACGTCGGCCGATGAAAATAATTTTCTCAGAGGGGTCGCCGCCTCTTTCAGTGCGGGACGATTCAGCCTGAGCGTGGCAGGCTCGTATTCCCGACGGGATGCCACGGTTTCTGAGAACGTATATACTTCTTTGATTACAGGGGGATTGCATAACACTTCTAATGCGTTGGAAAAACGGAAGACCTTGAATGAGACGGTAGCGGGGCTGACGGCCCATTATCGGTTCGGCCGGTTCCGGGCGGGAGTATCGGCCGTTTTATACGGATATGACAAGAAGAACGGCCGGAGTGTGAGGGAATATAATAAATACCAGATGTACGATGGGATGTGGGGAAATGTATCGGCCGATGTGTATGGCGCTATGGGAAGGGTGCGGATGTTCGGAGAGTTCGCGCTGGATTTGGGAGGCCGCCCGGCTGTATTATTGGGAGCGGTATTCCCGGTCGGGGAGAAGTGCGAGGCGGGAATATTGGCCAGAAGCTATTCAAAGGCATATATCGCTCCGCATGCGGGGGCGTATCATACCGGAAGCGGATGTTTTAACCAGTCCGGGATTTCCGTAAATGCTGCACTCCGGCTGAACTGGAATTTGAAACTTGTCATGAATGCCGATGCCGTACATTACCCTTGGCTGCGCTACAATATCGGTGCGCCGTCCAATGCGGTCCGGGGATCGGTGAAGCTGGCGTACGAGAACCGGCGGACAAGCTGGCAGATTCGTCTGGCGGATCATTATCAGGATCATTCCCAATCCAACCGGGCTTCCCTGCGGGGACGGATCAGGCGGAAGATCGGAGAGCGTTTTCTATGGGGATGCCGTATGGAAGCCGTATTCGCTTCCGGTGCTGCGGCTTCCGGTGCGGAGAAAAAGGAGGGAAGTACGGGCTGGATGGCATGTATAGAGACGGGATATGAATCGGCCGGAAAGAAATTCCGGATAGCCGCACAGGGAGCGTGGTTCTGCGCTCCCGTATGGGACAGCCGGCTTTATCTTTATGAAAACGATCTGCCGCAGACATTCGGCTCCCGGCTTCTGTACGGGAAGGGGTTTTGCGGATATCTGCTGGCCCGGTATCGTATTTTCCACCGGACGGAGATCTATACGAAATTAGACTCGATGGTTTATTCCCGTTCCGGCAAGGACACCGACGGAAAGAACCGGTCGGGTTTGTCCCGGATTTCCTTAGGTCTGCGCTTGCGATTTTGAAAAATGTATTATATTTGTGTAACGTAACCTGGCGCGGATGAAAAGGATTTCGTCGATAATAATAGTCTTGATGATGCTTGCACTGCTGACATCGGCCTGCAACGGGGATATATTTATCGACGCTGAGGATCTGCCTGATGTTACCACGCTGGTAATCGAAGGTGACGGCGGCCAATGGTCGTCGGCTTTTTCAAGGAAGGGTCTGGTACGCATTCATCTCGATTCGGACGAAAAAGAATTTGTTACCTATTACGGCAGGGACGGCAAAACTGTCGATGCCGATTGTCCGCCTTCGGAACTTGAAAGCATTGTTTATGAAACCCCGAAAAGATATTACACCATAGGCTTCGAAGGGGATATGGTGTATATCACCAGTTACTACAATGCCTCTTATGCTGTCAGTGTCATGCTTTCCTTTGACTACGAATATGGCGCGACCAAAGTGATACATCTGACTCTGACCGAAGGAGAAAGACTTGAAATGGTCTCATGGACGCTTTCCGGGCCAATGAAACTCGAGGAGAATTTCGGGAAATCGACACATGTGGCAAGTTTCACCAACAATGGTCCGCTCGCCCAACAATTTGGAATCATGCCTTTCCTGCAATCGAATTGCAGCCGGGAGACAATGCCGTCCGATTTCTGGGCACACGGACTGATTCTGGACATGCCTGTACCCGTTTACAATTTCGATGACGGAAAATGGGAATGGCGGGAGTACGAGAATATAATGTTGGGGGACCGCATGGACGGTTTCATCCCGGAATATTTCGGGCATAAGTTAATGGTAGATGTTCCTGCGAACACTACGGTCAAGGTAAGCTATACGTTGAATTATTCCCGGGCCATACAGAAAGGTGTCTTGCAGTTTTACAATGCGGTAGCCGAACAGAATTTTGAAACGACGGTTACCTGGACTTCCGTTTATGCCGTAAGCTATGATTACACGGTTGAATATGAATAGAATGCTTGTCTCGATAATGATGCTGCTGACAGGCTGCCTTGCAGCGGTAGCGTCCGATACTATCCCGCCTGCATCCCCGCGTTCTTTGCAGTGGCGCGTCGGCGTTGAAATGAACCCGGCGTGGGTGCCTGGAACAAACGGCTTCCTGAAAGGGGAAAATGCGGAAGGAAAGAGTATCCGAAGTACTTTTTCCGGTGATATCCGGGCGGATTTCAGTTTCGGGCCGTCAACGCGTAAAGGGATGCTTTACAGAGATCTTTATCAGGGTATCGGATTGGGTGTCAATACCTTTTTCTCCAATTCCTTGCTCGGTACTCCGGTTTCGGTGTATGTTTATCAGGGCGCTCCGATCGTGTACGTGAACGACCGCCTGTGGCTTGGATATGAATGGCAGTTCGGCGTTGCCTGCGGATGGAAGCATTTTTGTCGGGAAACTGCCGATGACAACGCCGCGGTCAGCACCTGTATTACGGCCCACATAGGTCTCGGACTCAAATTTCAGTACAGTCTGTCGGAGCGATGGCAGATGTCGGCGGGATTGTCGGCGAACCATTATTCCAACGGCAATATATCGTGGCCGAATGAAGGAGTGAATGCTATCGGAGCTACAGTAGGAATCGCCTACATAATCAATCCCCGACAGGAGGATCCGGTACCGGACAAGAGCATGCTTGAAGAAGCGGATAAGGGACGGTGGTTCTATGACATTACTGTTTACGGGAGTATCCGCAAGCGTGTCGTTTTTGTCGGGGATCCTCCGGACCCGCAGTTATGTCCGGGAAAATTCGGTGTCGCCGGACTGCAGTTCTCGCCTATGCGCAGTTTGAACCGATGGGTTGCGGTGGGACCCTCGCTCGATCTGCAATGGGACGAGAGTGCAGGCTTGGCCCCATATTGGGCCGACGGCACGACGGGCGACATGATAAGGTTCAGAAAACCGCCATTCGGCAAGCGGATCAGCGCAGGCCTATCGGCCCATGCCGAACTTACGGTGCCGATATTCTCGGTCAACGCCGGAATCGGATACGACATAATCAATCCTAAGGGGAATAAAGCTTTTTATCAATTGTTGACTTTGAAAACGTTTGTCAACCGTTGCGTTTACCTGAATATCGGCTATCGTCTGGGCAGCTTCAAGGAACCGCAGAATTTGATGCTCGGCATCGGGGTAAGGATGTGATTATGTCTCTTGTTTTATAATGCTCTTATTTTCAGTTTTTTGCCTGGGTAAATCTTGGAATTTTTCGTAAGTCCGTTCAGCTTGAGAAGGTTGTTGAGGCTGACTTTATGTTTAAGGGCGATCCCGAGCAGGGTGTCTCCTTTTCGGATGGTGTACCATTCATAGCCGTTGGAAGTGGTGTTGCGGGTGGAAGCGGCTTTGCCGGATGAAGGGGCCGGTCCTCCGTTCCGGTAGATGGTCAGCCGTTGTTTGGGCCATATTTTAGTGCCTATATTGTTCCAACGCTGGATGTCGGCTACGCGGACATGGTATTTGAGTGCGATATGTCCCAAGGTTTCTCCGGATTTGACGATGTGGGTGATCCGTTGGCTCTGGCTGACAGCGTGGTTTTCTTTAATGCGGTTGTAAACGATCGGATTGAAGTAGATGCTGTCTTTGTAAGCGTAGATTTCTTTTTCTTTCTCGGCGAACAGACCGGAATAGTTGTAGGGCAGGCGGAGGATGTATTCCCGCTCGGTGCCGGGGATGATATCGTGCATGTATTGCGGATTGATCTGGCGGATATATTCTATCGGGATGCCTATGTTGTCGGCAATTTGTTCGAAATGCAGGTTTTTGTTGATCTTGAACGTATCTACATGGACGGGCATTTGTATTTTCTCAGGAACGATTTGATAATCTTTGTAATAGTTGATCAGATACAGTGCGGCAACAAAGGACGGGACATACCCGCGGGTCTCGCGCGGCAGGTAGGGGTAAATGGCCCAGAAGTCTTTGGATCCGGCCCGGCGGATAGCCTTGTTTACATTGCCCGTACCGCAGTTGTAAGAGGCGATGGCTAAGGCCCAGTCTCCGAAAATGATGTAGGAGTCGCGCAGGTATTTGGCTGCGGCATGGGCGGAGGCGACCGGGTCTAACCGTTCATCTACGTAGGAGTTGATGCGCAGGTCGTATTGCAGTGCGGTGCGATACATGAATTGCCACATTCCTTTGGCTTTGGCCCGGGATACGGCCAGCGGATTGAGTGCGGACTCGATTATCGCCATGACTTTCAGTTCTAAAGGCAAACCGTAGGAGTCCAATATTTCCTCGAAGATAGGCATGTAGTAGGAGCATAGCCCCAGAATCTGCCGCGATTTATGCGGGATTTTCTGGGTATAGTAGATAATGTAATTCCTTACGATACTGTTGTACGGAATGGGAATGAAGGAATTCATTTTGGCTATTTTGGCTATATAAATGGAATCGGGGATATCGGATTGGAGGTAAATGCTGTCCAGATCCAGGGCCATCCCGTCTTCCGTAATGGAGAGTTTTTTCTGCCTGTACCAGATGTCTAAAAGGCTGTCGGGATTCGATCCGGGTTGTATGTCGTTATAGTCATCGCTGTCTAAGAAGTTGAAGATTCCGGGATTGATGGTGTCTCCGTAAGTGGTGGTGTCGGATAATTCGATGGCACCGTCGTTGATAACCGATTGCAGGGAGTCGATAACGGATTTAAGGGTTTCGATCTCTGCCTTGAGCGCTTTTTTATTTTCTTTTTTGTTGAATAATTGCGCTTGTGCCGATGGCGGAGTCAACATGAACAGGAGAGCCAGAAATATAAATGTTTTTTTGAGCATTGCGGTAATCTTTATTGTTGAGGTTTTTAAAATTTCAGGTTCATTTGGAGTCCGAACCCCTGCGTGTAGTAGTTGCCCGCTGCCGGAGCCGTCGTGACGGGCTGTATGACCGCCGGTTCTACATTGAGGGTTATATCGTCGCTGATATCAAAATTGTTGAAATGGGCGAATACGTTGGCATCCACTATGTTGAGCGCATATACCAATGCGGTGGCAATGATGGAATAGTCCCGATACCTCCGGTAGGAGTCGCGGTACCATTTGATGTTTTCCAAGGTGAGGTGCCCTTCGTAGGAGGAATCGGGGGAGGCGGCTTCTATATACAGATTTTTATACCGTTTGTATTGTTGCTGGTTCATGCCCCAGCAATAACCGCATACGGCCAGTCCGCCGTAGAATATGGGAATTTTCCAATAGTCTCCGTTGTATGCCTGTCCTAAGCCGGGGAGCAGGGCGGAGTACAGGGAAGCTCTGGCCGGCAGGGGGTTCTGTACGCTTTTGAATTTAACCACCCCGTCCATAATACTGCCCCAATAGGTAAGGGCGGCTCCGGCAAACATCAGGTCTCGTAGGCGGGCGGTGCTTTTTTTGCCGTTGTGCTGATGGCTGATGTTACAGGCGACTCCCGCTCCGATGAATGCGCCGATTCCTCCGTAAATGACGGGTAATTTCCAGTATTCCCGGTTGTAGATCTGCGAAGTACCCGGGAGCAGTATGGAACCCAGGAACATGGGCGTGATGTTCATGGTGTCTTTGTGCGCTAAGCTGCGGAAATACCGTCCTATGGTGAAAGCGGGCTTGGTGTGCATGACCTCTTCTTCCTCTTCTGTCTCGTCGGGATTCTGATTCTGGTCGTTTCTCTGCTGCCCCGGTATGGTTACGGTCTGGAAAGTATTGTTCGTGACATTATTGTTCCGGAATTGGGCGGCGGAACACAGGGGTAAGGCAAGCAGGACGAGTATGAGGAAGATATCGCGCACGGGTCTGTTTACTATCGGGATATAAGGTTAAAAATTTCGTATCGCATTTTTTGCAGGTTACAGGTCGCTTTTTTCGAGGGCTCCTAAAAATTCTTCCATTTCCTTATCGGAAGAGAACCGGATGACGAGTTCGCCCGAGCCTTTTTCGGTTCGTTTGATATTTACATTGTTGTTGAAGTATTTTCCTATGATTTCGATTACTTTAAAATAATTGTCGGGAAGCTCTATCGTTTCTTTCTTTTCTTTCTTGCCGTTTTTCAGCCTTTGGATTTTTGTTTCCGTTTGTCTGACGGACAGATCCTGGGCGATGATCTGGTCGGCTAACTTGAGCTGGATCCGGGGGTCCTCGACGGACAGCAGGGATTTGGCATGTCCCATGCTGATTTTTTTGGCCCGGATAGCGAACTGGATTTCCGCCGGAAGCCGGAGCAGCCGCAGATAATTGGTGACTGTCGCCCGTTTTTTGCCTACCCGTTCCGCCATGGCTTCCTGGGTGAGGTGGCATTCTTCTATCAGGCGCTGGAAACTCAGGGCTACTTCGATGGAATCCAGGTCTTCGCGTTGGATATTTTCTACGATAGCCATTTCCAGCATGCCCTGATCATCGGTTTTGCGGATATAGGCGGGAATGCTTTTCAGCCCCGCCATCTGGGACGCACGGAACCGGCGTTCTCCGCTGATGATCTGATAGCGGTTTCCGGGTATCGGCCGTACGGTAATGGGCTGGATGAGTCCCAGCAGCCGGATGGATTGCGCCAGCTCTTCGATGGCTTCCCGGTTGAATTCCGTACGGGGCTGGTACGGATTGGGTTCGATTTTCTCTATTTCTATCTCCGCAGTGGCTACCAGCGGAGAAGCGGTTTCGTGCTGCAGTTTCCTGCCGCTGTTTTGCTGGATGGCGTTGATGTCGGAAATCAGCGCTCCTAATCCCTTTCCCAATCCCGTTTGTAATTTTTTAGCCATAAATTGCTATCCGATTTATTCTTTGTTATCAGGTTATTTTTCGCTTTTCTTCCGGCCGGCGGCTTTCGTCTTTCCCGGTTTTTCCCTCTCTTTTTCCATGCCGGGGATGTTTTCGTTTTTGGTTAATATTTCTTTTGCCAGGTTCAGGTAATTGTTGGAACCGTTGGACAGGGCATCGTACAAAATGACCGGCTTCCCGTGGCTGGGGGCTTCACTAAGTCTGACGTTCCTCTGGATAACGGTCTGGAAAACCATGTTGCCGAAATGGTGCCTTACTTCTTCCACCACCTGGTTGGCCAGCCGGAGCCGGGCATCGTACATGGTAAGGAGGAATCCTTCGATTTCTAATGTAGGATTGAGACGGGTCTGAACTAACTTAATGGTATTGAGTAGCTTGCCAAGTCCCTCCAACGCAAAGAATTCGCATTGTACCGGAATGATGATCGAATCGGCGGCTGTCAGAGCATTGATGGTGATAAGTCCCAGCGAAGGGGAACAGTCTATGATAATGTATTCGTATTGTTTTTTGAGTTCCCCGATGGCTTGTTTGAGTACCGATTCCCGCTCTTCCATATTGAGCATTTCTATTTCGGCTCCTACTAAGTTGATATGTGACGGAACGATTTGCAGGTTCTTGATATCGGTGTCCAGAATGATGTCGTTGATGTTTTTCTGCCCGATAAGGACTTCATATAAAGTGCTTTTGGAGTTGGAATCGGGATCGAAATTGAGCCCGGAGGTAGTGTTGGCCTGCGGATCGGCATCGATCAGCAGCGTGTTTTTTTCCAGAACGGCCAGCGAAGCGGCAAGATTGATGGCCGTAGTGGTTTTACCTACTCCTCCTTTTTGATTGGCGATGGCTATGACTTTTCCCATAAATAACCTATTTTTCAATAAACACTGAATGCTCTTTAAGAGAAGCATAACATGCAAAGTTACTAAATCTTTTTAAAGCAAATAGAATTTATTACATTTGCCCGGTATAAATTTTTCAACAATTTATCGTAACGAGAATGGAAAATTGCACCTGGATGGTGATTGTAAATCCCAAGGCCGGAAGCGGCAGGGGTTTGAAAGACTGGCCTATTATATCCAATCAGATGTATAACAGCGGACTCGTCTTTACCTGTTTGTTCACCGAGCATAAGTATCATGCCATCGAGCTGACCGTGAAGGCGATTAACGACGGCTACCGGAATATCGTGGCCGTAGGGGGAGATGGAACCATCCATGAGGTGGTGAACGGGATTTTCATCCAGAAGGCCGTACCTACTACGGAGATTTCCTTGGCCGTAATTCCTGCCGGAACGGGAAACGATTGGATCAGGATGTTCGGCATTTCCAAGACCTATTCCGAGGCGGTACGATCCATGGTGGAGAAACGTACGGTATTGCAGGATGTGGGGAAAGTGCAGTTTTACGAGACCCGGGTCCGGCATACGCGTTATATGGCCAATGTGGCGGGATTAGGATACGATGCGGTGGTGAATCTCAAATACAATCATTTGAAAGACGAGGGTAAATACGGCCGGTCCTTGTATCTGCGCAGCGCCTTCAATACGTTTATCGGGTTCAGATCGCAGTATTTCAGTATCTTCACCGACGGGAAACCGTTCTACGAGGGGATGGTCTTTTCCGGGGCCGTGGGGATCGGAAAATACAACGGAGGCGGTATGATCCAGACGCCCAACGCTTCTTTCGATGACGGACTGCTGGATTTGACGATCATTAAAAAAATGTCTAAGTTCCGGGTCATCCGGAATTTCAAATTGCTCTACTCGGGAAATATTTATACGATGCCCAAAGTGCTTTTCACTCAGGCAAAAAAAATCGAAATCCGGACCATCCCCGATACCCGCATCGAAATAGATGGGGAGGCCGTAGGTACTTCTCCCGTTACGTTCGAACTGGTTCCCCGCAGCATCCGCGTAGTGGTGGGGGTGAATTTCACCTTTTAGTACGATTCCCTGATCCGGCACCCGGCCCGGAGGTCGTTTCTTCTTCCCGGAGGTCGTTTTTTCTTCTATCAGAGCGGATCTACATCCGACAGCACGGAAGCGGCGCCTTTGAGGGTTTCGAGGGCCTGGATAAGCAGGGCTTTGTTTTGGGCGAGCCGGGCGTCGCGGGCGTATTTTATATAAAAGCATTTGATCCATTCTCCGCGGACTTTGTCGATAGGAGGGGCGAAAGGCCCGGTAAATTCCCGACAGGGGAGAGACGCGAGCTTTTGGGTGATTTGCCGGCAAATTTCATCGAGCTTTTCCGGGTTGCGGTGTTTGACGATGATTTTTACCATCCGCACGAATGGCGGAAAATTGAATTCTTTCCGCTCGGCCAGCAGCCTGTCCATCGGGACGGAAACATCGGCAGGCGCCTGTATCTGCCGGTTCTTCTCCGGGGTTGCCGGATGCCGGGCCGATTCCTGCAGACGGAGCAGGACCGGATGGTCTTTTTGATTGGTCTGAATGAGCAGTTTGCCCCGTTTCCCGCGACGGCCGGTGCGTCCCATCAGCTGACTGAACAGTTGGAGCGCCCTTTCGTCTCCCCGGAAATCCTGAATTCCTAAAATAGTGTCGGCCTGAATGACGGCTACCAGATTGAGATTGCCGAAATCGAACCCTTTGCTGATCATCTGGGTGCCTACTAAAATGTCCGTTTCCCCTTTGGCGAAGTCTTTCAGTACCTGCTCCTCGGCACGTTTGCTTTTGGCTACGTCTGCATCGAACCGGGCGATGCGGCTGTCGGGAAACAACTCTTTCAGCTCTTCTTCCAATTTTTCCGTGCCGGTTCCTTTATACCGGAGCGCATCCCGGCCACATGAGGGACAGATGTCGGAGAAACGGGCCGTATATTCGCAATAATGGCAGCGCAGGGTGTTGTCATATTTATGGTAGCTCAGATATACGTTGCAATGAGGGCATTTGGGAATACATCCGCATTCGGTGCATTCCACTGCGGGGGCATAGGAGCGACGGTTGCGGAATACGAGTACCTGGCCGCCCCGCGCGATTTCCGCCTTGATTTCATTGATGAGTTTCCGCGAAAAACTCCCTTTCATCTGCCGGCTTTTGTACGCCCATAGCGTATCGATAATTTCCACTTCCGGTTCCCGGGCGCCGTAATATTTTTCTTCCAGACGGACTTTGCCGAATCTCCCGATGGAACAATTGTATTCACTCTCGAAAGAGGGGGTGGCCGATCCCAGGATAATATGCGCCTCGAAGAGAGCCGCCAGCATGATGGCCGTATCCCTTGCGTGGTATCGCGGTGCCGGTTCGGTCTGTTTGTAGCTGGAATCGTGTTCCTCATCTACGACTATCAGTCCCAGTTTTTTATATGGCAGGAACAATGCCGACCGGGTTCCGAGTACGATGACGGCATCGTTGGAGCCTTCCGCTTTTTCCTGTTGTCCCGACAGGATTTTGTGTATTCTGGATTTTTCGGCAAGAGTCTGTTTGGAGTGGAACGTCAGCAGCCGCTCTCCGAAAACTTTTTTCAGACGCAGTTGGAGCTGTTTGCTGACGGCTATTTCCGGCACCATATACAGCACGTTCTGACCCCGGCGCAATTGTTCCAGGCCCAGCCGGATATAGATTTCTGTTTTTCCTGAGCCCGTAACGCCTTGCAATAGAACCGGTTTTCCCGACTCCCGGAACGACTTTCCGATTTGTTCAAAAGCTTCCTGCTGGGCCGTGGAAAGGACCGGCTCCCGCGCTGTTTTGTTCCGTTCCGCTGGTTCGTCTCCGACTTCCTGTCCCGGTTCCGGTATCGATTCGGATTTTAGCCTCGTTCCCATTCCGGAGGCTGGCTCCGGTATCGGTTCGGATTCGGGTTTCAGCCCCGTTCTCGTCCCGGAGGCTGGCTCCGGTATCGGTTCGGATTCGGGTTTCAGCCTCGTTCCCGTTCCAGAGGTTGGCTCCGGTTCCGATTTTGATTCCGATTCCGATTCCGGCAAAATTTCCCATTTTTCGTCAAGGCTTTGTTTCCCGATGGCTTCGAAGAATTGTTCTGCTGTTTTGCGGGCTTTGACCGATTCCTGGCGGATGACCCTGTCGGGATAGGCGGCTTTGAATACCTCACCCACCGTACACATATAATATTCAGCTATTTTGTGCCATAGCCGGATTTCATTTTCTCCCACCGCAGGAAGATCTTCTACTGCCAGGATTTCTTTCAGCCGTACGGATTTGGCCGTATTTCCGGAAAAGATTTGCTCGCCGGATGTCTGGTTTTTAAACGATTGGGGAGATTGTTTTGCGAAGGTATCGTCTGCAGTGTGTGCCAATTCCGTAATTTGTGAATGCGATTCCACCTTCTCTACCACTCCCAAATATATTTTTCTCCCGAATTCCACTTTTACCCGACTGCCTGTTTTTATTCTTCCCGACAGCCCGGCAGGTACCGTATAGCTTATTTCTCCACGGAATTTCAGCGGAAGAATCACCGACACGAACATTATTTCCAAAGGGGTTTCCATACAATATACAGTCAGGTGCTATACGCGAATATCTCCGCCAGCCGGACCTGGTTCCCGTATAATTGATGCGATACCCGGTGGTTCACGCTGCGCGATATCGGTTTTGCCGACAGTATGTTTCCATACAATACGCAGCGAAGATACGAAAGAAATTTATAAAATCGTTTGTCTGTGACTCCCGGAGAAATTTTCCCTTAAAAACCTCCCAAAAATTTGGAGTGAAAAAAATAATGTCTATATTTGCAATCCCAAAACGGGACGATCTAATACGTGTCCGTGTCTGGAAAATAAAAAGGTGCCATAGCTCAGTTGGTAGAGCAAAGGACTGAAAATCCTTGTGTCCCTGGTTCGATTCCCGGTGGCACCACAGAAAAGAAAACAAAACAACGTAAAATCCTGATTTCCAATCGAAGTTGGGATTTTTTGTTTTTCTCAAAATTTAGGATAGAGATCTGCGGTGCGCTTCACTCGCAAAGTCCCATCAAGAAGTTAACTCGGAGGGACAATACCTCCACGTTCAAGCCGAAGGTTTTCAGACAAAAAATTCTCTGCATAAATTTATGTGTTGCGTTGTTATGCCAAGAGGCTTGACTTCTCGACTATGATTGTCTTGAATGCCTCTTTCATTTCATCTGGCAAGAAAGACAGGTCGATAAACTCAAACCATTTCTCTTTTGCTTTCGCAAATTTGTTAAAGATGTTTTCTATAATCTTATCCTCCAACCCCGATGCTTGTATTGAGGTTATGAAATCTGCCTTTTTGATTTTGCGTTTTTTGCCGTTGAGGGTCAGTGCCAATTCCTCGGTATCTTCGGACATAATCAACGCCGTTGAGAGCATATCGTATGCAGGCGTAAGCACATATTTCCCCTGCTCCTTGCTGTAAAGCGAGAAGTTTTTCAAGTGCATATCGGCATTGCCCGTTATCCACGAGAAAACCACCTGCTCCCAATAGTTCACCATATCCAACTTTGGAACGGAAGAGAATCGCTGTATCGCCTTTGCAATCTGTTCATACGAGCCTTTGTATTTATGTTCGGTCAGTCGCTCCGTCAGTTGGCACATATCCTCCATCGGGAGTTTGTCGCCTTTATCCGTACGATCAATACGTCGGGTTATATAGCACAACTCCCCATCGGCAAAGCGGATAAGGCTATGAGGAACAACCTGCAATTTTGCAAGCTCCGCAAGGTGCATCGTCAAATCCTCCAATTCGGGCAGATGCGCAAAGCGGTCGGTTTGAGGTTTTAGGATATACCGTCCCCACAAACCAACAATAGTGAAACGATCGGTCTCGTCCCTGCCACCCTTGTTTATATCGAGCGACAACTTCGCCTGAACGCCTGTCAATGTCGTCTGGCTGCGGATTACCTGCTTGGCAAGATCAGTCAGGTTCTCGCGGGAGTATGGCAATTCGGGAACACTCGGCGTGCCGAACATCTTTTTTGAACAAGCCTTGTGAAAATCCTTTTCGCCCTCGTTCAACTCCTTGTAACAATATAGACACTTTGCCATACGCTATTCCTCCTCATTGATTACGGGTTCAACACCTACTGAACCAATGCAATCCTTGCAACACGCAAGCAACAACGACATACGATCTCGAGCATCAATCTTCCAATTCTTCTCGGCAATATCCAAAAGCCAACCTTCGGGAATCAAGCCATCGAAAAATGGGAACAGCACCTTATCCCGATAGGGTTTGTTACTCAACGGTAAAGTAAGACTCACCGACTCGGCATCGACAGATTCCAAATAATCAGCATCATACTCAAATGTGTAGCCGTTCTCATCTTCTGTCAAGACGCCAGCCTTTATGCCACGTAAATATACAACAGCCTGTTTCATCGCTCATCGGTTTTAGATAAAGGAACAACGCCTACTTCACTGCCAAAAAGATTCAATATCTGATTCACCTTGTCAAGGCGCAAAGTCTGCTTGCCCTGCTCCAATTCACGAACAAGACGCAACCCTACTCCCGATTTTTCGGAAAGTTCCACCTGCGTAAGATTGTATTGCTTACGCATAGCCTTCACATATTTTGAAAGTGTAGTCTGCTCCATATACATAACTATACCCTATCGGGTGCAAATATAATGAAAGTTTTTTATTTTACACCTTATCGGGTATAATTTAATTGTTTTAATATATATTTCACACCCTGTCGGGTATAATTTAAAATTGGTTGGCCTATTGGTTACAACAGACCAACTAACCAGTACGCCAACCATTATTTGTTGGTCATAACAGACCTATGACCAACTTCTTTCAAACGGACTAATTATTGAGCTAAAAAGTAGAGTGCGTAATAATTTTCAGTGCCTGAATATTTATGTTCAAGCGAACGTATCAAGTTGTGTTTTGGGACACCCGAAATGTTTGTGGCGTTCCAAAACTACCATCGGTATCTTACCCTCCAAAAAGGAACATGAGCCGATTATGGACCTTCTACGACTACAGGGACAGGATCATCCCCAACACAAACAACGGCCTTGAGGCAGTATTCGCGGACATCAAGTCAAAGGTGCGGGTTCACAGCGGACTCACCAAAGAACATAGGATGAAGCTTATCGATAAATACATCTCACACCAATATTGACTGTTCATTCTGCATTTTGTCGACTAGGCCCAAAAAAGTGCGGTTCACGACCGCCTTTGGTGGAGCAGGAGGTGGTGTACCGGATCGAGAAAGTAGACACAAAGAATTATTCTTCATATAATTGCAAACTATATATACATTAATTATCGAGATTTTTTTAACTTTATGATCTGAAAGAAATAGGTGTTATTAAATTAATAAGCCTGAAAATTTATTTACGGAATTGATAGAGAAGAGATTTGCTATTTCTCTTTCTGCATAGAACATTGCTGCTAAAGATATTTTAGAAATTCAATTGAAAAAATATTATGGGCTTCGAAAATAATAATATTTCCATTCCATTTCTCATGACTTTCTGTTTTTGAGGTTAGGAATAATCAATCGCAAGAATCGCTTGCGGTTGATGATGTAGCGGGGGTGGTTCTTTACAGCCTGCATCTTCATCAAACCCCACTCGCCATACTTGGCATTCAGGAGGAAGGTTGCCCGGACAAGTACCGAAGCGGAGATGACTCCCAGTGCGATACATATCCATTGGTTCACGCCTGCCATATACAGCACCATAAATGCTATGAGCACGGCAAGCAGACCGCCGGTGTAGATGAAGAGGTATCCACTGCGTAAATCAACTTGGTACCGGGATCGAAATGCGATGTTACCATGTTTGTAGCCTCGGTGATACCTGCGACACCGTTACCCTGTGCGTAAGCACCTGCTGCCAGAAGCATAAATGCTGCTGCGAATAATACTTTTTCCTTCATACGTCGAAATGTTTTTAATGTGAAACAAAAATGATTTCGGCTGCGAATATATAGTACTTAATCAATTGATTTTCATGTCGGTCCATACACGTCATAACGTGTCGTCAGATGTCATGGCCGGGACATTTTGAAGGGTGGATTTTGGGCTGATTTTGATATTAAATTACAGTAAACTCAAAGGATGAATTACCACAAAATCAGAGTCCGGGACACCACAAAAGTTGAAAGTAAAATACCGCAATAATTGAAAATGATTCCGACAATTATTGATACTTCCAATCGGAAAACGCTGTTTTTTTGAGGCTTAATCTTATAGGAAAACGCACCTTCTTGAGAGTGTATTTTATTAGAAAACGCAGTTTTTACGGTGGATTTTCATAGGAAAACGCACCTCGTATCAAAAAATGTACTATCTTTGCACTAACAAAAAGGCAGTAACATGTTATATAGAAAGATTACAAAACGGATCGAGGAATATCTCTCTTCAGATTCTGATAGAATGCTGTTGATTGATGGTGCACGCCAAATAGGTAAGTCATATATTATCCGCCATGTGGGAAAAAAGATGTTCCCGAACTATATTGAAATAAATATGGAAGAGGATAAATTGGGCGACCGCGTTTTTGCGGAAGCTAAAACCACAAAGGATTTCTATATGGCCCTAAGTGTTGTCGCAGGCGACAGGATGAAGGAGAAGAATAACACCCTTGTGTTCATTGATGAGATTCAAGCATACGACCACCTTCTTACTCTTGTGAAGTTCTTGATGAAAGAGAAGAAGTTTACCTATATAGCCAGTGGCTCTCTGCTTGGAGTGACTTTGAAAAACACACAATCGGTTCCTATCGGAAGTTTGGATGTACAACATATGTATCCGATGGATTTTGAAGAGTTCCTTTATGCTAATGGTGTAGGAGAAGTGGCTATTGACGCTATGAGGGAGCGTTTCAATAACTGGCAGGCATTGTCTGATACGATGCATGATAAAATGATGGACCTCTTCAAAAAATACTTGTTGGTTGGTGGTCTGCCAAAGGCTGTTGAGACTTTCGTGGAGAGTCATAATGTAGTTGAATTCCGTTCCATTCAAAAAGAGGCTCACGATTTATACGGAGTTGATGCATCTAAATATGAGGAAGAACATAATAAAAAGTTGAAGATACGTCGTATCTTCGATATGATACCGTCAAACCTTGAGAATAAAAAGAAGAGGGTTGTTATTAAGGATATTGAAGACAAAAAGTGGAAAAGAACTAATGACTATTTAGATGAGTTTGATTATCTAATCTCTGCCGGCATAGCTTTAGAGGTAAAGGCAATTAGTACCCCAACATATCCTTTGGTAGAGAATAGCGGCAAGAACTTGTTAAAGCTCTATCTCAATGATGTCGGTATCCTCTCAGGTATATTTTATCGCAACAACATCAAGGTTGTTATGTCGGATATCAAGAGCATAAATCTCGGCTCCGTTTATGAAACTGTCGTAGCCCAAGAGTTGAGAGCTCACGGATATGACTTATACTATTATGACAATAAGAAAAACGGTGAGGTTGATTTTTTGATTGATGATGCCGACAATCTTTCAAATATCCCAATTGAAGTGAAATCTGGAAAAGATTATACGGTTCATAGTGCTTTGGATAAGTTTATATCTAACGATGACTATAATATCAAGAAAGCATATGTATTATCAAATAAGAGAGAGGTCTTTGTTGATAATGGCATTACTTATGTCCCTATCTACTATATTATGTTTTTTCAAAATATTTCCAATGTAGTAGAGGAGTTCTTGGACTAAACTTTAATTAGCAATAATAAGGAAGTAAAAATGCTGTCTTAAAAACCATATTTGATTAAACAGCAATATATTATACAATAACGAACGGGCAGAAACTTACAAAATTCATAAGTTTTCGCCCGTTTATCAGTTAAAAGACCGTGCTTTTTTAATGAAGAAATATATAATTTTAATATACGGCAAATGTCAATACAGGAACCAAGTCTTCTACGACAGCAACTGTTAACGCCAATACAAAGATTGGGAATAATGAGATCCCTCTTTTAGTTATGATTTCCGCAGTTGACAATAACTCTAAGGAAGCGTATTGGGAAGTCATCGTGAAAGATGAATTGTATAGCGAATCTCAGATGCAGTCTGTTATGCCATGGTTGATCTTGAGTGCCCAACCTTATTTTGGAAGAGGGTCGCAAGGAAAGATTGCTACAAACATCAAGAACACCAAGGCAAATAAGAAAAAATACAACTTGGTTTGGCCTTATTAATACATACGGTTAAACCGAAACTATCCCGTAAAACGGTATAGTTGACTAGACCCGTATCTGCCATCCGAAAGATGCAATACCCCTCTTTCATAACTATATGAAAAATACTTTGTGTTTTTGATGATGTCAGCTTTGTTAAATTGAGTTAAGGTGCTACAAAGAGAAATTATACATTTGGTGCTTATTGTTAAAAAAGCTTATAAAAAATGGTGGTAAATGACAGATTGATTTATAAAATTTGGTGGAGATGATTTTAAATTATATATTCGTACATAAAATCATGAGCAATGGAAGGAAATATAATCTATTTCAAACGAAAGATATATGATACAATGCTCCAATGGAAATCGGAACGGAACGGTGATACTGCATTGTTAATACAAGGAGCTAGGCGGATCGGAAAATCTACGATTGCAGAGAAATTTGCTCGTCATGAGTATAAATCATATATATTGATTGATTTCTCAAAAGTATCGAAAGAGGTAAGTGATTTGTTCAATGATATTTCAGACTTGAATTATCTGTTTCTTAGGTTGCAGTTCATCTATCAGGTTCAATTATATGAAAGAGAGTCGGTGATTATATTTGATGAAGTTCAATTGCAGCCGCTTGCAAGACAAGCCATCAAGCATTTGGTAAAAGACCATCGTTATGATTATATCGAGACAGGTTCGCTGATATCGGTCAGGACTAAAAGCCGCAATATATTAATTCCCAGTGAAGAGACGAAGTTGGATATGTATCCGATGGATTATGAGGAATTCAGATGGGCGCTTGGTGATACAGCTACTATCCCTCTATTACGGAACGCATTTGAAAAGAAATTGCCATTGGGTGATGCCGTTCATCGCAAGCTTATGAGAGATTTTCGCTTATATATGCTTATTGGAGGAATGCCGCAAGCTGTTTCAGCATATATAAAAACGAACAATTTTACTGCTGTTGATTTGGCAAAACGAGATATTATAGCTCTATATGAAGAAGATTTCGGGAAAATTGATAACTCTGGAAGAGCTAAAGCCTTGTATGATGCCATCCCCGCCCAACTTAGTAAAAACACATTGCGCTATCAGGTAGGTTCCGCAATTAAAAATGAAAGAGCGGAAAGAATCGTGAATATTGTAAAAGAGATGGAGGATTCTATGACGGTTAATTTGGCATACCATTCAGATGATCCGAATGTAGGATTAGCTTTGACTAAAAATGAAGAGTACTTCAAGATGTATACTTCTGACACGGGCCTTTTTGTCACACTTGCATTCAAAGATAGCGATATTACCGAGAATGTAATTTATAGTAAGTTGTTGAATGATAAACTGAGTACCAATTTGGGATATGTTTATGAAAATGTTATAGCGCAGATATTGAGGACAACGGGTAAGAACCTATTTTATCACACAATACCGTATGCCGAAGGCAAGAAATATTATGAAATAGATTTTGTAATTCCCGACAAACATAAGATCTCACCTATTGAGGTAAAATCTTCGGGATACAGAGCGCATAAATCATTGGATGAATTCTGTTTAAAATTTTCCGACCGCATACTGAATAAGTATTTGATCTATACGAAGGATTACAAAAGAGAAAATGGAGTTGAGTATATCCCGGTATACATGACGATGTTTTTATAGCATGTTATTAATGTGAAATGGCATAAAATATTAGACAATGAAACAATATAATCGTATAATGTTAGGAGAAGGCAGCAAATTGTCTACTTTGGGAAAAATATTTAACTAAAAAATTTTTTTTCGTGTCTACTTCGCGCGCACAGTAATTATGGAAATAGAAATATCATTTTTGTTTTATTTATGGAAATAAAAATATAAATATTTTATTATTTATGGAAATAGATTTTAGTAAATTCATGATTTTATGGAAATAGAATTATCTTTGCAATAAAATAAAATGAATTATGAATACACAGACATTACTATCAATAGTAGCTGACCAGCGTGAGGAATTGCTGGCGAATGATTACTCGGAGTTGTGTCCCCGTCCTGAAGAAGCACAGCTCGATTTGAAGAGCAATCGGGCTCAGGTGGTAATAGGTGTCAGACGATGTGGCAAATCCACCTTATGTGAGATGTTCCTTAAACACAAGGGAATAGAATTTGCCTATGTGAACTTTGATGATGACCGGATGGAGGATATGAAGGCAAGCGATTTAGACCGTTTGCTTGAAGCATTATACATGATATATGGTGAATTCAAATATCTATTTCTTGATGAGATACAAAATATAGATGGCTGGCCATTGTTTGTCAATAGATTGCTTCGCCAAAAGATGCACTTATTTATTACAGGTTCTAACTCTAAATTGCTCAGTAGGGAATTGAGTACTCATCTGACAGGAAGAAACAATAAGGTGGAACTTTATCCTTTCTCATTTTCAGAGTATTGTGTAATGAAGAAGATTGATATTGTTTCATTGTCGACGAAAGCAAAAGGTCTTCGCAAGAGAACTCTGCACGAATATTTCCAACAAGGCGGATTCCCTGAATTGTTCAATGAAAATAATCGCAGAGGCTACATTAACGGATTATTGGATGCTATCATTAGGAATGATATAGCAAAACGCTTCAATGTCCGCAATGTGGAGGCTTTGCGAAGAATAGCGGCTTATCTTGCAGATAATTATTGTCAGGAATTTGTAGCCAAGACTGTAGGTGAACTATTCGGAGTATCAAACCATACGGCAGAGAACTATTATTCCTATCTTAAAGAGGCTTTTTTATTGATAGGAGTTAATAGATTCTCATATAAAAGCAAGGATCGTGTAAGAAACGAAAAAGTTTATGTCGTGGATACCGTATTTGTTACTGAGCGTGAGGATAATTTCTCGTTGGAAAATCTCGGTTGGAAACTGGAGAATATCGTATGTATTGAACTGATGCGACGCTATAAGCCTCTCTTCTGTGATGTCTTCTATTACAAGGAGGTATCTTCGCAAGTCGATTTTGTCATTGCCCGGGACGGCAACGTACAAGAGTTAATACAGGTATCGTTTGATATATCTACTGCAAAGACCCGCAATAGGGAGATAAGAGGATTGAAAAGTGCTGCCAAGAAACTCAAATGCAATAATCTTACGCTTATAACCTTTGAAGAGCACCAAACAATTGAGGAGGATGGCTACAAGATAAATGTGATTCCTGCTACAAAATGGTTACTTGACAAATAGTCGAATCGTTGTGCGGCGGGTTTTCGAACCGGAGGCGTCCACTGTCGGGATAAAGAAAAAGACTGCTTTTGTATTAGTGCATCGTACCAACTCAAGTCTTTATTCCAGGACCTCTGCTTGACTGTTTTCTGCTCCATCGACTCTTTGTTCTGGGCCCTCAAAAGTGTCAACTTTTTTCAGCTCCGGAGAACATTCTTATTTAAAATATGTTGTTTTAGTAAATTAATCACTAAAGAAAATAGAATAGTTATGGAAAGAATTAATTTGAGAGAGATAAGGTACCGGGTGTCGTGGGGGAGCATCTTTGCAGGGATGTTTACCGTGCTGGCGGTTTCCGTGCTTTTATCTGTTTTGGCGACAAGTATCGGATTGTTTAAGGTGGACCCGATGTCTTCGGACCCCATGTCGGGCGTAGGCACGACTTTCGGGATATGGTCGGTGATTTCATTGATTGTCAGTTTATGCTCCGGCGGTTTTGTAGCCGGTAAACTGGCCGGAACGGACGGTCTGATCCACGGCTTTTTAGTGTGGGCGGTTTCGATGATCGTGGCGGTGATTCTGGCGGGCATGCTGGCAGCAGGCGCCGTTAGGATGACGGCCAATATACTGGGATCCGTTTCTTCGGTGGCGGGAAGCGTACTGTCGGGAGCCGGCTCTGTTGTGAAAGACGGGGTATCCGAACTGACGGGTCAGGCGAAAGAGCTGTTCGATGACATCGATTTCAACGGGCAGGCCGATATGGGCGGCGTACGGCAGAATATCCGTCAGGCTCTCATAAAAAGCGGCGTAAGGGAATTTCAGCCGGATTATTTGCAGGATCAGCTGAATACCGTTGGAACAGATCTGAAAAAATCGGTTAAGAAACTGGTAGCCAATCCCCAAGATGCGGACGATATTATCGATAATTTCCTCAACCGGTTGAAAAAAAGAACGGAGCAATATGCGCGGAATATCAATCGGGAAGATCTTGCCAAAGCTATTGCCAATAATTCCGATTTATCCCGGGCGGAAGTCGAGGACGCTGTGGATCAGTATATGAATCTGTCTCGTCAGGCTATGAATAAAGGGAAGAAGGCTCTTGATGATTTGCAGGATACACTCCGGGAAGCTCAACAAGAATGGCAACAGGCTAAACAAAAAGCCTTGATCGCGGCTGAAAAAGTTACCAATGCTGCGGCACGTTCCGCGTTGTGGACTTTCATAGCCATGCTTATGGGCGCCGTTTTAAGCACTGTGGCGGGTATGTTCGGGAGCCGGACAACATTGCGGAGATACGAAGTATAAAGCACGTGCGGATGATTCCGCGGTGTTGTTGCCGGAACTTCCGGCCCGGTGATTTTGTCTCCGGATACAGGAGCGCAAGCGGGAAACCGTCTGCGCTCTTTTGTCATAAAAATAATTTGCATAGGAAGTCTAACGAAACTGAAAAAGTTATATCTTTGCAATCGAATTAATCCCGCACTTTCGGACGCGGGAAAATATCGGGATGTAGCACAGTTGGTTAGCGCGCCACGTTCGGGACGTGGAGGTCGGAAGTTCGAGTCTTCTCATCCCGACAAAAGGGTAAATGGCCATGTACCATTTGCCCTTTGCCTTTTCCGGACGTTCCCGGATGAATATTATCCCCGTAATTTAACTGCAAAATTCCGCTTTCAGTTCGCTTCTATATATGCCGCTATGATTTTCCCGATATACATATAAACAGGCGCCGGTCCTTCTGGATAATTTACATTCAGGGAAGTTTCCTTTTTGCATTCTAATATAAGCCAAGGCTGCGGCTGTCCGTCGCGGTGGAACCGGAGGGTATAGGTGTCGGCTTTTTCTATTATTTGATAAGGACTATCCTGGGAAACGGAGCAAAAGGTTACCGGTATGCCGGCGATCATTCCCAAGCCGCCCCATGCGGCAGGCATGACGGTTTGATTGAACGGATCGTTATATCCTACGGCTATCGTTAGCCGGTCCCGTGAAAGAATCCGGAACGGATTGCCGGGGATATCGGTAACGTCGATTCTGGTATAGCCCGGTAAATTTTGTCCTGGTCCGGATGTACTGTCCGAGAATCGTGCGGAATTTGGATTCTCTGAAATTCCTGCCACCGGTTTTTCTGCAGCCGGTTTTATGTCGGCATTGTTTGCCGTATTTGAAACCGTATTACTTAAGACGGTTTCTTCAGAAGTTTTGACGATTGTATCTTCAGCAGCCTTTGCAGTTTTATCGGCTTCCCGGTTTGTCGGATTTTGTGCAGGGGATGTCCGGAGGGTGGAGGCGGTCGGGCCTACGGGACCCGCGCCCATGGCATTGCCGGCACTGTCATAAAGTTCGTCGATCAGATCTATTGTCTTGATACGGAATTTTTTAGCAATGCCTATCAGCTTTGTTTTGTCCTTATTGAGTGCATGCTCGTCGGTAATCAAGTCTTCGGCATTGCGTCTGTTGGAGGATCCTTCCGGGTATATATACGATATGGTGGAGATCCGCATGGAAAATCCTCCGGGAAAACAACGGATATTCAGCAGAAATTGTATCATGGCCCGGTCTAAAGAGAATGAGCTTTTTGAAAAAGTAATATATTCCTGCCCGATACAGTCGATGCTCAGCTTTTCGGGATCCTCCTTTAATATTCCTCCCCAGTTTTCCTTCGCTTCGTCTTTGCTGAACCGTTGCGAGGCCCATCGCAACATATCTTCGTAGATGTGTTTTGCCGAAAAAAGAGGGGGAACCATCTCTATCTCATCGGCAAATACGACTTTTCCATCTTCCATAGGTATAGCCCCCGCCAGATACTTGCTATCGTCCTGGGCAACGGCGAAAATCGGAAACAGAATCGCCATGAGCAGGAAAAGCATTTTTTCATATATATTTTTCCTTCGTGCTGAAATATGCAAGGTCATATTCCGGAAAGAGGTGTGTCCCGCGAAATTGGAAAATACCGGTCTGTTTCCGGGTAAAAGAGGAGTTGGAATATAATTTTTCATGGAAGAATATTTGATACTGTCTGTAAAGATAAGCCAAATTTTCTTTTTCCCAATGGTATCCCGACAGTATTTTTGCTCTTTTCATCCACGAATCGCGGATCTTTCGGCAAGCGCGGAGCCTTTTCCGAGGATGCTTTCCACCTGATGGTTGCCGATGCCTGTACATATCCGTTCAGTGCGGCAATAAAAGCGGAATGCGATTATCCGAGATGTTCTTTCAGCCAGGCGGCAGAGAACATAATCAGCGACCGCACGGCCGGGAGTTTGGCGAATCCGTTGAGCATGCCCCAATCATGGATTACTCCGTTAAAGCGGATCACGGTTGTTTCTACGCCGGCTGCATCCAGATTACGGCCCAGTGCTTCCCCCTGATCGCGGAGAATATCGTTTTCGGCAACTTCGATCAGTGTAGGAGGGAGCCCTCTCAATTGATCTTCAGATGCCTGCAATGGCGATAGATAAATCTCTCTCCGGGCGTTCTCATCGGTCGTATATTGGTCGAACATCCATTTCATGAGGGAGGCTGTCAGAAAACGTTCTTCTCCATATAATCGGTAGGAATCCCAATCGGACGAAGTATCCGTAACGGGCCACATCAGGAGTTGCGCTTTGATGTCCGGACCGCCGTTTTCTTTGGCTCTCAGACAGGTAGCGATAGCCATATTGCCCCCGACGCTGTTTCCGGCAATCGCCATCCGTTTCCCATCTACATTTATTTCGTCCCCGTGTCCGGCCACCCATTCGACCGCCCCGTAAATTTCGTTTAACGCTTGCGGATATTTAGCCTCCGGCGATGGGGTATAATTTATGAAGACGCAACAGTATCCCGATTCCATGACCAGATCCCGTACTAATCTTCTATGGGTAGGATAATCTCCCAGCACCCATCCGCCGCCGTGAATGAAGATGAATACGGGTAGCTTTTCCTTTATCCCGGCCGGCCGTACGATATTCAGGGTAATGGTATAATTACCGGCTGTAACCGTTTTTTCTATTTCTTCTATTCCCGACAGATCCGTCTTTACGGATGCCTGTGCGTTAACCAACACCTTGCGGGCTTCTTCCGGAGAAAGCGACTCCACCGGTATCCCGCCGGAATTCAGTATTTTCAAATATTCTTTGGTCCCTTTACCCAAATGAGGATCCTGGAGGTAATCGTGCGTCTTGTATGTCTTTTCGTTATCCATAATGATTGAATTTAATTTTAACTTGTTAACATACGGCGCGCAGATTTGTTGGGTTTATTTTTGTCTATTCTTCGAATTTGCCTACGATAACGGATGCGTTATGCCCTCCGAATCCGAAACTGTTGCTCAGCGCATAACGTACTGGTGTTTCTAAAGGCTTATTCAACACTATATTCGTTCCTTTCGGCACATCGGGATCTATTTCCGTTACGTTGATAGTGGCGGGTATGATGTTGTTCCGGATGGACAGAACGCATGTAATGGCTTCTACGGCGCTCGCGGCTCCTAAAAGGTGTCCTGTCATGGATTTGGTGGAACTGATCCTGACCCGGGGATAATTGTTGCCGAATACTTGGGCGATGGCGATCAGTTCCGGTAGATCTCCTACCGGAGTGGATGTGCCGTGGGTATTTATATAATCGATATCGGCTGCCGAAAGTCCGGCATCCAGCAATGCGTTTTTTATACACAGGGCGGCGCCTTTACCGTCGGGATGAGTAGCGGAAATATGATACGCATCGCAGGACATGCCTCCTCCGCAAAGTTCCGCATAGATTTTGGCGCCTCTTTTCCGCGCATGTTCGTATTCTTCCAGAACTAATGCTCCGGAGCCTTCGCCGATTACGAACCCGTCCCGGTTTTTATCATAGGGGCGGGAAGCGCCGGCCGGATTCCCGTTATTGGTAGAGAGGGCCCGCATGGCATTGAAGCCGCCTATCGCACTCTGGGTAATGGGCGCTTCCGTTCCTCCGCTGACAATCAGGTCCGCCTGGCCGGTACGGATGAAATTGAAAGCCGTTATCAGCGCATGGTTGGACGAGGCGCAAGCGGATACCGGAGCGAAATTGACTCCCATAAATCCGTATTTGATGGCGATCATGCCTGCCGACATATTGGCGATCATTTTGGTAATGTAAAACGGATTGAAGCGGGGTGCTTCGTCGTGCGTGTAAAAATCTTTCAACTGCTCTTCCAGGTTGGAAAGTCCCCCGATTCCGGAAGCGAAGATAACTCCGCAGCGATCCTTGTCGAGTTTTCCCATGTCCGAGACGGCATCCTCTACCGCTTCCTGGGCGGCTTTAAGGGCATAAACCGTATGTATGTCGTTTTTACGCAATTCTTTGCGGTCCAGTATCGATTCCGGATCGAAGTCTTTTATCTCGCAGGCGAAATTCGTCTTGAATCCGCTTGCATCGAACCGGGTGATAGGACCCGCTCCCGATTTGCCTTCAAGTAAATTCGTCCAGAAATCTTTTACATTGTTCCCGATAGGCGTAATGCATCCTATTCCGGTTATTACTACTCTTTTATTTTTCATGTTCTATGTATAAATATACCGTACGGTATATGATTTTTAATTTTCTTTTCTTATAATTTCTTTGATTATTAATTCTATATGGGCAAGGGCCTCATTGAAATAGCTTTTATCTGCCGTCAGTTTGGAGAACATCATGCTCCCTTCCAGCAACGAAAGCATGATTCCCGCAATGGCGTCGGGACGGAAATCGCTCCGGAATTCTCCGTTGCCGATCCCGTCTTTCAGAATATTGGTCAGAATCTTTTTGGAGTTGGACAAAGCATTGATGGAAAGAGCCTTGAGCTGTTTATGCGTGTCATCTGAATCCACGGCGTTATTAAGTACGGGACAACCTCCGTTAGCCATGATGCGGGGATAGATCTTGCGATATACTTCTATGAATATCAGCAATCTGTCTTTCGCGGACTCCGTGCAGATCAAATCGCTGTGGAATGCCTGGACGATCAGGGAAAGATTGTATTTGAACGCTTCTACGGCGATTTCGTCTTTATTCCGGAAATGACCGTAAATGGCTCCCTTGGTCAGACCGGTGGCACGGGTAAGATCGGACATGGAAGTTCCGGCGAATCCTTTTTTGTTGAAAAGAGGGGCGACCTTTTCAATAATCAACTGTCGGGTCTGCTCCGATTTTATATGGCTTCTTTCCTGCGTCATGGTGCAAATATATACCAACCGGTATGTATTTCCAAATAACTTTTATAAAAAAATCGGCGGAACTGTTTTTGACATTTGAAAAAATCACTATATTTGCACTCGCGTTTGCCCAGGTGGCGGAATGGTAGACGCGCTAGTTTCAGGGACTAGTGTTCGCAAGGACGTGCAAGTTCGAGTCTTGTCCTGGGCACAATATCAGCGAGTTAAGATTGTGATAATCACTGACTTAACCCGCTGATTTTGATTTTTACGTGCATATTACGTGCAAATACTATAAATAAAGTCCCCAATATTTATACAAAGCATACCAACAAAAGTAAAAATCTTTGCAATGATTACAAAAGAGAACCTTAAAGAAGTACTAATAGCTCTTGGTTTTACAGCCGAGGGCGGAATTTTCATAAACTCATTGGTTAAGAAATTTCCTAAATCGGGAGCTTCGATATCAGTCGATTTCGATCATGAAAAGATAATTTACCCGGAAGGTATTGAAGCAGATAGGGATACTACCAAAAATTTTTCTCATAATGAAAATTTTGTAGTTATAGAATGCGTTTGTAATCTTTTGAATCAAGGTTATCGGCCTGAACATATTGTACTTGAGCCTTCTACACCCGGAGGCAGGGAAGATGGCAACTATTATTGTGACATTCTTGTAAAAGATAATGATGGCCGGCCGTTTGTGCTTATAGAATGTAAGACAACAGGGGACGATAAAGATGAATTTGCCAAGGCATGGAAGAAAACTCTCAATGATGGTGACCAGCTTTTCCGATACTATAACTCATATCGGCAGGCTCAGTATATATGTCTCTATACATCTGATTTTGTAGAGGGGAAAATCAAGCCCGATTATCGATTAGTTAAAATGACTGATAATGATGAGCAAATTTTATCAGAATCAGACACACGAAGTTATTCAGATGTAACAATCGATGGAGGGGATTATAGGGAGTACTTTGATGTTTGGAAAGAAACATACGAACTGGATTATCTTGCAAGTGGCGTTTTTGAAAACGAAAAATCAAGACCATTTGAAATTGGTAAAAATGCTTACAGTGTCAAGAATGATCTCAGATCCGTTGATTCTGAAGAAATCAAGAAGAAATATAATGAATTTGCCGTCATTCTTCGTCAACATAATGTCGGAAGTCACGAGAATGCTTTTGATAAACTTGTGAATCTATTTCTTGCAAAAGTTGTTGATGAAACTAATAATCCTGATGATTTACATTTTTATTGGAAGGGTACAGCATATGACGATGACTTTTCACTACAGGACAGGCTACAGAGACTTTACCGTGACGGAATGAAGAAGTTTCTGGGCGAGGATGTCACATATATAGAGAATAGTGAGATTGACAAGGCTTTCCGATGGGTTGTTAATGATATTGATGCCACCAAGAAAACCATCAAAGAGTATTTTCGTGCACTAAAATTCTTTTCCGATAACGATTTTGCCTTTATTAGCGTTCACAACGAACGATTATTTCGGCAGAATGCCGTTGTGCTTAGGAAGATTGTGAAGATGATTCAGAACATTCGACTTAGAACGAATGAATCTTATCAGAATCAGTTGCTTGGAGACTTGTTTGAAGGATTTTTGAATAAAGGTGTGAAACAGAGTGAAGGACAATTCTTTACTCCTATGCCAATAGTAAGATTCATTGTATCTGCCTTACCGTTGGAAAATATAATAAAGAATAGTCCTGAACCTCCTTACGCAATCGACTATGCTTGCGGGGCTGGACATTTCTTGACAGAATATGCATTCCGGATAGATGAATTTATCAATAAATATCACCCTGAAATACAATCAAAAGATTATTATTCAAGAATATATGGTATAGAAAAGGAATATCGTTTGTCAAAGGTATCTAAGGTTTCCGCCTTTATGTACGGTCACGATGACACACATATTATATATGCCGATGCTTTAGGGGACATTAATGAGGTTAAGGATGGAATTTATAGCGTGCTGGTTGCAAATCCTCCGTATGCCGTATCGGGATTCCTTGAAACCCTCTCAGAGAAGGAAAGAAGGAAATATACACTTTACAACGGTGATTTGAACATAGACAAAAACAACGCTATTGAGACATTCTTTATTGAGCGGGCTGCTCAACTACTAAAGTCCGGAGGGGTAGCCGGTATTGTATTGCCTGTTTCGATTTTAACCAAGGATGGTATATATTCTCATGTCCGCGAGATAATTTTAAAATATTTCGATGTAATTTCTTTGACAAAATTTGATAAGAATACATTCGGTAAAACTAATACCAGTACTGTCACAATGTTTTTGCGGCGAAAAGAACGAAATACGCCAGAAAGTGAACATTTTGAATCAAGAGTTACTGACTGGTTTGGCGGCATAGCGAGTCCCGATCTTGTATATCAAGATGCGGGAATGTTAGAGTATTACTGTCAGCATATGGGATATAACATTGAAGATTACATTACGTTTCTTCAAGGAAATATTGTGGACTCCCTGAAAGAGACTGAAATGTTTGATGCTTATTATGCAGCGTTCAATGGTACGACTCGAAATGCCATGAAAGGCATAACAGAAGAAGCAAAAAAGATCCGAACTCGACTCAAATCTCAGGAATCAACAAGAGCCTATAAAAACAAATCAGAAGAAGAACGTCATCATATAAAATCAGAGTTGTTTTATGCATTTGCGAAAGCAATTGAACGTGACAAGATATATTACTTTTTGCTTGCCTTTAATGCCCCATGTCCTGTTGTTATAGTCAATATGCCATCGGGGACAACTGAAGGGAAGAAGTTTTTGGGTTATGAATGGAGCAATACGAAAGGGAATGAGGGAATAAAGTATCTCCATGTTGCTTCCAAAAATTCGGACGACGACTCTGAAAATGCGGCCGATGATGATACCATGCAACAAATTCGTGGTATAAACGGTATTGTTACCCCATTATTTAATCCAGAGAATTTAGCAGATCCTAATAAAATCAATAGCGTGATTCGTCATAATTATCTTGGGGAGGATTTCTCTATCCCGGAAGATTGTGCTGAATATGTTACATTAGGGAATCTTGTGGATATGCTTGACTTCAAATCGGTTGCTTTCAAGAAAGAAATTAAAACAAATGTATCTCTGAAAGTGGAAGTTAAAAGTAAGTATCCTATAGTTAAACTGAAAGATTATTGTGAGAGCATCAATCCATCCAAAGAAGAGATTAGAGATGTTTCTAAAGACACCGTTGTTTCTTTCATTGAAATGTCTTCGCTAGGATTTGGCAAGATTGAATCGATGGAAGATCGGACTATCTCTGAGTTATCGGATGGTGGGTACACATATTTTAAAGAGAATGATGTGCTGATTGCTAAGATTTCTCCTTCAATGGAAAATGGGAAATGCGGTTTGGCATCAGGCTTGACAAATGGACTTGGCCTTGGTAGTACAGAGTTCCATGTCATTAGAGGAAAAAATAAGTATCAGTCAAAATTTATTCTTGAATATCTCAACAGGGAATATATCAGACGCATAGCTGCGTCAAACGAAACGGGATATAGTGGCCATCGTAGAGTGCCCGAGAACTTCTATTCCCAGATGCCGATTCCTGAAGTGCCTGATGAAGTGCTTAAAGATTTTCATGAGGAAATATCAGTACTGGATGAGGAATATATTCGTAATGAGTTTCGTATATCTCAAATAAATGATAGTATAAACTCAATCTTTGAAGTAGCACAAAGTAGAGCTCCTATAAATGTAAAATTAAATAATCCCAATTTATTTACCCTGATAATAGGCCGAAGAGTGCTAAGTAATGATATCATTTCCGATGGAGAATACATTGTATATAGTGCGAATGTATTTGAACCCTTTGGTAGGATTAATTACTCTCTTCTAGATGATTTTTCTAAACCCTCAATAATTTGGGGTATAGACGGTGATTGGATGGTGTCTTTAGTAAAAAGTAATGTCAAATATCATCCAACCGATCACTGTGGGGTGATTCATGTACTTGATGAAACTGTGATTCTGCCCGAATATCTTCCTTATCCATTGGCAAAGGTAGGAGAGAGGATTGGTTTTTCTCGAGTCAATCGGGCTTCAACGGAAAGAGTTCGAGAGATATCAATATTTGTACCGGATATTGAAATTCAGAAAAAGGCAACCAAAGAAGTTTCTGGATTAAAAGATGAATTAACACTTCTTCATTCACGACAAATTCAGATTTTAACTTAGATAAGTATTTAATCTGACTATATTTTATACAATAATTTATCCTACAATTATTATGTTGCCAAATAGCATAAAGAATAAATATTCCTTAGTAAGAGACTACAAAGCTGGAGGTCAATCTCAAACATTTCTGATTTCTAGCACAGATGTTTTGTATATACTAAAAAAGCCAAATTCTAATAATTTATCAAAAGAAAGGAAATTTCGACTAAAAAGGGAGGTTGAGGCCTTGAAACTATTAGACGGGCATGGCGTTCCCAAACTAATTGACGCAGATGTAGACAAAGATATTTATATCATTATGGAGTATATAAAAGGTAAGACCTTAACCGAATATGTCGGTGGAAAACCATTGAATTTTAATAAAGCAATTGTGTTATTTGAGAAATTAATATCTGTTATGGATAGAGCTCATAAGATAGGTCTTTTTCATAGAGATATTAAACCAGATAATATAATAATAAGGGATGAGACAGAAGATCCAGTAATAATTGATTTTGGGATATGTTGGCTCAAAAATGAAGACGATGATTTTAAAACTAAGGCAAATATTGAATTAGGTAATAGATTCTTGCGCTTACCAGAATTGTCAAGGGGAAGTAATGTCACGGTTTCAACATCTGATGTCACTTTTTTAGTTGGAATCCTTTTTTATATGTTATCTGGAGAGGCACCTAATATATTGCTTAATGAAAATGGTGAAATGCCACATCAGAGACATAATATACATATTGGAAAACTCTTGAAAGAACACAGAGGTCTATCATATATTTTTGATAAGGGATTTGCTTATGATATCTCATTACGTTATCAGACTATAACCGAACTGAATAAAGCAATGGAAAATTTGAATAATCGCTTGGATAATACCGGCTATGATATACAAGAGGAACTTAAAGCTGTTTTGAACGATTCTTTTTTTGTAAAACAAAAAGAAAGGATAGAATTAATTAAGAATTTACATCAGGTTTTTCTTGGTGCATTTCACAGTCTTTAATTCCTGGTCTTGTTTATGGAGGGAATGGCCCAAATTACTATGAGGATAGGAGAATTGTGGAAACACAAATGTATCTGGTGCGGAATGATACAATAGCACCACAAATATGGTTCCATGTCTACACCAAAATTGATGACTTTTTTCAACAGTTAAATACAGACTATGGGACTAATTCAGAGAAAAAAAATGCTGTTCACTCAATATGTGAAATTTCTAAATTAAAGGATGATTATAAGAATTTCGGGGTATTTTGTGCGGTTAATGCGATGAAAGAACTTAAGACTGAATTATTGAAATTGAAGAGATGATAAAATTAGAATTGTTTCTTAGGTTTGAATGATGTCGATAGTTGTAAGTTTTTGAGCTGTGCTATTATTTCAGGAGTGTATGGTACTTATTAAGTAGCCTGCAAACAAAGCTAATAAAAGGAAGGATAGAAAAGGCAGCAGACCCTCAATCTTCGCTTTTGGGTCGTTTAGTTTTGCATTTATAAATCAAGGGTAAGCATGATACTGTTTCAAAAAGTGTGTCTGAGTTGAGTAAAAAGAAAGTCTACGGATTTTATTAGAATTGAAAAGTAAACGGTAAGCATCCGAAGAAGTACATATTGACGAAGCGAGATTACGACTGGCATCAGTGAGATGTCATTCGTAGTTCTTATGTAAGTGGAAGTTTGTGCGTGTTATCGTGCCTGCGGTGTCCAGTTGCCGGGAAGGAGATCCGAAAAGTCTTTCTTGCCTAATTCATATTCCGGGATGCGGCGGAGGACGTCCTCTATCCAGGTCCTTTCATCCACACCGCG
>CANRID010000004.1 GCA_947630665.1 uncultured Bacteroidales bacterium | reverse complement strand
GCCGGGGTGCTGCGGTGACTGGGCGCAGGGCCGGTGGAACAGCGTGTCGTTCCGGCTGTCGGAAGAGGAACGGGAGAAGCTGGAAGGACAGGACCTCGTGTCGGTGACCATCCTGGCGGAAGTCGGTCTGGAGGACCGCATCGGGATAGAGCGGAAGGTGCCTTCCGGAAAACGGAAGACCATCGGCAGGATGCTCCGCCGGCTCAGGTGACAGGGACACCGTCCGGTCTGTAAAAATGACGCAAACGCTCCGCGCAATGCCGGGGCATTTGCGTCATTTTGTCCAAGAGAATAGTCAAGAAGAAGTTAAAGAATATATCCTGATTGGGACCACATTAAAGGATTTGTAACAACGATCAAGTTAATGTGTAAAGCCATACATATATTTATACTCCTTTTACTATTGGGAGATGTAATTCTCGGTTCCATAGGAATTGAGCCTAAATATAGATGGATATTTGTCTGTGCTCTCTCGTGCATCTCTATTTTATGTAATCGTAACGTTTTTTTGTATAAATACAAAAATTTACAAACGTTGCTTTTATTTATGCCATTACTTTTTGTTATCAAAATAAAATCAGGAATAGAATCAGGATCAGGAGCAAAATTATATTCTTTACTTATGTTTTGTGCTCCATTTGTATTTTCTTCTTTCAGTAATTTCGATCCAGCAAATCAAAAAATTGTAAAATATTGGAAAACCTGTCTTACTATACTTATATGGTTTTATTGTTTAAATTGCGTAATAGCCATATTCGAATACATATTCAATTTTCAAATTATAAACAATATGCCTTTTCTTGATATGAAGAGCAGTGTTTATATTTATTTTCGAAGTACAGCTTTATTAGGACATCCATTACAGAATGCGTTGTTTGTTTCTACTCTAATGAGTTTTTTCCTTATTTCACCTTTCCCTGAGAAGAAAAAAATAAAACTATGGATATTAGGCTACATAGCTATAATGTGTTTCAATACCAGATCGTCCATGGTTATAAATTTAGCAATATTTGCAATATATATGGGCAAAAGATTATTGCAATCCAATACAAGCAGGAAAACAAAACTTAAATATATAAGATTAGGCATAGGAAGCACATTGTTGTTATCTATTTTGTTTTTTCATTACGGTTATGGTTCCCGTTTGTCAGAGATGGGATTATTCCAAGATTCGAGTTCTCAAGCGAGAATCAATGCATTTAAAATTTTCGATTATTTCCCAGTAAAGACCTTCTTATTCCATGGTGTAAATACAGATCAATATAAAATGATTGAACAAACAGCAGGTATCGCTATAATAGAAAACTTTTGGATAGATTTCATACTAATATTTGGACTAATATTTACTGTTATATTAATAATATTGTATTGGCGATTGCTAAAAGAACTATACAAAGGATATTCCGGTTTTAATATATTACTAACTCTCAGCACTTTCCTGAGCGTTGCTTCTGTCAATAATAGTTTATCCACATCATGGATTCCTTTGTTTATATATCTATTATGTATAGTCTTATTTAATCCATTGTATTGGATTGCCCCATATCACTTAAGAATATCATGTAAGATAGTCCACAGAATAGATTCAAGGGGGTTGACCACATGACACGCATATAAGCAGACTTGGGAAGTCAAATGAAAATAAAGTTATGATAAATTATAGTATTATCATACCGCACAAGAACATTCCGTACTTATTGCGAAGATGTTTGAATAGTATTCCGCGGAGAGAAGATGTTCAGGTTATTGTTGTGGATGACAATTCCAATCCGGAAATTGTAAATTTCAATTGTTTCCCCGGCTCGGACGAACCCTGTGTGGAGGTTTATTTTACCAAAAAAGGAAAAGGTGCCGGATACGCCAGAAATGTTGGGCTGGAGCATGCTACCGGCAAGTGGATTCTCTTTGCCGATGCCGATGATTTCTTTTGTCCATGTATGTTAGAGAAGCTGGATCGGTATAAAGATTTAGATACAGAGGTTGTTATTTTCGAATGGCAAGTCGTGACAGATATGCTTAAACCGAGTAAAAGAGGGCCTATCCCGTTTGAAATAACTGAAGCCGCCATGAAAGGCGAGATGTCACCATCACTATATTTATCGGCAATAGGCATGTCGTGGGTAAAAATGGTTTCACATAATTTCCTTACATCGCATAGCATTTGTTTCGAGGAATCTATTATATATAACGATATCCTATATAGCAAAATGCTTGCCGTTTATGCAAACCGTATTACATTGGCGAAGGAAGTGCTTTACACGTTCGTGAATAGACCAACAAGTTTGGGAAAAAATCTTAATGGCTATGCACTCCGAAGCAGATACGATGTAATTAAACGAGTTAACAATTGGTTGCGTTTGATAGGAAAGCCTGAATATGAAGAATCGTTGGTGAAGTTAGAAGATTTAACATACAGAACCAGTTATCGGGAATACGTACACTTATTCTTTCGGGCGGCATACGATTGCATGCTATCTGCAGGCAAGGCTTATCGTGAACAACAATGCTTGTTGGGCTTGCATTCGATAAGACTTAAATTTCCACGTTTATATGCCTTGTATTTATTGCTTGGAGGATACTCCTTGAAAGAAAGTCTGCGAAAACAGATGCAAAATGTTTGGAGAAAATAGAGAAGAAATCAAATAGGGGGGGGAAAAAAGAATGACAAACTATAGTATCATCATTCCTCACAAAAATATTCCTGACCTGTTGAGACGGTGTTTGGATAGTATTCCTCGCAGGGCAGATGTACAAATTATCGTGGTTGATGACAATTCCGATCCTGAGATTGTTAATTTCGATTGTTTCCCCGGTCTGGACGAGCCTTGTGTGGAGGTTTATTTTACCAAAGAGAGGAAAGGTGCCGGTTATGCCAGAAATGTCGGGCTGGAGCATGCCATTGGCAAGTGGATACTCTTTGCTGATGCTGATGATCTCTATTTCCCGGATATGTTGAACAAATGCGACATCTACAAAGATTCGAAGGCCGATGTTATAGTGTTCAAAACCGAATATCGAATATCCGACACACTTGAAATTTGGCCGAGGCCTTTTCCGACTGTCAGCGATGCTATGTGGAATGGCGATATGCTATTGTTTTTAGCGGCGTTTCCCATGGTATGGTCAAGAATGTATTCTTCCTCATTTTTGAAAAAGAATAATATACACTTTGATGAAGTATTATATTTCAATGACACTTGGTTTACAACGTCCGTTATTGAGCATGCCAGTCGAATTGAAACAACTAAAGAAATAATCTATATTCATACACGACGCCAAGGGAGTTTGTGCACTCAAGCAAATAAAGAGGCAAACTGGATTTGTTATGGAGTACTTAAAAAATGCAACATGTATTTACGTTCAATAGGAAAACCTGAATATGAACAGATGCTTGTTTTTTTATTATTCTCATTTTACGAAATTTCTTATTGGGAATACGTGAAATTTCTCTTTCAGGCAGCAAGAGATAAAATGCTTAACGCAGGCAAAATGACCAGATTGGAATATTATAGAATCAGTCACAAAATAACTTATCGATATCCTCGATTGCATGCATTGTACCTTTTGTTGGGCGGATATAAACTTCGGACCTGTGTACGAGACATCGGATCTTAATTAACCCTATTGTGAGCAGCAATCAAAAACGAGAAATTATCTATAAAAACATGATGAAAATACTGGTTGCCAACAAATTCTATTACGTTCGCGGAGGTGATTGCAGATACGTTTTCAATTTGTCGGATATGTTAAGTAAACACGGTCACGAAGTGGCTGTATTTGCTATGCAGTGTCCCGAGAATCTGCCGACTTTGTGGAGCAAATATTTCCCTTCGGAAGTGAAATTCCGTGTAAATTCCAGTGCTATAAAGGCTGTAAGGCGACTGTTCGGAGACAAAGAGACCTGCACGAGATTCAATGTCTTGCTGGATGACTTCCGTCCGGATGTTGTTCACTTGAATAATATCCATTCATATTTGTCGCCTATAATCGGAGAATTGGCACATCGTCGAGGCCTCCGTGTCGTCTGGACGGTGCATGATTACAAGCTGGTATGTCCTCGGTACGATTGTCTTCGAAACGGGGAAAAACCGTGCGTAGCGTGCCTCTCGAATCCCAAAAATGTTTTGCGTTATCGCTGCATGAAAAATTCACCTTTTGCCAGCTTCCTTGCTTACCAGGAAGCACACGTATGGAACTTCAAGCGAATTGAAACATTTACAGATGCGTTCATTTGCCCAAGTCACTTTATGGCGGAAACAATGGCGAAAGGTGGATTTACGAAAAGTAAATTGCATGTGCTAAGAAACATTATTGATACAGACAAATGCTGGCAGGATTCAAATAGGAAAGGAAATTATTATTGCTACTTGGGAAGATTATCGCATGAAAAGGGCGTAGGTACATTGATTAAAGCGGCTAATACATTACCATATAAATTAGTGGTTATCGGTACTGGTACGTTGGAGAATAATCTTAAAAAAATGGCTGGACCCAATATTGAATTTGTAGGGTTCAAACAGTGGGACGATATTCGTAGACTTGTCGGGGATGCGAGATTTGCTGTTGTCCCCTCGGAATGGTATGAAAACAATCCATATTCAATTGCGGAATCACAATGTCTGGGAACACCTGTTCTTTGCAGTAATATCGGATCCCTTCCGGAATCAATTCAGGAAGGAGAAAATGGAATGACTTTCAAGAGTGGCGACTTAGGTGACTTGCAGAATAAAATCCGCCTAATGTACAAAACATCTTTCGATTATGCCCGTATAGCTGAGAAAATGCGGGCAGAATGTAATGCTACAGTATATTACAATAAACTAATGGACATTTATAATCAGTTGTAATGAAAACGACAAGACAGGCAAGTCTGATAACGACATTTCGATGTAATGCCGGATGCAATATGTGCAATATCTGGAAGTACCCTACAAAATCTTATGAGGAGGTAGGCCCTGATTGCTATGAAAATCTTCCCGATGGTCTCAGAATTAATATCACCGGAGGTGAACCTACGTTACGCAGGGATATAGATGAAATTTTCAGGATACTTTATCCTAAAGCGGCCTTGTTGGAACTGAGTACTAACGGGTTTAATACTGAGACTATTGTCCGTCTGGCGAATCAATATCCCAAGATTTTAATACGGGTGTCATTGGAGGGCCTTCCGGCGTTGAATGACTCCAAACGTGGTCTTCACGATGGATTCGATCATGCCTTAAGGACAATGCTGGAACTGAAAAGAACCAAGTGTAAAAACATAGGCTTTGCAGTGACTATTTCTCCCGATAATTATAAGGATTTGCTTTACCTGTACGATTTGTGTGTCGCTCTTGACATTGAGTTGTGTAATTCTGTAGTGCACAATTCGTGGTATTTTCATAAAGAGGATAATCTGCTGGAAAGCAGTGAGGCTCTGGGTGCACACGAAAAATTTGTCAAGGCATTGCTTACTTCGAAACGAAGGACATTCAAAGGCCAATTGAAGGATTATGGCAGAGCCTATTTTAATCGTAGTATACACTGTAGGTTACGAGGTGATGCTTTGGGATATCGGCCTAAGTGTGGGGCGTTACGAGATTTTTTCTTTATTGATCCATTAGGGAATGTTTCGCCTTGCAACGGTTCATCTGATGAGTGGATTGTCGGCAATATTAGGGAACACTCTCTCGAATATATTTTGGCTTCGGAAAAAGCACGAGAAATAGTAAAGAAAGTAGAGCTCTGCGACCGCAACTGCACTTTTATCGTCACCGACCGTCATGACATGGTGCGGCACCCGTGGAAACCGGTCTTATGGGTTTTGAAAAACAAAATCAGGATATTCAAGGGAAAGTCTATCAGTTGGTAAAAATGCGAGATTCAGTCGGTGTATATGGAATAAGAGGCTTCCCGATGATTGAAGGTGGCGTGGAAACACATTGCGAAGCTTTGTATTCTCTTATGAGTAAGGATTTTGATTTTGTTATTTTCCGAAGGAAACCATGGGTCCGTTCGAAGCAGCAGTGGCTACATATAAAATTCATTGACCTTCCCTCAACCCGTATTCCCGGTTGGGAGTGTTTATTACACTCTTTCCTTGCTGCTGTCATTCTATGTTTTTCTTCGGTTTCTATTGTGCATATCCACAACATTGGGCCTGGAATATTCGCCCCGTTACTCCGTCTAAGAGGGAAAAAGGTTATTTTGACCTATCACAGCGCAAACTACGAACATGACAAGTGGGGAAAGTTGAGTAAGTTATGTCTTAGAATCAGTGAAAAAATCGCCTTGAGATGTGCTCATCGTATCATTTTTGTTAACCGATTCCAAATGGAAAAATATTCGCATGCTATCCGAGCAAAATCAGTCTTTATACCCAATGGCGTGACGAAGAAACATCCGATAGAAACGATGGATTATATCCGATCGTTGGGGTTGGTACGTCACAAATATATCCTCACGGTAGGGCGGCTTGTCCCCGAAAAGGGATACGATCTGCTTATCCGATCTTTCGAGATGATAGACACCGATTTCAAGTTGGTAATAGTGGGAAACTCTGAGAATGCTTATCGATGGCATCTGGAAAGCCTTGTACAATCAGGTAGGGTTGTTTTTACGGATTATCTTTCAGGAGAACTGCTTAGTGAAGTATATACCCATGCTGCATTATTCGTCCTGCCTTCGTTTTCGGAGGGCTTCCCTATAGTATTACTGGAAGCAATGGAATATGGGCTGGACGTTTTGGTCAGCGATATTCCGGCAACACACCTTGTGTCGTTGGAGAAGGAAGATTATTTCGTCAAAGGAGACGCTTACTCTTTGGCAGAGAGGCTACAACAGAAAATCATGAATTTCCGACGCAGGAAATATAATCTGTCCGCCTATAATTGGGAAAAAATAGCCGAACAGGTAGCCGGAATTTATTCGGAATTGCTTAATAAGATATTGCATTAGAACAGCATGTTGTCAAGAAATTTTCGGGATAAATCCTAATAGTTATACGATTGCTGGAAACCACTGATTACAATTTGCTGGATAATTATGAAAATGTTAGAAGTCCTGAAACGCTATGTGAGGCATATCTGTAAAATCTTTTTATGCAAGTATGCTTTAAGGTGGTCGATTTCTTGCAAATACAAAAAAAAACTTGGGAAAGATATCAATTGGAGTCATCCTCAGGATCTGAATGAAAAGATATGCTGGCTTGCCGCATGTACGGATACATCAGAGTGGACACGCCTGGCAAACAAATATACGGTTCGGGAATATGTTGCCACCAAAGGATTCGAAGAGAACTTGGTAGATTTGTACGGCAGATGGGAGAAGGCGGAGGATATTGACTGGGACCGGCTTCCCGACCGGTTCGTCATGAAAGCTAACAATGGTTGCGGCGGCCATTTGATCTGCCACGACAAATCCCTTCTGGATATTGCGTCGGAAACAAAAAGATTCAAAAAATTATTGCGGAAAAGATTCGGCTACGATACGTTCGAGCCACACTATACACGTATCAAGCCCTGTATCATAGCGGAGGAATTGCTGGATACCGGAAAGCAGGCGGTCGTGTCATCGTCTTTGGTGGATTACAAGATCTGGTGTTTTAACGGCAAAGCCGAACACATCTGGGTATATAATAACAGAACCGAAGACAGTGCGGAGTTCGGAATTTATGATTTGGATTGGAATTATCATCCGGAATGGGCTGTTGCTACGTCTTGTTTTCTGAAACAGCGCAGACCTCTTCCGAAACCGGAAACACTGCCTCAAATGATTGAAATGGCCGAACAATTATCCGAAGGGTTTCCAGAGGTGAGAGTGGATATGTATGAAGTGGACGGCCGTGTCTGGTTTGGGGAAATGACGTTTACTTCGGTAGGAGGATGTATGAACCACTTCGATGCCGATTATCTGGTTCGTCTTGGAGAAAAGGTGGACTTGAATTTGGTGAGGTGAAATTAGAATATGGAATATCCGTTAAGGAGCGGTATTGACGGAGAAAAAGGAAATTCTCTTCGGATTGCTATAGAATGTATCGGATACCACCTCGTAAAAATAGGATTTTGAAATGACCGTTCGGGAGGAAATGGTACATGGCGTGTTATGGACAGCCGTGAAAAAATATTCGGGAGCTGTCATGCAGCTGGTAATCACGGCGGTATTGGCACGTTTGCTCACACCGCAGGATTTTGGTATTGTTGCGATGGCTTCCGTATTGCTTAATTTGTTGACTCGTTTTGCTGGTTTAGGAATGGGGTCGGCAATCATCTGTCGTCAAGATCTTACGAAAGAAGAACTTGAGTCGATATTTTCCATAAGCATATATATTGGAGTGATTATAGCAATATTGTTTTTTTGCCTAGCACGTCCGATTGCAAACTTTTATGGAAACGAATCATTAGTGACGATATGCGGCATTCTATCAGTAAATTTATTGTTTACAACATGGAATACAGTTCCCGGCACCTTGATGATTAAAGACAAACGATTCAAGTTCATTGCCAGACGGACGCTTACCCTTCAAGTAATCAGTGGTGGAATGGCTATTATTGCTGCTTTCAAAGGACTTGGGATGTACGCATTGTTGATTCCGCCTGTATTTACTGGTTGTATGGTATTATTGATTAACTATTGGCAATATCCTATGCGATTCCGTTGGCGTCCGGGGATAATAGGATTCCGAAAAATCCGTTTGCTTTCAGTATATCAGTTGTTGACTGATTTTTTTTATTATTTTTTCCGTAATACCGATAAACTGATTATCGGAAAATATTTCGGGGTAACTGAACTAGGTTATTATTCGAAAGCCTATAATTTGATGCAATTTCCGATGCAATATAGTGTAGATGTTATAAGATCCCCCTTGTATCCCATTTTGGCTTCTATGCAGGATAATCGTGTCTGGATGGCAGATAAATACAATCGTATTTTCGGACTATTTTCCATTTTCGCGTTTCCATTGAGTATTTTTTTGTTTTTTGCCTCTGACGATATTGTCACCATCATGTATGGACGTGGATGGACAGCAACGATTCCAGTGTTACGCATACTAGTATTATCGATTCCATGGCAAACATTGTGGCTACTGACAACACCTTTTTTTCAATCGACTGGGCGGACAGATTTAATGTTTGTCCGTTCGGTGATCGATGTCACCTTGACTGTATTGGGTTTTTTGATAGCAGCTGTTTGTTTCCGGACGTTAGAAGCCATGGCTTGGGCATGGGTAATAACAATGTCAATCAGTTCATGCATAGCATTTGTTTTGCTTAATAAATACGTATTAAAGCAGGCACTACATACTCCGCTGAAAACAGGCATCAAAGCCACATTACTTACAATTGTATTGTATGTCTTCTTGCGAAATATTACAATATTTTGTGCGGACATGCTATCTAGCATCATGTCGTTGTTGTTATTGTCTGGTTTGACTGCTGTAGTTCTATTATTGTTTTTTGTACTTACCAAACGAACTCATTTTTTCAAATTCAAGAAATAGTGCTGATATTGAAGTATGTTACGTACGTTAAGGTCCAATAAAATTGTTTCAACTAATAGCTTATGAGAATTAAAATTGGAAAACCATATATGGAGGAATCCGGCGATTTCCTCCGGCTGAATGTCAGGATATCCATACCGACGGAAGTGGCGGGAAAATGGCAGGACTATTCGAAAACCATATACAGTCAATGGCGTTTGGAGGACGACTGGCCACCGTCATGCTGGAAGAAGCCGGATTTTTCATTGTGGTTCGGTATCGAAAATAAATGCTGCAATGCTTTCCTGGGGAAAAAACAAGGCAAAGGGACATATCCCTTCCCGAGCCTATTTAATATGGGTGCGAAAGCGGGTTGCCGAGGTAACCGTGCGGTTGAGGAATCGGATATGCCATAGATTGTAATAGAATCAAAATATAAGATATGAAATATGAAAACGCTTGGATCCACCTATTATATCTTTCCGTTCATGTTTACGTACAAGGGCTGGCGTGTGACGGTTGGCAAAGTCCGTCATTTGGGTATCAAACGTCTTAAGATGAAAGTCGTATTTGAACTCTCCGCTGAGAGTATGGCAGCGGATTATACGATCGGACGGTGTACTCCGGAGACATACCTATCATCATATCGCTATTGTCTTGAACTGGCAGAAAGTTTTGTGCAGGGACGGAATCAAAGAATTGAAAAAACGTTTTTGGTCTCTTCAGGAGTAAGCAGGCGTTTCGAAAATGCAGAATGTAATTTCTTTCATCAGAATCTTAACGACATTTATTTTCGTTATCCAGGAAGGCCGTCTTTCATCGCAAGTAAAGGTTGTCAAAAGGCCTGTGCTTTTATTGAAGGTTGTTTAGAAGATATTCAAAATCAGTGTTTTACGTTTTTAGAAGAACACAATATATGGGGACGATGATCATATTCATGTTCATATTGTTGCTGGCAATTCTGCTCGCATGTGCCAGTTACGGGTATTGTCATGCGGTATCACTTATGAGAGTCCGTCCTATAGAACGAATTATGAAGGAAGTTCACCGACGTGATACTTTTTGTCCGTTGGAGAAAATATCTGCTACAACTTTACTTATGGTTGTTTTCTGCGAAGATTGGTTGTTTTTTACACACAAAGGAGTCTCTATGGCATGCATATATCGCGCATTAGTGCAAAATATCCGAAAGAAAAGGAAAGTAGCAGGAGGGAGTACCATTGCGCAGCAATTGGCTAAAAATCTATACCTTCCGTTTACCAAAACTTATACACGTAAAATTATTGAGCTTTTCATAGCTTTTTCATTGGAACGACATTTATCCAAAGAAGAAATTTTGGAACTGTATCTCAATGTCATCCAGTTGGGTCCCGACTTGTATGGAATAGCAAATGCTGCGCATAATTATTTCATGAAAGAGTCTTCCGAACTGACTTTTAATGAAAATCTAACACTAATAACTTTAATGGGTAATCCAGTAGTATTCAATCCATTGTGTGCATATAATAACTGGGATAAACGTCGTAAAATGGAAATATCCTTTATGTATGGCAGATTCGGATATGTTCGCAAAGAGCACATTTCCGTTTTGTTGAAAAGTAATTATAATGAAGTTCTTAATCCCAGAATCTGGAATATATACGAACAAACATCCCGTGTAGTGTGGTCGGATGCCGTCAGAAACAGACGTTTGCTAATGCCGAATATTTCATCGCCGATTTTTGATCGCCTGTTTGCACATCAGCCGACTGCGGGGGAATTCCTGGAACATGTGAATGCTTGCGCCGCCCTTCCTACAAAATACCTGTATGGCGGAATGATGGAACCTATTTCACGTTCATTGATACGGCGCTTGTCCCGGCGATATCCGGATCATTATTCCGATGAGAGGATAAAATATCTGCTGCAATTCGAGGGGTTCCGTGCATGTGATTGCTCCGGATTGATAAAATCTTTCTTTTTCGGGATAAACGGCAATTGCTATGAACCGTTTTTCGACCGGAATGCAGAGATGTTTTTTCGCTCGTCTATGCATAGCGGTCCGATCGAAACGCTTCCGGAAACTCCGGGAATATGTCTCTTTATGCCGGGACATACTGGCGTCTATCTCGGCTCCGGGGATGTCGTTGAAGCTACGCCCAATCCTGAGTTCGGGGACGGTGTTGTCCATACAAGGGTAGAAAGCAGGAAGTGGACGCATTGGTATTGCTGTCCCTTCATTCTCTACGAGTCATCTAAAAAATTGCAGGATGTGCACATATGAACTAATCCGACCACTGTGCAGGAGGAATTCAAAACCGGAACTGCTACAGAAGCTGCCAAGACTTGATTTCGTGAACGTCACCGGAGGGGGAGCCGTTTGTCAAGGAGGATAGAGGATGTTCGACATCAAGTTATTGATGATGGGATACGGTTTGAGATGGCAGCGTCCGAGATATTTTGGCCGTCAGCAGAAAATAATAAGATGGATGGAAGGCGTCACGGTATTTGTGAACCGTCATATGATTATGTGTAGCATCGAATGAAATATAATATTTTCCAGTAATAGGCTATGAGAATAAAATCGAGGAATCATATATAGAAGAATCCGACTAATTCCGCCAAATGTCTGTTGAAAAAATAATTATACATTATCAGCCAATGCTCCGGCCTGCAGTAACAAATCATCCGGACTAAACGTAGAGGAGGCCGGAGTGGACCAGGCCAGACGATAGGGACATCCGATAAGTCCTATTTCTACGATTTCACTCCTGCCGGGGTTCATTCCGGCAGGGGTGATTTCTTTGGGATGTATCGGACATCCCCTTTCTTTCCGAAAATGTGGGCCCAGCTGGGCTTGAACCAGCGACCCCCTGATTATGAGTCAGGTGCTACTAACCAACTGAGCTATGGGCCCGGATCACTATCCTGTAATCGCAGCAAAATCCGTCTGCGGATTGCAAAGATAGCGAATAATTTATTTTCTGAAAAATTTTATCAGACTTTGATCTCTACTTCAACGCCGCTGGGCAATTCCAGTTTCATTAAAGCGTCTACCGTTTTAGGGGTAGAACTATAAATATCTAACAAGCGGCGGAAAGAATTCAGCTCAAACTGTTCGCGGGCTTTCTTGTTCACGAAGGTCGAGCGGTTTACAGTAAAAATCTTCTTGTCCGTAGGGAGCGGAATAGGTCCGCTGACAACGGCTCCGGTAGCTTTCACTGTTTTTACGATCTTATCAGCGGATTTATCCACTAAGGCATGATCGTAAGATTTTAATTTAATTCTTATTTTTTGGCTCATTGTATGTGTTATTACCAATTAATAATTTATTCGTCTATATCGTCACCTAATTTCCTGTTTCCGGATTTTTCGATTACCTCTTTGGCAAGAGAAGCCGGAAGTTCTGCGTAATGAGAGAACTCCATGGTGCTGGTCGCCCTGCCGGAAGACAATGTCCTAAGGATTGTCACGTAACCGAACTGTTCGGACAACGGGACTTTGGCCTTGACGATCCGGGCATTGGCTTTGGAATCCATACTCGTGATCTGTCCGCGGCGTTTGTTCAAATCGCCGATAACATCTCCCATGTACTCTTCCGGAGTTACCACCTCCAATGCCATGATCGGTTCCATAATTACAGGAGTAGCCTTTGGCAGAGCCTTACGGAACGCCTGCCGGGCGCAGATTTCAAAAGACAACGCATCCGAGTCTACCGGGTGGAAGGAACCGTCCTTCAGGATCACCTTCATGGAAGTAACTTCATAACCCGCCAATACGCCGTTAGCCATAGCGGCCTTAAAGCCTTTTTCCACGGAAGGAATATATTCTTTAGGAATATTACCTCCCTTCACTTCATCTATGAACTGCAGACCGGTAACGCCTTCATCGGCAGGACCTATCTCCACGATAATGTCGGCAAACTTACCTCTACCGCCGGTTTGTTTCTTAAATACTTCCCGGTGCTGTACGGTAGAGCGGATCGCCTCCTTGTAATTTACCTGAGGCGCGCCCTGGTTTATTTCCACACCGAACTCCCTTTTGAGACGGTCTACGATAATATCCAGGTGCAGCTCGCCCATTCCGCTGATAATGGTCTGACCGGTTTCATGGTCCGATTTTACGGTAAACGTAGGGTCTTCCTCGGACAGTTTGCCTAAGGCGATCCCCAGCTTGTCCAAGTCTTTCTGTGTCTTGGGTTCTATGGCCAGTCCTATCACCGGATCGGGGAATGTCATGGATTCCAGTACGATCGGGTGGTTCTCCTCGCAAATGGTATCTCCGGTACGGAGTTCCTTGAAGCCTACTACCGCGCAAATGTCGCCGGCTTCTACCCATTCGATAGGGTTTTGCTTGTTGGAGTGCATCTGGTACAGACGGGCTACGCGTTCCTTTTTGCCGGAACGGGTATTCAATACGTATGATCCGGCTTCCAATTTACCGGAATAAGCCCGCATGAACACCAAACGTCCTACAAAAGGGTCGGTAGCGATTTTAAATACCAATCCGCAGAAAGGCTCCTTTACATTCGATCTGCGTACCTCCGTTTCTCCGGTATTGGGATTGGTTCCCTTTATATCTCCTTTGTCCAGCGGAGAAGGAAGATATCTCATAACGGCATCCAGCAAGAACTGTACGCCTTTATTTTTAAAGGAAGAACCGCAGCAAGTGGGAACGATGGCCATATCGATGGTAGCTTTTCTCAAAGCCGCTATCACTTCTTCGTCGGTGATAGAGTCGGGATTATCGAAGAATTTCTCCATCAGGGTGTCATCGTATTCGGCAGCGGCTTCGATGAGCTTGCCTCTCCACTTTTCCGCTTCCGCCCGGAGATTTTCAGGGATCTCCCTCACTTCGTAATTGACGAGTTCCTTGCTTTCCTGATCGTAATACAAGCCTTTCATGGAGATCAGGTCTACAATGCCCTGAAATTTATCTTCCGCACCTATCGGGATACAGATAGGCACGGCATGCGCCCCTAATTTATCTTTCATTTCCTCCACTACGGCGAAGAAGTCGGCGCCTACGCGGTCCATTTTATTGACATAGGCGATTTTAGGCACCCGGTATTTGTCGGCCTGACGCCATACGGTCTCGGATTGAGGCTGTACGCGTCCGACGGCACAAAAAGTGGCGATGGTGCCGTCCAATATACGCAGGGACCTTTCCACTTCTACCGTAAAGTCCACATGGCCGGGAGTATCGATCAGATTGATCTGATATTGTTCTCCGTTATAATGCCAGAAGGCAGTGGTGGCAGCGGAGGTAATGGTAATTCCTCTTTCCTGTTCCTGGACCATCCAGTCCATGGTGGCCGCCCCTTCGTGCACCTCTCCTATTTTGTGGGTTTTTCCCGTGTAATATAATATCCGCTCGGACGTAGTGGTTTTACCGGCATCGATATGGGCCATAATGCCGATATTTCTAGTATATTTTAAATCTCTTGCCATTGACTCTCCTCACAATACTAAAAACGGAAATGAGCGAATGCTTTGTTGGCCTCGGCCATCTTGTGCATATCCTCTTTCCTCTTGAAAGCAGCACCTTCGTTATTATATGCAGCCAGTATTTCCGCAGCTAATTTTTCAGCCATCGAGCGACCGGATCTTTTGCGGGCATAAAGAATCATGTTCTTCATACTCAATGAAATCTTTCTTTCCGGACGCACCTCTGTCGGGACCTGGAAATTGGCGCCTCCTACCCTGCGGCTTTTTACTTCCACCTGCGGGGTAATGTTCTCCAGCGCTTTTTTCCAAATATCCAGAGGAGCCTTGTCAGAATCTTTCATCTTCTCGCCGATCATATCGATCGAATCGTAAAAAATAGCATAAGCGATACTCTTCTTCCCCTGCAACATAAGATTATTCACGAAACGCGTTACCAACACGTCGTGGAATTTCGGATCAGGAAGTAGAATCCTCTTTTTAGGCTTCGTTTTTCTCATTTTTCTTTTGGTTTAAATGATTAATGACTTACTTCTTAGCTTTTGCAGCCTTTGGTTTCTTGGCGCCGTAAAGCGAACGACTTTGTTTGCGTCCGTCTACGCCTGCCGTATCCAAAGCCCCTCTAAGAATGTGATAACGTACTCCGGGAAGGTCTTTCACACGACCGCCGCGCACCAGCACGATGGAGTGTTCCTGAAGATTGTGCCCTTCGCCCGGGATGTAGGCATTCACCTCTTTTTGATTGGTCAATCGAACACGGGCCACTTTACGCATAGCCGAGTTCGGTTTCTTGGGAGTGGTCGTATACACACGTATACAAACGCCCCTTCTCTGAGGACACGCATCCAGCGCACGAGATTTGCTTTTCTCTACGATAACCTCGCGACCGTTGCGGACTAACTGTTGAATTGTTGGCATAATTTGTTGTTAATCTTAACTTTATACAAATACCCGAGTATAAAACGGGATGCAAAGGTAAGATTAATTTCTTGAATTGCAAAATAGAAAGCAAAAAAATGCCTATCTTTGAATCTCGCCGAAGCCCTTAATAAAAGGGTTCAATAAGCCTATAATGATAAATAACGATAATACATTATGAAAATATCAGCTAAAGCGCAAAGCTACATCGATCAGGAAAACAGATACGGAGCCCACAATTATCATCCGCTGCCCGTGGTCCTTTCCCGGGGGGAGGGAGCCTTCGTCTGGGATACGGACGGGAAGAAATATTTCGATTTCCTTTCTGCGTATTCCGCCGTCAATCAAGGACATTGCCATCCGAAAATCGTACAGGCCCTTTGCGATCAGGCCCATACCCTGTGTCTGACCTCCCGGGCGTTTTACAACGATTGTCTGGGACCTTGCGAGGAATTCATTTCCAAATATTTCGGATATGAGAAAATGCTTCCGATGAATTCCGGCGCCGAGGCGGTGGAGACCTCCCTCAAATTGGCGCGCCGCTGGGGATATGTCAAAAAAGGCATTCCGGAAGATCGGGCGGTGATCATCTGCTGCGAAGGGAATTTCCACGGACGTACCATTTCCATCGTATCCATGAGCAACGATCCCGATTCGTATTCGCAATACGGGCCTTTTACGCCGGGGTTCGTAAGAATCCCCTATAACGATGCCGCTGCATTGGAGAACGCCCTGCAGCAATACGGAGAACGCACCGCTGCATTCATCGTAGAGCCTATACAGGGGGAAGCGGGGGTATTCGTTCCCGATGAGGGCTATCTCAGAAAATGTTATGAGGCCTGCAAAGCCCATAATGTTCTTTTCATTGCCGATGAAGTGCAGACCGGAATCGCCCGCACGGGGAAAATGCTTTGTTCGGATCACGAAGGCATCCGTCCCGATATCGTAGTGTTGGGCAAGGCCATTTCCGGAGGAGTGCTTCCGATCTCGGCCGTATTGGCGGATGATGATATCATGCTCACCATCAAACCGGGCGAACACGGCTCCACTTTCGGAGGATTCCCTTTGGCCGCCAAAGTTGCGGTAGCGGCCCTGACGGTGGTAAAAGAGGAGCATCTGACTGAGAAAGCGGAATATCTGGGCCGGATTTTCCGGGAGGAGATCGCCGGGTTCCATTCCCCGCTTATCGGACAGGTACGCGGCAAAGGGCTGCTCAACGCCATTGTCATTACTCCGAGCAACGGAAAAGAGGCTTGGGATGTTTGTCTGAAAATGGCCGAAAACGGTCTGCTGGCAAAGCCTACCCACAAGCATATTATCCGTTTCGCCCCGCCGTTGGTCATTACCGAACCCCAACTGAGGGAAGCTATCGGGATTATTAAAAATTCCATCAAGGCGCTCGAATAAATCCGGCCGTGCCGGGAGTCGGAAAGGATTCTGCCCGAAGCGGACGAAAAATCATGATGCAGATGCAAACGACCGATACGGTACTGATGGTGCGGCCCGTGAATTTTACATTCAACGAACAGACGGCAGCCAACAACAGTTTCCAGCAAGCCGGCTTCACCGGCCGGGCCCAGGAAAAAGCGCTGGAAGAATTCGACAATTACGTACGGATGCTGCGGAAAGCGGGTGTCCGGGTGATCGTAGCGGAAGATACGCCCGATCCCCATACTCCGGATTCCATTTTTCCCAATAACTGGTTCTCTACCCATGCTCCGCAGGAAAATTCGGATTCATCCGGCACTTTGGTACTGTACCCCATGTTCGCGCCCAACCGTAGGGAAGAACGGTATAAAAACGTTTTAACGGCCTTGGGATTCGATAAAACGGAAATATTCGGACTCTCATCCCGACAAGAACAGGAATTTGCCGGAAAAGACCTGCAAGATACCTGCCCGGGAGTTTTCCGGATGGTGTCGTGGCGGATAAACAATGGCGGGAAAAGGGGAAACAGCCACAACTGCGTGGACGACAGCCGTATAATTCCATACAGGCTTTTGGATCTGACCGGATTCGAGCGGGAGGGGAAATTTCTGGAAGGCACCGGAAGCATGATTCTCGACAGGGAAAACAAAATCGCCTATTGTTGCGCCTCTCCCCGTACCGATAAATCCGTGCTGGACGAATTCGCCCGGCTGTCGGGATACGATTATTTTCTTTTCGGCGCCCGGGATGAATACGGAGATCCCATTTATCATACGAATGTAATGATGAGCGTAGGGACCCGTTATGCGATTGTGTGCCTGGATGCCATATACAGTCCGGATGAGCGGGAACAGCTGACCGGGTTATTGGAAAAGAACGGAAAAGAGATCCTCGAAATTAGCTTCGCACAAATGAACCGGTTCGCCGGGAATATGCTCGAACTGCAAGACGACCAAGGCAACCCGGTACTGGCCATGTCCGCCACCGCATACCGGTCGTTGGAAACAGGACAACTGGAGCAGCTTCAAAGCTATTATAAAAAAATAGTGGCGCCCCCGCTGGAGTATATAGAAAAAAACGGAGGCGGATCCGCCCGTTGCATGCTTGCCGAGATATTCGGCGCTCCGGGGCCGGCGGGCGAAAAATGATCCGCTATAACGCCATCAGAACCAATATCTGCGCCATAAGAACCCTCAGGAACATGATCAAGGGATAAACCGTAGCGTAGGCGACGGCAGGATGGTCGGCGGGAGAAACGGTATTGGCATACGCAAGAGCCGGCGGGTCGGTGGTACTCCCGGCCAGCAAACCCATCAGGGAAAAATAGTCTAATTTATAAATAAGCCGTGCGACCACACCTACTATCATCAAAGGAAGTACGGTAATGACGGCCCCGTATCCTATCCAGAGATAGCCGCCCTGATTTACGATCGTATCTATGAATTGCACCCCCGCTCCCAACCCCACGGCTGCCAGGAAAAGCGAAATTCCCATCTCCCGGAGCATCATATTGGCGCTTTGCGTGGTATATGAAACGATCTTGAACTTATATCCGAACCGGCTTATGAGAATGGCGATAATCAGCGGTCCGCCGGCCAGCCCTAACTTTACCGGTTGCGGAATGCCCGGCAGCATGAAAGGAATGGAGCCGAACAATACCCCTACGGCCATTCCCAAGAAAATAGAGACCAAATTAGGCTCACGCAATTGTTTTGCCGAGTTTCCGAGTACTTTCGCCAGACTTTCGATATCCTTTTCATCTCCTACCACCAGCACCCGGTCCCCCAATTGCAGCTCCAGATCTCCAGCCGCCACCAGATCCACTCCGGCCCGCGTAATACGGGTGATATTTACTCCGAAGACCGTCCGCACCTTCAATTCTTCCAGACTCTTGCCGTTGATTTGCGGACGGGTGATAACGATTTTTCGGGTAACCAATTGGGAATCCAACTTTTTCCACGTATCGAGGTCCATATCCGCTTCCTGACCTATAAAAGCCACGATAGACGGAAGATTCGCCGCCGCAGCTATCAGCAGCAACCGGTCGTCTCTTTCCAAACGGGTCGCCGAAGCCGGGACTTCCAATCTGCCGTCGGGACGATACAGTCTGGAAACTACGAAATTCTTATCTATCAGTTTATGCAGTTCCTCGATGGATTTACCCAGAATCGCCTCATTTTTAACTTCTATCGTCACCTTGCGGGCTGCATCCTTCATATTCTCGGCTTTGGCTTTCAGGGCCGCACTTTCCCGGGCCGGATCTATCTTGAAAAAATATTTCATCGCGACTATCGAAAAGATTATCCCCGCCACTCCCAACGGATACGCCACCGCATACCCTAAGGCAATGGTTTCATTATCTCCCCCCGTTACATCCAAAAAAGTCTGCTGCGCGGCTCCCAATCCGGGCGTATTGGTTACGGCTCCCGACAGCACTCCTACCATTGTCACCAGATCGGTTCCCGTGATCCAATGGATCGCCAAAGCCGTCAGACAACCCAGCAACACCACTCCCGCCGCCAGCAAATTCAGCGTCAATCCCCCTTTTTTAAGGGAAGCGAAAAAACCGGGGCCCACCTGCAACCCTATCGAATATACGAATAAAATCAGCCCGAACTCTTTTACAAAATGAAGGGTGCCGGGTTCTATACGCAATCCGAAATGGCTGAATATAATCCCGACAAACAGAATCCAGGTGATCCCCAGCGAAATGCCTTTGATCTTTATTTTACCCAACAAAATCCCCAACGTAATCACGAGGGAAAAAATAAGGATAGCGTGGGGAATGCCCCCTCCAAAAAGCAAATCGGTAAACCAGGTCATCATCATAGCAACATGTTAAAAAGTCGTCCCGCGATATCAACTAAAGATTCTGTTTTTTGTTTTATCTTTACAAAGATAATTTTCCGCCGCCATCATACAAAAAATACGCCAAGCAAATGATGAAGTTAATTTTATCTGGATACATAATATTAAATCTTTTAGGAACCATGAAATTCGAATTGCCACAATTGCCTTACTCCTTGGACGCGCTGGAGCCGGTAATATCAAAAGAGACATTGGAATACCATTACGGCAAGCATCTGCAAGCCTACATAGACAATCTCAACGCTCTGATAAAGGATACACCTTTTGAGAACAAGAAATTGGAGGAGATCATTTCCGCTTCGGACGGAGCCGTTTTCAATAACGCCGCCCAGACCTGGAATCATATTTTCTATTTTTATACCCTTTCCCCGACAGGAGGAGGAGAACCGAAGGGGAAACTGAAGGAAGCCATCGACAAAAAATGGGGATCTTTCGAGCATTTCAAAAAAGAATTCAGTCAGGCGGCCAATTCTTTATTCGGGTCAGGATGGGTATGGCTCACGAGCGATGCCGCCGGAAATCTCTCCATAGAGAAAGAGAGCAATGCGGGAAATCCCATTACCCGCTCCCTGAAACCGCTGCTGACCATAGATGTATGGGAACATGCCTATTATCTGGATCATCAGAACCGGAGGGCGGAATATACCAAAGGTATCTGGGATATCATCGATTGGGGTAAAGTGGAAGAACGTTATACTGATTGATGCGGCTTGCGCCGGTCTTGCGCAGATCTTCGGCCTTGCGCCGGTCTGTTATGTCCGCGCCCGGGCGAACACCTGTTTTTTGGCCGTAGCGCTCATATATACGGTGCGGATCAGGAGATGCGTCATAAACGCCATCCAAAGAGCCTGCACCGAGATATGGGGTACCGTAATATAGTAGGCCGCGAAAAAGCCTATTACCGACCATATCATCCCGTTGCGGATAGTTTTGGATGCCGTAGCCCCGAGAAATATCCCGTCCCATGTGAAAGCGATGCAGCTGATCACAGGCATTATCAGCAGCCACGGCATAAACCGTCCGGAGCTTTCGATGATCCGGGCGTTATCCGTCATCAGCCGGAACAACGGTTCTCCGGCAAACACGTACACGATCGTAGAGACGAATCCTATCCCCATGCACCAGGCGAAAATCACCCGGACCGCCTTTTTCAGCGACACCGGATCCTTGGCGCCGATATATCTGCCCGCCAGCGCCTCCCCCGCATAGGCGAATCCGTCGATGAAATAGGAATAGAGCAGCATCAGCTTCATCATAATCGTGCTTACCGCCAGCAAGACGTCTCCGAATCTGGCAGACAGGGAGGTAAACCCGGCATATATGAACAGGAAACAGACGGAACGGATAAAGAGATCGGCATTTATAACGAAGAAGCTCCGGATATACTTGAATTTTATACTTTTACGTATATCGATATATTTGAACAGCTTTTTATAATAAATCACTAACAAGACGCTCGCCAGAATCATACCGCTGTATTGGGCTACGACCGTTCCCATGGCGATTCCGGAAAAGCCCATTCCCGCGAACATGGCGAAATAGACGCTCGCCGCCAGATTGACGATATTTACCGTCAAATCCACCGCCATCGGACTGACAGCGTTCTGCATCCCGATAAAAAATCCTTTGAATACATACAGGCTTAACGTAGCGGGAGCCGCCCAGATTCTGATAAAATAATATTCCCGCGCCAGCTGCTCCACCTGGGGCGAGGCATCTATAAACATAAAGGCCGCTTCGACAAATAAATACTGGACGGCCCAGATCAGCAGCGCGATCAGAAAGGCAGTGGTCATTCCCTGCGTAAATACGCGCATGGCATCGTTGAAATCCCTCCGTCCGTAGGCCTGGGCTACCATTCCTCCCGTTCCGGTTCTGAGGAAGCTCATATTCCAGTACAAAAGGTCGAACAACATGGTCGCCACGGCGATTCCTCCTATCAGGGAAGCATCGCCCAAACGTCCGGCAATGGCCAGATCCACCATTCCTACCAACGGTACGGTTATATTAGCCAGGATACTCGGTATCGCGAGTTTCAGAACATTTCTATTCATGCAATCAAATTTAAACGGACCGACGCCTTTGCAAAGATACGAATCTTAGGATTCCGCCCTACCGGTATTTGCCCTCTTCCTCCAACATTCCCAAATAGGATTCATATCTTTCCACGGAAATCATCCCTTTTTCCACCGCCTCCTTTACGGCGCATCCCGGCTCATGGGTATGCGTACACGGAATGAATCTGCAATCGTCTTCTACCCGGAGCATCTCCGGAAAATAGGTGCTCAATTCCTCTTTGGCTACATTTACGAGGCCGAAACCCCGGATGCCCGGCATATCGATAACGAATCCTCCGGAAGAAAGCGGATGCATTTCATAAAAAGTGGTGGTATGCTTTCCCTGCAAATGGTATTCCGAAATTTCTTCCGTCCGGAGAGTTAAGGCAGGATCCAACGCATTGATAATCGAAGATTTTCCCACTCCGGACTGTCCGGAAAACAAAACGATTCTCCCTTTGCATGCTTCTTTTAACAATCCGGTATTCTCTCCGGTTGCGGCCGAGAGTTCCATTATCTCATAACCGGCCTTTCCGTAAATTTCCTTAAGTTTCTCTACACGGGGCTTCTCCTCCTCCCCGTACAGATCGGTCTTATTGATCAGAATCGTTACGGGTACGTTATAGGCCTGGCAGGTAACGAGAAAGCGATCGACAAATTGCATCTTTACCTCCGGATGCTTCAGGGTAACCACCAAAAACACCCGATCCAGATTGGAAGCGATTACATGGGATTGACGGGACAGATTGGCCGACTTGCGGATGATACAGTTCTTCCGGGGCAATATGCTTTTTATCACGCTTGTCCCTCCCCCCTCCGGCGATTCGAATTCCACCCGATCCCCCACGGCGATGGGATTGGTGGAATTAAAGTCTTTCAGCCGCAGTTTTCCTGTAATGACAGCCGGAAAAACATCCCATGCAGGCAACCGGGAAAGCATGTAATGGCTTCCGGTATGCTTTACGACGGTAGCGATGCCTGTTTTATTCTTTTCCATGGACGCGAAGATACTAAATTGTACAAAATCCATTACCTTTGCAAGGCCAAGAATTATAAAATTCCTTATTTTCAAGAAAACAGTTTATCGATGTACACGCTCGAAGAAATCGACTCGGTTATAGAAAAAGGATTGGGCACCTTGAATTTCAACATGGCCCCCTCGCAATTGTACCGGCCGATAGAATATATGATTTCCATAGGAGGGAAAAGACTCCGCCCCCGATTGTGTCTGCTTACCTATAATCTTTTTTCGGATAAAATCGACCGCTCCATTCTATATCCGGCGCTGGCGCTGGAAATATTTCACGGATTCACCCTTATCCACGACGATATTATGGATAATGCCGAACTCAGAAGGGGCCAGCCGACCGTCTATAAAAAATGGAACAGCAATATAGCGATTCTGTCGGGAGACGTCATGTCCATCAAGTCTTATGAACTGATGGCCGATTGCCCTTCCGCCGTTCTGCCCCAGGTGCTGGCGCTGTTCACCAAAACGGCTGCCCAGGTTTGCGAGGGCCAGCAATACGATATGAATTACGAAGCGCTTCCCTTCATAACCATGGAGGACTATATCAAAATGATAGGGCTGAAAACCGCCGTGCTGCTGGCCTGTTCATCCAAAATAGGTGCGCTGATCGCCGGAACCGATGAAAAAACGGGAAACACCCTGTATGATTTCGGGTTCGATCTGGGGATCGCCTTCCAGATTCAGGACGATTATTTAGATACTTTCGGACAAAGCAACGTTTTCGGGAAAATGATCGGGGGAGATATCCTCAACAATAAAAAGACATGGCTTTTAGTACAATGTTTCAAGGTCGCCCAGGGAAAAGATGCAGAAGAATTGAATTATTTATTATCTTTGAATGACGGGAACGCGGACAAAAAGATAAAATCCATGCAGGCCTTATATGAGAAATTGGGAATCAGAGAGATGGCTGAACAGACGATAAGGGATTATCACCGCCGTGCCATGGAGCGTATCGGGGCGCTGAATTTCTCTCCTGCACAATACGGGCAGATAGAAGCATTCGCCCGCCGTCTGCTCAACCGGAACAAATAGTTGTTTCCACGCAAACCAATATCAACCAATAAAAAAGGCAATGAATTTCACTCAACTCTGCAATTCTGTTTTTAATAAGTGCATAGCCGATTATCACGTTACGGATCATGTGGATGCGCCCGTTAAAAATCCTTATGAGCCCAACACCATCGAATATTTTTTATATTTGAAAAACTGGATCGATACCGTACAGTGGCATCTGGAGGATATCATCAGGGACCCGGACATCAAACCGGAAGAGGCCCTGGCGATTAAAAGGCGCATCGACAAGTCCAATCAGGACAGGACAGATCTGGTAGAACAGATCGACAGCTACATGTTGGACAAGTATAAGACGGTTAAAGTTTCCGAAAACGCGACTATCAATACGGAATCTCCCGCCTGGGCCATAGACAGGCTTTCCATTTTAGCATTGAAAATCTACCACATGCAGATAGAGGCGGACCGTAAAGACGCCGCACCGGAGCATACCTGCTCCTGCAAAAGGAAATTGGAGGTACTCCTGACCCAGCGGCAGGACCTTTCCTTGGCCATAGACCAGCTGTTGGAAGACATCGCAGCCGGGAGAAAGTACATGAAAACATATAAGCAAATGAAAATGTACAATGATCCGGCCTTGAATCCGGTCCTGTACACAAAATAATCTGTAAGGTATATCCGGAAAATGGATGTAAAACAAAGACATATCTTAATTATCCGGATCTCTGCGCTGGGGGATATAGCCATTGCCGCCCCCTTGGTTAAGGAATATGCCTGCAAAAATCCCGGCATACGGTTTACCGTCGTCTCCCAGAAAATGGTAGAACCGCTTTTCGACGGTGTGGAAAACCTGCATTTCGAACCCATAAGTTTCAAGCCGGGAAAAATGGATGCTTTTACCGTGGCCGGTTTCGCCCGGTCTTTGCTCAGATTGCGGCCCACCGAAGTGGCCGACATCCATAATGTACCCCGGAGCCGTATTATCCGGTATTATTTATGGCTGCACGGCATTCCTTACAGGAAAATATGCAAAAACAGAAAACATAAAAAGGAACTGACCCGGAGACGGAACAAAGTGCTGGTTCCTCTCAAGACGAGCCAGCGAAGTTATGAGGAGGTATTGGTAGCCTTGGGATTGGAGGATCTGCAATTCGCCTGCAGGCCGGCGGAGCCTTTACGGAAGGTTCAGTCCCCGTTCCGCAGAATAGGAATCGCCCCTTTCGCCAAACATCCGGGGAAACAATGGCCGCTCGAATATATGGAGGAGGTCGTGGCACGGTTAGGCGAAGATCCCGACAATAAAATCGTTCTTTTCGGCGGAGGCAAAGAGCAAACGGAAATCTTAAGAAACTGGGAATCGAAATACCCCCATACCGAATCCGCAGCCGGGAAATATACGCTGAAGGAGGAACTCGAATTTATAAAGGGGCTGAATGTAATGATAAGCATGGACTCGGCGAACATGCATTTCGCTTCTGTGGTACGCACTCCGGTCATTTCCATTTGGGGAAGTACGCATCCTTATGGGGGATTCTACGGATGGGGCCAGGATCCGGCCAATATCATCCAACTGGATCTTCCTTGCCGCCCGTGTTCGGTTTTCGGCAACAGGAAATGTTTCCGGAGCGACCGCCCCTACGAATGTATGCGCGATATTACTCCCCGACAGGTATTGGATAAAATAACGGAGGTCATCCATGGATAAAACCCGAGGCGACAAAATAGAGATCATGGCCCCTGCCGGGAATTTCGAATGTCTGGCGGCCGCCATACAGGGAGGCGCCGATTCGGTTTATTTCGGTGTAGGGAATCTGAACATGCGTTCTCATTCCGCCAATAATTTCAAGCCCGAGGATCTAAAGAAAGTAGCGGATATCTGCCGTCAGCATGGCGTGCGGTCCTATCTTACCCTGAACATCGTTCTTTATGACGAAGATTTGGAGCCCATGAGGCGCGCTTTGGAGGCGGCCCGGGAGGCGGGAATCTCGGCGGTGATCGCTTCGGATATGGCGGCCATACTGTATGCCCGCCGGATGGGGATGGAGGTCCATATCTCCACCCAGCTGAATGTTTCCAATACGGAAAGTCTCCGGTTTTATTCCCAGTTCGCGGATGTGGCGGTATTGGCCCGGGAACTGACTTTGCCGCAGATCCGGGAGATAGGAGAAGCGATCGAACGGGAGGACATAAAAGGGCCGTCGGGAAATAGAATGCGGTTAGAATTATTCTGTCATGGAGCCTTGTGCATGGCAATTTCGGGGAAATGTTATCTGAGCCTGCACGAATACAATGCGTCGGCAAACCGCGGCGCATGTTACCAGTTGTGCAGGAGAGGATACCGGGTAACGGATTTGGAAACGGAACGTTCACTTGAGATCGACAATAAATATATCATGTCTCCCAAGGATTTATGCACGATCGAATTTATGGATAAAATAATCGGCGCCGGCATAACCGTTTTAAAGATAGAGGGGAGGGCGCGCAGTGCGGAATATGTGAAGAAGGTAACGTCCGCCTACCGGAAAGCGGCGGATGCGGTGTTGGAAGGCAATTTCACTCCGGAATTAGGAGCCGCCCTGAAAGAGCAGCTGGGCGAGGTATTCAACCGGGGATTCTGGGACGGGTATTACCAGGGCGCCCGTTTGGGAGAATGGAGCGAAGTCTACGGCAGCAAGGCGACTAAAAAGAAAATCTATATAGGGAAAGTCACCAATTATTTTTCCAAGTTGGGGGTGGCGGAAATCCTCATCGAAACGGGCAGCCTCGCTGTCGGGAATCATATTCTGATCATAGGCCCCACCACAGGAGTCGCCGAGCAGGAGGTAAGAGAAATCAGGGTGGATCTGGAAACGACCGGAACCGCCGTGAAAGGTCAATATTGCTCGATTCCCGTTGGAGAGAAGCTCCGCCGGTCGGACAAAGTCTATTTATTTGAGTGAACAGGCTCGGAAGCGCCGGTAAAACTGAAATCTTTCCATTTTTCCACCGCTTTCTGCAATTGTTTGTCCGTGCGCACAATAGCCTCCACCTTTCCGGGTATAAGATAGTATTTGGATACGATCTCCTCCTCTACCAATGGTTGTATTTCTTCTCTTTTCATGTTCAGTACCTGCGCTTTGGAAAGATTCAGGCTTTCGGTGAGAGCATTGAACTGCCCTTTGCTCCGTTCATACAGGCCCTCCTCTTTGGCAGACCGGATCATCTGGTCTATCTGCACCTGCGTGGCGCTGCGGCTGTCGAAATTCCGGCCGGAAGCATAATCCACAAAATCGGCGTATTCATAGTCGCTCAGCCGGAAATCGGCCGGAGAAGCGATCCGGGGATGGGAAGCATAGTACAGGAGAGCGTAGTCATTCATGATATCGTTTACTGCCAACGACACTACCGGACGGCTGAACACCTCGGATGCGATTTCCACATCGGGGGTGATACCGCCACCATCATATACGGAACGGCCTCCTTTGGTCTTAAATTCCTTTTTCAGCGAATCCGGGACATTTCCCGCGCTGCCGTCGGCATTCCGGCGGGTATAATCGATCGCCTGGACGCACCGTCCGCTCGGGGTATAATATTTGGCGGTCGTGAATTTCATTTTACTATTATAGCCCATAGGCCTGATGGACTGTACCAATCCTTTTCCGAATGTTCTGGTACCCATAATAACGGCCCTGTCGAGATCCTGAAGCGCTCCGGCCACGATTTCCGAAGAAGATGCCGAACCGGAATTTACCAGCACCATCAAAGGCATCAACGTATCGACAGGTTCCTCCACAGTCTTGTAGCTAAAGGTGGATTCGGGGTCCCGTCCTTTGGCGGATACCGCTTCCGTTCCCTGCGGAACGAACAGAGAGACGATATTGACGGCTTCTTCCATCAATCCTCCGCCGTTTCCCCTCAAATCCAGAATCATCCTTTCGGCTCCTTTTGCTTTCAGATCCAAGAAAGCATTCCGCACGTCTTTGGCACCCCCTACCGTAAAAGCGTCGATTTTGATATATCCCACCGTATCGTTCACCATTCCGGCATAAGATACATCGGAAATATGAATCCTTTCCCTGATTACCTTTATCTCTTCCGTTTTCCCCGTACGGGCCTTGCGGACCAAGAAAACCACTTCCGTACCCGGCTGCCCCTTCATGCGGTTGCTGCTTTCGTCCGCTGTAAGGGTGCTTACATCCGTACTGTCTATTTTCAGAATGACGTCTCCCGGCTCCAACCCGTATTTAACGGCCGGCGAACCCACATAAGGCTGCGAAATGATCACCCCTACCGAATCCACCTTCTTGATAACGGATCCGATTCCGCCGTAAGTGGCGGTAGTCATCATCTCGATAGCTTCTTCATCTTCCTCCGGGAGATATTCCGTATAAGGGTCCAAGGAGGACAACATGGCATCGATCCCTGTAGAAAGGAGCTTTTCCATATCTATCGTATCCACGAAATTGGAAGACAATTCTTTCAAAATATTATACTGAATCTCCAGACTTTTGGCTGACTTGAAATCTTTGGACTGGGCATTTCCCCGCACTGCGAATCCGGCTGCCAGGAGAAAGACCGAACTGTAAAAAACGATTTTTCCGAATTTCATATTCATTGATTATTAAACTTTTCTTATCATGCGGCGTTCCGGAATAATAACAAATTCCTTTGGAGGGTTGTTCCCGGATAGCCTTTTATTTTCATTTCTTACAATACAAAAATAAACTTTTCGTACCTTTGATGCAATAATAATATCCGTATGGAAATAATCTTCGCCACCGGCAATCCCCATAAAGTGACCGAGGCATCAAAAGCCTTAGGGGAAAACATTACACTAATTATGCCAAAGGAGTTGGGAATTGCAGAAGAAATACCGGAAACCGGCAGTACCTTGGAGGAAAATGCGATACAAAAATGCCGCTATATATGGGAGAAATTGGGGAGAAATTGTTTTGCCGATGATACCGGATTAGAAGTCAACGCCCTCGGCGGAGGGCCGGGTGTCCATACCGCCCGGTATGCCGGAGAGGATAAAAGTCCGGGAGCGAACATGGACAAATTGCTGCGGGAACTGGAGAAAACAGAAGATACCTGTCCCGACAGGCAGGCCCGTTTCCGTACGGTCATAGCCCTGATGTTGGAAGGGAAACTTTATACCTTTGAAGGAATCCTCGAGGGGAGGATCGCCCGGGAAAAATCCGGCATGCAAGGCTTCGGATACGATCCCGTCTTTATTCCGCAAGGGTATGACAAAACGCTGGCCGAGATTTCCCTTGATGAGAAAAACGCTATTTCCCACCGAGGGACCGCCATGAGGAAACTGAGAGATTTTCTCCGGCAAGCCTGCGGTCCCGACAGGCAAATCTAATAAATCAAAAAAGCGCAGGTGATACGCAAATTTCAGATAATCGTCCTTCACACTATCAAACACGGCGACTCCGGCATGGTAATCCAATGTTATTCCGATTCCGCCGGCAGGATTTCCGTGTATCTAAGGGGCGCTTCCAGGAAAGGGACTGTATTGGCCAATCTTCATAGATTGAGTATTTTAGATATCGTTACATATAGTAATGGTTCCTCTATGCCCGTCATACGGGAAATGACTCCGGCCGTTCTGCTTCCCTCCGTCCGGACCGATATTTATAAAAATTCCATCGCCCTATTTATCAGCGAACTATTGACAAAGAGCATCCGGGAGATCGAACCCAATCCCGCCTTATATCATTTTCTCGCTTCTTCCATACAGCTTTTAGAACACTCCCGGGAAGGTATCGCCAACTTTCATATCTGTTTTCTTGTTCATTTGAGTAGAATGATGGGATTCATGCCTTTGGATAATTACAGCCCGCAAACGCCGGTTTTCAATATCCTGTCGGCCGGCTTCCGGGAAACGGATACGGCCCGGAACAGCTATGCGGGTGCGAATCCGGGGACTGATTTCGATTTTTCTCCGGAGGAATCCGTTCTGCTGCACCGGATTCTGCATACGCCCGTAACTTCCTTAGCGGAGATCAAATGCAGGGGAGAACTCAGATTCGCCTTTGCCAAACAAATGGTCCGGTATCTTTCCCATCATCTGGAGAGTCCGCTCGAAATAAAATCGCTGGATATACTGCACGAGGTATTCAAGTAAATGCCGTTTGTGCGTATATTTGCACTGTAAATAAAATTTTATGTCCGTTATCAATCATTTATACCTGCAACTGTCCGAAAAATTGCTGCGCAGGATGGACAAGAGCAAAACAGACCCCTTCCCTTTTCAGGAGAGATGCCTGCAGGAACTGATTACCAACGGCAAAGACACTTTTTTCGGAAAGGAGCATCGTTTCGACTCCATCCGCGGAATCAAGGATTTCCAGCGGAATATCCCGGTCCGGGACTATAACGCCTTCACTCCCTACATTACGCGCCTGCGGCAGGGAGAGCATTATATCCTGTGGAATCAGCGGGTAAAATGGTTCGCCCGCTCCAGCGGCACCAGCTCGGATAAAAGCAAGTTTATTCCCGTTACGCCCGATTCCTTGTATATCAATCATTATGGAGGCTTTAAACGGATGCTGGCCAGTTATATCCGGACGTATCCCGACAGTAAGATATTCAACGGGAAGGCTCTGACCTTGGGAGGGAGCTTCCAGCCCGATGAAGCGAGCGGAGGGAATGCGTTTTACGGGGATTTATCGGCGATCCTGCTCAAAAACAGCCCCGCCCTTGTAGAGATGATCCGCACTCCCCAAAAAGAGACCGCCCTGACAAGGGATTTTTCCCGCAAAATCGAGCTGATCTGTCGGGAAAGCAGCCGGCAGAACGTGACGAATTTTTCAGGCGTTCCCAGCTGGAATCTCATTCTGATAAATAAAATCCTGGAATATACGGGGAAAAAACACCTTACGGAAGTATGGCCCCGGCTGGAGCTGTTCATGCACGGAGGAATCGGCTTCGAACCCTATCGGGAAATATACAAAACCCTTATCCCCTCCCCTCGGATGCACTATGTAGAAAATTATAATGCTTCCGAAGGTTATTTCGCGTTTCAGGACGATCCGGCCACGGATTCCATGCTTCTGACATTGGATAACGGTATTTTTTATGAATTTATCCCGATGGAGATGCTGGACGGGGTGATGGAAGGCAGGATCCGGGAAATCCCTACCCTGCGGGAAGTCTCGACCGGAGTGAACTACGCCATGGTCATCAGCACCTGCGGAGGATTATGGCGATACCTGATAGGCGACTGCGTCAAATTCACCTCCCTGCGACCTTACCGGATTCGGATTACAGGACGCACCCAGCTATACATCAATGCCTTTGGAGAAGAATTGATGATCGAAAACGCCGAGAAGGCATTGGCCCGGGCTTGCAAGACATGCGATTGCCGCGTGGAAGAATTTACGGTCGCCCCGGTGTTTATGGAACTGACGGGGCAAGGGAATACCGCCACCAAAGGGTATCATAAGTGGGCGATAGAGTTTGCGGTTCCTCCACAGGATATCGCCTGTTTCGAAAAGGTTCTGGATGAAGCCTTAACCTGCCAGAATTCGGATTACGAAGCCAAACGGAAAAACAATGCCACTATGGAGCAGCTGCGCATCAGCGTTTTACCGAGGGGAACCTTTTACCGGTGGATGGAAAGCAGGAACAAGTTAGGCGGACAGAACAAAGTACCCCGGCTCAGCACCGACTCCCGGTTTATAGACCAGCTGGAAGAAACGGCAAAAAGATATAATTTTATATGACTTTATCTGCATTGAAACAAGAGATATTCAATATACGTTCCGCCGGGCAGTTCGATTCGCTTTGTATGGAGATTTTCCGGTTTCAGGCCGCACATTGCGCCGTTTACCATCGGTATCTGCAATTATTGGAAATCGAGCCGGACAAAATCTCCCGGCCGGAGGAGATTCCCGCGCTGCCTATCCGTTTCTTCAAAACGCAGAAAATAGTATCGAATCCTTTCCTTCCGGCTGAAGATCCGAAGAACCCGGAAATCAAGGAAGAAATCATTTTTACCAGCAGTTCTACTACCGGTATGATTCCGTCCAAACATTTCGTTTTAGAAAAAGCCCTCTATGAAACCAGTTTTCTAAAAGGGTTCGAATTATTTTACGGTCGGCCGCAAGAATATACGATTCTGGCCCTGTTGCCCTCTTATCTGGAACGGGAAGGTTCTTCTTTGGTCTATATGGCCGAGCATCTGATCCGGCTTTCCGGAAACGGCCCGGCAGGATCCTCCGCAAGCGGTTTTTATCTTTATAACCATGAGGATCTCCGGAAGGCCCTCCTGCGTCTGAAAGAGGAAAAAAAGAAAACCATATTGCTCGGAGTCAGCTTCGCGCTGTTGGATTTTACGGCCAATTACCGGATCCGTTTCCCGGAACTGATTGTCATAGAAACCGGAGGGATGAAAGGAAGAGGGAAAGAGATAGGACGGGAGGAACTTCACCGGATTCTCTCGGAGGGATTCGGAGTAAAGGAAATCCATTCCGAATACGGGATGGCCGAATTGCTTTCCCAGGCCTATTCCACCGGAAAAGGCATTTTCGAGACGCCCCCCTGGATGAGAATCTATATCCGGGACCTGTACGATCCTTTCAGATATCTGTCCGCAGACCGGAAAGGTTCCACGGGAGAACCGGACCATACTCCGCAGGGAGGCATCAATATAATCGACCTGGCGAATATCGGCTCCTGCTGTTTCATCGAAACCGAAGATACGGGCAGACTGTATTCGGACGGTTCGTTTTCGATAGACGGAAGGATCAAAGATTCGGAACTGCGAGGCTGCAATCTGTTATTGGAAACATGAGCCGGCCCGGAATCTACAGATTCTGGAACCGGTCTATATATTCATCCAGCAAATCCGACAATTCCTGCGCCTTGACGGGATCTCCGTTTTTCTGGAAAATCTCCGACAACGTATAAATATACAGAAGCGACTGCTGCAATCCGTCGGCAGACATCAGTTCCCCCTTATGGATTTTGGAAAACAACTTGATGGCCAGCTCGGTTTCCGCCAGGAAAGCATCCGCCAGTTTATATGCCTTTTCTTTTTCCCCGGCCTGCAAATACACTCCTACCGCATCCATGACCACTATCTCGTTCAACGAAGAGATGAGGCTGTTATTCAACGGGAAATTCTTTACCGGAGTCACTTCCTGCATTTTATCCAGTACGGCTACGGCCTCTTCTTCCTTCCCCTCCTTAATCATATATTTAGCGGTCTGGACCATGATATCCCGGGGAGACAGGAGAGTATTGAGAGTCAGCAGATTCTGATAGTCTATATTTATGGTGGTATCCGCAAACCCGTCCCAACGGTATACGTTCATAATCCGGTCGTAAAGCGCCTGATCGTCCATTTGTTCCACTTTGTTGGCGCTTAACCCCGTCGCGTTCTTGATAGGAACGTATTTATAGGCATATCCGTCATATTGCAGATAGTCTTTAACCCCGATATTTATATCCCCGGCGCGTTGAAGGAAATACAGGGGACGGTCCCAATTATAATTGGCCAGCAGGTCGAGTATCATCAATTCCGTTTTGGTCATGGAATTCTTGCCTTCCGGAATCGTAATCAGCAACGTATCCAGAATCTTATCGTAATCTTTTTCCGCTACGATATTATATTTCATTACGTTTTCCTTATTTACCGGGAGCAACAGCTGTTTGGCGGCAATGTAATTATGATTTTTCCCGTCGCTCAGCGGAACGGTAATTTTAGGATTTTTAAAGATCTCTATTATATCCTTAGCCGGCACAGGCTTGTTAAAACGCTCATATATATATACATAATCGTTCACGCCGTAAACATATTGCCTTTTATCCAGGCTGAACGGCACCGGATCGGAATCATACATCTTATATTTCATCTGATCTATATACCAGTCCGTACCCAAGAGCGAGGTATTCATAACGCGTACATCGGTTCTTACCCCTTCCACTTCCTGTATATACCATAGCGGGAAAGTATCGTTGTCGCCGTGCGTAACCATAATGGCATTCGGATCGGCGGTCATCAGGTAATTGTATGCCACATCCCTGACCGTATAACGGCCGCTGCGGTCGTGGTCATCCCAGTTCTCCGCTCCCATGAGTACCGGCACTCCCAGGCATACGACTCCCGCCGCTATCGCTCCCGAATTTCCCGACAGGGATTTCATTTTCCGCAAGAGATCCGACACCCACATCGCTCCCAGTCCGATCCAGATAGTGAACGCATAAAAAGAACCCGCATAGGCATAATCCCGCTCTCTCGGCTGCATCGGAGGCTGGTTCAAATATACGATTACCGCTATGCCCGTCAGGACGAAAAGCAGCATTGTCACCACCCAGTTATGTCTGTCTTTTTTCAGCTGATAGAACAATCCTATCAGGCCCAAAAGAAGCGGCAAGAAATAATAATGGTTTTTAGCCCGGCTGTTGACTATATAATCCGGACCTTCGCTCTGGTCTCCCAGACGCGCCCGGTCTATAAAGTCTATGCCGCTCTCCCAGTTGCCCTTGAACTTGTCGCCCGGCATGGTGGACTGAAGATCGTTCTGCCGGCCCACGAAATTCCACATAAAATAGCGGAAATACATGAAGTCCAATTGATAATCTATGAAATAGGCTAAGTTCGCCCCGAATGTAGGCACCTTATACTTCGAACCCACTACCGTTTTTCCCTTCCCTTCCGTATACATATTATAGAAAGGGACATAGGAATCATCCGTTCCCGCCTGCCACATACGAGGGAAAAGCATTTTGGAGTCCGGGCTATAAACCGGTTCGATAGGTCCCTCCAATTTCTCGTACTTGCCGTCCAGCACGTTATAATAGGTCGGAATCTTAAAATCCGCTACGGGAGAAGCGAAGGTCTCTCCATAGAACAGCGGATTGCTTCCGTATTGTTCCCGCGCCAGATAGCGCACCAACGTAAACGGATTGTCGGGCTGGTATTCATTGGTAGGCGTATTGGCGGAAGAACGGATCACCACCACGGCAAATGTGGAATAGCCTATGACTATCACCGTGGCGCACAACAGGATCGTATTCAACAGCACCCGTTTGTGGGAATAGGTATAATAAATTCCCCAGAAACCTAACCCCAAGATCGCCAGCATGAAGAACGTAGCCCCGGAATTTATCGGCAGGCCCAGTCCGTTCACAAAAAACAGATCCATATAAGCCGCGAGTTTAGGGACATACGGTATGATTCCGTAAAGTATGACAATCAGGATTACGGCGGATGAGGCGAGTACCCACACCGTACGGCGCGGGGTTATTTCATATTTCTTATAATAATAGATAAATACCAGCGCGGGAATCGTCAGCAGATTCAGCAGATGCACTCCTATGGACACTCCCATGAGATACGCGATCAGCACGATCCAGCGATTGGCATAACACTCGTCCGCCTGTTCTTCCCATTTTAGCATGGCCCAGAATACCAGAGCGGTAAATAGAGACGACATGGCATAGACTTCTCCCTCCACGGCCGAAAACCAGAACGTATCGGAATAGCAATAGGCCAGCGAGCCTACGATTCCGGCACCGAACACGGTGAGACTGTTTGGAAGATCGAGCGGGCGTCCGTTTTTTTCCAGCAGACGACGGCCCAGATGTACGATGCTCAGATACAGCAGATAAATGGTCAGAGCGGAACACAGGCCGCTCATCGCATTCACTAATACGGCCGCATGCTCTTTATCTCCGAATAGTGTAAAGAAACGGGCGATCAATTGAAAAACGGGATTTCCCGGAGGATGGCCCACTTCCAACTTGTACGATGAGGCGATAAATTCTCCACAATCCCAGAAACTGGCGGTAGGCTCTATCGTCAATAAATAAGTAACACTCGAAATCACCAATACGGCCAGCGAAATGTAAGTGTTGATCCGCTTAAATCTGGTCAGCTCCATATTTTAGCTTTATATAAACAATTGTCAAATAATTTTACCTGCCGGAACAAAGGGTTATAATTCCGGTATTAAAGGGCAAATATACGATTTTAGCATTTTTAATGCTAACTTTGTCGCAAAATAAACTGCAAAATGAATTAATTTATATGGCCGGGAACGATTGGAAAAGCAGGTTGGGGACGGTGTATTCTACCGATCCCGATTTTAAATATACCGTACAGGAGGCCCAAGAGCCGGAAACATTACCTGCGTCCGCGCAGAAACTGACCGTTGTCATCGACCGGAAGAAAAGGGCCGGCAAACAGGTAACGGTAGTGGAAGGATTCGTAGGAAAAAGTGCCGACCTGGAAGCCTTAGGCAAAACCCTCAAGACCCGGTGCGGTACAGGAGGGTCGGCCAAAGACGGAATCATCCTCATCCAGGGAGATTTCCGGGACCGGGTCGTAGAAATTCTGACTTCATCAGGTTATAAAGCCAAAAGAGGGAACTGATGCTTTCCGACACCTTGCATATTACCCGGGCATGGCCGGAAAGTTATACGGTGCCTCTTCCCGACAGCATTCCCGCCATCAAAACCGTGCCTACGGCAACGGACAGCATAGCGGATTTTATCATACTGACCCTCATCCTTCTGTTTTTCATTCTGGCTTACAGACGGATAGTGGAAGGAATCTATTATACGGCCGGCGCCGTATTCAATCTGAAAAAATTACTGATTATCGAGAACCAGTCCAATACGAAAGGGAGCAGGGACACTTTACTGTTATTTTCTTTCCTGACAGCGGCTTTCGTGCTTTCCGATTATAATGCCCGCTATCATTTTATAGAGAACCGCCTTCCCGTTTATCTGAATTTTATTTTTATTCTCCTGATTTTGGGGGGATATATTCTTTTCAAAATAGTTTCATGCACCCTGTTGGATTGGGTAAATCACACCTCCGTTTTTAAAACCCTGCATAAAATCGGCTACACCTACACTATATGGGGATTTCTGACGGGATTGGCCGGTTTAATCGTCTTTCTCATTTTTCCGCAAATCGGCTCCGGCCCTGTCGGGATTTATACGGGAATATGCGCCCTGGCAGCGTTCTCTCTTTATTTCATTCGTGGATATCAATTAATTATTGCAAATCGATTTTCACATTTTTTTTGGATTTTGTATCTTTGTACCTTTGAATTTTTGCCCGTCTTATTGACGGCATTTATGGCATTATCCTCATAAATCGAGTTATGAAAATTAAAAATATACTTATTTCACAACCGGCACCGCTTAACTGTTCGCCGTACTCCGATATTATTTCCAAATACGGCGTACAAATCGACTTCAAGCCGTTTTTTAGAGTGGAACCGCTGAGCGCCAAAGAATTCAGGACCCAGAAAATAAATATTCTCGACTTTTCGGCTATCGTTTTCACGGCCCGCACGACTATCGACGCCTTTTTCCATCTGTGCGAGGAACTCCGGATAACCGTTCCGGAAACCATGAAATATTTCTGTATTTCGGAAGCGATCGCCCTGTACCTTCAAAAACATATCGTGTACAGGAAAAGAAAAATATTTTTCGGTACCGGCACGCCGGCCTCCATTGTGGACAGTATCGGGACAAAACATAAAGACGAGACATTCCTGCTGGCTACAGCCGACAGCAATAAATCCGATCTGCACAAATTATTCGTCAAGTCCAAGCTCAAGCACGAAAGCGCCGTATTCATCAAGACCGTGAACAGCGACCTGTCGGGATTAGACCTGCAAAAATATAATATGGTGGTATTTTACAGCCCGTCGGATATCAAATCGCTGCAGGACAATTTCCCGGATTTCCAGCAAAAGGATCTGCAGTTCGCGACCTTCGGGCCCGCCACGGCAAAAGCCATGAAAGCGGCCAAACTAAGTACGGCCATCATCGCTCCTACTCCCGAGGCGCCTTCGATTGCAAAGGCCCTGACCCTTTATTTTGAAAAGAAGTAATTTATTATATTTCCATGCCGGCAACGTTCATAAAGGCTGAACGGCTCTATTCATTCAGGGACATCGGGGATCTGATGCGAAACGGGAAACCGTTTTTCCATTATCCTTTCAAGGTGATTTATAAGGAGTCTGGACCGGCGGGAGAAACAGCCGGCGAATATCCCTCCCCGCACCGCATCATGATTTCGGTACCGAAAAAGAACTTTAAACGGGCGGTCAAAAGGAATCTGCTGAAAAGAAGAATCCGGGAGAGCTACCGTCTGAACCGGCATCTATTGGCAAGCCCGCAAAACCGGATCGATTTCCTGTTGGTATATATAAGTAAGAATATTCTTGAATATAAAGAAATTGAATCGAAAGTGGCAGACATATTGGGGGAAATTTCGGAGGCTGTTAAAAAAAACAATTAGCTTCCCTTTCATTTTGCCGATATTATTTTATCAGGTATGTATTTCTCCCTTTAAACCGTCTACCTGCCGGTTTACCCCTACCTGCTCCGCCTATGCTGTGGAGGCGCTGAAAAAGTACGGGCCAATCAAAGGGTTATATCTTGCGGTAAAACGTATCTTGCGCTGCCATCCCTGGGGAGGCAGCGGGTATGATCCGGTACCCTGACACGGGTAATGCCCGCCCGGGATTTTCCTCTCCGCTCAGGATTCTTCAAAACGTTTATACACCCGGTCCTTGTCTATGAATTCTTTGGAAAGGGCATCGATTTCCGATTTAGGGACTTCTCTCAAATCCAGCATGATAAGCCCGTCCACACAATAATTGAAATCCGGATCCACATTATAGCCCAAAAGGCGTGCATTTATTTTCAGGTATTTTTTCAATAATGTAGGAAGCCGGTATTCGTTATTGCTCAGCCTGCAAAGGAACCTATCGAATTTCTCGATGCTTTCCATTTTATTTTCCAGCAGCAGTGCAGGATCCACCCTTTCATAATCCGGTACGAAAGGCATCTTGGGAACAATAAAACCGGCAAATTCATCCATACGGTGTTTCCGCTCCAGATAATAGATCATAAGGCTCCTGTAAAACAACGGATACCAGGAACTCATACTTACCGGCCCTATCAGGTACCGGATATTTTCATATTTGATTACGGTATAAAAGAGGCCTTTGATCAGCAGCATCAACGGAAAAGCCTCTTTCTGATAATCCAAGGAAATAAAAGATCGTCCGAGTTCGATGGTTTTTTCCAGATACGGCACGAAATCCTTTTTATAGCGGAACAGGGAATGGGTATAAAGACCGTCCAATCCGTATTTATCCAGAATTTCCCGGCCGAATCCCAGCCGGTAGGCCCCCGCTACGGCCTTATCTTCTTTATGCCATAAAATCAGGTGTTTGTAAAAGCTATCGAAACTGTCGGTGTCGATCGGATTATTGGTTCCTTCTCCTACCGCCCGGAAAGCCTCTTCCCGACATCTGCCTATCTCGGACATCAGATTAGGAATATCCTTATAATCCGCCAAGTAGCAAACATAGGAATCCGTTTCGAACAAAAGGTTCTTTTCCAGAGAATCGGCTTCTTTTTCGAGCAATCCTTTTTCTACCGGCCCGGACATAGGAACCGTATAGTCCTCCACCGTTTTGGTCCCATTCCCGGCTGCCATTTCCATATTGGTTTCCAGCGCATAGGTACGGTTCCACAGATACTTTCCCAGCTTTTTCTCATCGGGATATTCCTCCAACTCCGCCTGCGATATGGGACGGCCTATACGCATGGATATGACACGGTTTTTTTTATTGGCCAGTTCTCTGGGAAGCCATACCGTCCGGAGCATCGGATGGATTTTCCCCAAGAAATGAAAAAATCCGGAGTTCCCGCCATGAAAATAAACCGGCACAACCGGCACGCCGGCTCTCTTTATCAATTTTATGATAGAAGGCTGCCAGTCTATATCCTTTACGACATGTTCCTTATTACCGTAGGAGGATACTTCTCCGGAAGGGAACAGCGCCAGGGCCCCTCCGTCCCTCAAATGTTCCTTGGCCATTTTCAAGCCTGCGATGCTGCTTCTTATCCCCGGCTTATCGGTAAAAGGATTGACCGGGAAAAAACAATCTTTCAGTTCGGGAATACGGGAAAGAAGAAAATTAGTAAGAATTTTAAGGTCCGGGCGTTCTTTTCCCAATATGCTTAGGAGCAATATTCCGTCGATTCCCCCGAAAGGATGATTGGAAACCACTATAAAAGGCTCTTTCTTGGGAAGATACTCCAGCTCCTGCGGTTTATAATCGCATGTGACATTCAAATATTCTATGAGTTTGTCGGCAAATTCCACTCCCGTCCGGCCGGCAATGTGAGAATAGATTTCATTAATTTTATTAAATCCCGAAATGCCCATTATCGCCGAGGCTACCGCATTTCCCAATATGCCTTTCAGTTTAATGGCATTCCTAACTTCGGATTTATTAATTACTTTTGTACTCATAGTAACAATCCGACAAATATAGATAAAAAGTATGAATCTGAAAGATAAAATTATTACCCTTCCGGAGGGGCCGGGCGTATATCGGTTCCTGAACAGTGAAGGGGTGATAATTTATATCGGCAAAGCTAAAAACCTGAAAAAACGCGTCTCCCAGTATTTTGTTTCTCCCGACAGGTTATCGACCAAGACCCGGGTATTGGTATCCAAAATAGCCGATATCGAACATACTGTCGTGGAAACGGAACAGGATGCCCTGCTGCTGGAAAACAATCTGATAAAAAGATATCAGCCCAAATACAACATTCTCCTTAAAGACGGCAAAAGTTATCCCTGGATATGTATTAAAAACGAACCTTATCCCCGGGTATTCCTTACGCGCAAATTCGTCAAGGACGGTTCATTGTACTTCGGGCCGTACAGTTCCGTCATGCACGCCCGCCAGCTCATCGACCTGATTCATTCCCTTTATCCGCTGAGGACCTGCACATTGGACCTAAATGAAGAGGGCATAAAATCCGGGAAATTCAAAGCCTGCCTCAATCTGCACATACACAAATGCCAGGGTCCCTGCATACGGAATATAGGAGAGGAAGAATACAATGCCCAAATCGCCGCCATCAAGAATCTGCTCAAAGGGGATACGGGCGAACTGATCCGCGATTTCAAGGCCAAAATGCAAGAAGCCGCCCGGGAGCTGGATTTCGAACAGGCGCAAAGATACAAGGAACGCCTCGAATTACTCCAGAACCATTACAGCAAATCCCTGATCGTCCATCCGAGCATCAGCGATATAGATGTATTCTCGATGGTTTTCGACAACTATCGGGTATTCGCCAATTTTATGAGGCTCCATAACGGCTGTATCATACAAACGGCAAACTTAGAGTTCAAGACGAATATCGAAGAGGAGAAGGAAGCGGTATTGTCTCACTTTATCATGGAAATTTTCTCCCTTACCGGTTCCCTTTCCTCCGAGATTCTGGTGCCGTTCCTGCCGGATCAGGAATTCGAAGGGAAGAATATCCACATCCCTTTGAGAGGGGATAAATCCAATCTGCTGGAATTGAGCGTTAAAAATGCCAATGCCTTTAAATTCCACAAACTGAAACAAGAGGAGATCAAAAATCCCGAAGAGAGTAAAAACCGGGCGATAATCAGCCTCAAGCAGGATCTGCATCTGGAGCACTTTCCCGTCCATATCGAATGTTTCGATAACTCCAACATTCAGGGAACCTATCCGGTAGCCTCCTGCGTGGTTTTCAAAAACGGCCGGCCCAGTAAAAAGGACTACCGGCATTTCAATATAAAGACAGTCGTGGGAGCGAATGATTTCGCCTCCATGCGGGAAGTGGTATATCGGAGATATTCCCGGCTGCTGGCGGAGGAGGGAGAGCTTCCCCAGCTCATCCTGATAGACGGAGGGCGGGGGCAATTGAATTTTGCATACGATGCATTGACGGAATTAGGGCTTCAGCATACAATCGCCATTATCGGCATAGCCAAACGGCTCGAGGAAATAATCATTCCGGGAGATCCCACCCCGCTGTTTTTAGATAAAAACTCCCTTTCCCTGAAATTGCTGATGAATCTTAGAGACGAAGCGCACCGGTTCGGAATCACCCATCACCGTTCCAAACGCAGCAAAGCCCAGATCAATTCCGTATTGCGGGAAATTAAGGGGATCGGTCAGGTAACGGAGCAAAAACTGCTTCAACGGTATAAAAGCGTAAAAAGAATCCGGGAGGCTCCTTTCGAAGAAATCGCCGCCTTAGTAGGCCGCAAAACCGCGACATTGTTGTCCGATTATTTCCGGAAGCACAGTACCGGGACTTCCGGGGATCTACCTGTTGAATAGGGAAGTGCTGAAAAGGAATCCTACGAAATTCCGTCCCTCTTCCGTCCGGGCATACCGGAGGCCGAAGCTTAGAGGAACCCCTATCCGGAAAAGATAGGTGTCTATCATCACGTCCGCCCCGAGAGAATACATGTTGTATTTCCCGGTATAATATTTATTATAGGCATAATCCGCAAAAGGAATCAGTTTAAGCCGCTGCAAATATGCTATTCCGCCCAGACTTTTATCGCCCAAGTAAATAGGGACGGCATAATCTACAGAGCACTGAAGATAATCGGCTAACGGAAATTCCTCGTAACCCCGCGGCATATCCAGCAAGTTGCTCAAATAATACGATTTGCCGTTCACAAATTGCTTTTGCCATCCCAACGTGAACCGTACTCCCTGTTTGGGGACGATTCCCGGGAGATAAAAATATGAATACAACGAGGCTACCGATCCGAAATTCTCTTTGCCGCCCGGAGCCATGCCGGTTCTGGCCGTTATGCTGAATCCCCATTTGGGAAATATCTCCGCTTTGGCCACGGGCCTGTTCTGATAATATTGCAAGGCGAAATCCAGCTGATTCAGATATTCATATTTTCCAGATCGGTAACTGTAGTATCCGGTATTCTCGAATTCCCATTTCACCTGCGGAATCAATCCCCTCTGCCATCCCCGGCCCGAGAGATTTACGGGAAGATAGGCCCGTACGCTCAGTTCCAGAAACGGATTTTCAGAGGTTTCCCTTTGCAACACATAGAGTTCATCCTCTTTTTTCAGGATCCTGTAACGATACCGGTCCTCATGGTTGTAATCGGCGCCGACCTCCAGCACCGGGAGCCATCCGGAATAGGTGAACTTCAGGTGGCCTGCATTAAATCCGTTGCGGTAAGAATATCCTAACATGGTTACAGCCGTACCCAAGGTATTCTGGGAATAAACCGTCGCCCCTGCGGAGACTAACTCATAAAAATGGTCCGCCGTCATGCTCATGATATTATCCACATTATAGTATATCGGTCCCCAGGAATGGAAACGGAACAAATTCAACCCTTTCCGGTACTTTTCCGATTTGGCATGCCGGGCTTCGTCCATTTTCTCCCCGTTATCGGACGGGACATTTTCCCGGGCAAAGTAATCGCGGGCCTGTTCGCTCAGTTTTTCGGCTATCGGATATTTATAGATATTCCGGATTTCCCCCTCCTTCAGATAAACCTCCCCCGTATCGGCTATTCCATTTCCGGTGTCCGCATAAATACGGGTCATAGCGGAATCCAACCGGATGGAGACCGGGAAGAAACCGTCGGATCTCAGATCCGAATAGTACAGTCTGTTTCCCTGTATAGCCGGATAATAAGCCGCATATTTGGCATTGGTAAGCCGTCCGAAAGCCTTGTTTTCCGTATCATACAGATAGATATTGTTGACCCCATCGAAGTCGGCGGTAAAATAAAGGCGGTTCCCGTTGCTGCGCAGGAATTTCATATTCTGACGCTGTTCCTTTATGACTCTTTCCCATGTGCTGCGTCCCGACGGATCGCCCGCCTTACCGGGGGCGATGCGGAATATTCCCTCTCCCTGCGATGTAATGACGATGGCATATACCGTATCGCCTACCCACGCGCTTTCGAGCAATTGCCCGCCCTCGGGAGCGGGTATCGAAAATATCTTTTCGCCCGTGAGTGCGTTCAGGCCCACGAGGTTGGATCCGCCCGTCACGCAATATTCCGCCACGGATACAATCCGTCCGTCGGGACTTGCCGAAGGATTGTTGTAATAGGTGCGATTGCTCAGCCGGGTTATTTTCCGGGTGCGCAGATCATACATGAAAAGATTTCCGAAAGTTTCTTTTTCCCAGCGGAAATCCGGTACGGTCTCCGTCCAGTAAATTTTATCTCCGGCCCCATGGAGATTCCCCGTACGGTCGCTGAATGCGCGGAGAATTTTCTCCCCGCTCCGGTGTTCTTTCCGGAACGCCTCGCTCCCGCTCAGCAGGACCAGAGCCGAGGGTCCGTCGAAAGCATATTTGACGACCGCCAGGCTGTCGGGACCTATCGGGACATTGTATTTGTATTCCGTATAATATTCACTACGATGGTACGGAAGGGGCTCAGGACGGGTAAATGCTCCCCTGCGCCCATATTCCTCCTTCCACAGGGAAGTCATCAGTTTTTCTCCCCTCTCCAGATATTCCCTGCGGGAAGCTCCGGCGACTTTCCGGTAGGCGGCACCGGCGACATTGGGGTTATAGAAATTTCTTACGTAATAATCCAACAGCTCTCCGCTATACAGGTAATTGTCTGTCTGGTACCGGACGGTTCCGTTAATCAGGTAGCCCAGCGCATAAATGTCCGGGGTATAATATTTATACGAGCCGTATCTCCAGCGGTCCCTGTTCCGGTACTCCCCGTTCAGAAAAGCCGCCCGGTAATATTCCATAAAATCCGCGCTGCGTCCCCGACCGCTCGAGGACAATTCCGTTTCGGTCATTACCGCGTCCCCTTCCAAAAACCATCGGGAAGGATAAACTCCCACTCCCACACCCGGAGACTGCTCTCCGATGAACCAGCCCAGCGGTCTGAAGACTCCTTTCGTAAAATGGGAGATCTGCCCTATATGGCGGCTTTCATGCAATGCCAGCTGTTCTTCCCAGTTATGGGCGTATGTGCCGTTAGCCGGGGGAAGGGTGAATAATTCCACCCTTTTGGGAGCCCAGACGACCACTCCATTGCTATTGACCGTATAAGGATTGAGCACTACCGGCAAAGACTTGGGATTTATTTCTAATCCCGACAGCACCCGGGGGCGGGCCATCTCCAATAATCCGAGATATCTTCTGGCCAACGAGTCTATCTCGCGAGGATAAATGACCGTAAAATTCTCTCCGCGGATCCGGTTCCATTTCACCCGGGCGGGATTCGCTCCGGTTCCATAATATTGCCCGGAAACCGGAATACAAGCCACTGCAAGCAAGATAAAGACGGCGATACACCTTAAAATTTTTCTAAACATATCCATACTCGCGTCCCTCCGCGGATTTAAATACAACAGCGAAGATAACAAATAAAAAGGAGATTGTTTATTACTCCGATTATATGCGTTATATTTGCGAAGACATTTATCCATATATTAATGGTTGTAGTTTTTAAAATTTTAACACTTCTGGGCTCATTGGGTCTTTTTCTTTACGGAATGACCCTGATGAGCGAAGCGCTGCAGAAAGTAGCGGGCGATAAATTAAGGAATTTTTTAGCCGCAATGACCTCCAATCCCGTCAAAAGGATTTTCACCGGTCTGTTCATTACGGCTCTTATCCAATCTTCCAGCGCCACTACCGTCATGGTCGTGAGTTTCGTCAATGCCGGGCTGCTGTCCCTGATCCAGTCCATCGGCGTCATCATGGGAGCCAACATCGGAACTACTTTCACGGCGTGGCTGATCTCCCTGTTGGGATTCAAAGCGGACATTTCAATCATCTCCATACCCCTTATCGGATTCGGATTCGTCTTTATGATGGCGAAAGCCAAACGGAAAAAATCCATTGGGGAACTGCTGATCGGGTTCGCCCTTCTTTTTCTGGGACTGAATTTTCTGAAAGACGCTCTACCCAATCTCCAGCAATCTCCCGAAGTGCTGGCTTTTCTTCAAAAATGGACCAATTTCGGGTTCCTTTCGGTAATCATTTTCGTAATGATCGGAACCATATTGACCATCGTGCTGCAATCTTCCAGCGCGACCATGGCCCTCACCTTGGTAATGGTCAACAACGGCTGGATTCCATTCGAAATGGCCGCAGCCTTGGTATTGGGGGAAAACATCGGAACCACTATCACCGCCAACATAGCGGCTGCCGTGGCGAATGTATCCGCCCGACGGGCCGCCTGCGCCCACTCCGTTTTCAATCTGTTCGGAGTCTTGTGGGTGCTGGCCCTTTTCCATCCGTTCCTGCTGACAGTTTCCAAAATCATCGTAGCCATAGGCTGCGACAACCCGCTTCAGCCGGGGGCCTCTTCCGCCTCCCTCCTGTATTCGGTAGCTACGGTCCATACCCTTTTCAATATATGCAACACATTAATTTTAGTTTGGTTTACTCCGCAAATCGTCAAGTTGGTGACCTATCTGATAAAGAGTCCCAAAGAGGAGGAGGTATTCCGTCTCCAATATATACAAGGCGGTCTGCTGAGTACTTCCGAACTTTCCTTAGGGCAGGCCAAGGAGGAAATCGTCCATTTCGCCAAATTGTGTTACCGGCAATACGGCTATGCCCGCGAAGCCGTCAATACCGACGATCCCGAGCGGTTCGATGAACTTTATAAAAAGCTGGAGCATTACGAGCAGATTACCGACCGTGTCGAATTTGAGATAGCCAAGTACCTGAACAACATTTCCGAAGGGGTATTGAGCGAAGAGAGCGGCCGGAGGATCCAGGCCATGTATAAAATCATCAGCGAGCTTGAAAGCATCGGGGATTCGGGATTCAACATAGCCCGGATACTGCAACGCAGAAACCTCCATGACAAAAAATTCGATCCGGGCATGATCAAAAAGCTCAATTATATGATAGATCTGTTGGACAGGGGGTTTGAAAGCATGATCCACAACCTGGAATTAGGTTACTCCAAGATAGAGGATATCGCGAATGCCCAGGATATCGAACAGGACATCAACGAATACCGGAACAATCTTAAGGAAGAACATCTGCTTAATCTGGAAAACAATTTATACTCTTACCTCACAGGCGTATATTATATGGATCTGATCTCGGAATGCGAGCATGTAGGCGACTTTATGATCAATATCTCCGAAGCGATCATCGAGATAAAATAAGACCTTTTAAACTAACTAAAAATGTTCGGAAAAACCATTTTATTCTATTTGCCGGCAGCCTTATTCCTGTCTCTTTTCTCAGGGCCTGCCGATCTGCGGGCGGCGGACATTCTCCCGCAAGAGGATCAGGATTCGCTGACGGTTGTCGGGACCCGGTGGAATACCGTCCGGCTGAAAAAAGGAATTTCATTAAAGCAATATCATTTTACGGATCATTCCCTTTTCGGATCCAACCAATCCGTTTCCATTGTGGAAATCGATTTTCCCCGTAAAAACCGGCATTCCGGCAAAACTCCGCGAATCGATATCATCGCCCGGGAAAAACTGACTCCGGTAGGGGTCATCGCCCGGGAAGAAGAGGCCCTTGTCGCAATAAACGGGTCGTTTTTCGCATTGAACAAGCCATATAATTCCGTGGATTACCTGCGGGTGGACGGACGCGAACTGGCGCCGAATGAATACAAGGACGGAACGCAGCGGCTGAGGCATCAGTTGGGAGCGATAGCCGTACAAAACGGCCGTCTCTCTATTTTGAAAGCCGATACGTCCGCTGTTTGGGAAACTACCGTGGAGGCGGAAGATTTGCTGACTTCGGGTCCTTTGCTGCGTATTCACGGCCAGGACGAACCGCTCCGTAACGATTCTTTTTATATACAGCGGCATCCCCGCACGGCTGTCGGGATTACGGCGGAAGGGAAAATATGGCTGATTACCGTTGACGGAAGAAATGCCCAGGCCCAGGGGATGAGCCTGGAGGAATTGCAGAAGATGTTCCGGTGGTTAGGAGCCAGCGATTTGCTCAACCTCGACGGCGGCGGTTCTACTACTCTGTATATCCGGCCGGATTTAGGAGGCAAAAAAGTTTCCCACGAAGAGGGAATCGTGAATTACCCGACCGATAACCATAAATTCGATCACCGGGGAGTGCGTTCCGTAGCCAATGCGGTCATAGTAAGATAACCTGCCGGTTACAGACGGTCGGAGCGGTACTCCAGTTCTTCCGCTACCACCTCAGGTTGTGCGTCTTTCAGAATCACGCGCTTGTCTTTATCCAGCAGATAAAGGGAAGGGATAGCCCGAAGCCCGTAAATTCCATTTTCCCTTAAAATGAAAAGCGGGTCGTAAGCATAAATCCAATTGTCGGGATAATTCCCGGCATACCGTTTCCAAAGATCCAGGTCCGTATCTACATACATGGACACCACCTTGAGTTTTCCCTGCCGGGTCATTTCCCGCAAGACGGGAATATCCTTTATTTTTTCCGAGACGATTTTGCAGCTCTGACAGTCGGGATTATTGAAATAAAGCAACAAGTAGTCCGCTTTAAGGTCGTACAGCCGTTCCCGCCTCATTCCGTTTTCGTCCGTAAAGGCGAGTTCGAAATCTCCGGCCGGAAAACCTTTCCGGTTAAGATGCACTATCCGGGACTGGTATTCGTAGGCCATTTTGGAAAGGCTGTCCAAAGAATGAAGCGCCAATATATTATCTACAAAAGGGATATATAATTCTTCATTGAGGAAAGGAGAGTTGGGGTAATAAAGATACCGCTCGCCCAGATCCATCAGCCTGAGCAGGAAGGTTTTTTCTCCCATAGCGTACAGGGAATCCGCCGCCCGGAAAAGTTTTCCCACCGACCGGTTTCTCAGATCCGGCTCCCGGGGAGCATTTTTTTCAGCAAGGTCCAGCAGATAGACATATTCCGCAAAAGCCTTGTCGAATTTTACGGAATCCACCCCCAGCACCTGCGGGTTTCCGGCCTCCGCTTTATTTGTTGTTTTCTCCAACCGCTCCGAAGACAAAAAACCGTTCCAGTAATTCTCGAGCATATATTCAAGGGCTTCTTTATCGGAAGCGATCATTTGAGGGACCGTTATGGCAGGGAAATCTCCCGCATCGGCCGTTCCGGCATCTTCGACCGTCGGCGCGGCCATTTTTCCGCTTTCTCTTTTTCCTCCGGAACATCCGGAAAAGACCGTGCATACAAACGCGGCGGTTATTCCCAAAAGGAAAATAACCGCATACCGGCGGACAGGATCGTATACGGCATTCATCATACAGCTTATATTAATTCTAATAAATAACGGTTCTCTCAAAATCTATTCCACCCACCGCCGGAGCAAACAAGGCCGCTCCCTAAGAGGAACAGCCTTGCCGCGTTGAGATACCAGGATTCGAACCTGGACAGACAGAACCAAAATCTGTAGTGCTACCGTTACACCATATCTCATTCTGAACGTAGCTGCAAAGATAAAAAGAAATTTTCATCCGCAAAAAAAATCTGCGTATGGCCCCTTCAGGAAATCATATCTATAAATCTCTGCCCATAAGCCACATATAAAATCACCCACACCCCGAAACGCATCGCTTTCCCTATGAGCATATATAAAGAGCATTTTATAAAATCCAGCCGGTAGAATCCGAGTCCGACGGCAAACAGATCTCCTATGAACGGCGCCCAGCTTAAAAACGCGAGCAGCGCCCCGTATTTATCGATCCGGCGTTTCTGTTTTTCCAGATTCTGCCGGGTCACCCCGAACCATTTCTCCAACCATTCCCATTTCCCGAGATACCCTAAACAATAGGAGGTCAATCCGCCTAACCAGTTTCCGGCAGTGGCCAGGATAAAAGAGAGCAAAGGGTTGCCCCCCGCAACCAAAATCCCGATAATGAGAAATTCCGAGCTGAAAGGAATGACGGTAGCGGCCAGAAAGGTGCCTATGAATAATCCTATGTACCCGAATTCCTGTAAAAATTCCATTATCGCTTATTTCTGAAAAAGTGAACGATCAGTTCGCTGCACTGGGCTTCAAGTACGCCTCCCGACAATTCCGTTTTAGGGTGCAGCAATGACGGCGAAAACAGAGAATACCCTCTTTTAGGGTCGGGAGTCCCGTACACGACCCGGCCTATCTGCGCCCAGTTGAGCGCGGCGGCACACATGGGACACGGTTCTACCGTTACGTATAAGGTACACGAAGATAAATATTTTCCTCCTAAATAATTCGTCGCCATAGTAATCGCCTGCATTTCCGCATGCGCGGTAGGATCGGTAAGCGTCTGGGTCAGATTATACGCCCGGGCGATAATCCGGTTCCCGCAAACTATCACCGCACCCACCGGCACTTCGTTTTTTTCCTGCGCCCGAAGGGCCTCTTTCAAGGCTTCCCGCATATAATTTTCATCCGCAGTATAATTTTTCTCTTCCATTAAAACATTCCATGAATTAAACGGTTCGCGGCAATGCCTGCGCGGAATCACGCCGGCTGAGGGCGAAGATACGATTTTTTCCGGATAAAGAATGCCGGAAGCCGCAACAATCTGTTTCCGTAAAACGTTTTAGAATTTATTGCCGGCATCTTCTGCAATCTGTCAAATTGACATGGTTTTGTTTTGGCACCCGATTTGCGCTGGCAGGGGACAGAATGCGGCTCTTTGGCGCCGTTATGAAACGAAGCATTGGATAATAAACAAAATAATAAACCTTATAAAAACATAAAATCATGAATATTAAACCATTAGCAGACAGAGTTCTCATTGAGCCCAAAGAGGCTGAAACAAAAACGGCAGCGGGATTGTATATTCCGGATACTGCGAAAGAAAAACCACAGGAAGGAAAAGTCTTGGCAGTAGGTCCCGGCAAAAAGGATGAGCCGATGGAGTTAAAAGTCGGCGATACTGTTTTATACGGTAAATACGCAGGCACCGAGATCAACATCGACGGTCAGTCTTATATGATCATGCGCCAGTCGGATGTATTGGCTGTTATTTAGTTCTGATAATATTCGAATACATAAAAAATAAATTAAAATTATGGCAAAAGAAATAAAATTCAATATGGAGGCCCGCAACCTTATGAAAGAAGGAGCGGATGCGTTGGCCGATGCTGTAAAAGTGACTTTAGGCCCGAAAGGGAGAAACGTAGTGATCGATAAGAAATTCGGAGCCCCTCAGATTACCAAGGACGGAGTAACCGTAGCCAAAGAAATCGAACTGGAAGACCGTTTCCAGAATATGGGCGCCCAGTTGGTTAAAGAGGTCGCTTCCAAGACCAATGACCAGGCCGGGGACGGTACTACTACCGCAACCGTATTGGCACAGGCAATTATCGGCGTAGGATTGAAAAACGTAACGGCAGGCGCCAATCCGATGGATCTGAAAAGAGGAATCGACAAGGCGGTGGAAGCCGTAGTAGCCAATCTGAAAGAGCATAGCCAGGCCGTAGGAGACGACTATTCCAAGATCGAGCAGGTCGGTACGATCTCCGCAAACAACGATGCCTTTATCGGGAAACTGATCGCCGAGGCGATGAGCAAAGTGAAAAAAGAGGGTGTGATTACCGTAGAAGAGGCCAAAGGCACCGCTACCGAAGTGAAAGTGGTAGAAGGAATGCAGTTCGACAGAGGTTATATTTCTCCGTATTTTATGACCAATCCCGACAAAATGGAAGCCGTACTGGATACTCCGCAGATCCTGATTACCGACAAGAAGATTTCTTCCATGAAAGATCTGCTTCCGATTCTGGAACCGATCGCACGGGAAGGGAAGTCTCTTTTGATCATAGCAGAGGATGTAGATGGAGAAGCGCTGACTACCTTGGTTGTAAACCGTCTGAGAGGCACTTTGAAGATTGCCGCCGTTAAGGCTCCCGGCTTCGGAGACCGCAGGAAAGAGATGCTCCAAGATATCGCCATCCTGACCGGAGGTACCGTTATTTCAGAAGAAAGAGGATTTACCCTGGAAAACGCTACGCCGGATATGCTGGGTTCCGCCGAGAAAGTAACGGTAGACAAGGAAAATACTACTATCGTAAACGGTGTCGGGGATAAAAAACAAATCCAGGATCGGGTAGCCCAGATCAAGAAACAGATCGAAACCACTACAAGCGACTACGACCGCGAGAAATTGCAGGAACGCTTGGCGAAATTGGCCGGAGGAGTAGCCGTGCTGTATGTAGGCGCCGCTTCGGAAGTGGAACTGAAAGAGAAGAAAGATCGTGTGGAAGATGCCTTGAGCGCCACCCGTGCAGCTGTGGAGGAAGGTATCGTAGCCGGCGGCGGAGTAGCTTATATCCGGGCTATCGATGCTCTGAAAAATGTGAAGGCGGATAATGACGACGAGCAGACCGGTATCAATATTATAGCACGCGCCATCGAAGAACCGCTTCGCATGATCGCGGAAAATGCCGGAGTGGAAGGCAGCGTAGTGATTCAACGCGTAAAAGAAGGCAAAGGCGATTTCGGTTACAATGCCCGCACCGACAAATATGAAAACATGCTGGCAGCCGGCGTAATCGATCCTACCAAAGTCAGCCGTATCGCATTGGAAAATGCGGCATCCGTAGCAGGCATGTTCCTGACTACCGAATGCGTACTGGCCGACAAGAAAGAAGAGAATCCTCCGATGCCGCCGATGGGTGGCGGTCCCGGAATGGGCGGTATGATGTAGAAAACCGCAAATATTTTACCCCGGCACGGCCGACCGATCGGTTCCTGCCGGGGTTTTATTTATTTTGTTAACCGAATTTCATATTACCATGTTACAAAAAGGAGATAAAGCCCCTTATTTCCAGGGGCAGGACCAAAATGGAAATACATTGAAATTAACCGATTTCGCCGGACGGAAATTAGTACTTTATTTTTACCCGAAAGACAGTACTCCCGGCTGTACGGCCGAGGCCTGCGATCTGCGCGACAATTATGAAAGATTCCTGGCAAACGGCTATGCAGTGATAGGCGTGAGCAAGGATTCGCAAAAGTCCCATCAGAAATTCATTGAGAAATACAATCTTCCTTTTCCTCTGATCTCGGATCCGGAAACCGTCATCATTAAAGCGTACGATTCCTGGGGACCTAAGAAATTCATGGGACGGGAATTTATGGGGACTCTCCGGAAAACATTCGTGATAGACGAAGAGGGCGTAATAGAGAATATCATAGACAAGGTGGAAACCAAAAGCCACAGCCGGCAAATCATAGGATAGCCAATCCCGTCTTTAGCCTACTAACCAGACCATTACATGGTCTTCAAAGACTTCGTACTGCAGGCCGAAGTTCTCCTCCATGCCGTCCTTGAAAATAAAAGTGGCATCTATTTCGCCTTCTTCCTTAGGATTGAATTTATCTATTTCCATTTGCCTTGCAAAGTCCACCCCGTGCTGGCTCATCCGTTTATAGATGGCCTCTTTGGCGCACCAGTAGATAGCTAACTGCAGATTTCTGTTTTTATCGGACAGATCTTCCCGCTCGTCCGGGGACAAGGCCTTTTTCTCGACCGCGGAAAAATCTCTTTTTACGGATTCGATATCTATTCCCACATCTTCCGTAGGATGGGTAATGATCGCCACGAAACGGTTGGTGTGCGTTATGCTTATATGGGTGGAATTATTCTGGATAAAAGGGCTCCCGTTATCATGATGCCCCAAATATACTTTATCTTCGAAAATAGTATTCAGCAAGGCTCTGACCGCCAGTTTCTCTCTTCTGCGCGCACCGCTCTTGGTAAGATAAAGTTCTTCCAGTTCCTCGTTGGGTATCGAAATGATTTTCAGAAGCTCCTCTTCGCTTTCGGTTACTTCCCATACGGAAATTTCCGCTCCGCTTTCCAGCTCTTTCCTTAAATACAGCGCCATTTTATTTAATGTGATTAATATTTTCTTTCTGAAGCAATTCATCAAAATCGGACTCATCCACGATCTCCCCCACTATCTCTTCCAGAATATCTTCCAGCGTTACGATTCCGTCCGTACCTCCGTATTCGTCCACCACCACCGCCAGATGTATTTTCTTAGCCCGGAATTCTTCCAGCAGATCGTTGATCTTCTTGCTCTCGGGAACATAATACGCTTGCCTGATATGTTTTTTCCAACCGAACTTGTCATTTTTATCCAACAAATACGGAAGCATATCCTTAATGTACAGAAATCCTTTTATATTGTCCAAGCTCTCCTGATACACGGGCAGCCGGGAAAATCCCCGTTCAGAGGCAAGTGCGATCACCTCCTCCGTAGTCATTCCCATATCTATGGCCGCCACATCCACGCGGGGCTTCATAATCTTCCGCACATCGGTGGTGGGAAGTTTTACGATCCCTTTCAGAATCTTTTTTTCCTCGCTCGCGCCCGGGGTAGCCAGATCCACGGCTTTTTCCAATTCCTCCAGTGTCACTTCTCCCCGCAGCGGAATATTATGGGTTACCCGGCTGGCGAACCGGCTCATCAGATAATTAAACGGCCGGGTCACAGGGCTGATAAACAACAGCGGACCGCTCATGAACCGGGCGAATTTCACCGGGCAATGCGTAGCGATAAGTTTGGGAAGCACCTCCCCGAAAAGCACTAAGATAAACGTTACGATGACCGTCTTGACTAAAAATCCCAACACGGGTCTGCCGTCGAAATCAAAAAGCATCCCCAATAAAGTGGTGGACAATAAAACGATCAGGATATTTACCAGGTTGTTTCCCTGAAGGATAGATCCCAACAGATATTCGGGATCGGAAAGCAGCCGGAGCACTTTCTGATTCCGTTTATCGTTACGTTCCTCTTTCAGATCATCCATTTGTTTGGGTGATAAAGAAAAAAACGCCACTTCGCTGCCGGAAATCAAGGCAGAACAAACCAAAAGAAAGATCAGGCTGATCCCCAAATAAAGAATCTCTAATGTTAAACTACTGGGAGGTTCCAAATTATAACGGTTATTGGTTCATGCTGCAAATATAACTAAATTTCTTATTCCCGCACCACATATTTCTCTATCAAAAAAGCGGGATGATATTGCAGTTTCGCTTTTCTAAGTCCCTCATCCCCCGCATCATCCTCTCTGTTAACATATTTAAAGCCGATTCGTTCCGGCGTCAGATCCTCGCCCGGCATATAGGGCGTTATCATTTGATGAATGAGAAACTCCTGATTGATAACGGGATAAGCGCCGTTTATATTCGCAAAAGCCTTCTCTATATGTACCAGAAAAGTATCCGAGTTCGTCATTTCTCCTAAGCTGAACGCCACGACCTTCCCTTCCACCCTGAGCAGTCCGCCCTTAAGCCCCAATCCTTCAAAATTTTTAATGGCGCACCTTACCGCACAGGATTCCTGGGTCATGGAAAGGTTTTCCTTACAGCCGTACATTTTGCACCAATGGTCGTTCATCGCGGCGCATTCCTGTATATTATGCGTCCCGACAGCCTCGTATTCCCAGTCGGGAAGTTCCTTGAACCGTGCGATATGATTTCTCTTGGGCTGATATTTCCTCCCCTTGAGCGTTATGAGATCCGCCGCATTATAAACATAATCGAAACTGTCCCGGACAAGTATGTACCGGAATTTCTCCGGATACAGTTCTTCCAGAACAGCCTTCTGCCCCACCGACACCGAACTCATATTAAAGGACGCCCCCAAGCTGCGCGCATCCTCCCGCATAGCTTCAACAGCTTCCCTCACATCGCCCTTGCCGAAAGGGAACAAATAATAGGCGCTCTCTGTATTGTCGGGATACTCATAACCGGAACGCACCAACAAGAAATCCTTATAGCGGCATATCCGGGTATGATAAATATTCTTCCATATAAACAGGGAGGTAAAATTGTTTTCGCTACTCCGCAAATCGGAATACCGGAAAAATTCATTTACCCAGGGCTTGTCAGACAGCTCTATCTCCTTAAATTCCAACATATCGCATTATTTATTCCCGAGGGCGCTCGCCTAACCATCCGCTCAGTATCCCGACAGCTTCCTCCTTGAGAGGTCCGGGCAGCGAGGATATGCGGGATCTGTGACTGCCGGCAGGCTCTATAAACAGACGGATATTTTCGCGGCCCTTTCCTTTGGCACGCAAAACCTCGTTCTTTACCGGCGCCACAGGCATTACCGCACTCCACGGATCATACTGGCCATATACAAACAACATTTTGTTGTCGGTCGTCTCGAGAAACTTCTTGATTTTCTTATATAAATACTTATCGAATTCGAACGTCCGGGATTGCGGAACGAAGATCCGGTTCAGATAACCTTTGGAGCTTTTAATGGTCAGCAGCCCCTTGAAAGGCTTCGTATCGTATCCGTAATATCCCAATTCCTTGGCGGCCTGAACGAAAAACGGAGCCGTAGGATCCCCCTCCGCAAAATAGTCGGGGCCGCTGATGGAATTAAAATATTTGAACATCTGTTCATCGTCGGCCGTAGCCGGATCCGGAATGTCGGCAGTTTTCCGGCCCCATTGCCAGAAAGCGAATGAAAACTCCAGCACGCAATAATCATATACTTCGCTTATGGGCATCCTGAACTTGTATTTCTTCTCCTGCGCCAACTGTTCGAACATCGGCTGGATTTTGTCCCTTCTTTTCAATATCTCCTTCTGGAACTCCAGTATCTTCTGGCGGTCGGCCGCCGTTCCTGCCATTTTCGCCAAGAACGGTTCGTGGCGTCCATCCTCCACTGCCCGGCAAAGAGGCCCCACATAAGGCACGGAAACATCGATATCCTCCGGATAGTAAGCCGTATAGAACATGGCGGTCTGTCCGCCTTTGCTGATTCCGGACGCTATCCATTTCCCCTTATAAATATGCTTGAAAGCCATGTTGATCCGATGAAGATCGGCGGCGGCCTGGACAGCGGTCATATAATCCCAATTCAGTTCCTCGTCCGAAACGGTTTTCCCCTCCTCCTGCCGGAACGGACAAGAATCCATAAAATAACGGTGTTCCACCAAAACGATATTGGTATTGAACATCCGGGACAATTCTTCCCGGTAGGAAGGATTTAATCCGTAGGCGGCTCCGTACCCTTCGGTCACTATCACCGTAGGCCGGTCTTCCCCCGCATGGGCTACGACGACACGCTGACGGAACGTACCTTTGGAAAGGTCTGCGTGATCTATGGGCTGCTCTATAAATAAAACGTATTTTTCCGTGAACGGATCCGCCATTTTGGGAGACACCTCCAATTTCTTTATGTCCGAAATGACAACCCCGGCCTCCTGGCCCAAAGACTCCAATCGCTTGAGCAAATATCCGGCAGCTTCTTTCTCCTGCCCGGGCGCCGTCTGCAAATACCGGGTGCCGTCCGGCTGCTGCGCCGCATTCGTCCCCGCTATGAGGGAAATACTTAAAAACAAACCTGTTATCAGGTTCGCCGACAATAATATTCTAAACCATTTTTTCATATCGGTAGAGTTTCTTAAAATTAATTAACAATCCGTAAAGTTACGGAAAATTTTCATTCGGGAAATTTTCCTACCTTTGCACCATTCAAAATCTTTTAAATTGTATTTCACAATCGAACACTAATTTTTTAATTCATACGATGAAGAATTTTGTAGAGGAACTTACCTGGAGAGGAATGATCCATACCCTGATGCCCGGCACCGAGGAACAATTGATGAAAGAGCCTACTTCCGCCTATGTGGGAATAGACCCTACCGCCGATTCGCTTCACATCGGACATTTAGTCAGCATTATGATGTTGAAACATTTCCAGAATTGCGGACATAAACCGTACGCCCTGGTAGGAGGAGCTACCGGAATGATCGGAGATCCCTCTATGAAAAGCGCGGAAAGGAACCTGTTGGATGAACAGACCCTGCGTCATAATCAGGAAGCCATAAAAAAACAGCTCGCCCGGTTTTTAGACTTCGATTCGGACAAGCCCAACGCCGCCGTGTTAGTAAACAATTACGACTGGATGAAAGACTATACTTTTCTGGCTTTTATCCGGGATATCGGAAAACACATCACCGTCAACTACATGATGAGCAAGGATTCCGTAAAAAAGAGGCTCAACGGAGAGGAACGGGAAGGGATGTCATTTACGGAATTTACTTACCAGCTGGTACAGGGATACGATTACCTGTATCTCTACCAGCATGCGAACTGCAAATTGCAGATGGGAGGAAGCGACCAGTGGGGAAACATCACCACCGGGACGGAACTTATCCGGAGAAAAACCGGGGGCGAAGCCTATGCGCTTACCTGTCCGTTGATTACCAAAGCCGACGGAGGCAAATTCGGAAAAACCGAGAAGGGAAATATCTGGTTGGATCCCAATTATACCTCCCCTTATACTTTCTACCAGTTCTGGCTGAACGTCAGCGATGAAGACGCCCGGAAATATATAAAGATATTTACTCTGCTGGGTCGCGAAGAGATAGAAAACGCCATAGAGGAACATCTGAAAGAACCTCACCTGAGAAATCTGCAAAAATTGCTGGCCAAGGAAATCACGATAATGGTGCATGGAACGGAAGAATACGAAAAGGCGGTGGAGGCCTCGGGAATCCTGTTCGGCCATTCTACTCCCGAGCAATTGAAGAAACTCGATGAGCCTACCTTCTTATCCGTTTTCGAAGGGGTTCCCCAATATGAATTAGATAGAGACAAGTTGGGGAAAAACATTATAGACCTGTTGGCTGTGGATACCGATATTTTCCCGTCCAAAGGGGAATGCAGGAAAATGATCCAGGCTAACGGACTGAGCGTGAATAAAGAAAAATTCACCGCCATCGACGGCATTTTGGGAGAAGAATATCTGCTGAGAGGGAAATACATCCTGATCCAAAAAGGGAAAAAGAATTATTACATTCTGAAATTCAAGTAATACGCAATATGGAAGGAGAAAGCACCAGACAACAGAAAGTGGCGAAACAAATACAGAAAGACCTGGCCGAAATCATCCGGAGTAAAGGCATGGCGGCTTTCGACGGCGCATTGGTAACTGTAAGCGAGGTACGGATAAGCCCCGACCTCTCATTCGCCAAAGTATTCATAAGCGTATTTCCATCGGGAAAGGCGCAGAAAATACTGGAAATCATCAAAGATTCTTCCAGAACGATCAGGGGGGAATTGGGAAGGTTGGTAGCCAAGCAGCTGAGAATCGTTCCGGAACTGGCCTTTTATTTGGACGGGTCTCTCGACTACGCCGAACATATAGACGAGCTATTGAAAAAATAGGCCGTCCCGTGTCTTTGCGGAAACACCCGACCGATACGTCCGACAAAATATATTCCGAACAAAATACCTTGCTCCCTTGCATCTGCCATTGTTCATAGCCAAGAGATACCTGCTGGCCAAAAAATCCAGCAACGTAATCAATATCATTTCCCTGATCAGCGCAATAGGAATCGGTATCGGGTGCATGGCCCTCATCATAATCCTCTCCGTATATAACGGATTCGATCATTTTATCCGCTCCCGTTACGAGAGTTTTCAGCCCGATTTCATCGTTACTCCCCGCAGCGGCAAAATCCTGCAGACGGAAACGGAAGCGTTCAGCCTCGTCCGGAATCTTCCGCAGGTGCAGGCCGCATGTCCGGTAATCGAAGAGAACGTTGCCGTACAGTACAACGACAACCACGCCATCGCCACCATCAAAGGGATAGACAGCACCTTCGCAGCCTCCGGGAAACTGACCCCGTTTCTTACCGAGGGGGAATTCATAAGATATAAAGGAGAAATTCCCCATGCCGTCATCGGGAAAAGGCTGGCCCAGGACCTGCAGCTGAGAGTAAGGTTCCTCAGTCCTTTGGATATTTATTTCCCCGATCGCAAAAAAGAGGTGTCCCTGATCAATCCCGCCTCCGGGCTGCGCAGTGAACGTCTCTACCCCGGCGGCATTCTCTCTTTAGATACCGAATTCGATAAGAATTATATTTTCGTCCCGATAGAAACAGCCTCCCGGCTGATCGGTTACCGGAACGGAGAAGCGACCTCCGTAGAGATTTATCTCAAGATCGACGGCTCCGGCACGCTGCCGGATGAGCGTACCGCCTTGCAGGCGGAAAAGGAAATCCGGAGATTATTGGGAGAAAACTATACGGTAAAGAACCGGTATATGCAAAACGAAGTGCTGTATAAAATGATGCGCTCGGAAAAATTCGCCGTCTATCTGATCCTGTTCTTTATCATCCTGATCATTTCCGTAAATGTTTTCGGTTCTCTTTCCCTGTTGATGCTGGAAAAACAAAACGATCTGGAAACCTACAAAAGCATGGGAGCGCCCCGGCAATTGCTCAAAAAGATATTCATATACCAGGGCTGGCTGATCTCTCTGTCCGGAGCAATCGCAGGAATCGTTTTGGGATTGGTTCTTTCCGGCATCCAGCAGAAGTTCGGCATCATTTCAATTCCCGGAAATTACTTGGTAAGCGCTTACCCCGTCATGATCCAGTGGGAAGACTCCCTTATTACATTCGCGGGAGTGGCTTTCATCGGTTATTTGATTGCAAGAATCCCCGCCTCGGTCATCAAATGATACAACGGGACCGGTCCGCATTAAAAAATTTCAAATTTTTTTATTTTTTTCTGCAACGAAAATGCAGGCAGCTGCATCTTATAAGTGTAGGTTTAGGTTTTAGTACACAAGAAAGCGGCGATTCTGGTAACAGGAAAGCCGCTTTTTTATTGCCGGACCTTACTCCGTGCGTTTAAAGATGCCGAACAAGGCGCTGCCGCTGCCGCTCATAGAGGCATACACCGCTCCCTGCCTGTAAAATTCCTCTTTAAGGCGCCCCAGTTCCGGTACGGCCTTGAAAATATGTTCCTCAAAATCGTTTCCGATAAAATTTTTCCATTCTTCCACCGGGAGCCGTATCAGGTCCGACAAAGACGTTTCTTTTCTGCGGGGCGTGACGCCTCCGTACGCCTGTTTGGTAGAGATAAAATACGGAGGAAATACCAACCGGATTTCATATCCGTCCAGTATATTTTCCGGAACGGGAACAAGAATTTCCCCGCGGCCCCGGCCCAGCATGGGTTTGTCGTAAATGAAAAAAGGGCAATCGCTTCCCAAACGCCCGGCGTATTCCGCCAATCGTTCCGGAGCGAGTCCCAAGCCGAACATTTCATTCAACATTTTAAGGGTAAACGCCGCATCGGAAGACCCTCCGCCCAACCCGGCGCCTACCGGCAGCCTTTTATACAAATGGATTTCCACCGGCGGGATCCCGAAATCGTCTTTAAGCATCCCGTAAGCTCTCATACATAGATCCTCCCGGGGATCGCCGGGATATTCGATGCCGTACCGGAACATCTTCGGGAAGGAGGATTCCGTTATTTCCAGAATGTCAGAATCGGGTACGGGAAAAAATACCGTCTCTATATTATGGAATCCATCGGGACGTTTTTCCAGCACATTCAGGCCGATATTGATTTTCGCATTCGGATAAGACAACATATTATTCCATCAACCGCATTTCGAATACCCGCAATTCATACATACAAGGCATCCTTCCTGATACACCAGATTATTGGAATTGCATTTGGTACATCTTTTTCCCGTATCGTCCTTTGTACCGTCGGGAATATACCTTTTAAGGCTTCTCTCCACTCCGTTCTTCCAGGTATTGATGGTTTCGCTGTCTAACTGAAGGCCGTTAATGAGGTTTATCACATCTACGATAGGCATCCCGTGCCGAAGCACTCCGGAGATCAGCTTGGCATAATTCCAGTATTCCTTATTGAACATGTGGGAGATTCCTCCGACGATATTCGTATAACCATATTTGTCTATGAATTGAAAATCATACCGCGACACTCCCGTATTCACATCCTTTTCCTTTACGATAAAACCTTTTTCCACCGACCTCGGGATACTGCGGCTATCTTCATCCACTATACCGGTGAATATCTCGTACGGCACTCCGTTCAATTTCCCGACTAAGGCGATCCAATGTTCCTTGCCGTTCAGGAAACGGATTACATCCGCCTCGAGCGACTTAGGGCGTTTTTTGGGTTTGATGACCGTTCCCTCTTTCTTATCTTCTCTGGCAGCTACCAGCACGCCTGCCCGGGATCCATCGCGATATACCGTAACTCCCTTGCAGCCAACCTCCCAAGCAGTTTTATAGACATTCGCCACCAATTCTTCCGTTACGGAATTGGGGAGGTTTACCGTTACGCTGATGGAATGATCCACCCATTTCTGGATTCCTCCCTGCATTTTCACTTTCGCCACCCAGTCTATATCTACGGAAGTCGCTCCATAATAAGGAGATTTCTTGACCAATTCCTCTACCTGCTTAACCGGCATTTTCACGACCTCCTCTTTAGGAATCCCGTTTACCTGGCACCATGTCAGGAATTTATGATGGAATACGTAATATTCCTCCCAGCAGTCGCCCACATCATCCTTGAAAGTAATAACCGCATTTTTATCATTCGGATTCACTTTCCGGCGGCGGATATAAAACGGCAGGAAAACCGGTTCTATTCCGGAGGTGGTCTGGGTCATCAGACTGGTGGTTCCGGTAGGGGCGATAGTCAGCATGGAAATATTCCGGCGGCCGTTTTTCACCATTTCCTTATACAGGGCAGGATCTTCGGTCCGGATGCGGTCTATCATCGGATTGTTTTCTTCCCTTTTCGGATCGTAAATAGGAAAAGCTCCCCTTTCCCGGGCCATTTTCACGGAAGAGCGATACGCTTCCACCGCTAACATCTTCTGTACGTTCACTGCAAATTCGATCGCCTTATCCGAGCCGTAGCGCAGCCCCAAAGCCGCCAGCATGTCGCCTTCCGCCGTTATACCCAATCCGGTACGCCTTCCGCCCAACGTTTTTTTCCGGATCTTCTCCCACAGCTCCAGCTCGGTCCTTTTGACATCCAAGGATTCCGGATCGCTTTGAATCTTCCCGAGGATCGCCTCTATTTTCTCCATTTCCAGGTCGATCAGATCGTCCATAAGCCTCATCGCCTTGACCGCATGTTCCTTAAACAACTCCGCATCGAATTCCGCTTCGGAAGTAAACGGATTCTTGACATAGGAATATAAGTTTATGGCTATCAACCGGCACGAATCGTACGGACACAGAGGAATCTCTCCGCAAGGATTCGTACTTACCGTCCTGTAGCCCAGATCCGCATAACAATCCGCCACCGACTCCCTTAGAATCGTATCCCAGAACAATACTCCCGGCTCGGCCGATTTCCATGCATTATGAATGATTTTCTTCCATAAATTCTGGGCGTTGATCGTTTTAACCACTTTAGGATTCTCCGAATCTATCGGATATTGCTGTTTATATAATTCTCCCGACAGGGCGGCCTTCATAAACTCGTCATCTATCTTTACGGAAACATTGGCGCCGGTTACCTTTCCCTGTTCCATTTTGGCGTCGATAAAGCTTTCCGAATCGGGATGCTTAATTGAAATAGACAACATCAGAGCCCCCCGCCGACCATCTTGAGCGACTTCGCGGGTGGAATTGGAATACCTTTCCATAAAAGGCACGACTCCCGTGGAAGTCAATGCGCTGTTAAGCACCGGACTCCCCGCAGGCCGTATATGGGACAGATCATGCCCCACCCCTCCTCTTCTTTTCATCAACTGGACCTGCTCCTCGTCGATCTTCATGATTCCCCCGTAAGAATCCGCTAAGGTATCGTTTCCTATTACGAAGCAATTGGACAGGGAAGCGATCTGGTAGCTGTTACCGATTCCGGCCATAGGCCCTCCCTGGGGAATGACATATTTAAAATCCTTTAACAGCCCGTAAATTTCCTCTTCCGGCATGGGTTCCGGGTATTTCGCCTCTATCCGGGCAAATTCCTTCGCCAGCCTGCGGTGCATGTCATCCGGAGATTTTTCATATAGATTCCCGTAGGAATCCTTCATCGCATACTTGTTAATCCAGACGGAAGCCGCCAATTCATCGCCTTTAAAATACTTGACGCTTTCTTCCAATGCCTCCTGGTAGGTATAGATTGCCATAATATATAATTTTTAAATCGATTACGAGGGGATCCGGTCATAGCATTCCGGGGGTTGCAAGTTACTTTTTTTTACCCGATGCCCGTATGGAAAGACCGAAATTTTATCAACAAAAATATAACAATCCGCCCTAATGCAAATAGTATAAAACAGATGAACCTTTCAACAGCAATGTCTGCTGCAATCGCTGCAACGGGAAAATTCTCCCCTGAGCCTTTTTTCCGTAAGATCGTACAGCCTTTCCCTCAGCTGGCCGTTGGAAATTTTTTCCAGCACCTGGTAAGCGAAAGCCAGCTGCTGCAACAGCTTCGCCTCGTCGAGCGCGATTCCCCGCGTCCGCATATAAAACAATTCTTCCGCATTCAGGCTGCCTACCGTAGCGCCGTGGGAACATTTCACATCGTCCGCATAGATTTCCAGATGCGGCCGCGTATATATTTTTGCGTCTTCCGAAATCAGAAGATTATGATTTGCCTGATACGCTTCCGTTTTCTGCGCATCGGGCGCCACGTAGATCAACCCGTCGAAACGGGTCAGGGATCTCCCGTCCAGCACTCCTTTAAAAAGCTGGGAACTTCTGCACCCGGGGACATTATGCGACAATTTCACATCCGTGGTTACTTTCTGCTCTCCGTCGGCCAGATACAGTCCGCTCAGCTCGCATTCCGCCGCCGGGCCTTCCAGACGTATATTCAGCCGGTTGGATATTTCACCTCCGTGAAGCGTTATCAGATGCATTTTCAGCACCGCTCCCGCATCTAACCGGACATCGAAGTCCGTCCGGTGGGAGGAATTGTCGTGTTCATTCTGCATCACCACCATATTCAGGTCGGCATTGGCTTTCAAATGAATGGATACGGATTCATCCGTCATGAAATGATGGGAGGACAACGTGTGGGAACACAATAATATCCGGGCGGAGGAGGATTCTTCCAGCTCGAACCGGCTGCGGTACGACAGGTTCTCTTTCCGCTCCTTGCTTCTGACCGATATGAACTGCAACAGATCGGAGGCCGTCTCCCCTTTCCCCAGGCGGAAATCCAGCCCTGTTTCCTGCGGCACTATGAATTTTTCCCCGCCCTGAACTTGTCCGTCCACGATGAAAAACTGTCGGGAACCTGCCAAAGGCACCCTGCAACGGAACTCGTTACTGACGGAAGGAGAATAAATATAATTTTCACTCATAATATTCCTATTGATTTATCAGCCAGTCGTATCCGCGGGTTTCCACTTCACGGGCCAACTCTTTGCCGGCGGTTTTAATAATCCGGCCTTTATACAATACATGCACTATGTCCGGAATGATATAGTCCAGCAATCTTTGATAGTGCGTTATTACGATTATCGCATTATCCGGATTCTTCAATTTGTTCACCCCGTTGGCCACGATCCGCAGAGCATCCACATCTAATCCGCTGTCCGTCTCGTCCAGAATGGCCAGCTTGGGATCCAGCATAGCCATCTGGAAAATTTCATTCCGTTTTTTCTCCCCTCCGGAAAAACCCACATTTACGCCCCGCGAAGAGAATGCGGGATCCATTTCCACTACGGCCATCTTCTCGCGCATAAGTTTCAAATATTCCGCAGCGGATAACTCCGGCATCTGATTTTGTCTGCGGTGTTCATTTACCGCAGCCTTCATAAAGTTCACATTGGTTACTCCCGGTATCTCCACCGGATATTGGAATCCCAAGAACAATCCCGCCCAGGAACGCTCTTCGGGCGACATCTCCAGCAGATTTTTTCCCCGGAAAAACACCTCTCCCCGTGTAACTTCGTAATTTTCTTTCCCCGCCAACACGGTCGCCAGCGTGCTTTTTCCCGATCCGTTGGGTCCCATGATAGCATGTACTTCTCCGGCTCCGACCGTGAGGTTTATCCCTTTCAATATTTCTTTCCCGTTGATACAGGCGTGCAAATCTTTTATTTCTAACATATTTTCCATTTATCTGATCTTCCTTTACATATTATTGCAATTCCGGAGCGCCGGCGCATTCCCTCTTCCATTGCCTGAACCACATGGTAAAACCGAGGAACGCCAGAATCAGGTATCCTATACATACCAAAGGCATGAATACCAGGCCCGCTTTTAGATACAACACCATATTCATAACGTTCACTACCGTCCAGGCGCCCCAGCAATCCAGTTTTTTCTGGGCGGAGAGGTATTGGGCCAGCAATATGAATGAAGTGACGAATGCGTCTAAATACGGTTGTGTGGCCATCGGGAAGACATCCGCCCATATCACATGCAATCGGCTCAATACGAACCCCCAACCTATCGTAAACAGGGCGATGATACCTCCGATCGCCAACCGCTGTTTCCAGGAGAGCAGGGTAATTTTAAGCCGGTTCTTTTTATCTTTTTCAAATTGCTTGGGATGGGTCCAGCGGTAATGTCCGAAGAAATTTATCCCCAAAGACACAGGCTGTATCAACATACTGGAATACAAGTGTTTTTGCAAAAACATGAAAAACAGCAGGATATTGTATAAATAACCTACCCAGAAATTAGCCACTTTCCCTTTTACCGCCAAGAAAACGCATAGCAGGCCGCAGATTACCGACAGCAATTCTATAAGGCTGACTCCTTGTCCCGCAATGCTGAATATCGCATTGTCAACTCCAAACATGTATTAGTTTTTTATGATGATTTCAATATTTTTCTATCCTATGCTGCCTCCCAAAGAAATCTGGAGCAGTTTCTGCGCCTCTACCGCAAACTCCATCGGGAGCTGGTTGAGTACCTCTTTCGCATATCCGTTGACAATCAGCCCGACCGCATCCTCCTCGTTTATGCCCCGCTGCCTGCAATAAAAAAGCTGGTCCTCTCCTATCCTGGAGGTAGTCGCCTCATGCTCTATGACCGCTGTCTGGTTATCGCTTTCGATATAGGGAAATGTATGCGCCCCGCATTTATCGCCCAGCAGCAGACTGTCGCATTGGGAGTAATTCCGCGCATTTTCGGCATTCGGGGCCACTCTGACCAATCCCCGGTAGCTGTTCTGGCTGCGTCCTGCAGAAATCCCTTTGCTCACGATCCGGCTCCGGGTATTTTTCCCCAGATGAATCATTTTAGTGCCTGTGTCCGCCTGCTGATGATGGTTGGTTACCGCCACCGAATAAAACTCGGATATGGAATTGTCCCCCTTTAAAATAGTACTCGGATATTTCCACGTGATAGCGGAGCCTGTTTCCACCTGCGCCCAGAATAATTTGCTGTTGGCTCCCTTGCACAACCCGCGCTTGGTAACGAAATTGTATATTCCCCCCTTTCCGTCCTTATCTCCCGGATACCAGTTCTGCACCGTAGAGTATTTTACTTCGGCATCCTGCATCACCACAATTTCCACTACCGCCGCATGCAATTGGTTTTCATCCCGACGGGGAGCCGTACACCCTTCCAGATAACTGACATAAGATCCCTCGTCCGCCACGATCAGCGTCCTTTCGAACTGGCCCGTCCCCCGCGCATTGATGCGGAAATAGCTGGAAAGTTCCATCGGGCAGCGGATATTCTTGGGAATATAGCAAAATGATCCGTCGCTGAACACGGCGGAATTCAATGCCGAGAAATAATTGTCCCCTATCGGGACCACGGAAGCAAGATATTTTTTCACTAAATCCGGATAATCCCTTACCGCCTCGGAAAAAGAGCAGAAAATCACTCCCTTCTCGGCCAACGTTTCGCGGAAAGTGGTTTTTACCGATACGGAATCGAAAACGGCATCTACCGCCACCCCCGCCAGCACATTTCTTTCATGAAGCGGAATGCCTAATTTATTAAAGGTTTCTTCCAGTTCCGGATCGATTCCGGAGGATTGTTTGCGGGGTTCGGGAGCCGCATAATAAATAATGTCCTGAAAATCGACAGGCGGAATATCCAGATGAGCCCAGGCCGGCATTTTCATGGTTTTCCAGCGTTCATAGGCCTTTAGCCTGAATTCCAGAAGCCATTGGGGTTCCCCTTTCTTTCCGGAGATCAGACGGATGATATCCTCGTTCAGGCCTTTTGGTATGAACTCCTGACGGATGTCGGATTCGAAACCGTGCCGGTATTCCGACCCGGTTATATCCTGTATTATATCATTATTTTTACTCATTGCAGCGCAAAGTTAATTCATTTTAAATATTTTTGTAAAAAAAGAAATCATGGCAAAAGAAGAGACCGGGAACAAAAAGACGCCTATAAGCGATCTGGGAAAAATCAACGCCCAGAATCGGCTTTTCGAAGGCAGTGGATATACAAATAAAGAAGCTATAAAGTTTAACGAATCCCGGGATACGCAGGCGGTAACGGTATCGAAGCTGTTGCTGGAAGGCATCGATTTCGATCTGGTATATCATCCGCTGAAGCATTTAGGATATAAATCGGCCCTTTTGGCCTTGGGAAGCATTTATGCCAATAATTATTATCCCAAAATCCTTTATTATAACGTAGGGTTGTCCGCACGGTTTTATTTCGAAGACATCCGGCAACTATGGGAGGGTGTATTGGCGGCGGCCAAAGAACATGGCATAGAGCAATTGGGGCTGGATCTGACATCTTCCATGACCGGACTGAGCATCGCCGTCTCCGCATCCGGAGAACAGGCGTCGGAGGTAATGAAGAATCTTCCCAAACCCGACCGGCACAGCCTGCTGTGCATTACCGGGAACGTAGGAGCCGCCTATATGGGGCTGCATGTACTGGAAAGGGAAAAAGCGGCATTCAGCAAGATACCGGCTGCGGAAGCCGATCAGTATATACAGCCGGATTTGAGCAAATACAAATATCTGCTCTCCCAGCTGCTGAGCCCGGAAATCAATCCGAAGATGCTGGACCGGTTCAAAGAGGACGGCCTCTACCCGGCCGCCGGCTATTTCATTACCCGGGGGCTGGCATACACGGTAAAGCAATTATGCCAAGATACCGGTTTGGGGGCACGCATTTATTTAGACAAGATTCCCATAGCATCGCAAACCTTCGAGATGGCGGAAGAACTGAATATAGATGCCATCACCGCCGCCCTGAACGGAGGAGACGATTATAAATTCCTATTCGTAATTCCATTAGACAAACACGAGCGGTTCCATAAAGAATTCCCCGATATGGACATAATCGGCCATCTTACCGGACCGGAGGACGGCGCCGTCCTCGTTACTCCGGAAGGAGCCGGGTTGGAACTCAAGGCTCCAGGATGGTAGAAACGCCTGATTTGCAGATGCGGACAATTACAGGGAGATTTCGGTAACCACAGAGTGTTCCAGGTTGTTATCGCGCAAAAAATCGATCAGTTCATTGTTGACATCCACCTTGAGTTTGAGGGAGACAAAATCCACCGCCACCTGATTCTCGTAATCGAGCGCTTTGATAACCAATCTTTTCTTGCCTTTATTAGCTTTCAGCTGCTTGATGAATTTTTTCCGGAAATCCTTATCCAGCTTATGCACCGGCAGATTTATGACGAATTCCTTTATAAAATCCTCTTTCGTATTGGCCAGCAGGGTCGCTTTGCGGATTTTCAGATCGCATTCCACAGACGCCTTTTCATCGGAATTTCCGGAACCGTCTTCGTTCGGTTTTCCGGAACCGAACCGGGGGAGGATGGCGCATTTCAGAAACAAGGCGTTCCCGTCTTCCAGAAACGGCATGAAATTCTCGTAATCCTTTCCGAACAATCTGAAGTTTATGCTGCCCCCGTAGTCTTCTATACTGAAATCCGCCCAGGGTTTTCCGCTTTTCTGGGAGATCCGCTTGCTCACGGAAGTGACGAGTCCCGCCACATATATCTCCTTTTTACGGAGCGAAGCATCGACGGAAGCCTGTTTTACCATTTCCTGCGCCTCGGACAATGTACAATGGACGAAATGTTTCATTTCGAATTCATACATATCCAACGGATGGGCCGACAAATACATTCCTACCAGATCTTTTTCCTTTTTCAGGAATTCCAGTTTATTATATTCGCCCGGAACGGGAATATCGGGGGGCGTAGGCTTAAATCCCTCATCCGAATCCCCGAAAAGCGAATTTCCGGAATTCAGGGCATCGGTTTGCAAACGGATGCCGTACCGGCACAGCGCATCGATGAAGACTTCATCTTTGGAGTTAAGGGCAAAGAACTGGTCCCTGCGGATATTCCCGAATGAGTCGAAAGCTCCCGAATATGCTAAAGATTCAATGGTTTTCCGATTGATATTCCCTTTCCGGGAAACCCGCTCGATAAAATCGAAAATATTCTCGAACGGTTTGTCCCCCCGGCATTCCACGATGCTATCCACAGCCGCGCTTCCCACGCCCTTGATCCCGGCCATGCCGAAACGGATATTCCCGTCCTTATTCACGCTGAATGTCCGTCCGCTTTCATTTACGTCCGGTCCCAAGACGGCTATTCCCATCCTTTTGCATTCATCCATGAATTTGGTAATTTCATCGATATTGTTGAGGTTCCTGCTTAAGTTGGCCGCCATGAATTCAGCCGGATAATTGGCTTTCAGATAGGCGGTCTGATACCCCACCCATGCATAACAGGTAGAATGGGATTTATTAAAGGCGTATTCGGCGAAAGAGAGCCAGTCTTTCCATATTTTTTCCAATATCTCCGCCGGATGGCCGTTTTTCTGCCCGCCTTCCATAAACGCCGTTTTCATCTCCTGCATTTTTTCGCTGATCTTCTTTCCCATGGCCTTGCGAAGCCCGTCCGCCTGTCCTTTCGTAAAGCCGGCCAGTTTCTGGGAAAGCAGCATCACCTGTTCCTGATAAACGGTGATTCCATACGTATTGGATAGAATTTCCTCCATGCCGGGCAGATCGTATTCGATTTTTTTCTCCCCCCGCTTACGGGCTACGAAGTCCGGAATATAATCCATAGGGCCGGGACGGTACAAGGCGTTCATGGCGATCAGGTCTTCGAGCCGGTTCGGCTTAAGCTCCCGGAGCCATTTTCTCATTCCGTCGGACTCGAACTGGAATGTTCCCACCGTATCCCCGCGGCTGTATAAATCGTAGGTAGCCTTATCGTCCAACGGGATATTATCTATATCTAAATCGATACCCCGATGCTTCTTAATATTGGATAAAGCCTCCTTAATGATGGATAAGGTTTTCAAGCCCAAGAAATCCATTTTCAACATTCCCACCTCTTCTATGAAAGAACCCTCGTACTGGGAGACCCACATATCCTCACCCGTTTCCTTATCTTTGGCGATACTGATGGGAATATGTTCAATAAGATTGTCCCGGCCGATAATAATGGCGCAGGCATGGACGCCCGTATTCCTTACGGTTCCCTCTAACTTGCGGGCATATTCGATGGTTTCCTTCACCCCGGGAATAGCGGAATTTTCATACGCCTCCTTCATCTCGGGGATCAGTCTGAGACAATTGGGTATATTGACTTTGACCTTTACTTCCTTTTCCGTCTCCTGCCCGTCTTTATCTTTGACTTTTTTTATTTCGGAAGGGAATTTGTCGGGAATCAACTTGGTAAGACGGTCCGACTCGGCCAGCGGCACGTTTTGAATCCGGGCTATATCCTTGATAGCGCTCTTGGCAGCCATCGTACCGAAGGTAATGACATGCGACACATGATCTTTCCCGTATTTTTCTTCTACATATTTAAGCACTTTGCCGCGGCCGTCGTCATCGAAGTCTATATCTATGTCCGGCATGGAAATACGGTCGGGATTGAGGAAACGCTCGAACAGCAAATCATACTTGATCGGATCCATGTGGGTAATTCCCAGACAGTATGCAACCACGGAACCCGCGGCAGAACCACGGCCAGGCCCCACCGAGACGCCCAGTTTCTTAGCCGCCTGTATAAAATCCTGCACGATAAGAAAGTAATCGGGAAAGCCCATCCGTTTGATGGTTTCCAACTCGAAATCGATCCTCTCCCGTATCTGCGGAGTAATCTCCTTATATAATTTTTCGGCTCCCCGATAGGTCAGATGCCTCAGATACGAATCGGAATCCCCGAATTCTTCCGGAATGGGAAAATGAGGCATGATAGGTTTGGAATCTATACTGTAGGCTTCCACCTTTTCCGCGACCTCCAAGGTATTGGCAAGGACTTCGGGATGCTCCGGGAACAGGGCCCGCATCTCCTCTTCCGTTTTCAGGTATTCCTGCTGGGTGTAGCGGAGCCGCTTTTCATCGTCATACATAGCGTTGGTGGTCAGGCAGATGAGCCTGTCATGGGCCGGACCGTCCTCTTTCCGGGTAAAATGCACGTCGTTGGTGGCGATACATTTGATTCCCAATCTTCCGGACATTTCAAAAAGATGCTCGTTCACCATCTTCTGCTGCGGATACGCTTCTTCATTCGCTCCCGGCACTTCCGCCTTATGCAGCATCACTTCCAGATAATAATCTTCCCCGAAAAGGTTTTTGTACCATAAGGCCGTTTCTTCCGCTCCCTTCAGGTTGCCGTTGCGGATATCCTGCGGTATTTCTCCGCCTAAACACGCGGAGGAGCAAATGAGGCCTTCATGGTATTTTTCCAGCAGTTCCCGATCGATCTTAGGTCTGTAATAAAATCCTTCCGTCCATCCTAAGGAAACCAATTTCACTAAATTGTAATACCCTTTCAGATTTTTGGCCAGCAGAATCAGATGGTATGCGCCCTGATCTTCTTTTCCCCTTTTATTAAAACGTCCTTCCCGGGAAACATATACTTCGCATCCGATGATCGGTTTGATGGAAGGGAAATTTTTGGCGACCTTCAAAAATTCCTTTACCCCGAACATATTCCCGTGATCCGTAATGGCCAAGGCCGGCTGCCCGTCTTCCTGCGCTTTTTCGAAATGACTTTCAATGCTGGAGGCGCCGTCCAAAATCGAATAATAGGTATGTACATGCAGATGAACAAAAGAGGACATGAGCGATATTTTTAATTACGATCTTCAAAGATACTCAAAAAAAGATACCGCTCCTATATCAACGGCTTGCCGGTCATAACCTCCGGCTGCGGGATACCCATCAATTTCAGAATAGTGGGAGCGATATCCGCCAGAATACCGTTCCGCACGGAGCGGACATCATCGTCAACCACGATGAACGGCACCGGATTCAGGGAATGAGCCGTATTGGGAGAACCGTCGGGATTCACGGCATGATCCGCATTTCCGTGATCGGCTGTAATCAGTACCGTATAACCGTTCCGGCGGGCGGCTTCCACCACCTCTTTTACCAAACCATCGACAGTTCTTACCGCTTTTTGAATCGCTTCATATACACCCGTATGTCCCACCATGTCGCCATTGGCAAAATTCAGCACCACTAAATCTTCCTTCTGGGTATTCAATATGTCTATCAGGGATTTAGCCACTTCGGGCGCGCTCATTTCGGGTTTCAGATCGTAAGTAGCCACTTTGGGGGAATTGATCAGCACCCGGTCTTCATTTTCAAAGACCGCTTCCCGGCCTCCGGAAAAGAAGAATGTCACATGCGCGTATTTTTCCGTTTCCGCAATTCTCAACTGCCTTTTCCCCGCTCCGGCAACCACTTCGCCCAGCGTCTGTCGGACATTCTCCTTGTCGAACAGGATTTTGACTCCCTTAAACTTATCGTCATAAGGGGTAAGACAGCAAAAATACAGAGGCAGGGTCTTCATTCCCATTTCCGGCCGGTCTTCCTGCGTCAGCACATTGGTTATTTCGCGGGCCCGGTCGTTTCGGAAATTAAAGAACACGACGGCATCCTGCGGAGAAATTACGGCGATTTGCCGGCCGTCCCCGTCGGGACCCGTAACGGATATGGGTTTTATGAATTCATCCGTTACGCCCTGGTCGTAAGAGGCCTGCACTCCGGATGCGGCATCGGCGAATTTCGCGCCTTTCCCGTTCACCAACAGATCGTACGCCTCTTTAATCCGCTCCCATCTTTTATCCCGGTCCATGGCGTAATAACGGCCTATTACGGAAGCGATTTTTCCGGTACTGCGGGCCATGTGATTTTCTAAAGCCTCTATAAACCCTTTTCCGCTACGCGGGTCGGTATCCCGGCCGTCCATGAAACAGTGGACATATACTTTTTCAAGACCGTAAGATTCGGCCAGGTCTAAAAAAGCGAACAGATGTTCTATGGAGCTATGTACCCCTCCGTCGGAGACTAATCCCATGAAATGCAACGCTCTTCCGCTTTCTTTCACATAATCGTACACCTCCTTTATCTGAGGATTCTCCCCCAGCGTACGGGAAGCGCAGGCCCGGTTGATTTTCACTAAGTCCTGATATACGATGCGGCCGGCTCCTATATTCAAATGGCCCACCTCGGAATTGCCCATCTGCCCTTCCGGAAGTCCCACATCCTCTCCGCAGGCCGAAAGCCGGGAATGAGGATATTCAGCTTCCAACGCATCTATATTCGGCTGGCCGGCCGTATAAATCGCATTCGATTTGTCATGTTTCCCGATCCCCCATCCGTCGAGGATCATCAAAAGTACCTTTTTATCCATAATTATTTCTTAAATTTGTTGCCTCATTAAAATGTTGCAAAGGTAATCATTATGAGCAATAATAGAAACAATCGCAGGGGTGGAAATAAGTCCCCGAAAAAACATTCCGTGAAACATTCGGGGAGAAAGGTATTTGAAGAACTGACAGGTACCGTAAGCATGTCCCGGGAAGGTTACGGATTCATCCGGATTCCCGACAGAGAGGAAGATATATTTGTTTCTGCAAAAAAACTCAGAGGCGCCTTGAATAACGATACGGTGAAAGTAGCCGTCATCCGGAAAAAGAGCTCCGGCCACAGGACGGAAGGGGAAGTGATAGAGATTTTGGAAAGATCCCGCAAACCATTTATCGGGATATTGCAGATTACCGGCAACCAGGCCTGGGTCATAGTGGAGAACCGGTCTATGCCGTATGATATCAGCGTCCCGATAGATCAGGTCAACCAGTCTCAGCAAGGGATGAAAGTAGCCTGTCTGGTAGAGGAATGGCCCAAAGGGGACGACTATCCGAAAGGAAAAATCGTGGATGTATTAGGGACTCCGGGCGAGAATAATACCGAAATGCATGCCATTTTGGCCGAGTTCGGACTGCCGTACCGATTCAGCGATCAGGTAGAAAAAGCCGCGGCCCGGATCCCCGTCGGGATCGACCAGAAAGAGATCGCCGCCCGAAGGGATTTCCGCGACATTCTCACTTTTACCATAGACCCGGCGGATGCCAAGGATTTCGATGATGCCTTGTCTCTGAGAAAATTGGAAAACGGCAACTGGGAGGTAGGCGTACATATAGCGGATGTAACCCATTATGTAACCCCCGGCTCCATTATAGACGATGAAGCTATCGAAAGAGGCACTTCGGTATATCTGGTCGATCGGACGGTGCCCATGCTTCCCGAGGTTCTTTCCAATAATCTTTGCTCTCTGCGGCCGGAGGAAGACAAACTTTGTTTTTCAGCCGTATTTGAGTTAAATGACAAGGCGAAACTCATCGGTGAATGGTTCGGACGCACCATCATCCGCTCGGACCGCCGCTACTCTTACGAACAGGCCCAGGAAATCATCGAAGCCGGTGCAGGGGCCGCAAATCCGGCCGACCCGAAACCCGCGGAAGAGAATGAAAAGACGATTCCTGAGAAAAAGTCCCGGAAAAAAACCCGCGCCAAAGGGACACGCACCGACCAGGAGATGTCCGAGGCCATCCTGTCTCTGCACCGGTTAGCGGATATTTTGAGAAAGAAAAGATTCGCTGCCGGAGCCATCAGTTTTGAACGGCCGGAAATGAAGGTGATCATAGACGAGAACGGCAAGCCCATAGATGTAAAACAGAAAATATCCGCGGAAGCCAACTGGCTGATCGAGGAGTTCATGTTATTGGCGAACAAGGAAGTGGCGACCTATGTAACGAAAAAAATGCGTATTAAGGAACCCACTTTCGTATATCGTATCCATGACGAGCCGGATATCGACAAAATACAGAACCTGCGGGACTTCATACGGCATTTCGGCTATACGATGGGTCCCACCCAGAATGCAAAAGAGGTGGCGATCGAGCTGAACGCCCTGTTGGAAAAGACAAAAGGGAAACCGGAAAACGGGGCGATAGAAATCTTGGCGCTCAGATCCATGGCCCGGGCAAAATATTCCACCGATAATGTGGGCCATTACGGATTGGGATTCGATTATTACACGCATTTCACTTCCCCTATCCGGCGGTATCCCGATATGATGGTTCACCGCCTGCTTGCCCATTATTTGAACAAAGGCAAATCGGTCGACAAGAAAAAATACGAAGACCTGTGCAAACATTCCTCCGACCGGGAACAATTAGCCACCGATGCGGAAAGGAGCAGCATCAAATACAAGTTAGTGGAGTTCATGGAGGATAAAATCGGGAATATCTATGACGGCACTATTTCGGGCGTGACGGAATGGGGACTATACGTAGAGATCGAGCCGACCAAAGTGGAGGGAATGGTAATGCTCCGAGAGATAAAAGAGGATTACTTTACTTTCGATGAGAAAAATTATTGCGTAACGGGGAAATCGACCGGACAGAAATTCACTCTGGGAGATAAAGTAAAGATAAAGGTGACAAAAGCCAATCTCGAACAAAAATTACTGGACTACTCTTTAGTCTGGGATTCGGAGTATGATAGAAAGAAAGGAGCCGGAAAGAAAAAGAACAACGGAAGAACCCGTAAATCTTCCGGGAAGCGCACAGAATAAAAAAACCGTCGGAGTCGATTTCTCCGGCGGTTTTTGCTTTATCTTTTCAAAACAGATTTCCTATTCTATTTTCCGGAAGCCTTTTTCCTGTTCTCTTTCCACTTATTCAAATCGTACATCAACGGAGCGGCAATCAGCTCGGAAGAATAGGTACCGGAAATAATACCTACGATCAGGGCCACTGCGAAACCGCGGATAACCTCGCCTCCGAACAAAGCGATGGCGATCATAACCACCAATGTGGTTCCGGAACTGTTCATGGTACGCGCCAAAGTACTGTTCAAGGCGCCGTTCACGTTTTCTACCAGATCGCGTTTCGGATATAAAGTCCTGAACTCCCTGATACGGTCCAGAATTACCACACTGTTATTGATGGAATAACCGATAATCGTAAGCACAGCCGCTATAAATGTCTGATCCACATCCAGGCTAAACGGCAGCAATCCGGTAAATATGGAGAAGAAGCCGATAACAAGGATAGCATCATGCACCAATCCGATAACGCCGCCTGCACCCCAGGTCCAGCTTCTGAACCGTACTGCGATATACAGGAAGATAGCCAGCAGAGCGATTATGATAGCGATAACGGCATCCCTCTTGATATCGTTCGCAATAGTAGGGCCCACTTTATCGGAACTGATAATCCCGTTAGGGTTATCGGTGGTCGAGGTAAATTCCTCGATCGTAATCGGCGTATTGAAGAATCCCTTCAATGCGTCATATAACTTGGCCTCCACTTCATGATCTACTTCCGTAGAATTATCTTCGATTTTATATTTGGTGGTGACTTTCATCTGGCTTTCGCCTCCGAATTGTTTTACCTCTACCGTTTCGCCGAATTCCTGGTTGGCGGCGTTACGGATTTCCCCGGCGGTCACTTCTTTATCGAAACGTACGACATAGGTCCTACCTCCCGTAAAATCGACGCCGTATGAGAATCCTTTCACAAACATGAATCCCAAGCAGATCACAACGAGAGCGGAAGAAATTATATAAGCGTATTTGCGCCAACCTATAAAATCCAGATGAGTGTTCTGCATGAAATTCCTGGAGAATTTCCTGTCGAAAGAGATGGATTTGTTCCGGCTCAGTCTTCCTTCGAATATCAGACGGGTTATGAAGATAGAAGTCAGCATGGAAGTGATAATACCCAGCACCAATGTGGTGGCGAAGCCTTGTACCGGACCCGAACCGAACAGGAACAATACTATACCGGTTATAATGGTAGTAAGGTTACCGTCTATGATAGCGGAATAGGCATTATTATAACCGTCCTTGACAGCCAGCCGCAATGATTTTCCGGCCCGGAGTTCCTCTTTGATACGCTCGTTGATAATCACGTTGGCATCCACCGCCATACCCAAAGTCAGCACCAATCCGGCAATACCCGGCAAGGTCAGTACGGCGCCGAAAGATACTAATGCTCCCAACAGGAACAGCACATTGCACAGCAAAGCGATATCCGCAACCAAACCGGCCCGGTTATAGAAGATGAACATATATAGCATAACTAAAGCGAAAGCGATAATGAACGAGATCAGGCCGGCATTGATGGACTCGCTACCCAAGCTCGGTCCTACGACCTGCTCCTGCACGATAGTGGCCGGAGCCGGAAGTTTACCGGATTTCAACACGTTGGCAAGGTCTTCCGCCTCGGTAATGGTAAAATTGCCGGTAATCTGAGAGCGCCCTCCGGAAATCTCGCTTTGTACGGTCGGATAGGAATATACCATACCGTCCAGAACCACCGCTATGCTTTTGCCGATATTGTCAGCCGTCATACGAGCCCAAATACGGGCGCCTTCCGCATTCATTACCATATCCACCATCGGAGTTCCGCCCGTATTGCCGTAAGCGATGACGGCATCGGTTATGACCCCTCCGTCCAACGGAGCCTTACCATCGCGGGAAGTGGATTTAATGGCTATCAGATCGTAAATCACTCCCGCCTTATCACCGGCATCCGGTTTGACTGTCCACATCGGGATAAATTCAGCAGGGAACAACGCCTTGATCTGCGGCATATTCATAAATGCATTGATCTTGGCGGTATCGCGGTAATGTGCCCTTCCGATATTCGGACCGGGAGCCCATTGCCCGTTATAAACGTTAGGATTCAACACGAAAAACAGAGGATTTTCCTTAGCCCAGGCTGCCGCATCCGCAGAGAGGCTGTCCGTAGAAAGAAGTTCCGCCATAGTGTTCCCTTCCTGTTTTTCTCCCAAGGAATCGGCGGCCTCTTCCGCATGCGCTTCCGCGTTCAGAATATCCCTGAGCACCGTATTTGCTTCCGTCAGGAACTGGGCGATTTCCGTATTTTCGTATGTAGGCCAGAATTCCAGCGAAGCGGTCCCCTGTAAGAGTTTCCGCACGCGCTCCGGTTCCTTTACGCCCGGCAGTTCCACCAGAATACGGCCGGAATTGCCTAATTTCTGGATATTGGGCTGCGTTACTCCGAAACGGTCGATACGGTTTCTCAGCACATTGAACGAATTGGCGATAGCGCTTTCGGCATCGCTGCGGATAATGCTTATCACTTCATCGTTGGAGGTTTCCGGCTTGATCCTGTCCCGCATTTCGTAAGTTCCGAAAATAGACGAAAGCCGTCCTCCCGGAGCCACTTCATCCCAGGCGCGCTGGAAGAGGGTAATGAAATCCTCCCTCGAATTCACTTCCCGCTGCTGAGCCAAAGCCAGCGCCTGATTGAATTCGGGAGACTGGTTATTATCCGCCAAAGCCTTTACCAGATCCCTCAACTGTACCTGAAGCATAACGTTCATACCCCCTTTCAGGTCCAGGCCCAGATTGATCTCCTTTTCCTTCACCTCCTTATAAGTGAACCCTATAAATACTTTCTCCGAAGAAATGGAATCGATATAGTACCTGTTCTTTTCCTTCTCCAATGAGTCCAGAAAATAGGCTTTGTCCAACTCCGAAATACTAGCAAAGGCAGGACTCTGTTTTTCCAAAGCGACCGCCTGCGCCGCATATTCCGCTGCCTTTTTTTCCTGATGTCTGGTAGCCCATGTAAAAGATAACTGGTAGATACATGCCAGTCCGATTAGAATTGCCACAAACCTGATGGCTCCTTTACTTTGCATAAGTTATATAGTTTTAAATTTAATATTTCGGTTAAATCAGAGCGGAACTCTGAAAAATTAAGCTACAAATGTACTATTTTTTCCTAAAATATAAAGTATTTCCTACCTTTGTTATCATATTTTTGGGTTATTTCATGAAAAAGATTACTTCTTTATTTATCATATTGTTAGTAAGTTTATATTCTTTCTCCCTTCCGGCCCAGGACAAAAACGGATTGGAAAAGAACGCGGACATGCTTCATAAAACATACAGATTCAATGAAGCGCTCCTAATTTACAGGCAATTGCTGGAGAATACGACCGACTCTTTGGCCCGGATTAATCTCGAAAATAAAATCATATTTTCAGAAAACGGCAAGAATCTGCTCGAATTCGCGTCCGAGCCCCGGGTTATAGAGAAAAAAAGTTTCGGGAAGAACACTTTCTTTCTGCACTATCCCGGGTTTCCCGACGGGTCCTGGGTTGAAATGCCCCGGGGATTGGCTCCGCAAATGCCGGAAAATGAAAAAGCCGTCATCTATTTTCTTCCCGAAAGTGAGAAGCTCATATACAGCGCTCCCGATGACAGAGGCTCCTGGAACCTCTATATGTCCCGTTTTCAGGACAGTACCTGGAGCGCACCGCAGCTGCTCAACGAGAACATCACCTCTGCGGGAAATGAAATTTACCCTTATCTGAGTCCCGACAGCAAAACCCTCTACTTTTCCTCCGACGGACATTACGGAGTGGGCGGATACGATCTGTATGCCAGCCAATGGGACGAAGATCTGAACGACTGGGGCGTTCCCCAGAACCTCGGATTCCCCTACTCATCGCCTGCAGACGATTTCTTCTATTACAATACGCCCGACGGACTGTATACGCTTTTCGCCTCCGGCCGGGATGTTTCTCCCGATTCGGTAACGGTATATGTCCTGGAATTCGAGAATATGCCGGTTAAAAAATCCGTGACCGAAGACTATGCCCGGCAGATCGCCCGGCTTAAAACAAACAAACCCGACGACAACACAGCCCGGCCCGCTTCCGGCAATACTACCGGGGCGGACAACCGCGGGGAAGAATACAGCGAATACAATAAGGCCGTTACATTAGTAAGACAGCTCCGTCAGGACATAGCGAAAGCGCTGGATCTTCAGAAAGCCAACCGGGAACTATACAATACCTTAACGAACCCCGATGATCTGGCGGCCTTGGAGAAAAAAATCGGGGAGGAGGAAGCCCGTACGCTGGCATTGCAGGACCAGCTCAACTCCGCCTCCCGGAATTTGCAGCAGATAGAGATGGATTTCCTTTCTAAAGGCATCATCCTCAGCCAGGAAGAGGAAAAAGCCGCGCCGCAGACTCCATCCGCACAAACGGGCGCACCGCTTCCGTTCGCTTTTGCCGACAACCGCTTAGGACGCGCCCCGGAGATCCGGGTGGACAAGCCGGAACCTGTACTGGATCCGTCCTTTAAAATATTGGACGAAGCGGTAATAGCGGACATAGAGGATTTCCCTTCTTCCCTCACCTATCAGATCCAGTTATTCGTTTTATCGAAAGAGGCCTCTTTGAAAGCCCTGAAAGGACTGAGTCCGGTGTTCGTGAGAAAAACAGGTACCCGGTATTCTTATGCCGCCGGCATTTTCCATACTTACGGAGAAGCCCTTTCCAACCTGAATAAAGTGAGAAAGCTCGGTTTTACCACCGCCGTTATTTCAGCGTACAATGAAGGAAAGTCTCTTCCTGTCAAAAATGCGCGGATATTGGAGAAAAAACTGGCGGAGACGGCCGTCTATCAGATCGTCATAGACGGTTATCCCGACGGGTTACCGGACGAGGTGCTTAAGGTAATCCGGGACAATACCGAAAAAGACATCGCCAAGACCACAGAATCGGGTGCCGTAAAATTCGTCATCGGACCTTTCGGCAAACAGGAAGAAGCCCGTAGCCTGTCCGAATTGATCCGCGCCGTTTCCGGGAAGCCGATCGATGTGGAAAAGGTGGAGAACCGATAAATTTATAGCCGATTCATAAATTCATACATTATGGCGGGACTTATCATTACCTTAATCATTATCGGACTGTTGCTGATCGCGGCCGAGTTTCTGATAATACCGGGGTTCGGACTGGCCGGTATTTTCGGAATCCTGTTTCTGTGCGCTTCATGCGGCTTTGCGTTCTCGGCCTTCGGCCATACGGCCGGTCTGATAGTGGTGGCTGTCAATATTTTACTGATCGTTGCAGGAACGATATTGATTCTCCGGACAAAAACGTGGAAAAAAATAGGACTCCGGACGAATATCGACGCGAAAGTAGATAAGGCTCCCCAACAAAAAGGGATCTCTGTCGGACAGAGGGGTACCACCCTTACCCGGCTCGCTCCCGGCGGCCAGGCACGCATAGGGGATCATAATGTAGAGGTATTTACCCGGGATACGCTTATCGGGCCGGGATGCGAAGTGGAAGTAACGGAAATCCGCGAGAACCGGATTTTTGTCGGGACCCTCAAGAATCAATAAAAATAAAAACTGATAAAATCTTAAAATATGGAAAATTCTGTGACTATGCTGATCTGGATAGGAGTAGCGATCATCGCATTGCTGATCTTCTTATGGTTTTTCCCCATCACCCTGTGGTTCCAGGCTTTGATTTCGGGCGTACGGATTTCTCTTTTGCAATTGATTCTGATGCGCTGGAGAAAAGTTCCTCCGGGAACGATCGTCATGGCCATGATCACCGGTACCAAAGCGGGGTTGAAATTAGACGCCAACGAGCTGGAAGCGCATTATTTAGCCAAGGGAAACGTACCTAACGTGGTAAACGCCCTCATTTCAGCGGACAAGGCCAACATCGATCTGAATTTCAATATGGCGGCGGCCATCGACCTGGCGGGACGGGATGTGTTCCAGGCCGTACAGATGTCCGTCAATCCTAAAGTTATCAACACTCCTCCGGTAACGGCCGTAGCGAAAGACGGCATCCAGCTGATTGCCAAAGCCCGCGTGACCGTAAGGGCCAATATCCGCCAGTTGGTAGGAGGCGCAGGAGAAGAAACCGTTCTGGCCCGCGTAGGGGAGGGAATCGTATCGAGCATCGGTTCGGCGGAAAACCATAAATTAGTATTGGAAAATCCGGATTCCATCTCCAAAGTGGTGCTGGAAAAAGGATTGGATGCCGGTACGGCATTCGAAATATTGTCCATCGATATTGCGGATATAGACATCGGGAAAAATATCGGGGCCGTACTGCAAATCGACCAGGCCAATGCCGATAAGAACATCGCCCAAGCCAGAGCCGAGGAGAAACGGGCCATGGCGGTAGCGCTCGAACAGGAAATGAAAGCCAAGGCGCAGGAGGCCCGGGCGAAAGTGATCGGGGCCGAAGTGGAAATTCCGCTGGCCATAGCCGATGCCTTCCGGAAAGGCAATCTGGGCATCATGGATTACTATAAAATTAAAAACATCCAGGCCGATACGGAAATGCGCGAGAGTATCGCCAAATAAAAATAATTTTGAAGGTAAAAAGAATTAATCTATATTTGCATTCCCGAAAAGGCTTGTCAGTATAGCCTGAGGGAATGACCCGGTGAGATGGGTGAGTGGCTTAAACCAGCAGTTTGCTAAACTGCCGAACTCGTAAAGGGTTCCGGGGGTTCGAATCCCCCTTTCACCGCAAAATGATAAAGGGCTGTGTAACAATCGTTATTCAGCCCTTTTCTTTCTTCAAACCGCCTCCCTTGTTTCAATCCGGATCTGCGCTCATTCCAACACCTATCGGGATGAAAGCGTGAAAAAAAATTTGCCAAGTAAAAAAATAATCATACCTTTGCATCCGCCTTGAAAAGATTTCAAGGCCGTTCTCTTAAACACTTCGGGGTGTGGCGCAGTTGGCTAGCGCATCTGCTTTGGGAGCAGAGGGTCCTCCGTTCGAGTCGGAGTACCCCGACAAAAAAGCCTGCAGAGATGTTCTGCGGGCTTTTTTTGTATCTTTTCCGTAAGATTCGGTATCCATGCCGGAGGCGTTTTGAGCCTGTGTTCCGGCACGTCCGATGACGATACGTCCGCCGGAAGCATCGACGGTCTGTTTACGATTTTCCTCCGAATGTTTTCATGAACTGCACCCGTTCGAATTTATCGGGATGGGCGATATTGGAATAATTGAGCAATCCGCACAGATCCCCGACATTCTTCATCCCCTTTTCCGTCATGAAGTTTTCCAGTCCGTCCGTAAAGCTCTTTACAACGCCCGCTCCTTCCGTATAAAGGATGCTGCATAACTGTACGGTCCTGGCACCCGCCAAAATCAGCTTTATGGCATCTTCCGGAGCGTGGACTCCCGTGGATGCGGACAGATCCAGCCCCCTTACCATAGAGGAAACAAGGGCGATCCACCGCAATTCATTCAGATATTCCCCTTTATGAGAAAAAGGGTCGGCGGCCACGATCGACATATCTTTCAGATCGATATCCGGCTGGTAAAACCGGTTGAACAGCACGGCGCCCCGGGCCCCGCAACTTTTCAGCGTACTGACGAACTGCGGCAGATTCGTGAAATTATGTCCGATCTTTACCGCTATCGGGATACGAAGAGATTTGGCAAGAGAGGTAATGACCTTGAAATAATCGTTCTCTATGCTGTCGCTGTTCTTCTCCAACGTCAAAGGCAAAGAATAAATATTGATTTCCAATGCATCCGCCCCGGCCTTCTCCATATCTCCGGCAAAAGAGAGCCAACTCCCGGTACTGAAGCAATTAACGCTGGCTATAACCGGCACCGATACCGTTTTTTTAGCTTCTCTTATCAATTCCAGATAATTGGAAACGGAATGTTGCGTCAGATAATAATGAAGGAAATCCGCATTCTCGGGATATTCGGCGCTTTGATCGCTTAAAAACCGGGCCTGGTCGTTGATTTGTTCCTCGAAAAGAGATTTCAGCACGATTGCACCCGCACCCGCATTTTCCAGTGCGGCCAGATTTTCCATTTTGGCCGTAAATCCGCTGCTGGAGGCCAAAAACGGGGACTTTAACGGAAGTCCCATATAACTTACAGATAAGTTCGGCATAATTGTATGATTAATTGATAATTCGTCTTTTATTTAACCTGTTTCAGCAAATTTTTCATACTTACCCGGCTTTCCACCATCTGCGGCAGCTCGCCGACAGGCACGCGTTCCTGAAGCATGCTGTCCCGGTCCCGCAACGTTACGCAACCGTCCTCCAGACTCTGATGGTCTATGGTAATGCACAAAGGGGTCCCGATAGCGTCCTGACGGCGGTAACGTTTCCCGATACTGTCTTTCTCGTCATACTGGCAGTTGAAATCATATTTCAGCGTCTCCAGAATCTCGCGCGCCATCTGAGGCAGCCCGTCCTTTTTCACTAACGGCAACACGGCCAACTTGACCGGAGCCAGGGCCGGATGGATTTTCAACACCGTCCTTTCCTCGCCGTTATCCAATTTTTCTTCCCGATAGGCTCCCGACAGTACGGCCAGCACGGTCCGGTCGAGTCCGATGGAGGTTTCAATTACATACGGGATATAGCTTTCGTTTGTTTCCGGATCGAAATACTGGATTTTCCGGCCGGAATATTCCTGATGCCTCTTCAGGTCGAAGTCCGTACGGGAATGAATCCCTTCCAGTTCTTTGAAGCCGAACGGGAATTCGAATTCGATATCGGTGGCGGCATTCGCATAATGGGCCAGCTTTTCATGGTCGTGATACCGGTACTTCTCTTTCCCCAGCCCCAGGGCCTCATGCCATTTCAAGCGGATCTCTTTCCATTTTTTAAACCAGTCCAGTTCCTCCCCGGGACGTACGAAGAACTGCATTTCCATCTGCTCGAATTCCCTCATCCGGAAAATAAACTGGCGGGCCACGATCTCATTTCTGAAAGCCTTCCCTATCTGCGCGATCCCGAAAGGAATTTTCATCCGGCCCGTTTTCTGGACATTGAGAAAATTCACGAATATTCCCTGGGCCGTCTCGGGCCGCAGATAAATAATACCGCTCTCATCCGATATATTTCCCAGTTGGGTGCTGAACATCAGGTTGAACTGCCGCACGTCGGTCCAGTTGCGGCTTCCGGAAACCGGGCAGGTAATCTCGCAGTCGAGAATCAACTGTTTCAGGGCCGCCAGATCGTTGGCCTTCAAGGCTGCGGTCATCCGTTCCTTCACCGACTGTATCTTGGCGGCATTCCTCAACACATTGGGATTGGTGGCCAGAAACTGTTCCCGGTTGAATCCGTCCCCGAATTTTTTCTTCCCTTTTTCCACCTCCTTGTGGATTTTTTCCTCCAATTTGGCGATATAATCCTCCAAAAGCACATCGGCACGGTATCTTTTTTTCGAATCCTTATTGTCTATCAGCGGATCGTTGAATGCCCCCACATGTCCGGAGGCTTCCCAGATCTTCGGGTGCATGAATATGGCGGAATCGATTCCCACGATATTCTCGTTCAGACGCACCATCGCCTCCCACCAATATCTTTTAATATTATTTTTAAGTTCCGATCCCAGTTGTCCGTAATCATAAACGGCGCCCAATCCATCGTAAATCTCGCTGGAAGGGAAAATAAACCCGTACTCTTTCGTATGGGCGATCAGATTCTTAAACAGGTCTTCTTGTGTCATAATCCATATCGTTTTTGAACTGCTAAAATAAACAATTTTCTTGAGCGTTCAGGCTTTTTCCTTTTTTAATTCATCCCGCAGCGTCCCGACGGATTTGCCCAATACCGGATGTACATACCCGGGAGCCAGTTCCGCCAGCGGCTCTAACGCGAACAGTCTCTCCGCCAAAAGCGGATGGGGAAGCTGCAAGGCCGGATGCCCGTTTTCTGTCGGGAGATCCAGTATGAGGGCATCATATAACAATATATCTATGTCTATCACCCGGGAAGAATATATCCGCCTCCCGTCGGGATTAAAACCGGAACCGTCTCTTACCCGTCCCAACTCTTTTTCTATCTCCAGACAAGTTTCCAAAAGTTGCCGCGGCTCCAGCCGGGTCCGGCACATTACCGCCTGATTCAAAAACAGATCCCCGCTTTCGAATCCCCAGGGCTGCGTTTCATATACGGAGGATTTCCGCAAGAATTCCCCTTCGCACACCGTCCGTTCCTCTATCAGGGCGCATGCCCGCTCAAGCATAGCCTTCCGGTCCCCCATGTTGCTGCCCAGCAGCAGATATGCCGTATGCATCATGTATTTCCGTCAACTGATTCCGATTCGCACATTCTTTACAATAATCCCAACTCCAGCATCGCCTCCTCACTCATGCGGCTTTTGTCCCAGACCGGCTCGAATACCAGCTCTATGGCGGCATCCGTCACGCCCGGTACATTTTTAACCGCCTCGTGAACCTCTTCTACCAACTGATCGGCCATGGGACAATTGGGGGCCGTCAGGGTCATTTTGACATTCACTTTATGCTCCTCATCTACCCGGATTTCATAAACCAAACCCAGGTCATATATATTTACCGGAATTTCCGGATCATACACCTGGCGCAAGGCCCTCACTACATCTCTCTCTATATTCATACTCCCTCCTTTTAATTCTCTTTTTTACCGGTTCCGCCGGCCGCATGCGCCAGCGCATACATTTTTATTTGTTTGATCATGGAAACCAGTCCGTTGGCACGGGTCGGCGACAGATTCTCCTTAAGTCCGATCTTCTCCAGAAAAGTCAGGTCTGCATTCAGAATATCCTGCGGCTCCTGACCGTCGAATACCCGGATCAGCAGAGAAATGATGCCTTTGGTAATAATCGCATCGCTGTCCGCCTTAAAATACAGTCTGCCATCTTTTTCCCCGCACTCCAGCCATACCCTCGATTGACATCCCTTTATCAGGTTTTCATCGCTTTTACCCTTTTCATCCAACGGGGGTACCGATTTTCCGAGGTCGATAATATATTCGTATTTGTCCAACCAGTCCGTAAACAGGGAAAATTCTTCTACGATACGGTTTTCCCTTTCCTGTATTTCGTTCATCGTTTATAATGGTTTTCTAAATTATCTTTACCGGAGCATCTTCACGGCTTTTTTCAGGCAATCTATCAAATATTGCGCCTCTTGGAGCGTATTATAGGGGGCAAAAGAGGCCCGCACCATGCTCGTAGTCCCGAACCGGGTCATTACAGGCTCCGCGCACATCATCCCGCTGCGCACCGCGATTCCCATTTTATCCAGCAATTGCGCGATATCTCCGGCATGGCAGCCCTCCACATTGAAAGAAAACAGAGGGATTTTATTTTCGGCGTCTCCGTAAAGGATACAGCCGTCTATTTCCCGCAGGGCGCGGCGCATATATTCCGTTATTTCCTTCTCGGACCGTGCGACTTCCTTTCCCGTCTCCCCTTCCCTAATATTCCCGACAAATTCCAATGCAGGTTTAAAGGAAGAAGCTCCTATGAAATCAGGCGTACCCGCCTCGTATTTTAAAGGAAGAGGCGCATAGGTGGTACGCTCGAAAGTAACGGTCCCCACCATATCGCCGCCTCCCATATAGGGCGGCATTTCCTCCAACCATTTCTTTTTGCCGTACAAAATCCCCGTACCGGTTGCGCCGTATATCTTATGACCGGAGAAGGCATAAAAATCGCAATCCATTTCCTGTACGTCCACCGGCATATGCACCACACCCTGCGCCCCGTCCACCAATACGGGTATATCGTGGCGGTGCGCCGTCAGGATAAGTTCGTCCAAAGGATTTATCAACCCCAGGACATTGGATATTTGAGTGGCGGCGACAAGCCTTACGCGGCGGTCGATCATATCCTGCAACTGGTCCATGTCCCATTCCCCGTTGTCTTTCAGAGGCAATATCCGCACGTGCGCCCCTTTTCTCCCGCAGGCCAGCTGCCAGGGAACGATGTTGGAATGATGCGAATCCGCCGTTATTACGATCACATCCCCCTCATTTACATATCTTTCGCAAAAGCAGGTTGCTACAAGGTTTATGGAGGCTGTGGTCCCCGAGGTGAAGATCACATTTTCCCTCTCCGGCGCATTGATGAATTTACGTACTTCCTCCCGGGCGCCTTCGTACAGGGCGGTGGTTTCATCGCTCAATCTGTACATGGCCCGATGAACATTGGCATTGATGCCGGAGTTCATCCTTTCGATAAGCCCGATTACCGGAAGCGGCTTCTGGGAAGTGGCCGCGTTATCCAGATATACCAACTTTTTCCCGTTCATTTCCTGTTCTAATGCGGGAAACAGCTTCCTGATATTTTCTATCGCATTCATAATGCAAAAATAAGAACAATGTTTTCGATTGACGCATAAAAAACATAAATTTGCTGCGAATGTTGTAAAAAGCTTCATATCGCAGAAAATTATAAATCCGGATCTATGTACGATTATATCACAGGAAAGCTGGCCGAGTTGAATCCCACCGAAGCCGTAGTGGAAAACAACGGAATAGGCTACCGCCTCGAAATTTCTTTGCAGACTTACACCCAACTCCAGCATCTGAGCGAAGTCAGGTTATTTATTTATCATCATGTGAGGGAAGACGCCCAGCTTTGGTACGGTTTTTATGAAAAAGACGAGCGCACCATTTTCACACAACTGATAAACGTATCGGGAATCGGCCCCAATACGGCACGCATGATGCTCTCGTCCATGAGCTCGGATGAAATCCGTAACGCAATCATCGGCGGAGATGTAAATAAAATCAAGAGTATCAAAGGAATCGGACTGAAAACGGCCCAACGGGTGATGATCGAATTAAAAGACAAGATCCTCAAGGGCAGCGGTGCGAATATGGAAACTCTTTTGCAGGGAGCCCCATCGGGAAACAAACAGGAGGCTTTATCGGCGCTGGTTCTATTGGGATTCAACAAATCCGCTGTGGAAAAGGTATTGGATGCCGTTCTGAAAGAAAATCCGAATTATTCGCTGGAAGAGTTGATAAAATTCAGTTTGAAGCGGCTTTAAATTAAAAATAATTGATACATTTGTAGAATCAATTCGATTTTGTTGAATTCAATTTATAACCAATTATTAAAATAACAAACAACTATGAATATTCCGAGCAACTTAAAGTATTCCAAAGATCACGAATGGGTTAAAATGGAAGGCAATGTCGCCACCATAGGTATTACCGATTTTGCCCAAAGCGAGCTGGGCGATATCGTTTTCGTCGATATCCAGACGGAAGGCGAAGAGCTGGAACAAGGCGAAGTTTTCGGAGCCATCGAAGCCGTCAAGACCGTAGCCGATGCCCTGATGCCCGTATCCGGTAAAGTAATAGAAGTAAATACCGAACTGGAAAGCGCTCCGGAAACCGTTAATTCGGATCCTTACGGAAAAGGATGGATGATTAAGGCGGAAATCAGCGATCCGTCCCAGCTGGACGATTTGCTGGACGCAGCCGCCTATCAGGAATTCTGCAAATAAGGAATTCCCGTTCCGGAATAGACCATTGAGGCCGATCCAAAAGAGATTTTGAGGTCGGTCTCATTTTTGTATTTTTTCATTCTTCCTTAAAAAAAGCTATTTTTACAACGGATTTGCGAATCCTTTCATTATCCCGACAAATGATCAAAATCTAATTCTATGAAACACAGTTTCGGCAGCGACAATCATTCCGGAGTGCATCCGCTTATTATGGAAGCCCTCGTAAAGGCAAACAAGGATTTTACTCCCGCATACGGCGAAGATCCTTATACCGGCAAAGTTTTAAAACAAATAGAAAAGCTTCTCGGAGGCCATTGCAAGGCTCTGTTCGTTTTCAACGGCACGGGAGCCAACGTAGTGGCCCTTTCCTGCTTCTTAGAGAGCTTCCATTCCATTCTGGCGCCCGCCACCGCGCATATCAATGTGGATGAATGCGGCGCTCCCGAAAAACTGTCGGGAGCCAAAATAATTCCGCTGGAACATACAAACGGCAAAGTATCGCCGGAACAGGTGAGGAAAGGGCTTACCGGGTTCGGATTCCAGCACCATTCCCAGCCGCGGATCCTGTCCATTTCCCAGCCTACGGAATTGGGTACGGTCTATACCCCTTCCCAAATACGGGAATTAGCGGATCTGATGCATAGCCACGGATGTTATCTGCATGTAGATGGCTCCCGGATTGCCAATGCCGCGGCGTCCCTGCAACTACCGATAAAAAGTTTCATAACGGATTGCGGGGTGGATGTACTTTCTTTCGGAGGGACCAAAAACGGATTGCTGATGGGAGAAGCGGTAGTGGTATTCGACAGGCAAATGGCTAAAAAACTTCCGTATATCCGCAAACAGACCACCCAGCTTTATTCCAAGAACCGGTTCATAGCCGCCCAGTTCGAGGCTTACCTGAAAAACGATCTGTATTTAGATCTGGCTGCACATTCCAATGAAATGGCCCGCTATATGGAGAGCCGTCTGAAAAGGATCCCGGACATTACCGTTTCCAAACCGGTAGAAAGCAATGCGGTATTCGCCATTCTTCCCGACTGGCTCACCGCGGAGCTTCAGAAGAAACATTATTTTTACGTCTGGGACGAGGATTCCGGAGAAGTAAGATGGATGTGTTCCTTCAATACCCGCAAAGAGGATATAGATGAATTTATAGAAGACTTGGAAGAATTGCTGCAAAAGGGGAAATAAACAATATGAGATATGGCATTATCAGATTAGCTGCCAAGGAAGATCTGCGCTCTGTCAAAGAACTTTGGAGAGAATGTTTTACTACCGATTCTGCCTATCTCGACCTCGTTTTCGGGAAACTCTACCCGCTTGCGGTACTTTTTGTCTTTGAGGGTGCGGACGGCATCCTTTCTTCCGCATTTCTCATACCTGTCCGGTATAAAAATGAAAATGAAAGCATAGGGGGCTATTACCTGTATGGAGTATGCACCCAAAAAACGGCCCGGGGAGAAGGGCTGGCAAAAAGCGTAATCGAATATGCGACAGACTACGCGGAAAAGACCGGGGGAGGGTTCGTGCTTACCCGTCCCGCAACCGGACCGCTATTCGGTTATTACCGAGAATTAGGGTTTCATGTCGCCATCAAAAGGGGCATGAAAACCTGCTCTTTCCCCACCGTATTCCCCGAGCATCATACGAATGTCCCGACAGATGAAATCTCGGCAGAGGAACTTTTCAGATTACGGGGAAAAACTTTTCCGAACCTGTTCGAATGGGACGAACGTATGTTAGATATCATCCGGCAGGCCGTTTTATTGTCGGGAGGCGCTATTTTAGCTTCGGATCGGATCGGTCGGGGAAGATATATGGCTGTCGAAGCCGACCCCCAAGATGACACCAATATGCTTATCACCGAATCCGATATCGAGGATATAGAAACCTGCAAAGAAAACATAGCCCGTAATGCAGCCGGCTTTACCCGTTCATGGCAGAGCCTTACTTTTATTTTTCCGTCATATTACCGCAATGTCTCTTTCGATTCCATCGAAGATTATGCCCTGCTGAAACCGTTGAACAATATACCCGAGAGGATATTCAAAGAGTCTTTCTTCAATTTTGCGATGGAATAAACCCATGCCGGACAAATCCCGGTTTTCCGGATACGCGGATGGGACTCTTTCAATCCTTTATTCCCGCCGTTTTTCATATTATAGATAAATATCTGTTTTCTAACCGATTTATTTGGATTATCTCCTGAAAACATACATGCTCCACATTACTTAAACCAAAACTTTATCGTCAATGTATTTTCAGTTCAATTCAAATAGTATAAATTTATATAAATCAATTCATTTATATAATGTTTGTGGCATTATGGATTTATTCTTCAGAGAAATTACAAATTAGAGGTATTTTAATATAGATAAATTCTATATCCGTTTAAAATACAACATTTTATTTTCAACAAATCATTAAATGTTCCACGTGGAACATTTTATCTCGCTCAGATCCGATTCAACGGCCGAAATAAACAAGGAGTACGGAAATATCGGCCGGAGAGACACCGGGAATTCTTGAAGCCTGTGCAATTGTCGCAGGGCGATGAAGCGATAATTTTTGTCTCGATTCCATGGATAAAGAGCCGACTTTGTTAAAATCGAAATTATCCGGAATAGGAATGTTTTCCAATTTTAAAATTTTATCCGCTATTCTCTGTTCCCTTTCTATATAACCTCTGTATTTAACCCCTATCTCAATACTTCTCAGAATTTCATCCCTCCACATGTCTCTGATATGAGAGCCATCCTCCTGCTCCGGCACTACGACAGTATCTTTTTTCTCCTGCCCGTTCTCGATATCTTCCAAACGGCAGCTATTATTCTGCTGCGTCAGCCGGATACTGTTATTGCCGCTGTCTGCCGAGGATATGATTTCAGTGGAAAAAGGGAGGAATTTCTCCGGTCTGAACGGCAAAGGCCCGATGGTATCACATCGGGAGAGGCAGTTGCCGCCGTCTCCCCGGTTTTCCGCACCGCAAACGGCAGAAACCGAATTTTCAATAATAGCATCCTCCATCCGTGTTCCTTGAGGAACATTCCGGATCAAACTCTGGATTTCTATCTGAGGCCGGGCCAGAATTTCAGATAATTTCTTTTTCTGCTGTATGGGAGCCGTTCCGCACGACTCCAAAAACGGATTCACAGTTTCCGGCTCCACCGACTCGCTATCGAGGATATCGGTAATCTCTTTAACCGCCTTATATTTTCTCTCCATCAGCTCGTATCTTACAGAAGATGCAAGTCCCAAGTCATAGCTTAAAGGGGTCAGCCGGAAATCCGCATTATCCTGTCTTAATAAAATCCGATATTCCGCCCGGGAAGTAAACATCCTGTAAGGTTCATCCACCCCTTTAGTTATAAGATCATCTATCAGGACCCCGATATAGGCCTGATCTCTTTTCAATATAAAAGGCGGTCTGTCTTTTAATTTCAAAAAGGCATTTATGCCGGCCATGAGACCTTGCGCGGCCGCTTCCTCATATCCGGTGGTTCCGTTCACCTGTCCGGCCAAAAATAATCCGGAGATAATTTTCGATTCCAAAGTATGTTTCAACTGAACAGGGTCGAAGAAGTCATACTCCACGGCGTAGGCCGGGCGATAAATCTCCACGTTTTCCAGTCCGGGTATTTGTTTCAAGGCTTCTATCTGGGTCCGCAACGGCAAAGAAGAGGAAAACCCCTGTAAATAGTATTCATGAGTATGCCACCCTTCGGGTTCCAGAAAAAGCTGATGGGATGTTTTCCCGGCAAAAGTCCTTAATTTATCTTCTATGCTCGGACAATATCTGGGACCGATTCCGGTAATTTTTCCCGAGAATAAAGGCGACTCCGAGAATCCTTCTCTTAAAATATCATGTACCCGCTCATTGGTATGGACCATATAGCAACACATCTGCCGTATATTCCCCTGAATGGCCGAAGGAATATTCAGATACGAAAACCTGTCGGGATCTTCATCGCCCGCCTGTTTTTCCAGCCTCGAGAAATCGATGGAACGGGCATCGATCCTGGGAGGGGTACCCGTTTTCATCCTTGATACGGTCAATCCGTTCATTTTCAATTTTTCAGTAATCCCGTAAGAAGAAAGTTCCCCGATTCTTCCTCCTGACGAAGATTCCTTGCCGATAAAAAGCCGGCCGTTCAGAAAAGTACCGGCCGTGAGGATAACGGACCGCGCGTATATCTTCGCCCCCATAACAGTCGTTACGCCTTCCACCTGTCCGTCTTTAATTATGATATCATTTACAATATCCTGCCAGATATATAAACCGGGCGTATTTTCAACGATATACCTCCAGTTCAATGAAAAATATATCCGATCGCACTGGGCGCGGGGACTCCATACCGCAGGACCTTTAGATCTGTTGAGCATCCTGAATTGCAGGGTGCTTGCATCCGTTACCAATCCCGAGCCGCCTCCTAAGGCATCTATCTCTCTTACTATTTGGCCTTTAGCGATTCCTCCCATGGCGGGATTACAAGACATTTGAGCGATTTTATTCATATCCATGGTCACCAGCAACACTTTCGCTCCGAGTCGTGCGGCCGCTACGGCCGCTTCACATCCGGCATGTCCCGCACCTATGACTATAATCTCATAATGATGATTCATATCCAATTTCCGTTCTTTCGAATGCAATTCTTTTATATAGCTTATTTCTCCCGCTCCTTATTTTTCTCCAAAGACATCATTCTTTCCAGAAGCGACAACGATTCGTCCTCCGCTTTCCGCATTTCCCGGATCTGATCTTCCGTATGGTCGTTCAAAGCCAGAAGATGAAGGATGCCGTGAATCATTACGCGGTGCAGCTCCGTCTCGAAAACTTCTCCATATTCCTCGGCATTGGCCGATACCGTATCTATACTTATATATAGATCGCCTGAGACAAAATCTTCCTCGCAATAGTCGAACGTTATGATATCCGTATAATAATCATGATTGAGAAACTGCCTGTTCATTTGCAGGATAAACGGATCCGAACAAAATATGACATTGATATTCCCGCATTTTTTCCGATATTGCTCTATTACGGTCTTTATCCATTTTTTTATCATCCGTTTATTTTTCAGCCCGAAACCGATTTCCTTATTGTAAAATCCGATCATCTTTAAAGGGATTAGAAAGCTATATATTATTAATAATATCGATAAATTTATCTACATTTGTATGGTTTTTGCAAAGCTACGATATCGGATCATATATTTTGCAAAAATCCCGATAAAATTAAATAAAACGAAGTTTAAACTTAAAATATTATGGCAAAAGTAAGTATTATCGGCGCCGGTAACGTAGGCGCGACTTGTGCGAATGCAATAGCACACATGAAATTCGCTTCAGAAATCGTACTTCTGGATATCAAAGAAGGCGTTGCCGAAGGCAAAGCGTTGGATATGATGCAGACAGCGAATCTCTATCAATTCAATACCAAGATTACCGGCATAACCAATGATTACAAAGCGACTGCAAAATCCGATGTAGTAGTGATCACTTCCGGGATACCGAGAAAACCCGGAATGACCCGCGAAGAGTTGATAGGGGTAAATGCCGGAATCGTCAATGGCGTGGTTGAGAACGTCCTCAAACATTCACCCAAAGCCATTCTCGTCATCATTGCAAACCCGATGGATACTATGACCTATCTTACCCTTAAAAAGACAGGGCTTCCGAAAAACAGAATTATCGGGATGGGCGGTATTCTGGACAGCAGCCGCTTCATGTGCTATCTGAGCCAGGCATTAAAAGCTCCGGCAAGCGATATCGAGGGTATGGTAATAGGAGGCCACGGCGATACTACCATGATTCCGCTAATCAGATTGGCCCATTATAAAGGCGTACCGGTTAAGGATCTCCTTTCCAAAAAAGTATGTGATAAAGTAGTGGCCGATACGATGGTCGGAGGCGCTACCCTGACCAAATTGCTGGGTACTTCCGCATGGTATGCTCCGGGAGCGGCGGGAGCCGTTCTTGTAAAATCCATCATTCTGGATGAGAAAAAAGTATTCCCATGCTGCGTTTCCTTGGAAGGCGAATACAATCAGAAAGACATCTGCATCGGAGTGCCGGCTGTCATAGGGAAAAACGGTTGTGAAAAGATCGTAAAATTAAAACTGGATAAAGAAGAACAGGCATTGTTCGAAAAGAGCGCCGCCGCCGTAAGAAAAACGAATAACGTTTTACATGAAATGAATATTATCTGATAATGGATTGTCCCTTTTGCTTGGCTTGATCTTTGCTTTTTATTAACAATTCGATCCAAAATTTGCCAAGTGTAATTGATTTATTAACAATCTATTATAATTCGAATGCAAAATTTTATCAACATTTATTAGGTAAAATAATAAATATTTTATTAATTTTACATTCGCTTATACGTAGAAAACACGCAAATAATATGGAAATAAAGAAATCACCAAAAGCAAACCTGGAAAACAAGAAATTGTTATTCAAGGAGATTGGGCTGATCATCGCCTTGCTCGTTGTATTGGGAGCCTTTGAATGGAGCACCAAAGAGAAAGAAGTGAGTCTTCTCGACGAGCAAAATCAAGTCGTAGTTGAGGACGAAGTTGTTCCTATTACCCAGGAAACCCCTCCACCTCCTCCTGAAGCCCCTAAGGAACCTATCCTTTCCGATGTAATCGACATTGTGGACGATAACATCAAAGTAGATGAAACCCTTTTACTCACTACCGAGGACGATAATAGCTTGGGAGTGGAGATTAAGGAATACATCCCCGGAAATCAGGAAGAAGAAGTCGTTGAGGAAGAAGAAATTCCTTTCGCAATCGTAGAAGAGAAACCTAAATTCAGAGGTGGCGATCAGAACGATTTTACAAAATGGGTTTTCTCACAGATCGTTTACCCTGAAATCGCAAAAGAGAATGGAGTACAAGGGCGCGTAATGCTTACTTTTACTGTAAATACCGACGGTTCCGTCTCCGATGTAAAGGTACTCAGAAGCGTAGATTCCTCTTTGGATAAGGAAGCCGTAAGGGTAGTTTCCAATTCCCCTAAATGGACTCCGGGCAAACAAAGGGACAAACCAGTAAAAGTTAAATTTACTTTCCCTGTTATCTTCCAGTTAAGATAATCAAAAGAACAAATTAGAAAATAAAGGAACTGTCCGAGCAGATTTTCGGACAGTTCTTTTTTTTATTGGAATTATACACTTTAAACATTCGCGTTCATCGGATTCGTTATCTTCATTACCTCTTATTTTCAGGATCCGGACAATTAGGCTTGTCCTGTACAACCGGCTGTTGAAGAAAGTTGTACAATATGGCAGGCATACGTCGGAACGCACAACATAGATAATGCAAACAAGGGCATTGAATCACTGCGGGGTACTGTCTCTTTGTAAGAGACCGCACTCCAACAGTCGCGAATCGGGATTCGATGCCATATCGGTTATCACCATTTCATTAGCCGCATATTCCGCAAGTTCCGGAGTCCCAAACCGAAATGAAGAGGGCAGCCTTTAGTCGTTGCTGACTCTCGGGCCACCCTTATTATATATGGATTGAGAAGAATCTGAAATGGATTTTATTCCGTCTTGTAAAGCGGGTTGCCGGATTGTTTAATCAACTCCACCACCTTTTCAACCGGAATGGCTTCAACGGTATTGCCCTTATAGCCGGTAGTAGTTTTGGCGGCAAACAGAGAATTCCACAGAGCTTCGGCAGTCGCCTCTATCGTAGCCAAGAACAAGGCCGACATATCATCGTTTTTCAACAAAACGGGATGATACATCTTGTCGGAATCCTTTATCAAATTATCGGGATTTACAGATAATGCGATTACATAATCGCCGCTGCCGTTCGATGCGATGCCGCCGGTTTTGGCAAGGCCCATCATCGCCCTTTTGGCCATACGTTCCAGATTCCGGGCATCTACGGGAGCATCCGTAATAACTACCATCATACATGACCCGTCCACATCCTGCATCACATTTTCCTTAAATGAATATTTCTCTAACAATTGCCCGATCGGCACTCCCGCTATTTCCAGCACGCCTCCGTAATTGGATTGTACTAATACCCCGACGGTATATCCGCCCAGACTCTGGGGCAATACCCTCGAAGCGGTACCGATTCCCCCTTTGAATCCGAAACAAATAGTACCGGTGCCGGCACCTACTCCGCCTTCTTCCACCTTTCCGCCTTTGGCGTTTTTAATGGCGGTCAAAACCATTTCAGGCTTAATGTACCTCGCCCGGATATCGCTCAGCCCCCCGTCATTGGTCTCTCCGACCACCGCATTAACGGAACCTACATTCTCATTCCCTTCCTGCGCCAGCGTATAGGAGATCAGCCCGTCCATTCCGGCCGCCACATTCAGGGTATTGGTAAGAATGATAGGGGTTTCTATATTTCCAAGCTCCCGGATCTGGGTGACACCTGCCAGCTTGCCGAATCCGTTCCCCACATACACCGCCGCCGGAACCTTATTTCTGAAAATATTGCCCTGATGGGGCACTATCGCAGTGACTCCCGTCCGGATATCATCTCCTACTTTACAGGTAACCTGTCCGACAGTTACCCCGGCCACATCCGTAATGGCATTGTTTTCCCCGGTTTTGAAAATCCCCGTCTTGATTCCGTAATCCCGCAATCTGGTCTGGGCAGTCGATTTTTCTGGCATAATGAATAAGAATAAAGAAACTACTATTAAAGAGATTAAAAATTTTCGTTTCATAAGACAAAGATTTAATGTAAGTACAAATATAGTTTTTACTTTTGTAGAATGATATAAACCCCTGCGGAAAATTTCAAACCCTGTATAAAAAATATTGCTGATTGCAGGAAAATATAAACAGTCCTCAAATCCGCAACTTCCCTCACGAAGTGCTACAGACTGAAGAGAAATGTTCTTTTGATTAGAAATCCACCCATT
>CANRID010000003.1 GCA_947630665.1 uncultured Bacteroidales bacterium | reverse complement strand
CTCTCACTCTGGATCTCTTCGATCTGTTCTCGTGTAAGCATATAAAAAACGTGTTAGTAGCCGCAAAGTTACATGCCGCTAACACAAACTAACAGTCGTACTTCTTCGGATGCTTACAATAAACCCCGACATGCCTTATCTTTGCAGACGAGGTCAGTCGGGGCCCCAAAAGGAAAGGCTATTTTTGTAACTTTCAATGATTTTATTGTTTCAAACATCCTATCGGGACAATGTAAATTCCATCTTCAGGACGGCGATAAGCATATTCGCCTGTTGCCGTTAATATCATCTTAAAGGCTGGTGCTTTCATTCGTGTAGTGTCAATCTGCTTAGCTAATGAAGTCAGCGTTTCTACACCTTCGTTTATCAAGGTCTCTCCTCCGAGTTTGACTTCAATAAGCCCATACTGTCCGTTGCGAAGATGTACTACTGCATCGCATTCCAAACCGCTTTTGTCTCGATAATGATATACGTTACCATTTAATGCTTCTGCAAACACACGCAGATCTCTTACGCACATTGTTTCAAAGAAGAACCCCATTGTCTTCAGGTCATTCATTAAATCTTCTGGACCTAAACCTAATGCAGCCGTTGCGATAGAAGGATCAACAAAATAGCGTGTATCTGCTGTACGGATTACAGTCTTTGAACGAAGATTCGGATTCTAAGCCTGCATATCTTCTACCACAAATATTTTTCTCAAAGCTTCGAGGTAAGAACTTATAGTATCATCATCAAGCGTTGCAGTATCGTTGTTTTTTAAATCCTCCTTTAATGTTGCGATTGATACCTGTGTCCCTTGATGTCGGGCATATGCTCTCATCAAGCGTTGCACTCGTTCTGAAGCTCTTTTGACGCCATCGACTTTGGTTATATCTTCCTTGGTTACTGCATCGTAGTAATCAAATGCTTGTTCCAATGCCGCCTCTTCGGGTAATCCTACAGCCATAGGCCAACCGCCACGACAAATCAGAAAAGCAATGTCTTGTAATTTAAGGTCATTCTTTTCCAATATCTTTTCTGGAGCAGTAAATAAGTTGCCGAAGCTTACCTTTCCATTTGATTCTCCAGACTCAAACAATGTCATAGGCCGCATTGTCAACCAGGCAAAGCGTCCTGTTCCGGAATGTTCTCTTTCCCCTTCTGCCTCCTTATCAGGGACTGCGGAGCCTGTTAAAATGAACTGCCCCATTTTACGACGGTGGTCAACAGTATATCTTACTGCATTCCACAATTTGGGTACGGTCTGCCACTCATCAATAAGCATTGGGGTATCTCCTGATAACGCAGCATCTGTATCTATTTCTAACAGGCTCTTGAAATTGTTCTTCACATCAGTTCGAGCCAGCAATATTTTGCTGGCAGCAATTTCCTCTGCTGTAGTTGTCTTGCCACACCATTTAGGACCTTCTATCAGCACGGCTCCTTTTGCTTGCAACTTCTTTTCAAGTAGGCCATCCATTATTCTATGCCTGTAACCATCCATAAATTAAAGCATTTACTCTTACAAAGGTAATCAAAAAAAATTATGTTCGGTAATTTGGAATAGTATTTTTCGGCAATATGACTTTAAATCATTCGGTAATTCAGATTTTGTTCTACTCATTTTTCGGTGACATTATTCTATTCGGTAAAAAGGAACCAATCTGTAATATAATTTGTACCAACTTTATCCCCGTATTCCTATATACATTCATTAAGGTAAAGGTAAAATAAAGGGAAGAAATGAGATGGCTGAGCCATGACATATTAGCTTCAGAGACTATAAACTAAATTGTGGGTAGTGTAAGGCAGTGTTCATAATATTGTGTAAATGGAGAAACATGATTCAGGTATATTTTGACTTATATCTGAATCCTATCCTCAAATATAGGAAGTTATTATACTCTCTATTCTTCGGGTTCTTCTTCCGAACTTGCTCTAAATTCAAAAGCCAGTTCTGAATACGGGATATTGCACTCCGAGAACATTCCATGTATAACCCATATCTTTGAGGACGTACTGTTATCGGTCCAAACATATAAGCCATCCGAAAATTCCATCCGTCCTAATTCTGGCGTATTTGAGAAACCATTTTTTTCATTGGCACAGAGCCATTCCAAAGTAGATCTTTTCTCTAACAATACATGACCACACAACTGTATAAGCATTTCTTTCCATGTGGTGACGTTGTATTTTACACCTCGATAAATATATGCCTGCAATTTTTTACCCGTAAACTCAAAATCTTCATCATCTAAAGTTGCAGACTCTGCTTCTGCATAAACGGGGACAAAAGACGTGGTCGGCATCGGCCATAATTGCATAAATACGTTTAGTAATTCTGATTGGCGCTGTTTCATCTCATCTTCAGTCCATTTTGTGCAAGATTTAACAAAGTTGTTCAAGCGAAAAGCACTATCATTGAACCCCTTCTCCATATCCCTTTTCTCTTCAAACGTCAGATTACTATACTGTGAATTATAACCTGTCAAAGTCAAATTGGCCATAGTATGTAGATACTGTTGGTGAATACGCTCCCAATCCTGCCCCAATGCCTGTTTCCATTTTTCAGACAAAGTTTGAGGCATTATGTGCTCAATCGTAATCTCTTTCTCGGATAGCGATTTGACAACATCATGCCTTTCCTTACTATCCCTATTTTCCAAACGTTCTAGAATAAACATTCGAGCATTGACAGGCATTTTATATACTTGACGCGTACAAAAATCTTCTTTGACTTCATCATCGGTTGGAAATACCGAAGACCGTCCCTTCTTCAATAACTGACATGTCAAAACTTCAATATATGAAGGTTTTGCACCTTCTTGAGTTTTTGTAATAATATTTAGTGTTTCTTTATGCAACGTGGAAAATACCTTGTTTAAGGCATTTGATGGCAAATTACATATTATTCGTCTTGCCCAGTAAGATTCTACAATATCAAGTACCTTAAATTGTTCATCAATACTCATTCCCGATAAATTGGCATAATCAAAGAATGCCATATAAAACGGGTAAGCTACTGTTGAGTCCAACGTGCGGACCTGATTGATTTTTTGATTTATTCTGTCATTATCGAAGTCAGCCCTATCTATTTTTGCGTATATTTGGGCATAATAATACATATCAGACAACAATTTTGTTCTGTCACATTGCGGAGACTCAGCATACTCCTTGAATATAAAGTATATTTTGTCAATTTTTCCAATTTTGCCTTGCTTCATCGTAAGATAATCCCTGACAAAAGAGGAAGGATCATACTTAGTAGCTTCTTCAATCGGATTCCAGTATGCCGTATATAATGATTCCTGTTCTGTCGGAGACAATGACATCAACAAATAATTGCGAATCTTATCAGCCTCACTAAGATCTAAACCTGTAGAATTGAGGCTTTCAAAAATCAACTGTGGGTCATCATCTTCGTCTAGTCGAATATTTATGACTTCAAGTTTCTTTATTGCATCAAAAAGTTTGTCCACCGTCAAGTCACAACCTACAACCTTATTATAAAGATATTTATAATTTCGTGTCACATTTGAATCATTAATGTATTTATCTACTGGCTTATATAACAATGCATCAAATGCCTGCATATCTTTCTTTATGGGCTTTAATTTTACCTTACGCTCATCTTCTTGATATTCATCAACCAGATAGCGTTTGAATATCTTCTCAACGAGTTTTGGGTCTTCAACGGAAATCTTATTCTCCTTACTTGCATTGACCATGGCGATCAAGAGGAGAGAAACCGTTGTAATGCGCTGTTGTCCATCAATTATATATCGATCTTCAGTACCACTTTGGATACTAGAAACAATACTCCCAAAAAAATGGCTTTTCCTATCGCTCTTATGAAGTTTAAGTAAATCACGGAAAAGCTGTTCACAATTTTCCTCTTTCCAATCATAATTACGCTGGTAGAGTGGAATGATAAATCGTTTGTCAGATCCATCAAAAAATTTTATTAGTGGTTGAGCATCTCCTTTCATATATTTTCTATTTAGTTCCCAACAAAGATAAAGGATAATCAAACATGCGAAATAAAAATGAATTAGAAAAACAGATTATATCGCTTCTAATAAAAGCACACCTTTCTCTATTCGAAACACAATCAGAAGAGAACAGATAGCACGTACCCACTACCTAAACCACTTTTTTTTGCAAAAAAAGTGAATTTTTGAGATTCCTGTCTTTTTTAAGTAGTAAATTATTGATAATCAATAGAAGTATAATGACGCGTCAACAAGTAAGGAAACGAAACAGCCGTAGGGAAAAACCTACGATGTCGGCAATTATGAGGAATGGACGACACATTACGCCGAGGCGTTATTATCGTCATTATCGTTGGAGAGCCGGATCTGGAATCTTCCAGAAATGTCAACATGATTTCGCTTAGGGTCGGTATCAGGCTTGAACAGTCGCCTCAAACCATCGTAAAGCGCATAAATGAAAACACCCAACAGATACACAGACCACATTAGTAAGGCTATGCCGGTTAGTCCTGTAATACACAGAAAAATAAAAACTAAGATATCTTCCATTATAACGTGTTGCTGTTAAACTCTCCGGCGAAAACAGTAAAAACGACCGATATACGTAAAACATTGATTATCAATTTAACATAGACGGGAACCGATTCCGGCGGCAAAAACATGAATATTCCGAGCATAAAAACCGGAGACGGGTACCGGATATTTTTCGTACATTTGACAAATAATCTAAAATTCAACTTATGGAAGTTTACGATAACAACAGAGAACGCCTGACAGTGGGCCAATGGGTCATTACCCTGCTGATACTCGCCATTCCTATTTTAAACATCATCATGCTGTTCGTATGGGGATTCGGAGGCAACAAGGATGAACGGGAAAATTTCTCCAAAGCCGCCCTGATCTGGATGCTGATAGGAATCATCTTATCCGGAGCTTTTGTCGGCTGCATCGGATGCGCAGCGCTCGGAAACATGATATGATTGATATCAGGAATGTCCCGACAGAAACCTGAAACAGCAAAAGCGTGAGCGAAAAAACCGGAGCGATAGAGCCTCGGGCTGCAAAAACAAGAACGAAAGAACCCTGAGCGGAGACGGGCCGAAAGGCGTAGCCGCATGAAAGCCATGACAAAAATCAACAAGACCAATGCCGCCCGCATGCTGGATGCCGGGAAAATAAAATACGAACTCATTCCCTATACCGTAGATGAAAACGATCTGGCGGCGACCCATATAGCCCGGGAACTGAACGAAAACATACAACAGGTTTTCAAAACTTTGGTACTGCGGGGCGACAAAACGGGGCTGTTCGTGTGCGTCATTCCCGGCGACAAGGAAACCGACCTGAAAAAAGCGGCGAAGATATCGGGCAATAAAAAAGCCGAAATGATCGCGGTTAAGGAATTGCTTCCCCTTACGGGATATATCCGGGGAGGATGTTCACCTATCGGGATGAAAAAAGCATATCCCATCTATATCCATCGCACCTGCATGGAATTTCCCTACATTTACATAAGCGCAGGAGTCCGGGGATTGCAGATCAGGCTCGATCCGCAGGACCTGATTCGGACCGTGCATGCGGAGCTGGCGGATCTGACGGCGGAAAAAGAATAAAACGGATTCAGTCCAACGTAAATTTCATAACGGAAATACCGTATTTTTTCACAGGCAGCACGATAATCCCGTCATACTCGGGGCGCATTGTAAAAGAAGCATCCCGGGCGATGGCCGTTCCGCAAGAGAATAAAGGTCCCGACAGCAAATCGCGGCACATGTACTCTTTCCCCGGTTCGATATTCCATGCCTGAAAAAAATGCCGGGGCAGCTTTATGGATACTTCGCCCGGAGTCCCGGCAAAATCCGCCGCCACCAACACCACTTCTTCCCGATGTTCCGGGTCCTGCGCCGAGCGTCCGGCCCGCCGCGCGAAAACGAACCGGCGCCGGTGATCGAAGCCCGGCGTATCCATATTCGCATATTCCAAATCATAGGTATAGCCGTACCGGACGGCATCCTCCCGCATGGCTATCCGGAGCAGACATTTATAAATCTCATAGATTTCTCTTTCCTCTCCGGTAAGCAGACATTCATTTTTCCTGAATCCTTCTACGAAACGCGCCAGGGAAGGGACCGAACAATAATCGAAAATAGAGGTGCGGCCGTCTATCTTACTGAAACCCTCCGCCGACATGCCTTTTTCCCCGAATTCCTGTCCGGCATACACCATAAAGGGCGCTTTATTGAGCATAAGGGATACCGCCAGTTCCGGGACCGCCCCGAAAGCATTTCCCAGATTGAAATCGGAAGCGATCCTCTGTTCATCATGATTTTCCAGAAAATTCAGCATCCGGGGCTGAAGATCCCCCAATTCCTGCCAGCAGCGGGAGATAAAAGAGGCGGGCGTATCATGCACCCCTTCTCCCCTCCCCGACAATCCGGAGGCGGACCGGGAAACGGATTTGAGCATATCGTACAATCCCACTTTATCGTACAGATAATCGAATCCTCCGTAGCGGACATACGTTCCGTACAGCGAAGGCTTATATATTTCCGCTATAAAAACAATCTCCGGATAAGATTCCTTTACGCGGGAAATCGCCCAGTGCCAGAATTCCGCCGGCACCATTTCCGCCATATCGCAACGGAAACCGTCCACCTTTTTATCCGCCCAGAACAGCAAAACCTCCAGCATCATTTTCCAGGTTCGCGGAAGCGGATCGAAATGCGAGGCGCCCGTAGCGGGATCGACCCCGTAATTCAATTTAACGGTTTCGTACCAGTCCATTCCGCCGGGAGCCGAAGAAAAACAATCGTTTCCCGTCGCCCGGGCCGGATATTCACGATACACCTCCCCTGCGTCCTCACAAGAGGAAGCCGGCCCGTCGGGACCGGGTTCACCGGAGGGGTGGGCCGCCTGGCAAAAAGCGACATAACCCGGAAGCCGGGAAACATCCAAAGGCGTACCGGGCAGATAATAAAAATTGTTCTGCGGATCGAAAAAAACGTCTTTATTATCGCTCTCTCCAAACTCTTCCACACCTTCGGGCCGGCTGTCCGACCGATATCCGCGGGCCAGATGATTGGGTACAAAATCTATGATTACCTTGCAACCGGCCCGGTGCGTGCGTTCCACTAACGCCTCGAACTCTTTCATCCGGTTCCGCGGATCATCCGCCAGATACGGATTCACATCGTAATAATCCTTTATGGCATACGGTGAACCGGCCTCCCCCTTGACTATCAACGGATGATCTTTCCTGATTCCCCACCGGGTAAAATCCGTTTTCGTGGCATGTTCTATTACTCCCGTATACCAGATATGGCTCACCGACAGTTTTTTTATCTCTTCCAGCATGCCGTCGGTAATATCCGAAAACTTTCCGGTCCCGTTTTCCTCCAACGAGCCGTCCGGAATACATTCCCGATTGATATTTCCGAAAATCCGGGGGAGCAGCTGATAAACTATAAATTTCTCTTCTTTCATGAATAAAAAGATTTACCCCCGCCACAAATAGTTGTAACAGGGGTAATTTCTATTTTCCTGCATTTATCTATTTCATTACCAGTTAAGGATCTTTTTGAAGTCGTATTCCGCCGGATCCGCCACGTATTTTTTGGCAGCCTGATAATCCTCCTCGGTAATATAATTCATCAGATAAGTGAAAATCTGCTGCACCTTATCGGTATGGATATTTACTCCCCGCGGCGGGATCTTGCCTGTTTCTGGATCCTGTATATCTTTCAGATAGAGCGGTTTGATATTGCCGTTCAGATCTAAGTACACCATACAGCCGGTAATGCCCTCGGAAAAGAGCTTGTAAACGCCCATTCCTAACTCGGAGCAATACATCAGATCGTATGCGATAGGCGTAACGCATCTTACTTCATAACCGATCTCCACCGGACGCGACTTGACGGAAAGGTTCAGCGCTTTTAATTTGTTTTCCAACATCTCGCCGAACATCTGCGCTTTGGATATTTTTCCCAATTCCGGATGGCCGTGCTCGTCATAGGTAAATTTCACCCCGCAGGCTTCTATTTCAGAATGGCTCAGCTCATGGAAAACCCCTTCCGAAATCATGATGGCTCCGTACGGTATGCCCATGATTTTTCTCTTAATGATAGAGGAAATCGCCATGTTTATGATCTTTCCGGCCGTGATGCTTGTTTTATTGAACATCTCGGGAATGACAATCATCGGATAATGGCAGGTCGCCCCTATTTCCAACGCCAGATGGCCTGCGGACCGACCCATCGCGGAAACGACGAACCAGTTGCCGCTGGTGCGGGCGTCCTCGTAAATGGTGGCCGCGATCTTGGTTCCCTCCGCAGCGGCGGAATGGAATCCGAAGGTAGGGATATTCTGAGGCAGCGGAAGATCGTTGTCGATAGTCTTGGGAACGTGGATATTGGCAATATGATAATTTTTGTCCGCCAGGAATTTTGCGATGCGGTTGGCCGTGGAAGCCGTGTCATCCCCTCCTACGGTAACCAGCAGGTGTATGTTGTTGTCTTTAAAAAAAGAAAGATTGAAATTTTCTTTGAAATCGATATCGGTAGGTTTATAACGGCTCATCATCAAATAAGAACCGCCCCGGTTGAAAATGGAATCGGCCAGAAGGAAATCCAGCTCGCAATACTTCGGATCCGGAGAGAACAAACCCTTATAGCCGCCGTGAAGGCCGAGTACTCTGTAATCGTTCTGAATAAATGTTTTAGCAATGCTACCTACTACGGTATTCATTCCGGGAGCGGGACCGCCCCCCGTCAGGATAACAATTGATTTTTTCATTCTTAAAAGATCTAATAACATTCAGGTGCAAATTTATGACATTTATTAAAAATATACGTATTTTTGTTTGATTTTTTATCCATGAAGAAAAACGAGGCAAAACATAGAATAGAGGAACTTACCAGAATTTTAAGAGCTCATAATCATAGCTATTACGTATTAAACAACCCCACCGTTTCGGATTTCGAATACGATCTTCTGATGCACGAGCTGGACACTCTGGAAAAGCTTTATCCCGAATACCTTTCTCCCGATTCTCCTACCCGGAAAGTGGGAAACGATCTGTCCAGCGTAGCGGATACGGCAACGGAGCTTCCCTCTTTTCCCGACAACGGCATTGTCGAAGAATTCAAGCAGTATCCTCATAAATATCCCATGCTGTCTTTGGGCAATACATACGATCCGTCGGAAATCTATGCGTTCAACGAGCGTATCCAGAAAGCGACGGATAAAAAATTCACGTATTCCTGCGAGCTGAAATTCGATGGCACGGCCATCTGCCTCACTTATACCAAAGGCATACTCACAAGGGCGCTTACCCGGGGAGACGGCGCTGTGGGAGACGATGTCTTACTGAACGTCCTGCAGATTCCCTCGGTACCCCACCGGCTTCTGAAAGGGGGGAATTATCCGGAAGAATTCGAAATCCGCGGAGAAATTTACATGCCGTACCAGGCTTTCGACAAGCTCAATCATCAGCGCGAATTGAACGAGGAACCTCTTTTCGCCAACCCGCGCAATGCGGCGGCGGGATCCTTGAAACTGCTCGATTCCAATCAGGTAAGGGAAAGAGGCCTCGAATGCACCCTTTATCATCTGATCGCCCCCGACCTGAAGGCAGAGACCCATCTGGAGGCCCTCGCCATGGCGGCTTCATGGGGACTGCCCGTTTCCGAACACGCCCGGGAGTGCAAGGACATGGAGGAGATAAACCAGTATATCAGAACCTGGGATAAAAAACGGAAGAGTCTGCCTTTCGCCACAGACGGCATCGTCATAAAAGTCAACCAGCTCGATCTTCAGAGGAGCCTCGGCTATACCGCCAAATCTCCCCGCTGGGCGGTCGCCTACAAATTCAAACCGGAAGAAGCGCTTACACGTCTGAATTCGGTGGATTATCAGGTCGGCAGGACAGGCGCCGTTACGCCCGTGGCCAACCTCGATCCGGTGCAACTGTCGGGAACTATTGTAAAAAGGGCTACGCTCCATAATGCAGAGCAGATGGAACTGTTGGATATTCATCTGGGGGATTACGTATATGTGGAAAAAGGAGGGGAAATCATTCCCAAAATCACCCGCGTGGAAATCTCCAGACGGGAAGCGGGAGTCCCCGAAGCCATATTTCCCCGGGATTGCCCGGCTTGCGGAACCCGGCTGGTAAAAGATGAAGACGAGGCCAAGCATTTTTGTCCGAACTCCGATTTCTGTCCGCCCCAGCGCAAAGGCAAATTCATTCATTTCATCAGCCGGAAAGCAATGAATATCAATGCCGGAGAAGCGACGATAGACCAGCTGTACTCTAAAAATTACATCAGCGAATTGAGCGATCTGTATAAACTGACCCGGGAACAGTTGCTTACGCTGGACAAATGGAAAGACAAATCGGCGGATAATTTTCTCAAATCCCTGCAGGAGAGCAAACAGCTTCCGTTTCACAGGATTTTATTCGGATTAGGCATCCGTTTTATAGGCGAAACCACCGCCAGGAATCTGGCCGACGCATTCAAAAATATAGATAATCTGATGAAGGCCGGACGGGAGGAACTGCTGGCTACGGAAGACGTCGGAGAAAAGCTGGCGGATTCCCTGCTCGATTATTTCGCCCAACCCCGGCACAGAAAGGTTATAGAAGAGCTGAAAGAGGCAGGATTGCAGTTTTCGGAAAACGAACAGGAGAAAGAACCCGTCTCCTCCGCGCTGGCAGGAAAAACCATAATGATTACCGGAAATTTTTCCGTCTCCCGCGAGGAAATGAAAAAATATATAGAATCCCATGCCGGCAAGGTGGGCAGCTCCGTATCGGGAAATACCGCCTATTTAGTGGCCGGAGAAAAAAGCGGGAGTTCGAAACTGCAAAAGGCCCAAAAGCTCGGAATACCGGTGGTAAGCGAAGACGAATTTTATAAAATAGTAGAAACAGAACAACATAAATCCAAATAACAATTTCCAGGAATATAAATTTCAGAAATATAAATTTTCAGTCATGAGAGAAATTCAGATTACAGACAACATTTACTACATTGGAACGAATGATCGTAAAAAACATCTTTTCGAAAATAACTGGCCCCTTCCGAAAGGAGTTTCTTACAATTCATATATTATTCCCGATAGAAAATCCGCCCTGATAGATACAATCGAATTCGGCTCCGATGACGATTATCTTGATAAAATCGGACGGATCCTCGGCGGCAGACCGCTGGATTATTTAGTGGTAAACCACATGGAACCCGACCATTCCAGCATGATAAGATCCCTGCTGTCGCTCTATCCGAACCTGAAGCTCATAGGCAACAATCAGACGTTCAAACTATTGCAGTCTTTCTATCAGGTAAAGGAAGAGAACTTCCTCCGGATCGGCGACGGGGATGAATTAGAGTTGGGGCAAACGAAACTGAAATTCTTTATCGCCCCGTGGGTACACTGGCCGGAAACCATGGTGACTTACGAAGTGACCAGCCAGACCCTTTTCGCATGCGATGCCTTTGGCGGGTTCGGAACGCTTGACGGAGGTATATTCGACTATCAGAACGATTTCGAGGGGGAATATATGGACGAGATGCGCCGGTATTATTCCAATATCGTGGGAAAATACAGCGGCATGGTGCAGAAAGCGCTCGCCAAGCTGGCTCCGCTCGATATAAAGATCATCGCTCCTTCGCACGGTCTGATATGGAAAGGAAATCCGCAGAAAGTCATCAGCCTGTACGATCAGTGGAGCCGTTACGAAAGTCAGGAAGGAGTAGTGATCGCTTTCGCCTCCATGTACGGAAATACGGAAAAAATGGCCGACTATATCGGGTATTTGCTTGCAGAGGAAGGGATCAGGAACATACACACATTCGATGTCTCCAAGACCCACGTTTCCTATATTCTCAGCGAAATATGGAAATACAAGGGACTCATCCTGGGTACCTGCGCCTACAACACCCAAATGCATCCGATGATGGAACATCTATGCAACGAAATCAGGCTCGTAAACCCTAAAAACAAGATCATCTCCGTTTTCGGGTCTTCCAGCTGGAACGGAGCCGGCGTAAAGGGACTGAAAAAGTTCTTGGATGAAAACGGCATGCCGTATCTGGAACCGGCCATCGAAGTATTCGGATGCCCTCTGGAAGAAAAAATGCAGGACAGCGCGCAGGAAATGGTGCGCACATTCGCCGCGGAACTGAAAAAATAACCGTTCCGTATCGTGTCCGCACATAACGGCCCTATGCCGCGCACGGACTGTAGGACAAAAAATACTTGAAACCTGTAATCACAATCGATTGTGTTGGAAAATATTAAAGAAGGGATGGAATATACCGCCGACCTTACGGTAGGAGAAAAAGATACGGCGGAACATTATAAATCGGGAGGGCTGAAAGTATTCGCCACCCCGGGCATGATCGCGCTCATGGAATCCGCGGCCTACATGCTTCTGCGGCAGGCACCTTTAGGATTGGAAAGCGTAGGTACCGAAATGAACGTACATCATACCCGGGCCTGCGGTCCGGGCGCCCGGGTCCGGGCGAGGGCCGTAGTGGAAAGAACGGACGGCAAAAAGGTTTATTTTAAAGTAACCGCAAAAGATGAAAAAGGGGAAATCGGCTACGGCGAACATGTGAGATATATCATCGATCCGGAGAAATTCATGTCGCGACTGTAAAAACAAATCGGGATGAAAAATCTGCTGGAAGAAATAAAGCGCATATACAAACGGTCCGTAAAATTCATAACGGTCGATATCTGGCATCTGAATCTGGAAGATCTGAGCAAGGCTAAAGCCCGGCTGATCCGGTATCTGAAAGTGGCCATTATCACCACCAAAGAAGCAGGAAAAAACAAGCTGGGACTTTACAGCGTTACGCTAAGTTTTTTTTCAGCCTTGTCCGTAGCGCCTTTCGTGGCCGTCGCCTTCGTCATAACGGGAGGCTTCGGCATCGAAAAAAGACTTCAGGAATTGTTATTGGAGTCGTTTTCCGGCAGCAAGGAGGTATTGCAATGGATCATCCAGTTCGCCGACAATATAGTTCGGACCAGCGAACAGGGGCTATTCGGCCTTATCAGTTTCCTTTTTTTCCTATGGACCGTTATATGGCTGATTCTGAACATAGAAAAAGCCTTCAATGATATCTGGAACGTGGAGCGGGTCCGTCCGCTGGCCAAACGGTTCCTCTATTATGTAGGCATCCTCGTGGTAGCGCCCTTTATCATTTTCATTTTTCTTTCCATTACATTGGTATTTAACAATGCCCTGGATTCCATCGGATTCGGGTTAAGGCACAGCAAATCCATCGGATTCGTGCTGCAATGGCTGCTTTTCTACGCCATAGTCGTTTTCGTCTTTACAACCATGTATAAATATATCCCTAACGTAAAAGTGCATCTGACGGCGGCGCTGAATGCCGCACTGATTGCCGCCACGGCCTTTTCCGTCATGCAATACCTGTATATGGAAACGCAATTGATGGTTTCCCGTCTGAATGCCGTTTACGGAGCTTTCGCCGCCATTCCCCTCTTCTTGATCTGGATGAATATAAGCTGGGCCATCATACTGGCAGGTGCGGAAATCTCCCACGCTTTCCAATATGTAGATAGCGATCCTACGGAAATACAACATAATCAGCTTGGTATGAACGACTCCGGCGCATCCGGCGGAAAGTCATCGCAAAAAGAGGAAGCGAACAGAACGGGAAAAGTATAGGAAAAAGGGAAGATTTTCACTAACTTGGGGGCCGGAATTTATATAGGAGATTACTGCTTTGAGTACATTTTCACAAGAAGATAATAATTTGATCTATAAAGAATTCGAGTCTCTCCGTCTGGCCAGCCTCAAACGGTGCGCCACCCAGGAAGAATACGAAGGCGTCATCAAAGCTTTCGAATTCGCCAACAAGGCGCATGAAGGCGTGAGAAGACGTTCCGGAGAACCTTACATCCTCCATCCGATAGCCGTGGCCAAAGTGGTAGTACAGGAGATCGGATTAGGATACAAATCCATCGTAGCGGCTCTTTTGCACGATGTGGTAGAGGATACCGAATACACGGTGGAAGACATTTCGCGCCTTTTCGGAGAGAAAATAGCGTCTTTGGTGGACGGCCTTACAAAAATAAAATCCGCTATGGATTCCAAACATTCCGAGGCCGCCGCAGACGGAATCCTTTACCCCGGCAAACTGACCCAGATACAGGAAAAATCCCTCCAGGCAGAAAACTTCAAACGGATCCTGCTGACTCTGAATGACGATGTAAGGGTCATCCTTATAAAACTCGCCGACAGGCTCCATAACCTGCGGACCATCCAGTACATGCCGGAGAGGAAAAAGGACAAGATTTTAAGCGAGACCATGTATATTTTCATTCCGCTGGCCCACCGTCTGGGTCTGTACAGCATGAAATCGGAAATGGAAAATATCTGGCTGCGCTACAGGGAGCCAGAGGCTTACGAAACAATCAGCCGGCAGCTGAACGAGCTGATGGCCCGCAAACAATACGCCATCGACCAGTTCATCCAGCCTATAGAAGCGATTCTGAAAAAAGCGGGGTATAATTTCACCATCAGCAAAAGGACCAAAACCCCCTACTCCATTTGGAAAAAGATGCAGACCAAAAGTCTGCCTTTCGATCAGATTTACGATCTGTTCGCCCTACGCATCATTTTCGAGCCCAAAGACAACGGAACCACCGAGCGGAAGCAATGCTGGGATATTTATTCCCTGATTTCGGAAGATTACCAGTCCAAACTGGACCGTATCCGGGATTGGGTAAGCACCCCTAAATCCAACGGTTATGAGGCTTTGCACTGCACTTTGATGAGTCCTCAGGGGAACTGGGTGGAAGTGCAGATACGAACGGTCCGCATGAACGAAATAGCCGAAAAGGGCATTGCCGCGCACTGGAGCTATAAAGGGGTCTCCAAAACGGAAAGCGATCTGGACGAATGGCTGAACAAAGTACGGGAAGTTCTGGAGGATCCGGATGCCAACGCGCTGCAACTGCTCGACAAATTCCACGATGAGCTTCTTTCTTCCGAGATATACGTATTTACCCCAAAAGGGGAATCGCGCAGACTTCCCAAAGGTTCCACCGCCCTCGATTTCGCCTATTATATCCATACCGAAATCGGGAACAGGGCCATCGCGGCCAAAGTCAATTTAAAGTTAGTGCCTTTGTCCCACGTACTGAAAAACGGAGACCAGATAGAGATCATTACGGCCGAATCGCAAAAGCCCCAACGGGAATGGCTGAACTTTGCCGCTACCCCAAAAGCCAAGGAACTGATATACAATGCGCTTAAATCGGACATTAAAAATTCCATCAAAGAAGGGCAGACGATATTGGAAGCCGAGCTGGCCAAGCACGGGGTAAAACCCCAGATGAGGGTGCTGAAAAAACTGATCCGGGAATACAAGCTCAACAACAAAGAGGAATTATACAGTAAAATCGGCGTCGGTCTGGTGGACCTGTCGGGACTCGAGAAAATTCTCAAAAAAAATACCGAAAACAAATTCGTCAAATATTGGAATTTCCAGTTCCTGAATTTCTCCGGCAATAACGACAAAGATGATTCCAAAGACAAAAAAACGGACAAGCTGCCGGAAATCAATAAAAAACAGGATTATCTGCTCCAGGAGAACCCGCTGGACAAAACCCTTACCTATAAAGTGGCCGAATGCTGCAAACCCATTCCGGGAGATGCGGTTATCGGATTCGTGGACGACAACAACCAGGTAACCATACATAAAAAAGTATGTCCGCAGGCCACGGCCCTCGCCTCCATCCAGGGAGGGAAGATAGTCAACGTAAAATGGACCAAGCATATCATGCTGTCGTTTCTGGCCAGGATAGAGATGAAAGGCATCGACCGGCTGGGCCTAGTAAACGATATTACAAAATATATAACCTTAGTGCTGAGCATAAACATACGCAAGATCCATTTCGAGACCCACGACGGCATATTCGAAGGGTATATAGATCTGTATGTCCACAATACGGAAGACCTTGACCTGCTGATGAAAAGGATTCAGAAAATAAAAGGCGTCGAAAATGTGACGCGGGTAGATATAAAAGAATAAATCTGTGTGAGGAGATGAAATTTTTGAAAGAGAAGATGAAATTTTTAAAAGAGTATATATATCAGATTCTGGTTTTTGTTTTGTTGGGAGCCTACAGCCTTCACATAAGTTCTTGCGCCAATACCAAAGCGCCTCCCAGCGGCGGTCCTAAAGACACCCTCTCTCCCATAGTGGTGGCTACCTTGCCCGACTCGGACGCGATCTATGTTCCGCGCAGCAAGACGCAGATTGTCATCACATTCGATGAATATGTACAGCTAAAGGACCCCGCTACTAACGTCCTGCTCTCCCCTCCTCAGAAAAAGAGGCTCAAAACCCGCATCAAAAAGAAAAGCGTAGTCGTAACCTTTCCGGAGGAACTCGATTCCGCCCAAACCTATTCTCTTAATTTCGGATCAGCCTTAGCCGATAACAACGAAGGCAACATACTGGAAAACTACGTATTCAGTTTTTCCACCGGGGGTACTATCGACTCGATGCTTCTGAGCGGTACGGTGCTGGACTATTCCAGCCTGCTTCCTTTAGAAGGAGTTACGGTCGCGCTGTATGCCGATCCCTCCGACTCCTCGGTGTTCAAGACTCTCCCCGATGCCATGGCCAAAAGCGACAAGTGGGGATATTTCTGCATAAGGAACATCAAACCTATCCCGTACGCCGTTTTCGCCTTTAAAGATGAAAACAATAATAACCTGTATGATCCCGGAAGCGAAACGGTAGGCTTTCTGGATACTCTCGTTGCTCCGGAGGTGGTAATGCGCAAGGGCATGCCGCAGCTGGCTTCTTATAATATGAAAGATACCGCCGCCTGTCTGGCCCGGCCTTCCGAATGGAATATCTACGCATTTAAAGAAACTCCTACGAATCAATTCATTCTCAATTATGAACGTCCCAGCCTGCGGGGAGCCTACATTAAATTCAATGCCCCGAATGTGATTATCGATTCTTTCGCCATCCGGGGAGTCAGACAAAGCAAGATCATCAAGCAATTCAACCCGACATTCGACAGTCTCGCCTTCTGGATCAACGACAGCGGCCATATCCCCGATACTCTTTTTTTAGGAATCAAATATCATAAAACAGATACCTTGGGCGTTCTGGTCCCGACGGTCGAAAACCTGAAATTCGTGGCGCCCCGCCCGAAAAATGAAGAAGAAAAGAATAACGATAAAAAGGAATCGTCCCGCAGAAAAGACCTGCTCGAATTCAAGCTTACCGCCCCTCCTGACATGGTGGAACAGAACGGTTATATTTTCGAATTCAACGAGCCGCTGGCAGCAGTCAGCTTCGATTCCGTGAGCTTCACCCAAAGCACTCCCCGTAAGGTGGTGACGAAAATGCCGTTCACCGTACGGCAGGACAGTCTCGATCTGCGCAAATACATCCTCCGTCCCGACGAACCGTTGAAAGTCGGCAATGATTACGAGATGATCATTCCGCAGGCGGCTTTTAAAGACATCAACGGATTTACAAATGATTCCACCTACCATAAGCTCTCGCTTCCCACCAACGACCGCCTGAGTTCCATTATCTTAGACATAAAAAATGTAAACGCGCGTTATATAGTGGAACTTATAAGCGAAAGACGGGATAAAGTCTATCGCAAGTACATCATTACTTCGGATAGCCGGCTCCCGTTCCCGTATCTGGAAAAGGGGAATTATTCCATCCGCATCACGGAAGATAAAAATAATAACGGCTTTCTGGACGTCGGTTCCGTACTGGAGCGGAAACAGCCCGAAAAAGTGTTGCTTTACCATCTGCAAGACGGGAATACGGTAATCATGCTGCCGGAAAGGACCGACCTTGAACAGACGATAGACCTGCAGGACCTTTAACTGAACTTCTGATTTGAAAATAAAAATGACAGTATCCCGATGGCTCTTATGACAAAATACATAGCGGCGGCAATATCGATTCTCCTGACGGCGACTTTTTTGCCTTTGCATGCGCAAAATGAAAAAAACGTCCACTCGAATCTGGAGGAATTCGACGATCTGACCTTCGAAAAAGCGAATCCGGTCAAAATCCGGGACAGCACGCTGCTACGGCAGCATCTGATAGGCTTCAAATGGGGTTATACCCTGAGCAACGTTTCATTCAGTCAGGATATAGACCACGAATCCGTCAGTACGCCCGTAAATTTCGGAATTTTTTATACCTACTATCATTCCCTCTGGGATAAAATGCCGTATTTCGGATTCCAGACGGGTCTCCAATATGCAGAAGAAGGACTCATAGACCGTGATAATGTCAAGACTTTATACCGTCTGATCGAATTGCCCATTATCTCCCAGTTCCGCGCCGATTTCTGGAAAATGAGGCTTTTGGTGAATATCGGAATGTTCGGTTCCTACCGTCTCTCGACCAATCTGGGAGAATTTCCCAAAACGACCCACCGCGCCGATTTCGGACTGATTGCCGGCGGAGGATTGGGAGTCATTTTAGGAAAAACGGAAATACAATTGGAATGCAATTACAAATACTCTTTCGCATATTTATACGACCCCAAGATATTTTCCGAGGAATACTGGCTGTTCACGCATCCGAATCAACTGGTAATCAGCATAGGCCTGTTTTACAGGTTAGGAGGGAAATACGGAAAATGAGATATCGGCCATGAAAACTATCCAGGTAAAAGCAGGCGAAGTCGTGATCGGGGGAGATGCCCCTATAGTAGTCCAGACGATGTGCAATACCCATACGCAGGATATCGCGGCCTCCGTGGAACAATGTGAGGAAATGGTCCGGGCCGGCGCCCGGATGATCCGTCTCACCACTCAAGGTCTCAAAGAAGTGGAGGCGCTCGCTTCCATAAAAAAGGAACTGAGAAGCCGGGGCATAACCGTTCCTTTGGTGGCCGACGTGCATTTCAGTCCCGAGGTAGCCAAGGCGGCGGCCGGAGTAGCGGACAAAGTGAGAATCAATCCCGGGAATTTCTCGGCCGACCCTTCTGCCGCCCGCAGCCATTTTGCGGAATTCATAGAAATCTGCAAGGAGCATGGAACGGCCGTAAGAATCGGGCTGAATCACGGATCGTTAGGCGAAAGAATCATCCGTTTATACGGAGATACCCCTTTAGGCATGAAAGAGGCCGCCATGGAGTGGTTGAATATGTGCAGGGAAAACGACTTCTACAATGTAACGGTATCCCTCAAAGCCAGCAATACCCTCGTGATGGTTACGGCCTACCGGCTGCTTAAAGAGGAAATGGTGCGGCAGGGAATACTTTTTCCTCTTCATCTGGGAGTGACGGAAGCGGGGAACGGAGATATGGGACGCATTAAATCCGCGGTAGGGATAGGCGCCTTGCTGCAACAGGGAATCGGAAACACCATCCGGGTATCCCTTACGGAGAATCCCGTCCGGGAAATTCCCGCGGCTCTGACCATCGCCCGTTATTACGACAGCGGCCGCGCAGAGGCAAGCCTGCGGGACATCCGGATGCAATTGCCCGGCATCCCCCGCAAACACTATGTTTCGGAAGATTGGAACCAATTTATCATAGAGGCCTCCTGCGATTTCGGCCCGCTGCTATTAGACAAGACCATCGACGATTTTGAAATTTCATCTCTTTGCGGAGGACATCCGGCAGAACCCGAAAAATTAAAGGAATTCAAGGAGAATCTCATGCAGGCGGCCCGCCGGAAATTCACCCGTCCGGAATATATCGCCTGTCCGGGTTGCGGAAGGACGCTATACGATCTGGAAAAGACTTTCAATGAAGTGAAAAAACGCACCTCTCATTTGCAGGGTCTGCGCATCGCGGTAATGGGCTGCATCGTAAACGGGCCGGGTGAAATGGCGGATGCGGATTACGGCTATGTGGGGGAAGGCAAAGGAAAAGTCGCCATTTACCGGGGAAAAGAACCGGTTTTGCGCAAGGTGCCCCAAGAACAGGCCATCGACGCTTTATTAAAAATTATCGAAGAAGATACCGTTAATTAACTTTATCGCAATATAGCAACCCGCCCTCGGCATGGGTAATTTTCACCGTTTCCCCTTTTACGGCGAAACCGTAATTCATTTTAGCCTGATACCGCTTCCCTTCGATCTCCACCATCCCCACCGGATGAAGGTCCGTCGCCGCATAGACCGTCTTTCCTACGGCAAATGCCAGCGAAGATGTTTCTACACCTACGAATCCTTCTTTTTCCGTCAGTTTCGTGCGAAGGGCGATCCGGGAAAACATCCGGGTCGGATACAGCCGCAAAGCCAGGTAAACGGAAAGGTAGAGGGAAAGCGTCAGGGAGACCAGTACGATAGCCAAAGGCTTTATCAGCGGACGGAGATCATAATCGCCTCCGTTTATCACCAGTTCGTTATCGATCATCGCGAAAGTCAGTCCCGTCACAATCAATATGATCCCTCCTGCTCCCGCCACTCCAAATCCCGGAAGAACGAATATTTCGACTAACAGCAACCCCGTTCCCAAGATAAAGACCACGATCTCCCAATTTTGGGCAAGCCCTTCTAAATACAGCGGAGCAAAATAAAGGACCGCTCCCGCTACGGCAGCTATCGAAGGAAATCCTATGCCGGGACTTTGCAGTTCGAAATAAATTCCCCCGATAATCAACATGAGCAAGAGCCCCTGCACTATGGGATTCAAAAAGAAATATATGATCTTGTCCAAAGCGGTCATTTTATGTTCTTCCAACAGATATGCCTCCCCGCCCTGTCCCAGAACCAATGCGATTACCTCTTCCGTATTTTGGGCCATTCCTTCGCAATACCCGTTTTCCATAGCTTCCAAAGGAGTGAAACTCAGCACGCTGTCCTTGCTGACCATCGCGGCGGCAATTCCCGGATCGCGGTGCCATTTCCATAAGGTATCCTTTCCGTTTACCAGCCTTTTCTTTCCATGGCTTTCCGCCGTAGAACGCATCATGGCCCGCATAAAAGACTGGTATTTGTCGGGAAGGACCTCTCCGTTCTGATTCACTACGGTAGCGGCCCCTATCGAACTGCCGGAAGTCATGTATATGGAATCGCATGCGATGGAGATAAGCGCCCCGGCAGAGGCCGCCTGCGGATCTATGAAGGCAATGACCGGTATCCGGGAGCGGAGAATCGCACTCCGGATGCTGTCGGCGGCATCCAAAGCCCCTCCGTACGTATTGATATCCAGAATACAATAATCCGCATTCATTTTCCGGGCCTCCTCCAATCCCGTATGCACGAGCCTGAAAGCCGCTTTATCTATATCCCGTTTCAGATCGATTTTATAAAAAATCCTTTTCCCGACAGTATCCTGGGCCTGAAGCGGTTCCGGAGCGATGTAAAATCCTGTCCACCAAAAGAAAAGCGTCATAAGGGCTACATGCAGGAACCGGAAGGAGCGCGGCAGCGTATTTACAGAATCCATAACCATTACATTTTAATACAATGACAGAAAAAAAGTAAGGAACAGCGGTACGGAAAAATCCATTACCACCCCGTGAAAAATAGAAACAGGCACATATTCGTTCCCGGAATATTTCTGTATAACGGGCAAGGTCGTATCCATACTCGTAGCCCCGCCCGAAGAAACAGGTGCCAGCTTCCCGAAATATTTTACCATCAGCGGTGCGAAAGCGATCGTCATCAACTCTCTTATTATATTGGCAGCCAAAGCAATCGTGCCCATTTCCGCACCTCTGGCCTCATTCAGGAAAATACTCGACAAAGAATAATAGCCGAATCCCGAGCTAACGGCCAGGGAATCCAGTAAAGAAACGGAAGGGGCGCCGTTCCGGATACATCCGAGTATGGCCACGGCGGCAAAAGCCCCCGCAAAAGTTCCCAGAACGGTAGCTAAAGGCAACAGCAGCAATTTCAACGGTTGGGAACGGATGGTTTTCAACAGTTTTGTATCAAGCCCCAGATTCATCCCTACCAGAAACATCAATAGAAAAAGAATGTATTTGGAATAAAGACCTACATCCAAACTATCGGGAATGACCTTAAAAACAGACAGGAGCAATCCTATCGCAAAGGCGGAAAGAATAAAAAGGCTGCTTCTCATGATTCGTTTTTCATTATAAACGAATAAAACAATTTGGCGGCGATGCAGCTTCCCGCCACCGCCGTTACGGCCGATACAACCGCAGTTATCCCTATATGCGAGAATTTCGATACCAATTCTTCGTTAAATCCGAGTTCCAACCCCAGCACGAACAATAAAAGGCAAATGACCGCCAATATAAGCGGCGAAAGATCGGCCCGGACCCTACTCCTTGCCAGGCGTCCCGTCAGGATCCCGACAAACATACACGACAATGCGATATACATACCCTATTTTAAATTACTTTATTTTCCACGAAATTACATCAATTTTCCTTATATTTGTTTCCTAAGTTGTCAAAATGGTCCCTTGTTTAGAACGAAGTCAAACATTAATATTAATATTTCAACCTATGAACTTAAAAAAGAGCTTGTTATTCGCACTTTGCCTTGCGCTCGCAAATATTATGGGTGCGCAACCTTTTTCTTATGCCTTCCATCCGGAAGATGAAAATTATTCGGAAAGCTGCACATCCATTATGGTAGGCAAAAAAGCCAGCACGGACGGCTCCGTTATGACCGCCCATTCGTGCGATTCGAATTACCGCACCTGGCTTACCATGGAGAACAGAAAAAAGTACAATCCCGGAGAAATGGAGCCCGTATATGTAGGGGCACTGCATACGGAAGAACCGCACGACCAGCGCAATTTAGTAAAAAAAGGGGAGATTCCCGCCCCGGCGGAAACTTTCGCTTACCTGAATGTGGCTTATCCGTGCATGAATGAAAAACAGCTGGCTATAGGAGAAACCACCACTGTCGGGAAAAGGGAATTGCGTAATCCTGACGGACTGTTCAATATAGAAGAGCTTGAAAGGATCGCCCTCCAGAGATGTTCCACCGCACGTGACGCCATTAAATTAATGGGCGCTCTGGCAGAAGAATACGGTTACGGAGATTCGGGGGAATGCCTGACGGTCGCAGATAAAAACGAAGTATGGCATTTCGAAATCTACGGCACCGGAAAAGTCGAAAAGGATGAGACCGCCAAAGACAAAAAGAAAGTCAAACCGTCCCCTTACGACAAACCGGGAGCCTTATGGGTGGCCCAGAGGATTCCGGACGACCATGTAGGAATTTCTGCGAATATTCCGAGAATCGGCGTAGTAGATTTTGACAATCCGGATTATTTCATGTATGCTTCCGACCTGAAGGAACGCACCCGGCACATGGGGTTATGGGACGGCAAAAGCGAATTCAAATTTTACAAGATGGTTTCCAACGGAAAACCGTTTTCTATCCGCGAATACTATGTCTTGAACAAATTGGCCCCATCCTTAGGTCTGAAAAGGGATGCGGACGAAATTCCGTTCTCCGTCAAACCGGAAAAAAAGGTATCGCCCGAAGATATGTTCGCTTTTTACAGGGAAACGTATGAAGGCACCGAATATGATATGACCAAAAATCTTTTGGTGGAAGTGCCCAGAAGAAAAATCGATGCACAAGGAAATACGGTCAATTATACCGACACCATTTGTCCTGTTTCTTCGTTCATGCCGGCCGATTTGAGGTCACTCCTGAATAAATTGGAGCCGAACTCCGTTCCGTCCAACCGGACAATCGCCGTTATTCAGTGTTCTTATTCTCATGTAACCCAATTAAGAGACTGGCTGCCGGACGAAATCGGAGGAGTATGTTTCTTTTCTTTCGATAACCCTGCCCAAAGTCCGCGCATCCCTATTTATGCAGGCGAAACCCGGTTACCGAAAGGATTCGATGTATGCGGCCAGCACCGTTACAGAAAAGACGCGGCAATCTGGTCTTACCGCGAGACCAACCGGATCGCTACCATCAACTGGGACAAGACCCGTCATCTGCTCGAAGATCAGGTGGCATTTTACGAAAAAGCCATGATGGACCAGAACAAGGTGGTGGAAGCAGAGGCGGCCCGGTTGCTTAAGGAAGGCAAAAAAGAGGAAGCCGTAAAACTGTTGAATAATTATACCGAGAAATTCGCAGCGGCCACCAGCAAGACCTGGGAAGATCTCCGTGCCGAAATCTGGAATATTTTCGCCAGAGGATTATAAAATACGGGGCAGAATGATGATTCCCCGTTTGTTTGACATGAGTCCGGTGTAAAGCCGGGCTCATGTTTTGTTTAGTCCTTGATTTTCAGCAAACCCGCCGCTACCATATTGCCTGTTCGGGGTCCTTTTTCCTGAACATCAGCGCTTCATCTCTCGAGGCGGCCGGAACGGTCCATTCCTGCGGTATGAATTTCCAGTTGTCAAAATGCACGGGTTCTATCACTCCTTTCTCCTGGAAATACCGGTAAATCAAATCCCGTACTTCCGGCTTGATATCTACGACTATAGACTCCAGCTGATCGCGCGGTATCAGGGCGCCTTTTTCCAGAATATCCCCTCCCCCGCTGGCAGTATAAGAGGAAATAGCCACCCTATAAACGGAATCCGGGGAAAATTTCCGGCCATCGGAAAACGAAAGGATATTTACCTTCTCTCCATACGGTTTGGTTACGTCCACTTCATAATCGATTCCTGCCGCGGAAGTAAAATTGAAGGTCATGTTCCGGAACCCATACCGGCCGCTTTTATCATTATATGCGATATCCAGCAAATGATCCTCTTTCCGTGTCATGGTATTAATCCAATTCGCATAGGAGTACTCCAGAAATCCTTTCACTTGTTTTCCGGTCAGTTGAATGACATATAACTGATTCTCATACGGATAAATGGTGAACATATCCTGATAATCCAACATTCCCTTCCCGACGGTTTTGTCGGGAGTCAGAATGGATGCCATGGAAATGTCCGCTCCGGTAGAATCCAGTTGCACCTTATGAATCAGATCCATATAGACAGAAGGTCCGAAAAAGGCCTTATGCGTCTCGATAGGCTCGGTAATTCTTCCCACCTCCCTTACGGTAAAGGCTTTTACTTTATCATAATCCTCTCTGAAATGAGCCAGATACTCTTTATCCGCAGGAATATCCTCCATAGGAATCAACGTGCCTTCTACCGATTTATCGACCAGCTTCCCTTCCCGGTATTCCAATTTTACGGCGGCTTCCATAAGATACGCTGCCCGGCTGCCCGCCTCCATCAGCAAAACGCTGTCCCGGCCGTTCCAGATTTTCTCGTTGGCGACTTTATGATCATGGGAAGCCAGAACAATATCCACCCCTTTTACATTCGCCGCCAAATAACGGGCCGGATTCTCCATATCCTCCTGTATGCCGTCTCCCAGTCCCGCATGAATTGCCAAAATCGTCAGGTCGGGCCTCTCCGACTCATGCACGACATTTACCAACGAATCCGCCAGACGGCAAATCGGTAAAAAATCCAGGCCGTCCCAGAGCGCCCGCGGAAGCCATTTCCTGATATTGGGATTAGTCATCCCGATGACTGCTATTTTCAGGCCTGCCTTATGCAGGATCGTATAAGGAGCGAAATAAGGCCCGCGCATCTTTTCATCCACCGCATTGGCCGCCAAATAAGGCATCTCCAGTTCTTTCTTCAACCGATCATAAACGGGATGCCCCGTCTCGATATCATGATTCCCCACCACGATGGCATCGTATTTCAGATAAGAGGCGATCCGGCTGAAAAGATGCTTTTCCCCATTCTGCGGTTCCACATAATTGAAATAATAAGCGGCATTATCTCCCTGAAGATTATCGCCCAAATCCAGAAATACTATATTCTCTTCCCCGACAGCCTCCCTCCTTTGTTTCAGATAAGAAGAAATATTGGCAAGGGAAGTCCGGTTCGCTATCCCTCCGGTGTACAAACTATCGAAATATTTGCCATGAACATCGTTATCGGCATAAATTTCAAGCGAATAGGATCCGTCTTTTTTATCGTTAGACATAAAAAGCCAGACAGCCAGTCCTACCACGGCCAGAACAACGATCGCAATCGCCATTTTCATTCCCGTTTTCATTTTATCATTTTGTTTTAACGCTTTATTTTTATTTTTCCCTTTTTATCTCGTACCGGTCATCCGTTCGGAAGCCGGTCCATTGCCTTCCATGCCGCCACCGTCCCATCCGCCGGCCATCTGCCACCACTCTTGCCCATTCGGCCTTCAAGACATCTGACCGCTATCATTCAGGGTAAACCTGTCCGCATCTTCCCAAACCGGAAATTTTTCCCGGAAACGTACTAATTTTTCCATATCTATCACGACCTTTAAAATGCCGGAGCCCGGCATGACCTTTTCCGCCCGGGGCAATGATACCCGTTCTCCGCATGCGTTCCCTAAATAATCCGCCGCAAACGAAGAAAGCTCGTATCGGGCCAGATCATCCATCCCCACCCGATTCACGAACAGGCAATAGGCCTGGTTCTCGATAGCCCGCGCCCGTACCAGCGGCTCGATTACCGATACTCGGGATGCAGGAAAATTGGCTACGTTTACCAGTACATCGTACTCATTGCAGATATTCCGGCTCCAAACGGGAAAACGGAGATCATAACAAACATTCAGGGAAAACCGCACCCCCTTATAGGGGACGATACATTTCTCTTTTCCCGCAGCATAATACCGGTTTTCCGTACCCATCCGGAACAGATGCCTTTTATCATAATGGGAAATCTTCCCCTCCGGCTCCACGAACAAGGCCCGGTTAAATACCCGGCCGCCTTCCCGTATAGGCGCCGATGCGATGAAAGCCGCTCCCGTCCGCTCCGCTTTCTTGCGCAGGAACCGGACCGTCTCCCCCTCCATAGACTCTGCATAGGAAACATCCATCGTAAAACCAGTGGCAAACATTTCCGGCAGGATTATTACATCCGGATCAAAATCCAATGCCTCCAGAAAAAAATCCAGCCGCTGAAAATTCAACTCTTTATTTTCCCAGAAAATATCCGTAGAGCAAAGTGCAATGATCATAACATCCTATAGATATAATCACCTCTTATATATTTTATTTATTACCAATGCAATAGCCCCGTCTCCGGTTACATTGCACGCCGTTCCGAAACTATCCATGGTAATATAAAGGGCAATCATCAGCCCTTGTAAAGTCTCATCAAATCCGAGCATGGAAGCCAAAAGCCCCAAAGCCGCCATAATAGCCCCGCCCGGCACTCCGGGAGCCGCCACCATGGTAATACCCAGCATACAGATAAATCCGGAGAATACATCCAGACCGCCCGGCATATCCATCATCCATACGATCGCAAACGCGCATGCGGTGATTTTCAATATGCTTCCCGACAAATGGACCGTAGCGCAAAGCGGAATCACGAAATCCGCAATCTCCGAATCCACACCGTTTTTCTTGGTCTGCGCCAAAGTCACGGGAATGGTAGCCGCCGAAGACTGGGTTCCCAAAGCGGTCATATATGCCGGAAGCATGGTAACCAAACATTTGAACGGATTTTTCTTTGTAATCAGCCCGGCTGCCAGGAACTGGAATATCAGCAATAACACATGCATGATAAATATGACTACAATCACTTTAATAAACAGTCCCAGCACTGCGCCCACCTGCCCTTCGGCTCCGATTTTGAGGAAAATGCCAAAAATATACAAAGGCAGGAACGGAATAATGGCCTTGGATATCAGCACGGTTACCAACTCGCGGAATTCTGCCAGTACGTTCCGGAAGGTATCGCCCTTAACAGCCGACAGTCCCAATCCCAGCACGAAAGCCATAAGAAGAGAGGACGTCACGCCCATTACGGGCGGCATATCCACCGTAAAATAAGGGCCGATAGCTTTGGCGGCAAGAGCTTCCACGTCCGTAAATGCATGGTCTTTGGTCAGGATCAGGGGAAAACTCCAGCGGCAGGTAAAATAAGAAAAGAAACCGGCGAACAAAGTGGAGCCGTATGCTATCAGAACGGTGATCCCCAGCAATTTCCCGGCACCCTTCCCTAATTCGGCGATTCCCGGCGCCACTAATCCCAATATAATAAGAGGAATGGCAAATCCTAAAAAATTCCCGAATATGCCGTTAATGGTCACGAATATCCGGATAATGAATTCCGGAAAAAACCAAGAACATCCTATTCCAAGCACAATGGCTATAATGATCTTGGGCAACAAACCTAATCTAAATATTTTCATTACTTGTCCGACTCCTTTTTATCATCATATACCTTATCCTCGCCTGCCAGGACTCCTACGCCCCACTCTCCGGTAGATTTGGCCCAGGCGCGGTGCATCAGGCCCGTATCGAATACCAGGGCAACATTCCCGTATTTATCCACACAGATCACCCCTCCCCCGGAGCCTTCCATCTTATCTATTTTATTCCATATTACATCATTGGCCGCTTCCTCCAAAGAATAGCCCTTATATTCCATCAATGCGTAGATATCGTATGCGACCGCACGACGGATCCACAGTTCTCCGTGACCGGTACCGGAAACGGCTACTTCATCGTTATTGGCATAAGTACCTGCACCGATTACCGGTACATCGCCTACGCGGCCCCATTTCTTCCCGCTCATTCCGCCCGTGGAAGTAGCGGCAGCCAGATTGCCTTTCTTATCTTTCACCACGCAGCCCACCGTTCCCAAAGGCTCGCCGGTCTTCTTCTGCTTCTTCAGTCTCTCGATCTGTTTCAGACGGGAAGGAGTGGAAAAGTATGAATTTTCAACAATATCCAATCCCTGTTCCCTTGCAAAATGAGACGCGCCTTCTCCAATCAGGAACACATGCGGGGAATGATCCATTACTTCCCTGGCCAGTTTGATAGGATTCTTTACGTCTTTTACTCCGGCCACAGCACCGGCTTGCAGATTGGAGCCGTCCATAATGGCGGCATCCAGCTCATGAACGCCATCATCGGTAACGACCGCCCCGTATCCCGCATTGAATAAAGGGCAATTTTCCATGTAAACCACTACCGCCTGAGCCACATCTACGGCATCGGCTCCTTCCGAAAGCATTTTTTTTCCGATGTCCAGAGCTTCTTTCAGATGTTTTTCATAATCGGCAACCGCCTGTTCCGACATTTTTACAGGAGGGATGGTCCCGTCGGGAAGCGTTTTTTGTTTTCCGCCCGCGCCTCCGTGCAAAGCGATAGCCCATTCTATCGCCTGAGGTTCTTCTGCGGCCGACTCGCCTCGGTTACCGTCGCAGGAAACGGATGAAACCGTTAAAACGGCCCCTGCCAATGCGGCAAGGCCCTTTCGATAAGAGGTACATAATCTAAATGACATCTATGCAATAATTTAAGTTTAGAAATCATATTATGGATTCAAGATTTGCTGTCCGATCCGCCGCCGGTCATTTTCCGCCATACCGCGGCAATGTACCAGACAACGAAAGGAATGGCTATCGATACGTATGCCATTACCTTTAAAGTAAACAAACTGGAGGAGCTGTTATATAAGGTAAGCGAATCCTGCAAATTTACCGTCGAATGGAAATATGCGGTATTATTAAAGGCCGCACAAACGAGCAGGGGCCAGACCGCCAGCACCACGCCCGCTCCGGTTATATAGAAACTGCGCCGGGAAACGGGATGGTCGGGACGCATGAAAAAAGCGGCTCCGAGACCGGTCAGTACCAATACTACTCCCACCAGCAACACGACAGCCGGCCATACGGGTTGGATCATATTCAGGAAATATTTGTAACGCACCGCCTCAATCGCTCCCCCGACAGGATCCGCCTCATAACCCGTACGCGTAAAAAGCGCTATCAGAAAACATACGAAAGCCAGCACGAACACCGTTCCCGTGAGTTTCACCTGCTTCCGGCACCGGCCGGCCAGATCGCACCCCAAAGAAACGGCCTCCGGAGCATCTGCGCCGGCAGACGAATCCGGCTTGCCGTAAACATTTATAACGAACAGCAAACCTAACGTACGCGCCGCTAAAAAGACCACCAAACCCAACAGGAGATTGAAAGGAACGGCAATCATATCCAATCCGTTCCAGCCGTTGGCCCAATAGGAAATAATCGGGCCGGTCTGGTCCGCAATATTGAATTTATCCATATAATATGCCCCTCCCGAATACAGGGTGCCTACCGCCACGCCCAATAAAACAGTCCCGAGCATTCCGTTAAAGAACAGAAAAGTATCATAGGTTCCGGCCCCTAATAAATTGGATGCCTTTCCCCGGAATTCATAAGAAACGGCCTGCAATACGAACAGCAGCAGAATCAGCATCCATAACCAATAGGCTCCGCCGAAACTGGTGGAATAGAATAACGGGAAAGAGGCGAAAGCGGCTCCCCCGAAAGTTACCAAGGTGGTAAAAGTAATTTCCCATTTATGTCCCAGGACGGATAAAAGCATTTTCTTTTCCTCCTCCGTACGGGCCGTCCCGTAAAGAAGGGTCTGGCCTCCCTGAACGAACAACAGGAATACCAGCAGGGCTCCCAACAGCGAAACAATGGCCCACCAATAATGTTGTAATATGTGTAATGTTTCCATATCGATTTCTTTTAATTATTCATACCTGCTATTTTATTCCGTCGGGACCTTTTTTGATCTGACTGAACATGATTTTCAGTTCGGCGATCAGCAATGTGGTAAACAGAACGAAGAAAATGACAAGGGTGGTATATACGCTCGATGCGGATACACCCGATACTGCGGTCTGAACCGGCAGCAGATTCTGGATAGTCCACGGCTGACGTCCCACTTCGGCAACGATCCATCCGGCCTGCGAACAAATGTAAACCAACGGAATACTTACAATGGACAAATACAGGAACCACCGGACGGAGCCGAAATCTTTTTTCCCTTTCTTATCCCTGCACAACAGATAGAGGGCCGCTGCAAAAAACAACAGGAAATAGCCACCCAGCATGACCATAATCCTGAAAGAGTAAAATGTGAGCCCTACCGGCGGAACCATATCCGAAGGCTGGCTGAAGTATCCGTAGCCGAAATGCTCGAAATTTTCCTTCAGCACCCGACGGTCCTGTTCCATTTGCTCGGTATCGCCCGTCTGACGTGCCCGGTTAAAATCGGCAAGAGCCTCGATCGCGATCTTCCCGCGGGCCACCCTGTCCTCGAAAGAGGGAGCGATGGCCTGTTTCCCCTCATTATCAATATAGGTATATCCCCCCTTGATAATATCGTTTATCCCCGGGACGAAACTATCCAGCCGGCGGTTGGCCAGCAAAGAAAGGCCTTGGGGAATTGAAATCTGGAAAAGCATCGCTTCCCGCTGGTCATAGACCGTCTTTTCAGGATTGAGGATTCCTACGGCCACCAAAGGAGTTCCGGGTTCGCTGTCATAAAGGCCTTCCATCGCCGCCAGCTTCATGGGCTGGTGTTTCCCTACCTGATAGGCGGAACCGTCTCCGCTGTAAGCCACTAACAAAGTCGAAACAAGTCCGAACACGGCCGCTATTTTCATGCTCTTTTTGGCGAATTCCGTCTCTCGTCCCTTCAGCAGGAACCACGCGCTTATTCCCATCACTACTACGGACGACAACATAAATGCGCTGGTAGCCGTATGAAACAATTTATTCATGGCCATGGGAGAAAAGACCACGGCCCAGAAATCGGTCATTTCGCTGCGGGCCGTTTCGGGATTGAATTCCATACCTACGGGATATTGCATCCATGAGTTGGCAATAAGAATCCAGACGGCGGAGAGATTGGCGCCTATGGCCGTAAGCCAGGTTGCCGTCAGATGAAACCTTTTGCTGACCTTATCCCATCCGAAGAACATAACGGCAAAAAAAGTGGCTTCCAGAAAGAAGGCGAAAATTCCTTCGATGGCCAGCGGAGCACCGAAAATGTCCCCTACGAACCATGAATAATTACTCCAGTTGGTTCCGAACTCGAATTCCAGGATCAGGCCGGTGGCCACGCCCACGGCGAAATTGATACCGAAAATGCGCATCCAGAATTTGGCGGTCTTTTTCCAGAACTCGTTTCCGCTCAGATAATATTTGGTTTCCATGAAAGCGACTATGAATCCCAATCCTAAGGTAAGCGGAACGAATATCCAGTGGAACATCGCCGTAAGGGCGAATTGGAGCCGGGAGGCTTCCACTAAACTTGTCAAAATCATTATTTAAAATTTAAGGTTATAAAAAAATTTAAAATTATGCAGTTCATTTTTATTCTGTCTTTACCCCTTCCACCAAATTTTCTATCACATGGCCGCTTTTTTCCGCAGGCGTCTTATATGGGGCCAGATCGTTCTTAAAAAAGAATAATCTAAGGACAAAGAAAAGAATAAAAATTTTGATTAAAATAATAATCCATAAAGTTTTCCCGACAGTCATGCTTTTAAAGCCGGTCCAATAAAAACCGATTATCCTCCGGAATATGTTTTCTTTTCTGCGGCCGCCTTTTTCCATAAGCGAATTATCGGGATACACAAGTAATTTAAAATAATTACTATTTGATAACTTTTTACGTAAAGGTAATAATAATTTTTTCTTTCCAAACATATTAAACGTATGAAAAATTCTTTCGTCAAAAGAAAAATTTATGATTAATTTTGTAGAACTTATCTAAAACGCATATCATTATAAAAACGATACAATATGGAAAGAAGAAATTTTTTGAAAGCCGCATTGCTGGGAAGCGTTGCCGGCGCTCTCCAGATGAAAGGAATCGATCTGAAAGCTGCAGATAAAACGACGGTCGAAACCGGAAATGATATGGTAGCGGTCATGGGAGGAGAACCCGTTCCCATGTACCGGAAAGCCATAGCCGCAATGGGAGGAATGGGAAAATATATAAAAAAAGGATACAAAGTAGTGGTAAAGCCTAATATCGGTTGGGATAAAAAGCCGGAATTCGCCGCCAATACCAATCCGGAGTTGGTTGCCGCCATTATCAGCGATTGTTTTGCCGCCGGCGCCTCCCAGGTAACGGTTTTCGATCATTGCTGCGATGAATGGCAGGCCTGCTACGAACATAGCGGCATTGCGGAGGCCGCCAGAAAAGCGGGTGCGGAAGTAGCGTTCGCCCATGACGAAAAATATTACAAACCGGTAGTACTGCCTAAAGCCGTCCGCCTGAAAAACGCGAAGATTCATGAATCCATCGTAGACTGCGATGCATGGATCAACGTTCCCATTCTGAAAAATCACGGAGGAGCCAAAATGACCGTCTCCATGAAGAATTTTATGGGAATCGTATGGGACCGCGGATTTTTCCATTCGAATAATCTCCAGCAATGCATCGCCGATGCTTCTACGTATGAGAAAATGCCGGTGCTCAACATAGTGGATGCCTACCGGATCATGACGCAGAACGGACCTAAAGGCAAGTCTTTGGACGATGTACAGCTGGCAAAGGCGCTGTTCATTTCCCCGGATATCGTGGCGGTGGATACGGCGGCCATCAGGTTTTTCTCCCAGTTCCGGAAAATGGATCTTGCTTCCGTAGGGCATATCGCTAAGGGTGAGGCCCTTCATATCGGCACCTCCGATCTTTCCAAATTAAAAATAGAACGTATTAAAATGTAATGATTCCGGACCTGTTCCGGAACGCCGAAGCCTATGTATAAAAACCTGAAAAAAGTCAGGATCATTTTCGCCGGCCTGTTTTTTTTGATCATTCTGGCCTCTTTCCTGCATTTTTCCAGCGGATGGGGAACTCAATGGACCCTGAAAACCCAGTTCGTTCCCTCTTTGCTTGCGGTATTTGCAGGAAGCGCCCTGGCGTTTATTCTGCTAATCGTCCTGACCCTCCTGTTGGGAAGGGTCTATTGTTCTTTCTTATGTCCTCTGGGGATTCTCCAGGATATTATCGGAAGAATCTCCGTCGCCATCGGGAAGAAAAAGGGGAAAAAGAAAAACGGAGGATATAAAAAGCCGCACAATATATTAAGATATTCCATATTGGGTATTGTGGGTGTTTTATTTGCGGCAGGCATTTCCTATCCGCTCGCCCTGCTGGATCCGTATTCCGGTTTCGGAAAGATAGCCGGCCAGATTTTCGGGAACATCGAACTTTCGGTTACCAATCTGTTGTCGGAAATCTTCCCTTCGGCCATATATTACCAGCAGTATGTGAGATTTTCCTTGGGATCGTTCTTATTCGCTTTGATCTTCTTCCTGATAATCGTTCTGATGAGCGCGTTCCGGGGCAGACTGTATTGCAATACGATATGTCCGGTAGGCTCTCTTTTGGGATTGATAAGCGGCGCTTCCCTGTTGCGGCCCGCCATTAAGAAAGATATGTGCGTACGGTGCCGGGCATGCGTTTCCGAATGCAAAAGCAATTGCATAGATCTGGAGACAAAGGAGATAGATGTAACCCGCTGTGTAGCCTGCTACAATTGCATGGCTTCCTGCAAAAAAGGCAGCATTATCCTGGCTCCTGTCTGGAAGAAACCGGGTTCTGCAAACAAAGCCGTGGAAGCCGGAAACACGGATACCTCTTCCGCGAATGCAGGGCAGGATAAGCAGGAAATAAAAGAATCCCCGACAAGAAAAATCGAAAGTATCGGCCGCAGAAACGCGCTGATTGCCATGGGAGCTCTCGGAACGGCCATGGTGGCGAAAGGGCTGCTGAAAAAAGAAACTCCGGCCGGCGGATTTTCCTCCGGCGGAAAACTCGGAATCGCCCCTCCCGGTGCGCAAAGCATAACGCACCTGAAACAATATTGCACCGCCTGCCATGCCTGCGTAGCCGCATGTCCCAACGGAATCATCAAACCGGCCGCCTTAGAATACGGAATCGACGGGTTTATGCTTCCGACCCTTAAATACGATTATAAATTCTGCGCCTACGATTGTAACATTTGTTCTCAGGTTTGTCCCGACGGGGCTCTGATGCCTCTGACCATAGAGGAAAAACACCTTACCCAAATAGGGAAAGCCAATTTCCGGAAAGACCATTGCATCATCGTAAAAGACGGCACCGACTGCGGTGCCTGCGACGAGCATTGCCCGACCAAAGCCATCACCATGCAGCCGTATAAAGACGGTCTGCTTCTTCCGCACCTGAATCAGGATATCTGCATCGGATGCGGCGGATGCGAATACGTCTGTCCGGCCACACCTAAAGCCATGATCGTCATGGCCAATGCAGTACAAACGCAGGCCATCCCGCCAAAAGTGGAAAAACAGGAAAAGATACAGGTAGACGACTTCGGATTCTAAGCCGTCCGGATATGAATAAATTGATTCCATATATAAAAATAACCGATATGAAACTGTTTTCTTATTTAACTGCAATGGCACTCATTATTTCCGGAGCATTCGTACAATGCCGGTCCGATCAGGAAAATCATTACAAAGCCGAATTATCGCAAATGATCCGCGAAGCCGGTATTCCTATTATACAAATAGAATACAACGCTCCCGGAAAACACATCGGGGAGATGGTTGTCAATTCCGCCTTTTATCCCGATTCTACATCCATAAGCCCCAATTCCGTATTTCAGGCAGCATCGCTGAGCAAAGTGGTCTTTGCCTATATCGTGATGAAAATGGTCGGGAACGGAGAAATAGATTTGGATACTCCATTATATAAATATACGGATATCAACCGGTTCGCAGATACCGTCCGGGCAAAGAAACTGACGGCACGCATGATTCTGACCCATCGCAGCGGCCTGCCCGACTGGGCTTTCTCTCCATCGTCCGATCAATGGCCGGAAAGCGAAATACGTTTCGTGCATGAACCCGATTCCTGTTACGGTTATTCGGGCGAGGGATTCGCTTTCCTGCAAAGGGCTGTGGAAGCCATTAAAGGAAAAGGCATTCAGGAAATCGCCCAGGAGGAAGTATTCATTCCGCTCGACATGCCGAATACGGCTTACAGCTGGCTGCCTCAGTACGATTCCTTGGCAGTAGATGGGTACAATGCGGCCGGAGAAAACAGGGGACGCAGGGAAACCCTTCGGGCAAACGTAGCCTACACCCTCCGCACCAATGCACAGGAATACAGCCGTTTTCTGAAAGCATTGATGGACGGGACGGGTCTTAAACCGGAAATTCACAGCATGATGCTCGAACCGTGCGCCGAATATGCAAAAAGATATGCGGATCAACCCCGGGACTGTGATTCGACCGTATATTGGTGTCTGGGCTTAGGCATAGAACAAAACCCCGTACATGGGAAAATGTTATGGCATTGGGGAGACAACGGAAATTTCAAGGCCTTGTTCGTAATCATCCCGCAAACGCAGGAAACCTTGGTATATTTTACCAACAGCAGCCACGGGCATGACATTATCGACAAGATAACCCGCCTGTTCTTCAACGATCCTGCGCCTTTGGCCATATCGGAATGGATCACCAACGAATTCGACGAATAATATTAAGAGATCGTCATAAACCAAAAGGGGCTGCCGACAAACCGACAGCCCCTATTCTATTTAGCCCTTATTCTATTTGGAATATTCCTTTTTGGCGGCACTCAGGGTATTGCGCAGAAGCGACACGATAGTCATAGGGCCTACCCCGCCCGGCACCGGCGTAATATAGGAGCACTTCGGAGCCACAGTAGCATATTCGACATCCCCTACCAACCGGTAACCGCCGGTTTTGGTGCTGTCGGGAACCCGGGTGATTCCTACGTCTATTACCACCGCCCCTTCCTTTACCATATCTCCTTTCAGATATTCCGGTATCCCGATAGCGGCAATGATGATATCCGCACGGCGGGTATAATCCTCTACATGAAGAGTCCGGCTATGACAAACCGTCACCGTGCAGTCCGCCCTGTCGGATTTTTGGGAAAGCAAATTGGCCATAGGCCGGCCCACGATATTGCTGCGGCCCAGAATCACGCAATGTTTTCCACGGGTATCGATCTCGTACTCTTCCAAAAGCGACATGATCCCGAATGGAGTGGCAGGAAGAAAACCGGGTAATCCGAGCATCATTTTCCCCACACTCACCGGATGGAAACCATCCACGTCCTTGGCGGGATCGATGGCCTCTATCACCTTGATTTCATTAATATGCCGCGGCAAGGGCAACTGGACAATCAGTCCGTCGATATCCTTATCCCGGTTAATCCGGGCGATTTGTTCAAGCAGATACTCTTCGGTAATATTCTCCTCCAGCTTCAGAATAGTGGATTCGAAACCCACCTGTCCGCATGCCTTTTCCTTATGACCCACATACGTCTGGCTCGCGCCGTCCTTTCCCACTAAAATAGCGGCCAGATGAGGCCGTTTTCCTCCATGTTCTACCATTTCCTGCACTTCCCGGGCAATCTGCTGTTTGATTTTCTCCGCAGTCCGTTTTCCGTCGATAATCTGAGTCATAAATCTGTATTTTATTTTATAATTTCCCGATAGATAATTATTACCTTCTGCGCATGGCGCCCATCGCCCGCATGGCGTTTTTCGGACCTCCCCCCGCCATATTCTTCATGATCCTGCGGGTATCCTCGAATTGTTTAAGCAGCCGGTTCACCTCTACCACAGATGTTCCGCTCCCCTCTGCAATTCTCCTGCGGCGGCTGCCGTTGAGAATCTGCGGATTTTCCCGTTCCGCCTTTGTCATGGAGAGGATGATGGCCTCGATTCCTTTAAATGCGGAGTTGTCTATATCCACATTCCGGAGCGCCTTTCCCACTCCCGGCAGCATGGAAGCCAGATCCTTGATATTTCCCATTTTCTTGATCTGCTGTATCTGATCGTAAAAATCCGAAAGCGTGAACTGATTCTTGATTAATTTTTTCTGGAGCTTTTTCGCTTCTTCCTCATCGAATTGTTCCTGCGCTTTTTCCACCAGGGACACTACGTCACCCATTCCCAATATACGGTCCGCCATTCTTTTAGGATGAAAGACATCCAGCGCCTCCATCTTTTCCCCCGCACTGACGAACTTGATAGGCTTGTTCACCACGGCGCGGATCGAAAGGGCGGCTCCCCCTCGGGTATCTCCGTCCAGCTTTGTAAGCACTACGCCGTCGAAATCCAGCCGATCGTTAAAGGCCTTGGCCGTTTCCACCGCATCCTGCCCCGTCATGGAATCCACCACGAACAAAGTCTCCGTAGGATGCACGTCGTTTTTAATGGCCGCTATCTCGTCCATCATCTCCTGATCTACCGCCAAACGGCCCGCAGTATCGATAATAACTACGGAATAACCTTCTCTTTTAGCCATTTCCACCGCATTGGAGGCGATCTTCACCGGATCTTTCGAACCTTCTTCGGTATAAACCGTCACCCCTATCTGCTCTCCCAACACTTTCAGTTGCTCGATAGCGGCAGGACGATACACGTCGCCCGCTACCAACAAAGTTTTCAGGCCGCGCTTGTTCTTGCAGTTCAATGCCAGTTTCCCGGAAAAAGTGGTCTTACCGGAACCCTGCAGACCCGCCACCAGCACGATGCCGGGATTCCCTTTCAAATTGATATCCTCCGCCTGGCTGCCCATCAGCTTGGTCAGTTCGTCATGGACGATCTTCACCATCATCTGGCTCGGCCGCACCGCTTTAAGAACATTCTGGCCCAATGCGGTCTCCTTGACGTCATCGCAAAAGCTCTTTGCGATCTTATAGCTGACATCGGCCTCTAACAAAGCCTTTCGGATATCCTTCAAAGTTTCTGCGACATTTATTTCCGTAATCTTTCCCTCTCCCTTAAGGAGCTTAAACGAACTTTCCAGCCTGTCGATCAAATTTTCAAACATATATAGAATCTTTAATTTATTTATTTTTAATCCAATTTCCCGATATATTCTTCTAATAATTCCCTTCCGCGTTTATTCACCACCGAATAAAGATGATACTTCACTAACTCCGAGTGAAAACGAACCGAATCGTCCACCAGTTTATATGAACCGTCCCATTTATAAAACCGTTCAATGGCCGATGTATAAAAGAGGGTCGTATATTCCATATTTATATCTTCCCGATAAACATTCTCCCGGATCCCCCTTGTCAGATTCTCCCGGATGAGCATAGAATAAAAACTCAGCCGGTCCGTATGATTCATCATATTGATCTCCGGCAGGTAACAGGATATATCCCGTAATAGAACCGCTCCCAGCCGGTCTATTTCATGCCTGAGTACGGACGAGATGGCAAACAATTCGCCTACCGCATTCTTACTGTCCTCCAAAGAACTCTTTATCCTGGCCTCCAAACAGTCATAAAAATACCGGGTCACCGTCCTGATCATTTCCTTTTTGCTGGTGAAATTATTATACAGGGTTTTTTTCGTAATACCCAGCGCCGCGGAAATTTCATTCATATTGGACTGCAGTCCGTTTTCCCGGAAAAAATCGAATAACCGTCTTATATATTCTTCTTTGGAACTGATACGAGGCATAAAAACACTCCGCTGTTTTACTTGTCCTTTTTTCACTCAACCGTCATATCGCCGAATCCCGACAGCCACCGGCCTTGAATCCGCCTGTACGACATATTCTGAACTCCGCAGGAGTACTCCTTCGGAGCCGGCAATGCTATAATTCATCCGAATAATATGCCTTGGCCAGATCCCGCTGATTATATCTCATACTCATTACCTGACCATAGGCACCGGCGGTATGGATGGCGATCAAATCGCCTCTTTGAGTCTGGGGCAGCATGATATTCCCGCCGAATTTATCGCTCGACTCGCATACGGGTCCTACCACATCATATCTCATTTTCCTTTTGGAGGATACCAAGTTCTCGATGGCATGATGCGCCTGATACAACGCCGGACGAATCAGATCGTTCATCCCGGCATCCAATATGACGAATTTCCTGCGTTGTCCGATCTTCACATACAATACCCTGGAAATCAAATGGCCGCATTGAGCCACGATCGCCCGGCCCGGTTCGAAATGAACGCGCTGCTCCGGTCTGACCGCTAAGTTTTTATGAATGATATCGAAATAGTTTTCGAAATCGGCGACAGGATGTTCGTTCGGATTTTCATAATCCACTCCCAGGCCTCCGCCCAGATTCAGATTGGAAATCGTTATATTCCTGTCGGTAAACCATTGCTGCAATTCCGCAATACGCTTGCATAACAACCGGAATACCCCCAGATCCAGAATCTGCGACCCCACATGAAAATGAAGCCCCACCAATTCCGTATTCTTGCATTCCCCCAGCAAAGCGGCGACGCTTTCGAACATCCACGGACTGATCCCGAACTTATCTTCTTTCCGGCCCGTACTTATATATTTATGGGTATGGGCATCGATATCCGGATTCACACGCAAGGCGATCCTCGCCTTTTTCCCCAAAGCGCCGGCCAGTCCGTCGATTACCTTGATCTCCGGCACCGACTCGCAATTAAAACTGAAAATCCCGGCTTTGAGCGCGGTCTTTATCTCCTTGTCTGATTTTCCGACCCCGGCATATACTATTTTATCCGGAGCGAATCCGGCCTTAACGGCCAACGCCACTTCGTTTCCGCTCACGCAATCCGCTCCCAAACCCGCTTGCCTTATAATACCTATGATTTTATTATCGGCATTGGCTTTCAGTGCATAATGAGCGGAATACCCGTATTTTTTCAACAAAGAAACATATAATCCCAACGTTTTCTCAAGCAACTCAATATCATAAAAGTAAAAAGGTGTCTGAATACTTTCGAACGATTTGACAGCTTCGGCGGTTATCATAGGTCTAATTTTAAAGTTTGAGGTGGTAAATGAATTATTAAATATTCTGCAAATTTAACGATTTTTTAATATTTTTGCCTCCGAAAATCAATCTAAATCCAATATAGATATGAATAAAGGACCTGTTTCCCGATTTATAACCCATCATTACCGTCATTTCAACTCCGCCTCTCTGGTAGATGCGGCCAAAGCCTATGAAGAACACATGAAAGACGGCGGTAAAATGATGCTGGCCATGGCCGGCGCCATGAGTACGGCAGAACTCGGCATTTCCCTTGCGGAAATGATCCGTCAGGACAAAATCCAGATCGTTTCCTGCTCCGCCAACAATCTGGAGGAAGACATTATGAATTTGGTAGCCCATTCCCATTATAAAAGGGTTCCCTATTACCGCGACCTGACACCTCAACAGGAAAAAGAATTGCTGGACCAGCAAATGAACCGGGTGACCGACACCTGCATTCCGGAAGAAGAAGCGTTCCGCAGATTGGAAAAGCATTTAGTGGAAGTATGGAAAGACGCCCAGTCCAAAGGAGAAAGATATTTCCCGTGGGAATTCATGTATAAGCTCCTCCGCTCCGGCGTACTGGAACAATATTATGAAATAGACCCTAAAGACAGCTGGGTGCTGGCCGCATGCGAAAAGAATATACCTATAGTGGTTCCCGCCTGGGAAGACTGCACCACCGCCAATATTTTCACGGCACACGTAATCAAGGGAGAACTGGATGTGAATTTAGTTAAAAACGGGATCGAAACCATGATTTTCCTTACGGAATGGTACCGTGCCAATTCGGGCGGAAAAGGCGTAGGCTTTTTCCAGATCGGCGGAGGCACCGCGGGCGACTTCCCGATCTGCGTCGTGCCTATGATGGCGCAGGATCTCGAATGGACCGATGTTCCGTTGTGGAAATATTTCTGCCAGATCTCGGACTCCACCACTTCATACGGGTCCTATTCCGGTGCCGTACCCAACGAAAAAATCACCTGGGGCAAATTAGACGTAGACACTCCGAAATTCATCGTGGAATCAGACGCCACCATCGTCGCTCCTCTGATTTTCGCCTATGTTCTCGGTTGGTAATCCGCCTTACGCAAAAGCATACAAGTCACCCCTGTCAAAGTTCATTATGGCAGGGGTGATTTTCAATTAATTCCATAGCTCAGACTCCGCTCGGGAGCGTTATTCATGCGCCGGACGCAATAAATCCAGTACGGTTTTCACGGGATTGAATGTAATCAGCGGCACTTCCACGAACTGGGTGTTCCAGTCGCTCATGGCGCCGTTCCACAATCCCGGCAATTCCTGGGCTTTCAATTTACGTCCCTCGTAGCTTTTGACGGAAATAAAGCCGGTAGCCGGATCGGAATAACGGGACAGATCGAACTTTTCCCCCTTATAATTTTTTACCGAGCAGACCAGATCCACCGGATTGAAATGCGTGGATTGTTTTACCGCCCGGGCCGAATCCGGATTCGAGAGGTCTATCTGGGCCGATTCCAGTATCTGCAAAGAAGTGGATCCGTCGGGATGAAGAATAATAAAAGGCCCTCCCCCGGGTTCCCCTTCGTTTTTCACCATTCCGCACACCCGCACCGGCCGGTCCAGTTTTTTCCTTAAAAAGGCCGCCGTTTCATCCTCGGGCAGATCGGGCATTTCCACACAGAATTCTGCCGACATAAATTTCCTTATCTCTTTCAGAAGGCTTTCCGAAACGCCTTTTCCGGACGCTTCCTCCGCATCTATCCGCCGCAGATACCCGGAAATATCTTCTCTGAGCCGCACGGCTGTCCCGATAAGGATTTTCTTCCATTTTACCGTTTCCTCCAGCAAAGATTCTTTCACCACATTATCTATGTTCTTTATCACGATAATATCGGAATCTATTTCATTCAGGTTTTTCAACAAAGCCCCGTGGCCTCCGGGTCTGAACAATAACCGGCCGTCCTCCGTTCGGAAAGGGCGGTTCCGGTCGTCCGCAGCGATCATGTCCGTTGAAGGGGACTGGACGGTAAACTCTATGTCATAACGACATGAGAAACGGTTTTCATATTTTTCCCGCACCGAATCGAGCAGGCGTTTGAATTCCTCTATATGTTCCGGAGACACGGTTACCGTCATCTTTACCTTTCCCGACGGCTGACGGGCGTACATGGCTCCTTCCACCATGTGTTCCTCAAAAGGAGTGCGATTCCCGTCGGGATACTTATGAAACTCTATCAATCCTTTAGGCTTGGAGCCGTAATCGAGCCCCCGGGAATAAAGCGTAAGCCGGAGGATATGCGCCGCATCAAAAAAAGGAAACCGGTGGATATTTTCCACATATTTGCAGGCCGGGGAAGCATCGGCGGCAAGTTCGCCGTTTTGGACGGATGCGAGCGCCTCGAACAGATCCTTGAACATCCGCGTAGCCGCACCGGAAGCCGGAACGAATTTACAGACTTCTCCTCCGAAAAGGCGGGCGTTCTCCAATGCCTGCTCCTGCTGCTCCTGCGACAGCACTTTAATGCCCCTCTTGGGCGTAGCGGGATCTGCAATCCGTAAAAAAGGAAAGCCGGTCGTGAAATTTTTCAGCTGCGTTTCAAGGGATTCTTCCGAAATCCCTTTCCGCTCCAATTGAATCATGTCTGACTGTGTTAACATAAAATTCCCTCCGATATTTATAATTACTTCTAATCTGCTCGAAATCCTGCGGACGATCCCGCAATTGCCTATCCAGTTCAAAGATAGGAAAAATACCGGTAAGTACATCACAAATTTCCGCCTGTTCCGCTCCCTTGAGATCCAAATGATTGGGATTGGGGGTATCGGCGGGGGCGGTAAACTCTTTCAGAGGTTCTATATTAAAAAATCCGGCCGTCCCCCGCACCGTCAAGGTTGTCCCGTTAAGTTTTCCTTCATAAGAATAGCCGGCGATATGGGGAGTGGCGATATCGGCCAGGGCAAGGAGCCTGCGATCGATCTGCGGTTCGCCGCCCCATACATCCAAGATCAGTCCCGACAGCCGTCCGCAGGCCTGCATCAAGGCGGCTTCGTCCACCACCTCCCCCCGGGACGTGTTAATAAAAACCGCGCCGTCCTTCATACGGGAGAAAAAATGCCCGTCTGCTAAAGAAACGGTCGATGCCTCCAAAGGCACATGTATGGTTACCGCGTCCGAGCGCCGCAACAACTCGTCCAGAGTGCAATACCGGACGGCTTTTTCCGGTAAGATAATCCCCTTGCGCAAGGCTTCCTCCTGTTCCCTCTCCTTGGGCGGGTCGTTCCGCAGCACTTCGAAGCCGAGGTATTCGCCCAAATCCGCCACTTTGCTCCCTACATGTCCGACTCCGATCACCCCGAGCACCCGCACGGCCGTTTCCGTCTCTTTTTCCCGTTTCCCCTCTCCCGCAGGGACTTCTCCCGCCCGTATCTCCCCGCACTGCGTTCCGGAACCGGTCGGATGCTCTCCGAACCGCAAACGCAATCCGTTTTTTTGAGCTAAAGCGAACAAGGCCGTATAAACATATTGCATGACTCCGCCCGCGTTGCATCCCGCCGCATTGAGAAAACAAATCCCGTGACGGCGGCAATACTCCAGATCCACATGATCTTTCCCGATGGTGGCCGAAGCGATCAGCCGCACCCGGGATCCTTCGAGCAAGGCGGCATCGCATCGGGTCCGGGTACGGATAATCAACGCATCCGCATCCCTAACGGTCCGGGGACCGATCGCATTCCCTTTCTCATACACGACCTCCGCATAAGGCTCGAACACTCCCTTCAAAAACGGGATATCCGCATCCGCAACGATTTTCATATCCGACAATTCATATTAATAACTCGGCAAACCTTTTACTTTAAAACGATATCCTTGACCAAAGGAGCCTGCAGACGCTTGTTGATTCCGTCCAGCAACTGTCCTCTCTGAGGATACAACCGGTTTCTGAGCATGGAAGAATTCAGCGTGCAGTACAATATCTTATTCTTATAATATTTCCGCAACGTAGCGACCGCCACCCGTTCTCCGCAAACCGCATCCCAGGCCTCATACACCCGCACGCGCAAAAGGCCTTCCTCCAAGCCTTGTTCCCGGATAAAAAGCGCAATCACCTCCCCTATGCTTTTGGAATTTTCCTGTTTCATAACCCTCCTTCCGCTACTGTTCCGTAAAAACGCCCCTCTCTACCGTAAAACTTTTATGATCGTTCAGCACCGCATCGAGGATCCTGCCCATTCTCACCTTATTGCTATCCGAAATGAATATCTGTCCGAAAGCATCTCCGGCCACTAATTCCAACAGGTACTCCACCCGCTGCATATCCAACTTGTCGAATACATCGTCCAGCAATAATACCGGAGTCACCCCGTGCATCTGTTTCATCAGCCGGAACTGCGCCAGCTTCAATGCAATCAGGAAACTTTTCTGCTGTCCCTGCGAACCGCATTTCTTTATAGGATACCCGTTCATGGAAAATTCCACATCATCCTTCTGTATCCCGACAGTGGTATATTTCAAAAACAGATCCCTTTCCAACGCCCGGGCGAAAAGCTCCGTCAGAGGCACCTGATCCAGATCCGAAACATACCGGAGCGATATTTCCTCCTTGCTTCCGCTCAGGGCCCCATAATATTCCCGGGCCAAAGAGGACAATTCCTCGCACAGGATTTTCCTTTTATAATATATATAATCGGCATGGGCATCCATTTGCTCATTCAGGGTATCGAGCAGTTCCATACACACCGGAGGCATTTTCAGCAATTTATTCCGCTGCGCCAGCAACTGGTTGTATTGCTGGATTCTCTTCAGGTATTCCTTATCTACCTGCGACAAAAGGGAATTCATGAATTTGCGTCTTTCATCGCCCCCTTCCCGGATCAGCCCCGTGTCCGACGGAGAAACCATTACGATAGGAATGACACCTATATGTTCCGACAGCCGACTGTAAGCCTTGCCGTTGCGTTTGACCGTCTTGTCATTGGGAGAGACTACCCTCAGGCTGATTTTATCTTCCGTTCCGTCATCCCTTACATACGTGCCGTTCAACGCAGCGGAACTTTCTCCGAACGTAAAGGTAAAAGCGTCCGAAGCATGGAAATAACTTTTGGTCATCGACAGATAATAAATGGCATCCAGCAAATTGGTTTTGCCCTCCCCGTTATTGCCGCAAATACAGTTGATTTTTTTGGAAAAAGCCAGGTCCGCGCTCCGGATATTCTTAAAATTGGAAATCAATATTCTGCTCAGATACATAATTCACGGTACTCTTGAAAACACTTGGCACCGGTCCGATAATTCTCCGGTCCGGTTTATAAATCTGTCGGGACAGGTCTTACAAAGATAGGAAGAATTCGCGGAATATCCTCGGAATTCGATCAAATAGTAAAACTTCCGTTTCCCGTAACGGATTATCGGAGAAGAACATATTAAATAAATTATAAATTTATGTTTGTGTTTAGACAAAATATTGTATTTTTGCAATCTGCATAAAAATTTAATGAAATGTCAAAAAATAAAAACACCCAGGATCCCGAAATAAACGTAGAAGAAGCTTTGTCGAAAACCGAGCAGTTTTTGACAGACAACAGGAAACCATTACTTTATACAGGCGCCGCCATCGTCCTGATCGCCGTTGCCATTTTCGCTTACCATCACCTGGTACGCCTGCCCAAACAACAGGAAGCGATGGCCCAGATGTTTCCCGCCGAGCAATATTTCAGGGCCGACTCTTTCGCCCTTGCCCTTAACGGAGACGGAAATACCTTGGGATTCAAACAGATTATAGAAGACTACGGCACATCCGCCGGAGAAGCCGTTTATTTTTACGCAGGAATCTGCGAATTGCAATCGGGAAATTATCGGGAGGCTCTCGATTACCTGAAAAAATACAGTGTGAAAGACCCGATCATGTCGGCCAGGGCGCTCGCCTGCATCGGAGATGCGTATGCGGGACTCAGCGATTTCGAGACGGCAGCCGATTATTATAAAAAAGCCGCCTCTACCGCCGACAATATCCTGGCAGCCGCCTATTTGCTTAAAGCAGGCCTCATATACGAGGAAACAGGCAAACCCGAGGATGCCCTTAAAATGTACGACGAGATCAAAACCAAATATCCACAATCAGCAGAAGGATACGAGATCAACAAATATATCGCCCGTATCCAGCAGATAACAAAATAAGTCATGGGAAGAGCTTTTGAATTCAGAAAAGAAAGAAAATTCAAACGCTGGGGCAATATGGCCCGCGTTTTTACCAGGTTAGGAAAAGAAATCACCATCGCGGCGAAAGCCGGCGGACCCGACCCTGACAGCAACCCAAGGCTCCGTACCCTCATCCAGTCTGCCAAAAGCGAGAACATGCCCAAGGAGAATATCGAAAGGGCTATCAAAAGAGCTGTGGAAAAAGATCATGCGGATTATAAGGAGGTCGTATATGAAGGCTACGGTCCGCACGGAATCGCTTTTCTGATCGAAACCGCTACCGACAATCCTACCCGTACGGTGGCGAATATCCGGAGCTATTTCAATAAATTCGGAGGCTCGCTGGGGACTTCGGGCAGCGTGGATTTCATGTTCGAGCGCAAATGCGTATTCAAGGTGAAATCGGCCGCACCGGTGGATCTGGAGGAGTTGGAGTTAGAGCTGATCGATGCTGGAGGTGAAGAGGTCTTCCAGGAAGAAGACGAAATAATAATCTACGGATCTTTCGAATCATTCGGCGCCATCCAGAAGTATTTGGAAGAAAACGGATTCGAGATAGTATCGGGAGGTTTCGAGCGTATCCCTACTACGGAACCCAAAAAACTTACCCCGGAAGAAAAAGCGGATCTGGAAAAGCTGATCGACAGATTCGAAAACGATGATGATGTACAGAACGTATATCATCTGATGGACATATCCGAGTAAATTCCCAAACATTCATTATAGGCCGGTCTGTTGGCATGCAGCAAACCTGGCCGCTAAAAAGACAGATCCCGCTTTTAAGCAGAGCGGGATTTTTTTATAAAAAATCTATGGCAAAGGTATAATTTTACTAAATTTGCAGGATAAATTCAATAAAAACCATATTAAACTATTACTACTAACAATGGAACTATCACATATTGAACACATTGGCATAGCAGTTAAGTCTTTGGAAACCGCTATCCCTTATTATGAAGAAAAATTAGGTCTTAAATGCTACTCTATCGAAGAAGTAAAAGACCAGAAAGTAAAAACCGCTTTCTTTAAAATAGGACAGACGAAACTGGAGCTGTTAGAAAGCACTGATCCAGAAGGGACTATCGCCAAGTTCATCGAAAAAAGAGGCGAAGGTGTGCATCACATCGCATTCGCTACGAACGGCGTGCAAAAGGCCCTGGATGAATTATCCGCCAAAGGTGTGCAATTGATCGATAAAGCTCCGAGAAAAGGCGCGGAAGGCCTCAATATCGCATTTCTGCATCCGAAATCCACACTGGGCGTACTCACCGAAATATGCGAAGACCCGTCTAAAATGTAATTTTATTTAAAAATCTAATTCAAATATAAAATGAGCCAACAACTCGAACAAGTAAAAGCGCTTATCGCATTGCGTGATAAAGCACGTATCGGTGGTGGTCAAAAACGTATTGACTCACAACATGAAAAAGGCAAATATACAGCTCGCGAAAGGATCGACATGCTGTTGGATCCGGGAAGTTTCGAAGAGTTCGATATGTTTGTAACTCATCGTTGCACCAACTTCGGAATGGAAAAAAATGTATTTCTGGGAGACGGCGTCGTAACCGGATACGGTACGATCGACGGAAGACTGGTATATGTTTTCGCACAGGATTTCACGGTATTCGGAGGATCCCTGTCTGAGAGTTTCGCCATGAAAATCTGTAAAATAATGGATCAGGCCATGAGAATGGGCGCTCCGGTTATCGGAGTGAACGACTCCGGCGGAGCCCGTATCCAGGAAGGCGTGAACGCCTTGGCAGGCTATACCGAAATTTTCCAGCGGAACATCTTGGCTTCGGGAGTCATCCCGCAGATTTCCGCCATCTTCGGTCCTTGCGCCGGCGGTGCGGTATATTCACCGGCCTTGACAGACTTCAATATCATGACCAGAGGAACCAGCTATATGTTCCTTACGGGTCCCAAGGTGGTCAAATCCGTTACCGGCGAAGTTGTAACCCAGGAACAGCTCGGAGGCGCCAGCGTGCATGCCTCTAAAAGCGGCGTGGCCCATTTTACAGTAGAAACCGAAGAGGAAGGAATCCAGGTAATCAAGGATCTGTTAAGCTATATACCTCAGAACAATCTGGAAGAAACGCCGGTAGTTCCGACAGAAGACCCTATCGACCGTTTGGACGATGCACTGAACAGCATTATTCCCGACAATCCTAACAAACCGTACGATGTATATGAAGTGATCGGAGCCATCGTGGACGACGGGAAATTCTTAGAAGTACATCAGGATTACGCTAAAAATATCGTAGTAGGCTTCGCCCGTTTCAACGGCGTCTCCGTCGGGATCGTGGCCAACCAGCCGAAAATCCTCGCCGGAGTGCTGGATAACAACTCTTCCCGCAAAGCCGCACGTTTCGTACGTTTCTGCGATGCCTTCAACATTCCGTTGGTAACGTTAGTAGATGTACCGGGCTTCCTTTGCGGTACCCAGCAGGAATACGGCGGCATCATCCTTCACGGGGCCAAACTTCTGTATGCATACGGAGAAGCGACCGTTCCGAAGGTAACCGTAGTATTGCGCAAAGCTTACGGAGGTGCATATTGCGTGATGAGCAGCAAGCATCTGAGAGGAGATATCAATTATGCATGGCCTACTGCGGAAATTGCGGTAATGGGTCCTTCCGGAGCCATCGAAGTCCTTTACGGAAAAGAGATGAAAGAGGCCGAAAATCCATCCGAATTCGCCGCCCAGAAAGAGAAAGAATACAGGGAAGCATTCGCAAATCCTTACAATGCAGCCCGTTACGGATACATCGATGATGTTATCGAACCTAGAAACACCCGTTTCCGTATCATTCGCGCTTTACAGCAATTGGCCACCAAGAAATTAGTCAATCCGCCTAAAAAGCACGACAATCTTCCTCTATAATTAAAATACGAAACAAGATGAAAAAAGCTTTGAAAATATTTTTCTTATTGGGAGTTTTGTGTTCTGCCGTAAGCCTTCAGGCACAGAATATGGGCGATATGCGTCTGAACGAAATCTTAGTTACCAATACCGATGACTTCGAAGACGATTTCGGACATAAAAACGGCTGGATCGAACTTTTCAACACATCCTACGGCACCGTAGATATAGCCGGATGCTACCTGACGGATGATCCGGGCAATCTCAAGAAATACATGATACCCAAAGGGGATATCCTTACCAAGATCAAACCGCGGCAGCATATACTCTTCTGGGCGGACAACCAGCCTTTCCGGGGGACATTCCACATTAATTTCGATCTCGCAAACGCAGATGAAATATTATTCGTCAGCAGCGACGGAAGGACCGTTATAGACCGGATTAAAGTACCTGCAGACATGCCGGAAAACATTTCTTACGGAAGAACGGATGACGGTATCGGCGCCCATGACGGCTCCGCAGAAGGATGGCAGACAATGGAAAGGACCTCCCCTTCGACCAACAATACGGACATGTACGGGGAATCCAAAGCCGCCAGACTCGAGAAAGCGGACCCGTACGGAGCGTTGATGGCCTTTACAGCCATGTCGGTCGTGTTCCTGGCTCTGATTCTTTTATACTTGATATTCAAGAACGTGGGGAATTATTCCATCCGGAAAAGCAAACAGCGTGAAAGCCGGGCGACCGGTACGCCGGTATCTTCGGCCAAAGTGTCCGCTGCCGGGAGCAGTTCCCACGAACCTTCCGCTGAGGTATATGCCGCCATCGCTACGGCCATGCATCTGTACCGGGAGGACAGTGAAACCCACGATATCGAAAACACGATCCTTACCATTCATAAAGTTTCCAAATCTTATTCCCCTTGGAGTTCCAAGATTTACACTTTAAGAGAAACTCCACAATTAAAACGCAAATAAAAAAGATTACCGATGAAAGAATATAAATTAAAAATTAACGGAAATGATTATGCGGTAACCGTTAATGAAGTAGAGGACTCAATTGCAGAGGTAGAGGTAAACGGAATTCCTTTTAAAGTTGAGTACGACAAGCCTATCAAAAAAAGCATTGTATCCAAACCTGTTTCCCGTCCTGCCTCAGCTCCTGCAGCCAGCGGCCAGCCGGTAACCCCTATTACCAAACCGGTATCCGCTACCGGCGGGGAGACCGTCACCTCTCCGCTGCCGGGCGTAATCCTGGAAGTGAGCTGCAAAGAAGGCGATGCGGTTAAAAAAGGACAAAAATTACTGGTACTGGAAGCCATGAAAATGGAAAACGTAATCGAAGCCACCGCAGACGGCAAAGTAGTAAGTATTAAAGTAAATAAAGGAGATTCCGTTCTGGAAGGCGCTCCTTTGGTTATAATCGGATAATATGGAACATAATATATTTTCACTTATAGGCGAAAATTTACAGGAGTTCTTCAAATTCACGGGATTCGCCAATGCAACGGTAGGGCACCTGATCATGATCCCGATAGGACTTTTGTTCATTTATCTGGCCATAAAAAAAGATTGGGAACCCATGCTGCTGGTTCCGATCGGATTCGGAATCGTAATCGGAAATATTCCTTTATTTCCGGGCCTCAACGTAGGGGTCTATGAAGAAGGTTCCGTATTGAATATCCTCTATCAGGGAGTGCAAAAAGGATGGTATCCTCCGCTGATCTTCTTGGGAATCGGAGCCATGACGGATTTTTCCGCCCTTATCTCCAACCCTAAACTGATGTTAATCGGAGCAGCCGCGCAATTCGGCATTTTCGGAGCGTACGCCATTGCCTTGGCTATCGGGTTCTCTCCTGCCGAAGCCGGCGCTATCGGCATTATCGGAGGTGCGGACGGTCCGACGGCCATCTTCCTTTCCTCAAGGCTGGCGCCCGACCTGATGGGAGCCATTGCGGTTTCCGCATACTCCTATATGGCGCTGGTACCGGTGATCCAACCGCCTATCATGAGGCTGCTGACCACTCACAAAGAAAGGGTGATGAAAATGAGACCGCCGCGCGCCGTTTCCCAGACCGAGAAAAAACTGTTCCCGATCATCGGATTCCTGCTTACGGCCTTTATCGTGCCTTCCGGCCTTCCTCTGTTGGGAATGTTATTCTTCGGGAATTTGCTCAAGGAAAGCGGCGTTACCCGTCGTCTGGCCGAGACCGCCCGCGGTCCGCTGATCGATGTGATTACAATCCTGATCGGGGTAACCGTAGGATGTTCCACCCAGGCGGACAAATTCCTGCAATGGAGTTCCGTCAAGATCTTTATTCTGGGGGCAGGTTCATTCGTCATCGCGACAACTGCGGGAGTCTTGTTCGTCAAATTCTTCAATTTGTTCCTGAAAGAAGGGAACAAGATCAATCCTCTCATCGGTAATGCAGGAGTATCCGCCGTGCCGGATTCCGCCCGCGTATCCAACAACGTAGGATTGGAATACGATAACCGGAACTATCTGCTGATGCATGCCATGGGTCCGAATGTGGCCGGCGTGATAGGCAGCGCGGTGGCAGCCGGTATTCTGTTAGGATTCCTCAGCTAAACGGACTTTTCCCCTGAAAAGGGCGACCGATATTTCAACGGACCGGAGTTCAGACCATCTTCCGGTCCGTTTTATTTTCCTGTCGGGAAGGTCATTTTCTGACCGTAGAAATTTTTCTGAATCGTTACAATCATTGTCCGAAACAGGAAAATTTGTGTTATATATGTATATTCGGCACCTTTTTTATGCCCTTTTGTAAAATTATTTCTTAACTTTGATTTTCATTTTAAATTCTAAAGGAGGATCAGGATATGCAGAATAAATTGCAGGAATTAACGGATAAATTATATAATGAAGGACTGGCCAAAGGCAGGCAGGAAGCGGAAGAGATGAAAGCCAAGGCTAAAAAAGAAGCGGCGGAGATGCTGGAGCAGGCAAAAGAAAAAGCCCGGCAGATAATATCCGATGCGCAGAAAGAGAGCGATGAATTAAAAGCCAAAGCGGAAAACGATATAAAGATGGCTGCAGGCCAGGCATTCGCCGCCATCAGGCAACGAATCGAAAACGTGATTGTTACCAAAGCCGTAGCCGCACCCGTAGCGCAAGCCGTCGGAGAAAAAGAATTTCTGCAAAGCATTATTTCCGCAGTCGTGCTGGCCTTCAACCCGGGGTCTTCCGAATCCGTTCCGCTGAATGTCATTCTGCCGGAAAACAAACAACAGGAGTTAGAAGGTTTTTTAAAAGAAGAGCTGGCAAAGATCTTCCGGGGCGGACTGGATATTTCATTCAGCAAAAACATTTCCAACGGATTCAAGATCGGTCCCCGGAACGACGGATACATGTTAAGTTTTACGGACGAAGACTTTACGAATCTGATTGCCGAATATCTGAGACCGAAAACCAGAAAACTTTTATTCGGGGAATAAGGAATGGACAATTATCATTATATAATTGCCGGCTTGCCGGATCTGATGCTTGACTCCGAGAACAAAGGGTTCAGGTACGAAGAAACCAGAAACGAAATTTACGGACAGTGTTCCTCCGAAGACCGCAGGCTGATCGACTGGTTGGAATTCGGCGGAAAAGAGGAAAATCTCAACTCCCATTTCTATCGTGCGGCCCTTTCCCATAAAAATAAATTCATCAGCCGCTTCTTCGATCTGGATTTACAAATCCGCAATTCCAAAGTCGATTATCTTTCCCGTAAAAATAAAAGCCCTAAGACGGCGCAGGCTGTCAAAAATCCCGACGATGCCTTGCGAATGGAGAAATACAAGATCCTCCCTGCCGGAGCGACCGAACCGGAAGCCTCCGACAGGAACCGATTGCAATCTATTTTCGAAACATCGGGAATCCTCGAGAAAGAACAAATGCTGGATCGTTTCAAATGGGAGAAAATAAACGAGTTCACTGTTTTCGACTATTTCAATATCGATAAGATTCTGGCTTTTCTGGCCAAAGCGAAAATGATCGACCGCTGGAATAAATTAGATAGACAAACCGGTCGGGAGATGTTCAAGAAATTGGTCGAGGAGGTCAGAGGCACGTTCAAAGGAGTGGGAACGGAACCCCGGCCCGAAAAGGAAACAGACCCGATCAGCGGAAAATAATGTTAATGAAAAACAGAGAAGATAATATATGAAAACCACAGGAAAAGTTACAGGGATTATCTCCAATTTAGTTACGGTAGAAGTAGATGGACCTGTCGCACAAAATGAAATATGCTTTATCAGTCTCGGCAACAGCAAATTGATGGCCGAAGTGATAAAGGTAACCGGGAAAAACGCTTTCGTACAGGTCTATGAAAGCACGCGCGGATTGAAAAAAGGCAATTCCGTAGAGTTCGAAGGATATATGCTGGAAGCGACCCTCGGCCCCGGATTGCTTTCGAGCAATTATGACGGACTCCAGAATAATCTGGCTACCATGAAGGGAGTATTTCTGGAAAGGGGCGAATATACCAACCCTATCGATACCGAAAAGGAATGGGAATTCAAGCCCATAGCCAAACCGGGAGACAAGGTGGAAGCCGCCCACTGGTTAGGAGAAGTGGAGGAAGGATGGCTTCCCCACAAAATAATGGTGCCTTTCAGCTTTAAAGGGGAATATACGGTAAAATCGGTGGCGCAGCCCGGCAACTACAAAGTGAACGACACTATCGCCGTCCTTACGGACGACAAAGGGGAAGATATCCCGGTCACCATGATTCAGAAATGGCCGGTAAAAGTGGCGATCGGAGGATATAAGGAAAAACCGCGGCCCTACAAAATCATGGAGACGGGAGTCAGATGCATCGATACCCTGAACCCTATCGCCGAAGGAGGCACCGGATTCATCCCCGGACCTTTCGGTTGCGGAAAAACGGTTTTGCAGCATGCCATCGCCAAACAGGGCGAAGCGGATGTCATCATTATGGCCGCCTGCGGCGAACGTGCGAATGAAGTGGTGGAAATATTCACCGAATTTCCGGAGCTGATAGATGCCCGCACGGGACGCAAGCTCATGGAAAGGACCACCATTATATGCAACACCTCCAACATGCCCGTAGCGGCACGGGAAGCGTCCGTCTATACGGCCATGACCATCGGGGAATATTACAGGATGATGGGGCTTAAGGTGCTGTTGCTGGCGGACTCCACTTCCAGATGGGCGCAGGCCTTGCGTGAGATGAGTAACCGTATGGAAGAGCTTCCGGGGGCGGACGCATTTCCGGTGGATCTGCCTGCAATCATTTCGAGCTTTTACGCACGTGCCGGCCTCGTAACGCTGTACAACGGACAGACGGGTTCCGTTACATTTATCGGAACGGTTTCGCCTGCGGGAGGAAACCTTAAGGAGCCGGTTACGGAATCCACCAAAAAGGCGGCGCGCTGTTTCTACGCTTTGAACCAAAGCAGGGCGGACCGGAAAAGATACCCGGCCGTAGATCCGATCGATTCCTATTCCAAATACCTTGAATATCCGGAAATAGCCGAATATCTCAACAATAAGGTAGAGTCCGGCTGGGTAGCCAGCGTAAACAAGGCGAAGAACATTATCCTTCGCGGCAAAGAAGCCTACGAACAGATCAACATTCTGGGAGACGACGGTGTTCCTTTGGAATATCACATGCGGTACTGGAAATCGGAACTGATCGATTTCATCATCCTCCAGCAAGACGCTTTCGATCCAATCGACTCTTCCACGCCCATGGAAAGACAGAAATTCATGCTCAACAAGGTATTGGAAGTATGCGATGCGAAAGTGGAGTTAGAAAACTTCGACCAGATAACGGCTCATTATAAGAACATCATCAACATTATGCGCCAGATGAACTATTCGGAATTCAAAAGCGAGGAATTCAACAAATACCTGGATCAATTAAACACCATTATCCGTCATGACAACTAAAGCATTTCAAAGAATATACACGCAACTGGAAGCGATCACCAAAGCCACGGTTTCATTAAAGGCGCAGGGAGTCTCCAACGACGAACTCGCCACGGTAGCCGGAAAACTGGCCCAGGTAGTGAAAATCAAAGGAGATATAGTCACCCTGCAAGTATTCACGGGAACGGAGGGCATCCCGACCGATGCGGAAATAATATTTTTCGGGGAACCTCCGGCCCTGAACGTAAGCGATGAACTGGCGGGACGCTTTTTCAATGCATACGGCGAACCTATCGACAACGGGCCCAAAGTGGAGGGAGAAAGAAGATTCATCGGAGGACCGTCCGTAAACCCTTACAAAAGGAAACAGCCTTCGCAGCTCATACCTACGGGAATCGCCGGTATCGACCTGAACAATACGCTGGTTTCCGGGCAAAAGATTCCGTTTTTCGCCAATCCGGACCAGCCTTACAATCAGGTTATGGCCAATGTAGCTCTCCGCGCGGATGTAGATAAGATCATTCTGGGAGGCATGGGGCTGACAAATGACGATTATCTGTATTTTAAGCAGATGTTCGAGAATGCCGGCGCCCTGAATAAAATCATCAGCTTCGTAAACACTACGGAACAGCCTCCGGTAGAAAGGTTGCTGATTCCGGATATGGCCCTGACGGCCGCCGAATATTTCGCCGTAGATAAAAACCAGAAAGTGCTGGTTCTCCTTACGGACATGACCCTGTATGCGGACGCGCTGTCGATTGTCAGCAACCGTATGGACCAGATTCCGTCCAAAGATTCCATGCCGGGATCTTTGTATTCGGATCTGGCTAAAATTTATGAAAAAGCCGTACAGCTTCCCGACGGGGGATCCATCACGATCATTGCCGTTACCACGCTCAACGACGGAGACATCACCCATGCCATTCCCGACAATACGGGATACATCACGGAAGGGCAGCTGTTTCTGCGATTAGACTCGGATACGGGAAAAGTCATCGTGGATCCGTTCCGCTCCCTTTCCCGTCTGAAACAATTGGTTATCGGGAAACAAACCCGGGAAGACCACGGACAAGTGATGAACACCGGCGTAAGGCTGTACGCGGATGCATCCAATGCGAAGACGAAACTGGAAAACGGATTCGACCTGAGCGACTACGATCTCAGATGTCTCGAATACGCGAAGGAATACTCCAGCCGTCTGCTGTCCATCGATGTGAATATTACCATCGACCAGATGCTGGATACGGCCTGGGAACTTTTCGGAAAATATTTCAAGCCGGAAGAACTCGGCATCAAACAGGCGCTGGTGGATAAATACTGGAAAGGAAATAAATAGATGATTTTGACAGAACGCGATGGCAATAAAATTCCAATTTAACAAAACATCCCTGAACGATCTGAACAAACAACTCAAGATCAGAACCAATGCCCTTCCCACCCTGAAAAATAAAGAGAGTGCGCTCCGGGTAGAGGTCAAACGTGCGAAAGACAAAAGCGAAGAACTGACACAACAATTATCCGCTTCTTTGAAATCGTACGATTATCTGGCTGCGTTGTGGAATGAGTTCGAGCCCGGGCTGATTTCCGTTAAGGACGTGGTTCTGCGTACCGATAAAATCGCCGGAGTAAAAACTCCCGGATTGGAAGAAGTGATTTACGATGTAAAGGAATTCGACCTGTTCAAAAAGCCGCTTTGGTATTCCGACGGAGTAAAGATATTACAGCAGCTGGCCCAGATCGGGATCGAATCGGAAATTTATCGGGAAAAAATGAGGCTGCTCGATTTTTCCAGGAAAAAGACCACGCAGAAAGTGAATTTGTACGAAAAAGTGCAGATTCCCGGCTATCAAGAGGCTATCCGGAAAATAAAACGATATATGGAAGACGAGGAAAACCTGTCCAAGGCTTCGCAGAAAATCGTAAAGACAAGACACTTGCAAGAAGAGGAGGAGGAAAGCAATGATTAAGACCATGACCAAATACACTTTCGTGGTTTTCCACAAGGAAGTGGATCGATTTCTGAAAGATCTTCAGTCTTTAGGGGTCGTGGACATAACCCGCCAGCACAGGGCGATAGATGCCCATTCGAAAGCCTGTTTCGAGGAAATCGCCCGGTATCAGGCAGTACTCAAGTCGCTCCGGACCGTGAAGGAAGAAGTGCAAAAAATGGAGGACGCTCCCGCTGTCGGGAAGGAAAATATGCTGGAAACTGCGGAAGAGGAACTCTCTCTCCGTCAAGAACTGAAATTAGCTATAGCCGAAGCGGTCCGGGAGTTGGACGATTCCCGTCCGTGGGGAGAATTTACGGGCGATGAAACGGATCAATTCCGGCAGCTTCACCTGATCCCACATTTTTATGTTTCCTCCCGGAAAAGATTCGACCCCGGATGGGAAAAAGAATACGCCCTGCACATTCTGAACGAGGAAAACGATAAAATCTACTTCGTAATACTGGCCCCGGAAGGGGAAGAATTCCGGTTCGATTTGCCGGAAGCGAAATTCCCGGAACGATCCGCGAGGGCCATAGAAGATTCTATCCGCGAATTGGAAGAAAAAAGCAGTGCCAACGACCAAAAATTGCTGATACTGGCAGAAAATTCATCGAAATTGCAGGAAAGGATGGATGAGCTTTCCTCCGAGCTGGATCTGTACATGGCCCGCAACGGCTCCCGCATGCAGGCGGAAGACACGATCGCCATTTTCGAAGGCTTCGCTCCTGCCGAAATCGACTCTCAGGTAAATGAATTTCTGGAAAAGAACAATGTATATTATTTTTCGGAAAAGGCCAAGACGGAGGATAATCCGCCTATTAAACTGAAAAACAATTTCTTTACCAAGTTATACGAACCTATCGGGGAACTGTATATGCTGCCCCGGTACGGAGAACTGGATCTGACGCCTTATTTCGCCCCCTTCTATATGCTGTTTTTCGGCTTATGTTTAGGAGATATGGGATACGGTCTGGTACTGTTGGTCGCAGGATTGTTCGTCGCTTTTAAAATGCCTAAATATAAAGGATACGGAAAACTGATAGCATGGCTCGGTATAGGCGCCATTATCATGCCGGCGCTCAGCGGAACTTTTTTCGGAGCCAAGCTCTATGAAATCCTGCCCATGTCAGAGAGTCTCAAAAGCCTGTTCTTTTCCGACATGAAAATGTTTTGGTTCGCCATCATTTTCGGATTGGTGCAAATCGTGTTCGCACGCATTCTCAATGCGATCTATATGATCCGCACGCGGGGCATCCAGGCAGGGCTGCACAATATAGGGTGGGCAATCCTTATAAGCTGGTGCGCCATAGCGTATGCATCCATGCAGATGGAATTCGATTACCCGTCCTTTATCAATTACATCGGTATCGCGGGCTCCTTGCTGATTCTTTTGTTCACTTCCGACAATAAAAACATTTTCGTAAGGGTCTTCAAAGGAGTAACGGCATTTTACGACATCACCGGAGTATTCGGAGACATGCTTTCCTATATCCGCCTGTTCGGATTGGGAACCGCCGGAGGCATCCTGGGGATGGTGGTGAATTCCGTGGCATTGCAAATGAGCGGCATCCCGTATGCAGGATGGTTTTTTACCGTTTTAATGCTTATCGTAGGGCATACGGCCGTATTGTTGCTCTCCGCGCTGGGAGCTTTCGTCCACCCGATGCGTCTGACGTTTGTGGAATTTTATAAAAATGCGGGATTCGAAGGAGGCGGCCGCGCCTACAAACCGCTGACCAAACAAAAAGAATCATAACAACTAAAAAATACAAATAGAAATTATGGAAACAAATTTACCATTCATTTTAGCCTACGTGGGTATGGCAGTCATGTTAACAGTATCTTGTATCGGTAGTGCTATCGGTGTAACCATCGGCGGTAACGCGACTATCGCCTCCCTGAAAAAAAATCCCGATATTTTCGGTTCATCCATGATTCTGTGCGCCCTTCCATCCACGCAAGGTTTGTATGGGTTCGCAGGCTTTTTCCTGATGCTCAACAGTCTTAAGGGAATGGAAACCCTTTCGATGAACGCCGCGCTGGCCATTTTCGCCGCAAGCGTCTCCATGGGTCTCGTGGGACTTTACTCTTCCGTAAAGCAATCTTCGTTAGTAGCCAACGGAATCAATGAAATGGGCAACGGACAGGATGTATTCGGCAAGACCATGATTCTGGCGGTATTCCCCGAATTATACGCCATTCTTGCCTTTGCAGCCACTTTCTTAGCCTTGCCGTAATACGATAAAAATAAAAAGAGAATCCGGAAGAAAAGAGGATTCTCAAAAATGACGGACCGGCCCCTAAGAGTCAGACAAAAAACTTTCAGGGGCCTTTTTATGGCACGAAGCTTGAAAAGAAAGACCGGAGGCAAATTTCCGGATTTCTGCAATTTTTTTCTATCTTTGCGGCGTAACATGAACGAATCCTATCATAGACCGGCGCGTCTGCCGGATATCATAAACAGTTTGCATACGACCAAAAGCAGATTTCTGAATAAAACATCCCGTATCCTCCTGAGTAACGGGATTATGGAAGAGGAAGGAAAAATAAGAAGAAAAGACTTAAAATATCAATATTATGACGCTCATTAAATCTATCTCCGGCATACGGGGAACGATCGGAGGCAAAATTTCAGATGCACTCACGCCCATAGACATCGTCAAATTTACGGCCGCTTATACCGTGCAGCTCAAACGCAAGTTCCCGGATAAATCCTGCTATAAAGTAGTAGTGGGACGAGACGCAAGGTTGTCGGGAAAAATGGTGGAATCATTGGTATGCGGAACCTTAATGGCCTGCGGAATCGATGTAATCGACGCGGGGCTCGCATCCACGCCCACAACGGAAATGGCCGTTATTTTCGAGGGGGCAGACGGAGGCATCATTCTTACGGCTTCCCACAATCCCCAGCAATGGAACGCGCTTAAACTATTGAATGAAAACGGAGAATTTCTGACCGCCGCCCAGGGGGAGGAACTGCTGAAAATAGCGGAAGCGGAAGATTTCGTATTTGCGGAGGTGGACCGGCTCGGAAAAATAGAACGGAAAGATTTTACGGAGCGGCACATAGAGGCCGTATTGCAGAATCCGTTAGTGGATAAGGAAGCGATTTACAGGGCCGGATTCAAAGTGGTGCTGGATGCTGTCAATTCCGTAGGAGGCTGCACCATGCCCGCCTTATTGGAAGCGCTTGGAGTAACCTGCATTTGCTTAAATTGCGAGCCTACCGGCAAATTCGCCCATAATCCGGAACCTCTTCCCCAAAATCTTACGGGACTTTCCGCCGCCGTTAAAAGCGAGAATGCGGATTTAGGCATTTCGGTAGATCCGGATGTGGACCGGCTCGCACTTATCTGCGAAGACGGAACGCCCTTCGGAGAGGAATACACGTTGGTTTCGGTGGCCGACTATGTTTTAGACAGCAAAAAAGGACCGACCGTATCCAATTTATCTTCTACCAGAGCCTTACGTGACATAACCGAGAAAAAAGGAGAAAAATATTACTCCGCCGCCGTAGGAGAAGTGAACGTAACCACGAAAATGCGGGAAACAGGCGCGGTAATCGGCGGGGAAGGGAACGGAGGAGTCATTTTCCCGGCTCTGCATTACGGAAGGGATGCATATATGGGCATTGCGCTGTTTTTGAGCAATATGGCCCGCAAAGGCCTGACAGCATCCGCTTTGCGCGATACGTACCCTCCTTATTTCATCTCCAAAAATAGAATCGAACTGTCGGAGAAGACTCCGGTCGAAAAGATTTTCGCGGCAATCAAAGAACAATATTCCGGAGAAAAGATAACGGACATAGACGGGGTAAAAATAGATTTCGATGCAACGCGCTCCTGGGTACACCTGAGAAAATCCAATACCGAACCGATCATCCGTGTTTATTCGGAAGCTCCTACCGAACAGCAGGCAAATGCCCTGGCACAGGAAATCATCCGGAATATAGAAAAAATCATAGATTAGATTAACCATCCGTTATAATATGTTTTCATTCAGAACCACTCCGCTGTTCGACCAACCCGACTTAGTGCTTAAAAACGGACGCATCGGCATTTTATGCAATCAGACGGCCTGGCATCCCGAGACCGGAGAATATCTTTTTGAGACCTTGGCAAAAAAACGAGTATTGAAAAGGATATTCATGCCCGAACACGGGTTGTTCGGCGAATTGCAGGACCAGGTCAAACTGGATGAAACGAAAGAATATGAAAACCTGAGGCGGAATATACCGGGAATGGAATCCGTAGAGTTTATCTCCCTGTACGGGAGCACGGAGGAGTCTTTGGAAGCCTCGGCGGACAAACTGGCAGATCTGGATGCTCTGATAATCGAATTGCAGGATGCTGGCAGCCGGTACTATACTTTTTCCAGCACCCTTTTCAATCTTTTCAAGACCTTGAAAAACGGGGAAATCAATTTATCGGTATATATCATAGACCGGGCCAATCCCGCCGGCAGGCAAGTGGAAGGGACGATGCTTCGGGCCGGATACCGTTCTTTCATAGGGATTGAAGGTATTCTACACAGGCACGGACTGACTATCGGGGAACTCGCCTATTATCTATATAATGAGATAAATGCCAAATTCCCGCTGCATATCATTTCCTATAAAGCCTCGCCGGGCAACAAGGATCTGCTGCCCTGGAGCATTCCCCCCTCCCCCAATTTTCCGGGACTGTTCACCGCCCATTTTTATTCCGGACAATGTCTGTGGGAAGGGACCAATGTCAGCGAAGGCAGAGGCACCACCCGGCCATTCGAACTTTTCGGGGCGCCTTTTCTGGAAGAATTAAACAGCTACAATTCCGAAAAAGGTTATGCCGGCTGGAACGATCCCGCACATCCCCTTTACGATCCGGGAGTATATATCCGCTGGATAAAATTCATTCCCGTATTCCATAAATATTCGGGAGAATGTTGCTACGGTTTCCAGCTGTTACTGAACCCCAACCTTCAATATCATGCACTGGCACATAATTTGAGAATCATGCGTTTTATCCGTGAAAACTGTTCCGGATTCGGATTCAGGCCCGGAAAGTACGAAGCCGGTAACGATAAAACGGCCATAGAATTGCTGCTGGGCGATAAGGAACTCATCGATTACGTACAGGGAGAGGAAGACTGGGAAGAGGTAAGAGAACACATAAAAGTAGAGGAACAGAAATGGATCCGGAAGACAAAAAAGCTGTTGCTTTACCAAGACGAACAATTGTACCGGATTAAAAATAATTAAAATATACGAAAAATGGCAAATCCTGTTTTAAGCGAAAAAATCTTCAGACGCTCAGCCCTGACCGAGGGAGAGAGCGGAATCATGACGGTAAAAGGCACCGCTACCAAAGCATTGCTATTGCTGGCGATGGTCATTGCGGGAGCCGCCTACACTTGGAAAGTATTTTATGAATCCATCGATCCCGGCTCCGTTACCCCGTGGATGTGGGGAGGCTTGTTGGGAGGCTTCGTGCTGGCTATGATAATCAGTTTCGCTCCCAAAACCGCTCCTTTCCTCTCCCCTATTTATGCATTACTGGAAGGATTGTTCCTGGGTGCCATTTCCGCCATGTATAATAATGCATTTGCTGCGACGGCGCCCAACATAATCTCCAATGCGGTTATCATTACCCTGCTTTGCTCACTCATAATGTTTACCGTTTACCGGTTCGGCTGGATTAAGGTCAACGGCACATTTATGAAAGTCATGACGATCTCCTTGATCACCATCTTAGTATTTTACATAGGGAGCATGCTGCTGTCATTGTTCGGAGTGAACCTTACCCTGCTGCACGGAAGCACCCCGCTGAGCATCGGCATCAGTATCGTAATCGTAGCCGTTGCGGCATTCAGCCTTCTGATGGATTACAATTTCATCGAACAGGCGGCTGAAGCCGGAGCGCCCAAGTATATGGAATGGTACGGAGCTTTCGGCCTGATGGTTACTTTGATCTGGCTGTATTTGGAAATATTGAAGCTGCTGGCCAAAACCGCCAACCGGAACTAAGACGCCGGCAAAAAATAATCCTGTATTTTTATCAGTATTTTGCAGGAACAAAAAAAGATTGTTATCTTTGCCACCCGTAATTTAAAATCAAATCGAAATGAAAAAAGGAATACATCCCGAAAACTACCGCCTTGTCGTTTTCAAGGATATGTCTAACGACTACACATTTATTACACGTTCCTGTGTCAATACGAGAGAAAATATAGAAATCGACGGAGTTACCTATCCGCTGGTCAAACTGGAAATCTCCAACACATCCCATCCGTTCTACACCGGCAAGATGAAATTGGTGGATACCGCCGGACGTGTCGATAAATTCTACAGCCGTTATAAAAAGAAATAAATTCAACAGAAAAGAAGCTCGAATACCGAAGATCTTCATTATCGCTTCGGCGAGAAAATATAAAAACGGGACAAAGGAAAATTCACTTTTGTCCCGTTTGAATTTTATTTGGCCCTGTCCGATTATTTTTTATTCGGAGTCTGCCATTGGCGGGTGGTAAGGCATTTCAGCCGGAGGGTCTGATTACCGACCTGAACGGTGAAATCTCCTTTTTCAAGTACCCATTTCCCGTCGTGTCCGACAAAAGCCAATTCGTCTGCCGGCACTTTCAAAGTCAGTGTCCGGCTCTCTCCCGGTTGCAATTCCACTTTCTGAAATGCCCGTAACCGCCGTACATCGGGTGTCAACGAAGCCACTTCATCACTGGTAAAAAGCAATACGCTTTCTTTACCGGCACGACTGCCCGTATTCTTTACATCCACCGTAAACACCAATTCATCGCCTGAACGGAATTCAGACTGGGCGGCACGCAGGTTTGAATATTCAAAAGTGGTATAACTCAAGCCGAAGCCGAAAGCCCACTGTACGGACAATACGGCATCATAGTCATAGGCCCCCTCCATTTTGTCCAAGCTCTCACAAGGTTTGTGGTCATAGGTGGTTGTGGAGTTCGGATATTTCGGATAGGTATAGGGCAACTTACCGCTCGGGGTTACCTCTCCGTATAAGATTTCCGCCAACGCATCCCCTCCGTAATTCCCCGGTAAATATACCTGTACGACCGCCTGCACCATGGGTTCAATTTTAGAAATGACCCGCGGACGTCCTTCATTCAGCACCAAAATCACCGGCTTGCCCGTTGCAGCCAATGCCTTTGCCAATGCCTGCTGGTTCTCGGACAAATACAAATCATCCAAATTACCCGGAGTTTCGCAGTAGCTGTTCTCTCCCAAGCACAATACAATATAATCCACATCTTGGGCAGCAGCCACAGCCTTTTCTATTTCCGGCTCGTTTTCTTCCCAATAGGAACCTTGCATGTTGTAAGTTACACCGGGTTCATATACGACTCTGCTCTTCCCTACCTTATGTTGTATCGCCTCCAGAATGGTATTATACTGTCCGGCATACTGATCTACTTTTTCTCCCTGCCAGGAAAGAGACCAACCGCCGTTAAGGGTACGCATGCTGTTGGCATTGGGCCCTGCCACCAAAACCTTCCCGTTTTTATTCAAAGGCAATACCCCATTCTGGTTCTTCAGCAATGTTATAGCCTCCTCGGCAGCCTTCAAAGCAGCACGGGCGTGCGCTTCACTTCCGAATTCGGGATATTCCTTCACAGACCAATAGGGACGTTCAAACAGATTCAGACGGTATTTCATACGCAATATCCGACGAACAGCATCATCAATCCGTTCCATTGGCACTTCACCCTCCTCCACCAATTCTTTCAAATAGGTGCAGAAGTCCCATTCATAGGGAACCATCGACATGTCGATTCCTGCATTGATGGCCATTTTCACCGCTTCTTTCTTACTTGCCGCAACATGGTCGCGGGTGTAAAGATTATTAATATCCGCCCAATCGGTAACAACTACCCCGTCCCAACCCAACTGTTCTTTCAGCCAAACGGTCAGTAGTTCATAGTTGGCATGTACGGGCAATCCGTTATTGACGCCGGAATTTACCATAACGGAAAGCGCTCCGGCACGGATGGCCTGCAGGAAAGGGGCAAAATGTTTTTCGCGCAGATCCTGTACCGAAATATAGGACGGCGTACGGTCTTTGCCGGAAAATGGAGCCCCATAGCCCATATAGTGCTTCAGGCAGGCCGCCACCTCATTGCGTCCGATATGATTGGGATCATCCCCCTGATACCCTTTCACGCATGTAGTTCCCATGACGCTCGCCAAATAAGGGTCCTCTCCATAAGTCTCCCATTGACGGGGCCAGCGGGCATCGCGTCCCAAATCAAGAATGGGAGAAAAGGTCCATGGAATATTGCCGGCCCTTGTCTCATAAGCCGATATTTTGGCTTCTTCATATACCAATGCGGGATTAAAGGTTGCTCCCATCGCTATTTCCTGAGGAAAGAGCGTAGCGCCTACCGTATAAGTGGCTCCGTGAATTTCATCCACTCCATATATGATCGGAATCCCGGTCTCTTCTATCGCCACTTTCTGCAAACAAGTAATTACCTTTTCCCAGGTTTCATTCGTCAGCGGCGTGTTGGTAGGCGTATTCAACACGGAACCCACCTTGTATTTCCGCAACACCAGATCCACCATTTTTTCATCGAGTTCAAACGGCATATCGCTGGCATACACACTGGCTCCCTTTCCCACTACATCCAGAGTCAATTGTGTCATCTGCCCGATTTTTTCCTCCAATGTCATTTTTTTGAGGATACTGTCCACTTTGGCCTCTATATCGGAATCGGCCTGTATCACCGTCTCCGCTTGCGATACGGAAAGGCCCAGGCAAAATATTCCTGCCAGGGCTATTCTCAAAAATATTCTGTTTTTCTTCATATTTTCACTTTATTATTTTTTCTGAAATACCCGGACATAATCCACTTCATACGTAGCCGGGAGGCAAGATTCGTCCACACCTTGCGCTCCTCCCCAATCTCCTCCCCATGCTAAGTTGAGTTTCAGATAGAAAGGAGCATTAAACGGCCATGTCTCTTTTTTGCCGCTCTTGTCATTGGCAAAATAGAACAATTCTTCCCCGTCCACATAGGTACGGATATAATCTTCCGTCCATTCCAAAGCATAGACGTGAAAATCCGTCTGGGCGCCCGCCACTAATGTTTCTTTTGTTTTCTGCGTTCCGATGGAATGATTATATGCCTTGCAATGCACCGAAGAAGATACGTAATTCGGATGATAGCCCACTTCTTCCATGATATCGATTTCCCCGTCATCCGGCCAGGCTGTATAGTTTTTTGGCATCATCCAGAAAGCGGGCCAGGTACCTCTTCCGGACGGCAGCTTCAAACGGGCTTCAAAATAACCGTATTTCCAGTTTTCATTCGTATTCATACGGATAGAATATACATTCCCGTCTATTTTTTTACAAATGATACGCAGCACGCCGTTTTCCACTTTCGCCAACTGCTCGCCAGCGTATTTCCCTGCCACATAGTTCTGGAGCTCGTTGTTCCCCCAACCTCCGGCACCGGTTTCGTACCACCAGTTTCCGGAAAGGGGTTCCGTTCCTTCATCAAATTCGTCATGCCATACCAATTTATAGCCATCCGGCGTGTCGATGTCCGGAGATCCCGGTATTTCCGGTTTTCCGTCCTGTTTCACCGGAACGGGGACACGTGTACTACGGGATTTTATAATAACCTTCCCTTCCCGTCCGGTTTCCGACGTATTCTGTGCTATGGTTACCGTTGCCGTTCCCGAAGATTGTTTACAATCAATCCAGTCCTCATCACTATAAATGGTCCATTCTTTTTCACAGGTCACGACAAGCGTCTCTGTCTTTCCTTCATAACCGGCCGTGATTTCAGACGGAGAACAGGTTATCTGCACGTCCGGTTCCGTCCCCTCATCGCTACTCTCACATCCCATGCACATCCCGATAACCGCCGCCAATAAAAATATATGTTTCAGTTTCACCATTATTTTCTGTCATTAAAAGAAAGCGTGCCCAATCTTTCCATTGCACACGCTTTCTGTTTTCCATATTAATCTTTGTGTTTTTGCAGGATTATATTTTCCACCTGCACTACCGTTCCTGCCGGATTTCCACCGAAATCGAACACCAATTTCGCCGCATCCATATCCTGTCCGGCTTTCTTGATACCTTTGACAACCGTCGGGAGATCGGCGGTAACGGCTACCCTCTCATTTACGATAATGATATTATCGCCATCTTCTCCCGCAGAACACAATTTAACCGTCACTCCCGGCAGATCCGTATTGGAAGTAATGGTTACCTTGAAATCGTATTCATCTGCTGCCGATGCCGCCACGTTGGAGGTTACAAAAGTACATTGGGCCTGCCACTGATCGGTAGTCGCCTCCGGCAATGCAAAAGTATATTTCGTTCCGTCCACCGTCATTTCCGGATTGGCAATCTGATTCCATCCCGGCGCATAATAGAATGACATTTCATATTGGGCATTCTTCCATAAGTTCTCATCGCTATCCACATCTACCCATACCGGTTCGGGAGTGTCATCTATAACCGGAACTTCCGTACCGTCATCGTTTGCATGGTCTTTCAGCACGATATTCTCGAATGTTATTTCCGTATTATCGGCATTTCCGCCAAAATCCAGTACCAACGCCAGACTGGCGATATCGAGCCCTTCCATATCGCTTTTCCAGAAACAAACCGGCTCATTGGCGGTCAGAGGAATTTCATCGGCACAATAGAATACGTTGTCATCGGAAGCATCTACCAATTTTACCATCACATTAGGATGATTTACCGTAGAGGTCAGTATTACCGAAAAGTCATAATGTTTGTCTGCGGAGGTAGAGATATTGGTCGGCAATTTCATCTGAGCCTGCCATCTGTCCGTTGTAGCGACCGGTAAAGTCACGACATAAGCCCCATCCGACAGGGAATATGCCGGATTGGCAATCTGACTCCATCCCGGCGCATAATAGAATTCCGGATCTCCTACGGTAGCTTTGGTCCACATATTGAATTCGCTGTCATAGACAAAACCTCCGAATTCGGTCATTTTGGTCTTATCGATATGGAATGTCTTACTGATCGAGCCGTCACTCACGCCATTGGCATTGGCGACTTTCACTTCCACGCTGTAATCACCGGCTTTCCGATAGTATTTGGACATCGTGAAATCGGAAGAATAATTCTTCCCGTCAATAATCCAGACAGGAGTCACACCTTTTTTGGCATCAAAGTAGAAATTGGCGTAATTGGTTTCCTGATCCACCACAATACGGACTGCGTCTTCATAGTCAGCCGCCACAGGAATACCCGCTTCATTGGGAGAATCGAATTCCTCCGGAGAACAGGCCGTAAACCCCCACGCCAGGAGAGCAAACAATGCTCCTTTTACCAGACTATATAAGCTTTTTTTCATATCTTCTCTGTTTGATAATTAGTAATTGTTTTGAGTTAAAGTACCCGCTGCGGCATCGATCTCACTCTGCGGTATCGGCAAATATTTCTTATTCTCACTCCAGGTATTCGTACGGAAGCCGTATTCATCGGGAACTAATACGGAAGCCGCTTTTCCCGTCCGTATCAAGTCCCAATAGCGTTTGCCTTCTCCCACAAATTCCAGATGCCGTTCTTCGATGATATTATCGATCGAAGGTTCCTTTTCCGTCACCAGACCTGCCCGTTTGCGTACCCGGTTCAAGTACTCTTTGGCATCGCCTGCCCCGGCCCCCCGGGCAATCAGTTCGGCGGCATTCAGCAAGGTTTCGGAGAAACGGTAAATACGCAGGTTATTGTTATAATTCAGGTCTGCATCGGCAATCTGGTCTTTGTTATCGCCGGTGTGACCCACATATTTCTCTAAGAAGAATCCCGTATCCTGATAGCGGGGATTGTAACTGCCGGCTGCAGCCGCATCATAGCAGGTAGCATCCCGACGGGCATCATTGGCGGAATAGCGGTCAAAGGTCTCCTTGCGAATCGGAGCGAATCCCCAGCCGTTATCATGTCCGTCCGTACCGTCTGCCCAGCCGCTCGGACTTATCAGACGAGGCAATACGGTACCTCCGGCAAACAGGGGATTATCCCAGGAACGGGCTGCGTTATCATCCTTATAGTTCACCTCAAAGATGGATTCCCTGCTCCATTCACCCGCTTCTTTAAAGATGGTAGTATAATCATCTACCAAATCATATTGCTGGCTGCTGATAATCTCCTGCATGTATTGCAGCGCCTTTCCATAACGGCTTTCATCATTTTGGTACATCACGATTTCGGCATACAGCATATAGACCATCGCCTGTGTAACACGTCCGTAGTTAACCGATTGTTCCTTCATCGGCAATACATTCATGGCTATTACCCCTTCCAGATCGGCAATGATTTTTTCATATACCTGATCCGCAGTGAGTTGTTCTGCCAAATAAGGCGGTTCGAGGTTGACATCGAAATACGGGATATTGCCCCAGAACTTCCACAGCCAATTATAATAAAAAACACGGAGAGCGATGGCCTGGGCCGTGTAGTAAGCCCGGTTCTTCTCTGTAACATTCTCTCCCGCCCATTCTAAATAGGTCAGCACATCGTTGCAACGTTTCACTCCGGAATAAGCATCCGTCCAAATCCCGGTCATGCAATTCGTAGGCAGCGCCTCGTAATTCATCATCAGGTGCCAATACTGGTTATCGTTCTTATCGGCTCCTCCCACCCAGAGATCGTCTGCCATAATGTCGCTCATGATACATATCGGATTATACTGTCCCATAGCCCAATCCGTCCAATGAAGGGGATCGTAGGCCGCTACGACAGCCTCCTGTATGTGTTCATCCGTTGTAAAATAGGTATTGATCGTTTCCTGGGTAGGTGAACTCACTTCCAGGAAAGAATCCGAACATCCGCTCAGCAATAAAGCCGATGCCACTAATCCTGTTGTCAGATAGGTATATTTTTTCATTATCTTGTTCATTAAATACACAATTATATTAGAAAGCTAAGTTAACGCCCACAGTCCATGTTTTTGCCTGCGGATATACACCGCGGTCGATACCCAGCGAAGTACCTCCCGATGAGATTTCCGGATCGAAACCGTGGTATTTGGTGAATGTCAGCAGATTCTCGGCCGCTACATATACGCGCAGGGAAGAGATGAACACTTTTTTTACCAGATTGGACGGCAAGGTGTATCCTATCTGGATATTTTTCAAGCGTAAATAACTGCCATCATATACATACAGATCAGAAGCCTGCCAGTTTACGTTATCTCCCAATACGAAACGGGGATACCTGTCGGAAGTGCCTTCTCCCGTCCAGCGTCCCAGCATCCACGAAGGCAGGTTGCTGGCAGTAATATCCACGCGGCGGGTAGCATCGAATACGTCATTGCCGATCATTCCCTGCCACATCATGCTCAAATCGATTCCTTTCCAGGCGACATTCAGGTTGATGCCATACGTCCAGTCGGGCATTCCTTTACCGATATCCGTCCGGTCTTTATCATCGATCACCCCGTCTTCATATACATCCACAAAGCGTACATCTCCCGGCTTGGCATTCGGCTGAATCATGTTTCCGTTTTTATCCGTGTAAGCGGCTATTTCCTCCATGTTCTGGAAAATACCATCCGTTTTATAACCGTAGAAATACGGGAAAGGCATGCCGTTCTGGGCCCGGGTAATCGAACCGATTCCCTGGAAAGAGTCCAGATTAGCCCAACCGGTATCGTTACCGTATTCTATCAGTTTGTTCTTCAAATAGGTAAAGTTACCGCCTATGCGGAAGTTCCAGTCGCGCACGTGGAATTTGTAAAGGGCTTCAAATTCAACGCCGCTGTTTTCCATTTTACCGACATTCCCCAGCGGTTTGCTTTCTCCGACATAGGAAGGAATGTTCATGGTCATCAGCATACCGTTGGTTTTCTTCTTATAATAATCTACCGTAAAGGTCAGCGAGTTGTTCAGGAAACCTAAATCCAATCCGGCATCGAGCTGTTCTGATTCTTCCCATTTCAGATCAGGATTGGCGAGTCCGGCAGCCTTTACTCCGTTTACCATATTTTCACCCGAGCCGAATATGTAATTGTTCCCCGTAGCTGTCAGCACTGTATATTGGAAATTACCGATGTTTTCGTTACCGTTTTTACCCCATGAAAAACGGGCTTTGGCAGAGGTCCACCAGGAAGGACGTCTTTCCAGGAACTTTTCGTTTGTCAGGTTCCATCCCAATGAGAAAGAAGGGAATACAGCATAATGGTTGTTGGAACCGAAACGGGAAGAACCGTCCCGGCGCACCGTTACCTGCACCATATAGCGTTCATCGAAGTTGTAGCTGGCCCGTGCAAAAAGGGAAGCCAAGGTCGCAGCTGCATTAGGACCGCCGTAAACCCCCATCTTGCCATCTTCCTGCAAACCGTTGCTTGCATCGATGTACGGGCGGTCGTAATTGATGATATCATAGCGGTTACCGCCCAAGTAGCTGCCGGTGCTCTTTTTAGCCGATTGTCCCAGCAATACGGAGAATGAATGACGTCCTAAAGTCTTGTCATACATCAGGACATTTTCAATCTGCCACACCGTACCGTCATTTTTGTTCGAAAAGGCATTGGATTGCGTGGCCTTGTTGTTGGCGGTCAGATAATAGAGTTTCGTATATCCGTCATATCCCCAGAAAGAGAGGTCAGCTCCGTAAGATGTTTTAAATTTCAGATTATCCCAGATATTCAATTCGGCTGAAAAGTTCGCCACGAATTTATGGCTCCAGTTTTTATTTCCGGGCAGAGAGAGGCTGGCCAGCGGATTGACCATTTCGTTGTAATCGGCTCCTGCCAGCATATAAAGTTTACCGTTGCGAGGATCATACATAGGGGTGAATCCGTCGAAATTTTCATAATATTTCAGCTGTTCCTCTGCAGCTGCCCCTTCCACATACACGCCAAGAATCGGAGACAGGGCCAATGCACTTCCCAGCGGAGAACCGTAGGAGGAATTGGTCTCTATTCCGGTACTCTTAATCCGGGCATAAGAAATATTGGCCGTAATCTTCAACTGATTCAGCCAATCGCGTTTTTGTGTATCATCGAAAATCGTATAACTCGTATTGCTGCGCATGGTCAGACGTTCATAGTTTGAACGGTCGTAGTTTCCTCCCACGATACCCTCCTGCGTATAATATCCTAATGAAAACATGTAGTTCACTTTCTCGGAAGCTCCGCTTACGCTTATCTGGTGGTTCATCACCGGGGCATCATAGTTGAATGTTTCTTTCTGCCAGTTCGTTCCTATTCCGTAGCTATACGGATCGTTGTAACGGGGCGCCTGTCCGGAATTAATGGCACCTTCGTTCATCATGATAGCATATTCGGTAGCATTCAACACCTTCCGTTCCGTCCAAGGACGCTGCCAGCCATACGAAAAATCATAATTAACTCTGGTTTTTCCCTCTTTACCGGTTTTGGTCGTTACTAAAATCACCCCGTTGGCGGCACGTGCTCCGTAGACCGCTCCGGAAGCCGCATCCTTCAAGACTTCGATAGAAGCTATATCACTCGGATTCAAATAGTCGAGTCCGCCTTCTATCGGCATGCCGTCCACGATATAAAGAGGATCCGAGTTATTAATCGTACCTATACCGCGCACCCGTATCTGAGCGGCAGCACCCGGCTGTCCGGATGACGATGTTACAGTAACACCAGAAGCCAATCCTTTCAAGGCATTATCCATACGAACCGGAGCCGTTGACGCCAGATCATCGGCAGATATTTTGGCAATAGAAGCCGTTACCACACTTTTTTTCTGCGTACCGTAACCGATTACCACTATTTCCGATAATTCCTGAGTATCGGGGTTCAATACCACATTCAATTCGCCCGCCTCCGTAACCGTCCGTTCTTCAGTAACCATTCCGATAAATGAAAATACCAACACACTTCCTGCGGGAACAGTCAGTTCATAACGGCCGTCCATATCCGTACTTACTCCTGTCGTCGTTCCCTTCACCAATACCGCCACACCCGGAATTCCCAGGTTGTCGTCCGAGCCTGTCACTATACCTTCGACACGTAACCCCTGTGCAGAAGCTACCCCTGTCAAAAATAACAAGATTAGAAACATAGAGATTTTTTTCATGCCATTTTTATTTTAATTAAATTAACGTTTAAAATACATCGAAAACATTTTTGTTTTGATGAGTATAAAAATACATGAAAAAAATGTCAGCCATCCTACAAGTACACCCATACAAATCCATGACAATGTCTTTTGACTCACACATACCTCCCCTCTACATTATCACGTTATATTTTTTATAAAATACTTATTTGCAATATATTGAAGATTATAGACACCCCTACAACCCACACACGAAATTATCTCTCTTCCAACCTCAAAAATCCATGAAAGAACTATGGTTTCAAAGAGAAATTTTTTCCGTTTATACAGAAAATCAGATTTCGGCCATCAAATTTACCAGACTGATGTCGGTAGAAATATTCAATTTCTTACGGAGACGATAACGCGCCATCTCCACACTGGCGGGAGAGATATTCATCAGTACGGCCATTTCTTTAGAAGTAAAGTTCAGTTTGATGTAGGCGCAGATTTTCAATTCATTGGTCGTCAGATCCGGATATTTCAACATCAAACGGTCGAAAAATCCGTCGTAGATATTATTAAAATACTTTTCGAATATTTTCCAGTTTTCTTTATCGTTCAGATAGGAATCTATTTTCCGGACAATGTTTTTTATCTTATATTCAGGATTGGCAAAATTGTTTTTCAAGCCGATCACTTCCTCCCTGATTTCATTCAACATATTATTCCGGTTTATCCCCTCCATCGTAAAATTTGCCAGCTTTTTATCCTTTTCCTTCAGTTCCATCCGCAACATCTGCAACTCATAGGCTTTCTGCTGCTGGAGCATCTCCTCTTCCTGTTTTTTTTGCACCCGTTTATATTTCCGTTCTATCCATTTGACATTCAAATGATTTATCAGTAACGCCAATGCTATAATCCCGACAAATAAAAACAATATGTTTTTCTCATTCCAGAGCCAGTGCTGTTCCACTTCCATCTTCTGGACAAATACGGGCGCATCTTCCCCATAGCCGGCATTTCTGACATATAAGGTATATTCTCCGGATTTCAGATGAGGCAGGGTCAATTCGTCTTCCAGTATCACAGTGGTCCATTTGCCCTCTCCGATGCGGTATTCAACGGTACGGGAAGGAGACAGTCCCGTAAAATAAAAATCGATTTCCCGGGTTTGAAACGGGACGACAAAAGGAGCTTCCCGGGTCAGGTCCAACCAGTGTTCCGACTCCATAGTAACCCATCTCGCTTTCCGGAGTTTCAATATCTGGCCGTTATCTTCCGGAGCATCTTGTCTTAATTTATAGAATGCGACCCCGTTTTGCATTCCCAAAGCCATTATCTCCCTGGATACGGGAATTATCCTGCGGAAAGCCTGAGGGATGAGGTGCCCGGCAGATTTACTCAAAATGTACCCTTTATTGACTAATTTGTCATCCTGACGCTCTATTATGCCTGTCCGGTCCCCGGTAATGTAAAAAAACAGATTGTCCGACTGGGTAATGGAAATAACCCCTTCTCCGCAGATTTCCAATAATTCTGAATAATACGGATTATAGACTAAGCTGTCGGATGTTATATCATAACAATAGGCACGGATGCCGGTATAAAAAACAATTTCGTTGTCCAATTTGCAGAATCCCGGCAAGACATGTACCGCATGAGGCACATCGTAATTTTTCACTTCCGTAACCCGCATCCTTTCCCTGTCGGTTTTCAACCGGGCGGCTTTTCCGTCATTATACAGCAGCCAAATGTATCCGTATTTGTCAATATAGGCGTTGTTGGCGGAGCCATTGTAATTTTCCAGACGATTTCTCAACCTCAAATGCCCCTCTTGCATTTCATAGAGCGTCAAACCCGTAAAATCGACCGAAAAATACAATCCTTCCTCTTCAATAAAAGGTTTCAGTTTCCAACTCCCCGGAAAGGGCAATGCCGCCAATTCTCCCTTTTCCGCCCGAAACATCCCTTTGTCGTGACTGACAATCAGATCTTCCCCGATAGGATAGATATCCCACACTTGTCCCTGGCTTCCCGTAATAAAATGGATGCTATTATCGGGCTTCAACTCAAATAAACCTTTATTCGTACCCAGAAAAAGGCTTCCCTTAAAATATTGGACGGCATAGACACTGCCTATTTCCCCGGTAAACGACTGATAATATTTTTCCCGCATATCCTCATAAATACGGGCTATCCCTCCGTCCAGTCCCAACCAGATGTTTTCTTCACGGTCGATGCCAAAACTCAATACCGTCGTATTAAGCAATCCATTCTCCTGGTTTACGCTCTCCACGATATTGCCCGACGTATCCAATAAATAAAAACCGTCCAACACCGTGCCGACGGCAAACCGCTCCGTCCCGTGAGCCCCCGCCGAGAAAATCTTTGCTTTGCGCAACAATTCGTCGGTCTGTGCATTCAATTTTCTCAGCCTGTTTTTTTCAAACACGAATATTCCCTCATCCTCCGAAAACAAATACAACGTCCCCTTCCTCTCCACAACGTTTACCACTCGGTTCTCTATTTTTATCCCCAAGGGAATCAGTTCCAATCCCTGCAAAGCATAAAATTCCTCCCCCAACTGTACCAACAGTCGTCCTCCGCACAAATGGAGATAACTGATATAGCGTTGAGGCTCCAACCAGTCCGTCCGGCCGACATCCGCCTGCCACCGGAATATCATTTCATGTGTCTGAAAATAAACATCATTCCCCAAAGCATAACAACGCCAGAATATACGGTTCATATTGCCATCGGTATTCCGATACAACCGTTCATACTCGAAATCCCCGTATTTATTCTGTCTCCAACGGCCGAATTCATTGTCCCCTCCCGAATACAACACACGGGAAGTCTTGTCATAGAACAGAGATCTCAGATAAGTTCCCGATTGGGTTTTATAAAAGTTCCAACGTACCCCGTCCCATACGGACAAACCGGCAGCCGTCGCAAAAAACATATAATCATCCTCTCCCCTTTCTACCGCCCAAATTTGTATATCTCCCCGATAGGCTGTCGAGTTTATATTCTCAATGTATTTGCTTCCAAAAGGCCATTCCTCTCCATGACAAATATTGATACCATACAGACACAGCCACATTATTAATAGTACAAACCTGTTCATAGACGGCCCTTTATTTTCGGAAAACATCCGTTTTGTTTTTCACAGTTAGAATTTTCGGTAAATATAAGATTTTTAGTTCATATAAAAAAGCATGCGATCAGACGCCCGGTGTTTCACCCGGCATCGGAATTAAATACAGATTATCAGCATAATGCAAAAAGACAATGCAGGAAAAAATAATAATAGGAAAAAATTATCACGTAAGATAACGGTTCCCGGAATCCGTATCCTCGGTCTGAACCGGATAGAGCAGGATGCAGTTATTTCCTTCCATGTATTTAGCCATCTGTTGAGGGATATTATTCATGGCGGGCTGATAGGATAATTTTTCTTTCCGGCTCAGAATCACCCACAAAGCATCGTCTTTTTTAATATCCCGGGAGATTATCAGAAAATCGTTCCAATCATCGAAAAGGACGAAATCCGCTTTTATGGAGCGTTTTTTATGTATTTCTTCCAAGCTGGAACGGGTGCCGGCAGAGGTATAGAACACGATTCCGGCTCCGGTATTATAGGATATGTTCCAGATCTTTCTAATCCATAGCGTAAATCCCAGATCCTTTTCCGCCTTGTCGGGAATGACTATCAAATGTCTCCTGACGGTGGAAAGAGGCTGGACCGTCTTATAAATATAGGCATTCGCATTGCATTGCGACAAAATCCATTCGATATTGCGGTTCAAGAATACTCCTTCCGGAATTTCTCTCGGCAATCCCATAATAAGATCGGTAATATTATGTTCCCTGACCACCCCGATAACCGCATTCGGGCAACTGATATCGTACCGGAGCAGTCCGTTCAGATAGTTATCCGTGGCCGCGGCCGTAGAGACCGCTTCCTGCAGCATCTTCTGGGCATTTTTGACTTTTTTCTCGTCCATAAGACGACTGTCTATTACATGCAGCGCGTACAGTCCGGTTTTGTTTTTCCGAGATTTGATGGCCGTACTCAAATTGACCAATTCCGTTACCGTGCGGTCGTTATTGACCGTAATAAGGATCCTTTCCGGGGAATCGGAATTTCCGTTGTTTTGAGACACATCGGAAAGCGCTATATCGGCGGCTCCTTTTTGCGCCACGAGAGACGCCATGGTGCAGGTAACCAAAATCATGAGAATGGTCCCGTTGAGGACGCTGTCATTGAGCAGCCTTATCGGCTCGCCGTCGGCGCCGTACCCGGTAATTACATTATATCCTACCAGTACGGCCGCCAAGGTAGCCGCCGCCTGGGCGTTGCTCAACCCGAAAATGACCCTCCGCTGATCTGCGGAAAAACGGAAAGTTTTCTGCGTCAGCCAGGCCGCCAAGAATTTAGCCAAGGTAGCCACTACGATCATAATGACGCCTACTTCTATGGTCTCCCAATTGGTGAAAAACGCCCGGTAGTCGATCAGCATTCCCACGCTTATCAGGAAAAAGGGGATGAAAATGGCATTCCCCACGAACTCCACCCGGTTCATCAGCGGAGAAGACGCCGGTATGAGCCGGTTCATAGCCATTCCGGCAAGAAACGCCCCGATAATGGCCTCTAATCCGGCAATCTGGGCCAGACAAGACCCGAGAAATACCATGACGAGTACGAAAATATATTGGGATACATTATCTTCCACCCGTTTGAAAAACCATCTCCCTATAACGGGAAAAACCAGCATGACAAATAATCCGAACACCGCTACGGACCCTCCTAACCTGTACCAGAAATATTCGTCCGCTTTTCCGGTGGACATACCTACGATGATAGTCAGCACTAACAATGCCAAGGTATCCGTTATGACCGTTCCCCCTACCGTAATATTGACGGCGATATTCCGGCTTATGCCGAATTTGCTGACAATCGGATAGGCTATCAGGGTATGCGACGCGAACATGCTCGCCAGCAAAATGGAAGTAAGCATGGAGAAATGCAGGAGATAATACCCTATCGCAATCCCCAACGCCATCGGGATACAGAAAGTATATATGCCGAAGACCAGACTTTTCCAACTGTTTTTCTTGAAATCGTTCAGATCTATCTCCAACCCCGCCAGAAACATGATATACAGCAAGCCTGCGGTTCCCGACAGGATAATGCTGCTGTCGCGGGAAATCACATTGAATCCGTAAGGTCCGATCACGGCCCCGGCGATAATCAGCCCGATCAGGTGGGGAATCCGCAATTTATTGAGCAGCAAGGGAGCCGCCAATATGATCGCCAGAATGATCAGAAATTTGAATACGGGGTCCGTAATAGGCAAAGCAAGGGAAAAAGTAAGCATGTTCCGGTAATTAACAGGTCTGAAAGCCCGCAAAAATCATTCCAACGGCCCATTGCTTTTGCAAATCATATCATTCAAATTTATTAACTTTGGGACCAAAAAAAAATCAGATACCCGACAAATTTAAATCATTCCTAATATGTTCAGAAAATTTTTATTACCGTTCTCACTGCTCTTTTTTTACGGCATAAGCGCCGGAATAAACTCCGTGCAAGCACAAAACGTGCACGACACTTTGCAAACCGGCCTGACATTCCGTACGGATTTCGAATGCGGATCTTTAGACAACGTGTATGTGCTTTCACGTCAATTCGTTCCGGATTCCGCTGCTATGCGTCCGGAAGGATCCGGCAAATTTGCAGACCCGGCGGCGGACTCGATCCTGCGCATTGTCTGCAATATATATTCTATGTATGATCCCGCCAATCCGGCAGATCCCAAACTGGCTCCCAGCGCCCGGTGGTATCATTTTCTGATCGGAGGGACGAAAAACAAGGAAATCGTCCTGAATGTCAAACATTCCGATGCCCGGCGCCCGTTCTATTCCTACGACGGGGTTCATTATACCCGGTTTTCATCCGAGGAGGCTCCCGACGGGCAAACTTTGAAAAAGAAATATGAAAACGACAGCGTCTATATCGCATATTTCATCCCCTATGCCGAATCGTACCTGCAAAAACGGATCGGGGAGTGGAGCGCACGGCCTTCGGTAAAGGTTTCCAGTTTGGGAAAAAGCGAACACGGCAGGAATATGCCCCTGCTGACCATTACCAACGGCAGTCCGGCAGGCAAAAAGAAAATTTACATACACGGCAGGGTACACCCGAGCGAATCCCCTGCCAGCTGGCATTTGGATGAAATGATAGAAATCCTGTCGGGAGACTCAGGCTATGCAAGCGACCTGAGGGATCAGGCGGTCTTTTACATAGTTCCTTTTACCAATCCCGACGGGGTGCAGGAAGGCATGTCCCGCTCCAACGGAGAGGGCATCAACATAGAAGTGAACTGGGACAGCCCGCAATCCCTGACGGCGGTGGAAGTTAAAAACATACGCTCTTTTCTGGAAAAAATAACGTCGGACGGACAGCCGCTCGATGTGTTTTTGAACATGCATTCCCAAAGCGACAATTTCGCCACGTACTGGATACATAAGGCCGAAGGCACATCGCCGGTCTATTACAAGAATCTGGTGCTTTTTTCCTGTCTCACCACCGACGGGAATCCTTTTTTCCATAATGAAGACCTGAGTTTTTCGAACATAGCTCCCAGATATGCGGAAGGATGGTTGTGGAATCATTTCGGAGCCAAGACCATAGCTCTCACTTTCGAGACTCCCTATACATTTTATAACAGCGATCCCGCCAAAGAATGGGTCACCATAGAAAATCTCCGCGCCATGGCCATCCACAACGTTTATGCGATCGGCGACTTTTTAGGATTGCAAACCCGGGCGAGGATTACCGTCGGGGAACCTGAAAAAGGAAAACGGGTAAAGAAAGGTTCGGACAATAACCTTACTTATTTCGGCAACGGATATTTAGTCGCCAAAAAAGACGGGGCGTCCGTAAAATACAGACTTCCGCATGTGCCTCGCGGGGAATATGAAATATACAAATGGGAAGTAGGACCGAATCATAGTCCGGACATCATCCGGGGCAACCGGTGGGTAAAGACAGGCGATTACAGCCAGTCCAAGGACGGCAAATTCAAATATGTACTGTCGGGAGTGGAAAATGGCGGGATTATTGATAGTATATTATTGCTGAAAAAATAAATACGGATAAAAACCCGAAGACCGAATGACAGATTATCGAAGTTACCTGAATTTTTTTGGAGTAACCCCGGACGATTTGAAAAAATTGATACGGACTGCTTTAGGACAAGGCGGAGATTATGCCGACCTGTTTTTCGAATATACCTTGGCCAACGAGATATCCCTGCGCGACGGGCAGGTAAATGCGGCGGGGACACATATTGATTACGGAGTGGGAATCCGCGTGGTTTGCCAAGAGCGGACCGGTTACGCCTATGCCGAAACGACGGCCATGCCGGAAATGGAAAAAGCCGCACGAACGGCCGCCCAGATAGCCGTAGCCGGCCAGGGCAGGGCGATTGTTCCGGCAAAGGACCTGTTGTTGGAGAAAAAAAACTATTATCCCATCCGCGAAGACTGGGATTCTTTTTCCTTAGACCGGAAAATACCCTTTCTGACGCAACTCGACACCCTGATTTTCGAAAAAGATCCCCGGGTGATAAAAGTGTTGGGCAGAATCGCGGATTCAGATACTAAAATTTTATTTTACAACTCTTTAGGGGAGACTTTTACGGATGAGAGACCCATGATCTCCGTCATAGCCAGTTGCGTGATGCGGGAAGGCAGCCGTACCGAGAGCGCCGCTTCTTCCAGAAGTTTCAGAATGGGATTCGAAATGCTCGATGAGTCCCTGATCCGGGAAATCGCAGACGAAGCGGTAAAACGCACTTCCTTTTTGTTCGATGCCGTCCAGCCCAAGGGAGGCCAAATGCCGGTGGTCATGAGTGCGGGCGGATCCGGCATTCTATTGCATGAAGCGGTAGGACATGCCTTCGAAGCGGATTTCAACAGAAAGAACATTTCTATCTTTTCGGATAAGATGGGCATGCAGGTCTGCGACCCGTCCATCAATATCGTGGACGACGGCACTCTTCCGGGAAACCGGGGAGCCTTGAATATAGATGATGAAGGCGTACCCGGACAAAAGACCTATTTGGTAAAAAACGGTATCCTGAATTCGTACATGCATGACCGCATCAGCGCCAGACATTACAATACGGCGCCTACGGGCAACGGCCGCAGGGAGTCTTTCCGGTTCATGCCGATTCCTCGGATGCGGGCCACCTATATGGAAAACGGTACGGCCAAAGAGAGCGATCTGATCGCATCCGTAAAAAAAGGAATTTACGTAGATACGTTTTCAAACGGACAGGTGCAGATAGGCGCCGGCGATTTTACCTTTTTCGTAAAAAGCGGTTATCTGATAGAGAACGGACATCTGACGCGCCCCATCAAAGATATCAACATTATCGGCAACGGCCCGCAGGCGCTGAAAGATATTCTGGCGGTAGCCGACAATAATAAAATCGAAAACAGTACCTGGACCTGCGGCAAAGAGCAATATTGTCCGGTGTCATGCGGAATGCCGTCGGTACTGGTAAAAAGTCTTACCGTAGGAGGAAGCAACTGATGATCAGACCCGTCTACAAACAAGAAACGGAAATGGCCCGGAAGGCTTTGCAGGCCGCTTTAAAGGCAGGCGCCTCCCAGGCGAGGATTTCCCTGAACATAGGAGTCCAGAACTCTTTTTCCGTATTGGAAAACCGGTTGGACCGGCTGCAAATGGCCAATGACCGTTCCCTATATATACAACTGTTCGTAAACGGCCGGTACGGAGCTTATTCCACCAACCGGTTAGAGGAAACCGAACTGGAAAAATTCATCCGCAACGCCGTGAGTGCCGTGAAATGGCTCTCTCCCGACAGCTGCCGTACCCTTCCCCCTTCCGAATTGTACTTTAAAGGGCCCGGCAAAGATTTGGGACAATTCGATCCCTATATATTGGAGATGGACCCCGCAAAGAAAAAAGAACTGGCATTCGCCGCATTTGAAGAAATAGCCGGAAAAGACAACCGGATCATTTCCGTAGATTCAGAATACGGGGACACGCTGGAATACCAATACATGATAGATTCCCAAGGATTCGAAGGGGACTCCCTCCAATCGGGCTTTACCTTGAGCGTAGAGTGTTCCGTAAAAGGAAAAGGCGATGCCCGGCCGGAAGGATGGTGGTATGAAAGCTCTCTCACCTATGCGGATTTTCATCCCGCAGGATGTGGAAGGACGGCACTGGAACGGGCGCTGGCCAAGTTGGACCCCGTAAAGATAGCCAGCGGAAAATACAATGCCATTGTGGAAAACACCTGTTCCTCGCGGCTTTTCGCGCCCATCATCACGGCCCTCAACGGAGCCAATATACAACAGCAGAACTCTTTTCTGGCCGGGACATTAGGCAAAAAAGTCTTTCCGGAAAAACTCACCGTCACCGATACTCCCCATGTTTACGGCATGGCGGGGTCCCGGTATTTCGACGGCGAAGGCATCGCCACCCGCCCGATGAACATCATCGAACAGGGAACAATCAATACTTATTTTCTCCCGACCTATTATGCCAATAAAATGGAGACCGCCCCTACGGTAGAAGGCCCTTCCGTACCCCGCATCACCGCCGGCAGCCCGGACGGATCTTCTGCAGGGTTGACCCTGGAACAAATGATCGGACAAATGAATGACGGAATTTTAATTACGGGATTCAACGGAGGGAACTGCAACGGCACCACCGGAGACTTCTCCTACGGAATCGAAGGGTTCCGGATCGAAAACGGAGAAATAAGATTTCCGGTAAAAGAAATGAATATTACCGGAAATATCGTATCTTTATGGAATAATCTGTCGCTGGCGGGCAATGATCCCCGTAAATGTTCCAGATGGCAGATTCCGTCGCTGGCATTCGGAGAAGTCGATTTCAGCGGATTATAATATATTCATCCAAACCCGGCTTAAACAAAAGTAACCGATGAAAAAACCGTCTTTGTTATTGGCCCTGACCCCGGTCATCATTTTAGTAGCGATTATTATCGCAGGAGTGCAAATGTTCGGGGACGAACTCACCTCAGGGCCTTCCCAGGTCGCATTGATCGCGGCCAGCGTAATAGGCGCCCTGATCGCTATTTTTTATTTGAAGATTCCCTGGGAATCGTTGGAAGAAGGAATTTTGGACAATTTGAGCAAGACGGGAAGCGCCATTTTCATCCTATTGATGATCGGAGCCCTTACCGCTTCCTGGATCCAGTCGGGAGTAGTGCCTTCGATGATTTATTACGGGCTGAAACTGATCCATCCGTCCATATTCCTGCTGGTGATATTTTTATTTACGGCCATGATCTCCCTGATGGCCGGAAGTTCCTGGACCACTATCGGGACAATAGGAGTAGCTATGCTGAGCGCCGGACGGATATTGGGTTTCCCGTCGGGATGGTTGGCAGGAGCCATCATATCGGGAGCGTATTTCGGAGACAAAATTTCTCCGCTTTCGGACACTACCAATCTGTCTGCGAGCATCGCAAGAGTGAATTTATACAAACACGTGCGGTATATGCTTACGACCAATACCCCCTTGCTGATCATTACGGCGGTCATTTTCGCCGCAGCGGGATTTATCATTCCGTCTTCTTCCGAGCTGAACGTAGAGGAACAATGCGCCCAGATCGCTTCCACATTCCGCATATCGCCGTGGCTGCTGCTGATACCGGGATTTACCATTTTCCTGATTTTTAAAAAGGTGTCCCCTTTCCTGACATTGTTTCTGTCTGCAATTCTGGGAGCCGTCATCGCATTTTTCGTACAGCCGGACATTATAGCCCAGTTTTCTCCTTATCCCGTACGTTCCGTCCATACATTCGTTTATGCTACGCTGAAAATGCTCTCTTCCGACGTAACGATCTCTACCGGCAACTCCATGTTGGACGGGCTGGCCTCTACCAATGGAATGGCGGGAATGTTGAATACCATCTGGCTGATATTATGCGTAGTCGCTTTCGGGGGGATTATGGAAGCCGCCGGGTTCATTAAAGTTGTAACCGAGAGAATGGTCAGATATATGCACGGGGCCGTAAGTCTGGTCTCCTCTACTGTCGGGACCTGCATGTTCTGCAATCTTACCTTGTCCGACCAGTATATGTCCATCATCATCCCGGGAAAAATGTTTTCAAAAATATACGAGGATGAAGGCTTTGAACCGGAGTTGTTGAGCCGTTCCCTGCAGGATTCGGCCACCGTCACTTCCGTACTTGTTCCTTGGAATACCTGCGGCGTAGTCCAGTCCAGCGTATTGGGCGTGCCCACGCTGGCCTATCTGCCCTATTGCTTTTTCAACCTTCTTTCGCCTATCGTGACGATTCTTGCTACCGCCTTCGGATACAAATTGATGCGACACGGAAAACCGGTCCGCAAAAACAAGGCAAGGAAACATCGAATCAAATGAGGCATGCCGGGCGAATTAAATTTGTGAGTATAAAAAATTAAAGTCATTTTTGCAGGAAGTTTGGTCCGCACACTATTTAACAATTTATATAAAATGGAAATCAATCAGGACAAAGTCGTTTCCTTATCTTACACGTTACAGGTAGAGGGCGATGTAATCGAAACCGTAACCGCCGACAAACCCATGCAGTTCATTTTCGGCACCGGTTATCTCCTTCCCAAATTCGAAGAAAACATCAAAGGGAAGAAGCCGGGCGACACTTTCAATTTCAAGTTAAAAGCGGAAGACGCCTACGGGAATGTAAATCCGGACGCCATTGTGGAATTGCCTAAACATATATTCGAGGTAGAAGGCAAAATCGAAGAAGGGGTGCTCACTCCCGGAAATGTCCTCCCCATGATGGATTCGGAAGGCAACAGACTGAACGGTTCCGTAGAAGAAGTAAAAGAGGACAAAGTGGTTATGAACTTCAATCATCCGCTGGCGGGAGCCGAACTGCATTTTACAGGAAAAGTGGAGCAGGTGCGCGATGCGACCGAAGCCGAACTGACCAACGGTCTGTTCAATGAAAAGTTAAATTCCTGCAGCGGCGGATGCTCTTCCGAAGGTTGTTCCTCCTGCGGATGCGGCTGCCATTAAAACCTACATTTTTCCCGCCGCCTTCATAGCGGCATTGATACCGTCCAAAGCGGAGGATACGATTCCTCCGGCGTACCCCGCCCCTTCCCCGCACGGATACAGACCCCGGAGTTGGGGATGCTCGAAAGTTACGGGATCGCGCGGAATCCGCACAGGAGACGAGGTTCTGGATTCCACACCCAGCAACAATGCCTCCCGGGTATAGTATCCTCTCATCTTTTTATTGAATTCCGTAAACGCTTCCCGGAGCCGGCTGGCGATAAAGTCGGGCAATATTTCCTGAAGCGGAGCCGGATACGTGCCGGGTACGTAGGAAGAAGCGGGCAGATCGGAAGAGATTCGGTTATTGGCGAAATCATCCATCCGCTGCGCCGGTGCTTTCAGGCAGCCTCCGTTATGAAGAAAGATTTTCCGTTCCACATATTGTTGGAACCGAAGCAATTGCAAAGGCCCGTACCGGGCATATTCCGGCACATCCTGCGGATTTACGGAAACGACGATTCCGGCATTCGCCCAGCGGGAGTTGCGCATGGAATTGCTCATGCCGTTCAATACCACTTCCCCCGGAGCCGTTGCAGCGGGAATCAGTATCCCGCCGGGACACATGCAGAATGAAAAAACTCCTTTGCCGCCCGCTTGGGTAACGAGAGAATATTCTGCGGCAGGCAGCGAAGCGTTATATTTTCCGCGGTATTGTATTTCGTTAATCAACGATTGCGGATGTTCGGCGCGTACGCCCAATGCAAATCCTTTGGCCTCCAACGTCCAGTTCCTGCGGGCGAAAAGCTCGTACATATCCCGTGCGGAATGTCCTGCAGCCAAAATAACCCGCCGGGCCTCCCCCGAAGTTCCGCAGGATTCCCCGCACCGTACTTTCCACCGCCCGTTTCCGTACTCAAGATCCGTTACCTTAGAACCGAAACGGACCTCTCCCCCGTGTTCCAAAATGCAGTTGCGGATATTTTCTATGATGCGGGGCAGTCTATCCGAGCCGATATGGGGATGCGCCTGTATCAAAATCGATTCGTCGGCACCGAAACGCACCAATTGATACAACACTTTCCGTATATCCCCCCGCTTGGTAGAACGGGTATATAGTTTTCCGTCCGAAAACGTACCCGCACCTCCCTCGCCGAAACAATAATTGGAGTCGGGGTTCACGATATGTTCCCGCGAAAGTTTCGCGATATCGAACTTCCGCTGATGCACATTTTTCCCCCTTTCCAGAATCACAGGTTTATATCCTTCCTGAAGGAGAGTCAGCGCGGCAAACAATCCGGCAGGCCCCGCTCCTATGACAATCACCGGTTCGGCTCCGGAAACATCCTTGTATTCAGGTATCGTAAATTTTTCAAGGGGGGCCTCTCCTTTCAACGCGATTCTTATTCTATACCGATACAGCACCTTTTTTCCACGGGCATCCAGCGAGCGGCGCACCACTTCCCAATCGGCCACCTCTCTCAAGCCTATTCCTAAAGTCTTCGCGGCCTCTTTTCTCAGTTCGTCCGGAGAAGGATTCCTGTCCGCATCAAAAGCGACTTCGATTTCACGCATAGAAATTCGATTTATAGTTTACCGCATGTCCGCAGCCCGTGAAACGGGCGCGACATCCAAATCGCAGACTAACCCCTGCCGGAATTTATACAGTCCTGTTACGGCGATCATGGCCGCATTATCCGTAGTGAATTTGAATTCCGGCAGGAAAACGGTCCAGCCCCGCGCATTCCCTTCTTGCTCCATGCGGGTGCGCAAGCCAGAATTGGCTGAAACTCCTCCACCTAAGGCTATCTGAGTAATGCCCGTCAACCGCACGGCCTTTATCAGTTTATCCATCAGGATATCGATCAGGTGCTTCTGAAACGATGCGCAGATATCGGCTTTGTTTTCCTCTATAAAGTTTTCGTTCTCCCGCACCCTGTCCCGAAGAAAATACAGCAAAGAAGTTTTAATGCCGCTGAAACTGAAATTCAGGTCCGCTATATGCGGCTTGGCGAACTGAAACCGTCTTTCATTTCCGGTCTTGGCCAGTTTGTCTATAACGGGGCCGCCGGGATAGCCGAGATTCAACATTTTGGCGCATTTATCGAATGCCTCCCCTACGGCGTCATCTATGGTATGGCCGATTACTTCGAATTTCAGATAATCGGTTACCTTCACTATCTGGGTATGGCCGCCGGAAACGAGCAAGGCAAGGAACGGAAATTCGGGATGCCGGTTTTCCCGGTCTTTCTGCTTTATAAAATGAGATAATATATGTCCCTGCAAATGATTCACTTCCACCAAAGGCTTATCCAACGCCAAAGCCAGTCCCTTGGCGAAAGAGGTGCCTACCAGCAACGAACCCAACAGTCCGGGACCCCGCGTAAAAGCGATCGCATCGATCCGATCCAACCGCACACCCGCCTGTCTGACGGCCTGATCCACTACCGGCAATATATTCTGCTGATGCGCCCTCGAAGCCAGCTCCGGAATCACTCCTCCGTAATTTCTGTGAACTTCCTGGCCTGCCATTATGTTCGATAAGAGATACTCATCCCGGATAACGGCCGCAGAAGTATCATCGCATGAAGATTCGATCCCTAATATTAAATGAGCCATACGAATTTTTATGCAAATCTACTGAGATTTTTTAATTAATTTTGTTGTTTAAACCTTTTATAGAATTTTTTTATCAAAACGTTTAAAAATATATTGGCCGGTATTCTGATTACTCTCGTCGCCGTACAGGCAGCGGGATATATAGCGTTGCAATTTCCGGCCGTACAGACCTGGGGCGCGAAAAGGATCATCGGACTGCTCTCCGAAAACATAGACGGGAAAATCGATATCGGAAAAATCCATATCGTTTTTTTCAACCGCTTCATCATACAGGATATTTCCATTACCTCTACAGAGACATCGCCGCATTTGGACTCGCTTAAAAGGCTTTATCACCAATCGGACACATTGCTCAGTTGCAGGAAGCTCTCCGTGACCCTCTCCCCCGCGGAATTACTGAAACTAAAAATCAAGCTCTCCGCAGTCAAAATAGAAAGAGGCGTATTCAATTTACAGAACGAAGGAGACAGCCTCACGAATCTCTCCCGCATTTTCCGCATAGACAGGAACCGGCAGAAAGACACTACGAAAAAAAGCTCCCTCAATCTCTTGGCAAACTCATTGCGGATCAAGGACTTCAGATTTACCCTCAATAATCCCGACAAATACGTGACCAAAGGAGACAGCACGATCAATTTCTCCGATCTGAGCATATCGGACATCGATGTGAACCTGAACAATATCCGGATAGAACGCGATACCCTGTTCGGCACGGTAAAAAATATTTCCGGCACAGACAAAAGCGGATTCAGGCTTGCAACCCTCAAGTGCGATGTGGAAGTGAGCGGCACCGAAGCCCGGCTGAAAAACCTGCTGTTGGAGGATGAATATTCCCAAATAAACGCGCACTATTTTTCCATGCGGTACTCTTCGCCCAAAGACCTGTCGGATTTCGTGAACTCGGTCATTTTAGGCGCGGATTTCGATAACAGCTATCTCAACTTCAAGACTATCGGGAAAATCGCTCCTGTCTTTCAGGACAGCCGCCTCGCGTTTTTCTTTACGGGAGAAGTCAAGGGCCCCGTAGCCAATATAAGGACACCGTCCCTGACAATCACCTCCGAAAGCGGACAGACGGTCATGGATGTGGGCGTCAAGCTGATCGGTCTGCCGGACGTACCCCAGACCATGGCTTTAGCAAAAGTCAATTCCTGCCACACTACCAGCCAGGATATCGCCCGCATCGTCTCATCCATCCATGATTCTCCGGAAAGTCCGTTTTTCTCCATGCTGGCTCCGCATATACGTTACGATTTCCAAGGAGGTTTCGCCGGTCTGCTGAACGATTTCGTGGCCAACGGGGAAATTACCTCCACGGCGGGAGACATAAATATAGATGTACTGCTCAAAAGCGAGAAAGAGAAAAACGGCATGCTTCTCCAGGGAAAAATCCGCACCCTGGATTTGGACGTAGGACGCATCCTTTCCAACAAAATGATAGGAGAAGTCTCTTTGCAGAGCTCCCTTTCGGCTCTGATCCGGCCGGAGGAATACGGAGGCATCGACCTGCGGATAGACAGCGTTAAAATAGACAAAGCCGGGTTCAACGGATACGATTATTCGAATATCCTCGCTGTCGGGAAATACAATAATGACGAATTCGACGGACGCATCATTTCCCACGATCCCAATCTCGATTTCATTTTCCAGGGGCTTTTCTCCTTCAACCAAAAAGCCCGCAGCCAATATAATTTCTACGCAGATATTCCGTATGCCAATCTGGCCGCCCTCAATATCGATAAAAGGGACAGCATCTCCGAAGTCAGCCTGCACATGACAGCCAATTTCACCCGCACTCCGGAGCGGGATATCATAGGATCGATCGATATAAAAAATTCCGATTTCACCAACAGCGCCGGCTCCTTTAATATCGGTCCTGTGAAGCTTAAGGCCTATCGGTCCGAGAATGAATACATTACCACCCTTACGGCACCGTTCGCCCAAGCCCGTTATTATGGCACCGCACCTTTCAGCTCCTTTATAAAAAAGACGATGGCATTGACTTTGGGAGAGCATTTAGACAAATATTTTACCGAGCCGGACTACGGGGAGGCGCGGCAGAGAAAAGATGAATTCAGATTCTTCATAGAAACTTTCAATACCCGGAATATTTTCGCGTTTCTGATGCCGGAACTCTATATTCAGGACAGCACCCGGTTGGAAGCGCATATAGATACAACGGACCGTCTGAATCTTTTTGTCCGTTCAGGCCGGGTAGCCTTCAACCGGAATTATATAAAGGGGCTGGATTTCAGCTTGAACAACCGGGATTCGCTGCTTCGTCTGGATGTGTCGGGAAAAAGCGTACGCGCCGCAGGATTCGAAATAGGCAGCGCCCGACTCCAGATAGCCGGAGGGGAGAATACGCTGCGGACATCTTTCGGATTCAGAAACGATACTTCCGGCAATAACCGGGGAGAGATCAACGCCGTAATCCGGTTCATGCAGGATACGGTCTATACGGATCGCTACGCAAAAAATATGCAGGCGTCCTCCTCCTCTCCGCATAATGCCGTCCGGCCCAAAGCAAGACGGAGAAATACCGGCGTGGAAACCCGTTTGCGGACCTATCCGAAAATCCGGGCCGATATAGAAAATTCCCGGATAGACATCAAGGGAGACCGGTGGACGATCCGCCCCTCTACCATAATATGGGCGGACAGTACGCTGTATGTAAATAACTTCAGCATCGCCAACAATAGCCAGACCTTGAAAGCCGACGGAGTCCTTTCCGGAAACGAAACGGATTCGCTGAACTTAGACTTGGATAATTTCGATTTAGACATTCTGAACCTCTTCACGAAGAAACCTTTCGGCATACAGGGCCGTATCTCCGGCAACGCAGCTTTTTCCTCCGTCGGGAAAAACCCCGGTATTTTTTTGGACCTGCAAGGCGACTCGGTTTATGTAAACAACTGCGAGGCGGGAACCGTAAAGTTGATGAGCCAATGGAATCCGGAACATGAACGATTCGACATCGCCATCGGATCCCGGCTGCACGGGACTTCACCTTTGGATATTCTGGGCTATTATCGTCCCGACAGTTCCTACATAGATCTCAACGCTTCTCTGAACGAATTGTCGGTCATATATTTCGAACCGTTCCTATCCGACCTCATCTCCCAGACCGGAGGAAGCCTGTCGGGAAATCTGAAATTATACGGAACGCTGGGACAGACGGGCAATACCTTGGAACTGATAGGCAATGACACCCGTTTCAACAATTTCAAATTCAAAGTCAATTTTACCCAGGTATCCTATACGCTGAACGGGCCTATCACCTTGGATGAAAACGGCCTGTCGGTCAGAAATGCGGACATTGCAGATCCTTTCGGAGGCCGGGGAAAAGTGAACGGAGGTCTCAAATACCGGCATTTCCAAAATATACAATTAGATACAAGGCTGGATTTCAACAATTTCCAATGTCTCAACACAACAGATCGCGATAATGAATCGTTTTACGGCAGCGCTTTCGCTACGGGCAGTCTCCGGATTACGGGACCGCTGCAAAAAATAAATATGGATATCCGCGTCCTTTCCGATGCGAACACATCCATTCACATACCCCTTTCCGATGCGGCTACCGCCCAGCAAACCAACCTGCTGACTTTCGTAACCCCTAAAATCATAGAAAATATCGATCCGTACGACACTCTATCCATGGCCCGTCCGCTTCCCAAACAACCTACGGAATTGAATATCGGCCTCAGCGCGAATGTTACGCCGGAAGCCGAAATTCTGATCGAAATCAACAAGTCGCTCGGAGACGTAATCAAGGCCAACGGAACGGGACTTATCAATATGGACATCAATCCGACCAAAGAAATATTCGATGTATTCGGAGATTATACGATCAATCAGGGGAGCTACAAGTTCGTCCTGATGGGGTTTGCGGCCAAGGACTTCATCATTCAGTCGGGAGGGACCATCAATTTCAACGGGGATATTTTCAATACCAACCTGAATCTGACAGCCGTATATCGGACCAAGGCCTCCATCAACACCCTCGTAGCGGATACCAGCTCCGTCAGCACCCGCCGCACCGTAAATTGCGAAATAGGGATGAGCGGCCAACTGACCAATCCGCAGCTGACCTTCAATATAGATATACCGGATCTGGATCCGACCACCAAAATGAAAGTGGAGAGCGCGCTGAATACGGATGGAAAAATCCAGAAACAATTCGCGGCCTTGCTGATTTCCGGAGGGTTCATACCGGATGAACAGTCCGGGATCGCCAACAACTCCACCATCCTCTATTCGAATGTCTCGGAAATACTGAGCAACCAGCTTAACAACATTTTCCAGCAACTGAATATCCCGTTGGACTTAGGGCTGAACTATCAGCCCGGAGATAAAGGTTCGGATATTTTCGATGTAGCGGTATCTACCCAGCTGTTCAACAACCGCGTTCTGATAAACGGAAATATCGGAAACGATCCTTATGCTTCCACCAATAACCGGGATGTCATAGGGAACATAGATGTGGAAGTCAAGTTAGACCAATCCGGCAAACTGCGCCTAACGCTTTTCTCCCATGCAGCCGATCAATATTCCAATTATTTAGACGACAGCCAGCGAAGCGGCATCGGTTTCGTTTATCAGCAGAGATTCAACACCTTCAGGGAATTGTTCCGTAAAAAGTCCGATGAACAGAAAGCATACGAAAAACAGAAAAAGGACGCCGAGAGAAGGCTTCGCAGGGAAACCCGGAAATACCGGAAGGCGCAGGTGTTATAATGTTATTTCCATGATTTTCCCGATAGCCTCCCGGTCATACGGGCGCTCCACCCGGATATAATTCCCGGTATAACCGAACATAAGCCCGCCCTTTTGGGTGGATTCGAACAATACCTGCTGCCGGGACCCCCTGAACCGCTCCACATACTCTCCATGCAGCCGGTCCGAAAGCCGCACGAGTTCCTCCACGCGGCGGGTTTTATCCGACTCCCGCACCTGCCCGGGCATTTGTGCGGCAGGCGTTCCGTCCCGGCGGGAATACGGAAAAACATGCAGGAAAGCGGGACGGATCACTTCGCTCAAAAAACGGTACGTATTTTCAAATTCTTCCTCCGTTTCCCCCGGAAAACCTGCAATCACATCGATTCCCAAAAAGACATCGCCCATCAGCCGGCGGATCATCTCTATCTTCTCCGCGAACATCCCCGTATTATACCGGCGGCGCATCGCCGCAAGCACCTTATCCGAACCCGACTGGAGCGGTATATGAAAATGAGGCTGGAATTTGGTCCCCCCCGCTATCCAACGGATAATATCCTCCCGCAGCAAATTAGGCTCTACGGAAGAAATACGGTAACGGCGGATTCCCTCCACCTTATCGAGAGACTTGAGCAGATCCAGAAAATCCTCATCGGTACTGCGGCCGAAATCCCCGGTATTCACTCCGGTCAGCACGATTTCCAAAATACCTTTCGCCGCAATCGCTTCCGCTTCTTTCACTAACATATCCACAGGCAGGTTCCGGCTTTTACCCCGGGCCAGCGGGATAGTACAATACGAACATTTATAATCGCACCCGTCCTGTACTTTCAGAAAAGAACGGGTCCGTTCCCCCTGGGAAAAAGCCGGGAAAATGGTCTCCACCTGAGCGATGGCGCAGGAAAACGATCTTGCCGTCAAAGATTTGGAAGGCAATTGGTTTACCAATTGAAAGACATCCCCTTTCCGGTCGGCCCCCACCACCATATCCACTCCATCTATCTCCATGATCTCCTGCGGTTTGAGTTGCGCATAACACCCGGTTACGGCTATAATCGCATCCGGATTCAGCTTGTGCAGTTTCCGGATAGTCTGACGGCATTTCTTGTCCGCATGTTCCGTCACGGAACAGGTATTGACCACATAAATATCCGCCGGCCGCGAGGAAGGCACTTTCTCGTACCCTGCATCCGAAAACTGCCGGGCGATAGCCGAAGTCTCCGAAAAATTCAGCTTACAGCCCAGTGTAACAAACGCTACCGTACGGTTTCCATTATTCATCATCTCACCTTTCCTCTTCACAAACTCATCGTTACCCGGGAGGCCCCCACCTTTCCCCCTAACGGAGGATTCAGCTTATCGATACTCACCTGCGCTTCCTTCACATACGGGAATTTTTTCCGCACTCCTTCCAATATCCTCGCGGCCACGTTTTCAAGTAAATGGGAAGGCTGCTCCATTTCCCGCCGGATGATATTATAAACCTCCTGATAATTAAGGGCATCTCTGATATCGTCCGTTCTGGCGGGTACGGAAAGATCCGTTTCCGCCCAGAAATTGACCAGGAACTTATTTCCGATGATCCGTTCTTCTTCAAAACACCCGTGATGAGCGAAAAACTCCATATTTACAAGCTCCACTCTATTCATTTTCATATTTTTAACCTTTATCCCGACAATCTTTTCCCTTCCGCCCGCACCGTTGCCGCAGACTTTGCGATATCATGCCAGCAAAACAAACACGCACGGCCTTTTCCCTATCTCCGGCATATTTTTTTTCCATTCCCCCGCCGTTTTCATCCGCAGGAACTGCGACGGAAGCGTCAGATCCGCCGCAATGCAAATCCGGGTTCCGGGCGCACATACGGAAACCATATCCTCGAACAACTGCTGGTTCCGGTACGGAGTTTCTATAATAATCTGGCTCTGTCCCCACCTGACGGAAATGCTTTCGATCTCCCTGATCCGGGCTTTCCTTTCTCCGGGCTTTACGGGCAGATATCCCGTAAAAGCGAAACACTGACCGTTCAACCCGCTGCCCATCAAGGCCAGCATCAGGGAAGAAGGCCCCGCCATGGGTCTTATCTCTATATTATCCCGATGGGCCAGCTCCACTAACCGGGCGCCCGGGTCGGCAACCGCAGGCAAGCCCGCCTCGGAAATAAGCCCCACATCATTCCCCTCTTTCAATATTTTCACATAATCCAGCACCTGCTCAGGCGGAGTATGTTCGTTCAGTTCATACAGATGCAGCCCTTCGATTCTCCCTTTCAGGCCTGCACGCGAAAGATACCGCCGGGCGGTCCGCAACTCTTCCACCACATAATAATCCAATGCCGGAAAAAGATCCAGCACCCCCGCGGGAATTACCTCGCACGGATCATTATCGCCCAAAGGGGAAGGAATCAAATATAAAATACCCGGCATTTCCATATTCTATGAGGACCGTTTCAAACCGAACAAAGGTAGAGAATTTTTTTTACCTTTACGCAATCGATCTGCAAAGCCGGATCGGATCATCCATCAGATTGACACAGACAAAAACAGAGAAAGAGAGTGAACAGAATTACGTTTTTAGGCACCGGCACCTCCCAGGGAATCCCCATGATCGGGTGCGGATGTTATGTATGCAAATCCGGCGATCCCAAAGACAACCGCCTGAGAACTTCCGCACTGATCGAATACGAAGGTTTCAAGATTCTGATAGACTGCGGTCCCGATTTCCGGCAGCAAATGCTCCGGTCCGGGACGACAGACCTGGATGCAGTCATTCTCACCCATCAGCATAAAGACCACACCGGAGGCATGGACGATATCCGCGCCTTCAATTATTTCCGTCGGGAAGCCTTTCCCATCTATGCGGAAAAGAAGGTACAGGAAAGTCTGAAAATGGAATATTCCTATGCTTTTTCGGACAATAAATACCCGGGAGTCCCGCAATACAATCTTATTACCATAGATGAAAACCCGTTCCTCATAACGAAAAAAAATGCGGACGGGACCCTGTCCTCCATAGAAGCGGTTCCTATCCGGGTACTGCATTACAAACTCCCCATTCTGGGTTTCAGGATAGGCTCGCTGGCCTATATCACCGATGCCAGCTATATACCGCCCGCAGAATTCGACAAGCTGAAAAACCTGGATATTTTCGTGCTGAACACGGCGCGAAGGGAAAAACATATCTCCCATTTCTGTCTTTCGGAAGCTCTTGAAGTAATCCGGAAAGTAGGAGCGCGCCGGAACTTTCTCACACATCTGTCGCACCAGATAGGGACCCATGCGGAACTGGCGGCCGATCTTCCTCCCGGAACGGAGCCGGCATACGACGGTCTGGTTTGCGAATTCTAATTTTATTCGGATATCGGTCCGCTGCCGATCATCTCCTCATCCTCCGGAGCATACCATACGGCGAACTGCCCCGGTGTTATTCCCCGTTGCGGCCGGTCGAAAATAATGAAAAGACCTTCCTCCCGCCGGAAAAGGACCGCCTTCTGCAAAGGCTGTCTGTAACGGATTCTTACCAAATATTCCCTCCGTCCGCCCGGCTCCATTTCCAGATCCGGACGAATCCAGTGAATTTCCGGCACACTGATTTTCAATCCTTTCCTGTATAATCCGGGATGGGACTGCCCCTCCCCCACGTATATTATATTTTCCGCAATGTCCAACGAAATAATAAACAAAGATTCCTTATGTCCGCCTATATTGAGTCCCCGGCGCTGCCCTATCGTGTAGAATTGCGCTCCCTGATGTTTCCCGATGACTTTTCCATCGGTCTCTTTATAACGGACGGGAGCCGCCAAACGCATCAGCTGGCCCGTTTCGTATTCTTTCTGCACGCCCGGCAGAGCATCTTCGCCGGAATACGGAATGCCGGAAGCGGCTATCCGAGGAAAATCCTCCGCAAATATTTCCACTACCTTTCCCTCCCGAGGCCGGAGCTTTTGCTGCAAAAACACCGGCAGATCCACTTTCCCCACAAAACAAATTCCCTGGGAATCTTTCTTTTCCGCGCTCGGCAATCCCGCCTCCGCCGCCAGCCGCCGGACCGTAGGCTTATCTATATTCCCGATAGGGAACAAAGCCCGAGAGAGCTGCTGCTGGGAAAGCTGGCATAGAAAATAACTCTGGTCCTTATTTTTATCATCGCCCGCCAATATACGGTAAACGGTTTTCCCGGCCGCATCTGTAAACATGTCTTTTTTACAATAATGTCCCGTAGCTACATAGTCGGCGCCCAATTCCAGCGCGCATTTAAGAAAAGCATCGAATTTGATTTCCCGATTGCAGAGTACATCCGGATTGGGAGTGCGGCCTTTTTCGTATTCGTCGAACATATAATCTACCACCCTCCTGCGATATACATCGCTCAAATCCACAAAATGAAAAGGAATATCCAACTTTCTGGCGACCATTTCGGCCACCGCCCTGTCTTCTTCCCATTCGCAATCCCCGTGCAGGGTTCCGGCGGTATCGTGCCAATTCTGCATGAACAAAGCCGTCACCCGGTGTCCCGCCTGCTTAAGCAACAGGGCCGCCACGCTCGAATCCACTCCTCCCGATAGTCCGACAACTATATTCATCTCTGTAAAAAGAAAAAGGGTAAGCTGAATATATCGCACCGCTACAACCGCATACCCTTGCTACCTTCCGGTCCTGGGGGAGTTCTGCAGGAGCTGGTCGTATATGACTTACCCGCGGCAAAGGTAGAAAATTTTTTATAATTAAAAAATATTTATTGCCGGGGCAGATTGTCGAATGCAAACGGCAGAAGATCCGCCACGGATTCCGTTACGATAATCCGGCCCGCGCTTCCTATGATTACCCGTATCGGCTTGTTTCCTCTCTCCTGCGATTCTTGCAACACCTGCCGGCAAGCTCCGCAAGGATACGTAGGTTCCGGCGTCACTTTTCCGTCCGTTACCGCCGCCACGGCCAATGCCGCGACAGGGATGTCGGGATATTGGGACTGGGCATAGAAAAGAGCCGACCGTTCCGCACACAATCCGGAAGGGAATGCTGCGTTTTCCTGATTGGCCGAGGTAAAGATCTCGCCGTTTTCCAACCGTACCGCCGCCCCTACGTTGAAATGGGAATACGGTGCATAAGCCCCGGAAGCCGCCCGGATGGCCTTTTCCAACAACAGACGGTCCGATTGCCCGAGTTCTAAGACGGATTCGTATTCTTTGTAACGGATATTAATCGTTTTCTCTTGCATATATTCTCATTAAGTTTACACAAATTTAGTACTTTTGCATCATTAACCGCTAAAAAATGATTTTCAAATCCGCTAAAACCTTCCTTTTGATTTCCCTTTTTTTAACGGGATCCGTATTGCACGCGCAAAATCTGACCCGGAAAGAATATATCGAAAAATATAAGGATCTCGCCATCCGCCAGATGAAAGCGTACGGGATTCCCGCAAGTATCATCCTGGCTCAGGCATGTCTGGAGTCGGGCAACGGAAACTCCCGGCTGGCCGTACGGGGAAATAATCATTTCGGAATCAAATGTCATAACTGGAAAGGCAAAACGATCCGCAGGACCGATGACGAAAAAGGAGAATGCTTCCGCAAATACGACAGCGTGGAAGATTCGTTCCGGGACCATTCGGATTTTCTCCGGACGGGCAAACGATATCAGTCCCTGTTCGATCTCAAGCCGACCGATTACCGGGCATGGGCACACGGACTGAAAGCCTGCGGGTACGCCACCGCTCCCCGATATGCGACCATGCTGATAGAAATCATCGAAAAGAATCAGTTATATAAATACGATTACGATACCTCGCAAAATACACAGAAAAACTCCCGGGCTGCTATCCGGGAAGCCAAAAAGAAAGCCCGTCAGGAGCGGCGGATAGAAAAAGAGAACAAGCGGGCCCGCAGGGCCATGGAAAAAGCCCAGAGAAAAACAGCCCGCAATACCCTGCCCACAGGTGTTTATACCGCCAATCCGGTGTACGACACGCCCGAAGAACCGATTCTGCCGGCTGAAAAGACGCAGACCCCGGCCGGTACAGAAAACAAGACCGTGAATCCGGTACCATCTCCGACTGGAGGAAATGCACCGGAGAAAACGGGAACCGCCGCCGGGAGCCAGACCGCACATGAAGGGACACCTCTGAAAAACAGCTCGCTGTATAATTGTTCATTATCCCGGGAAATATTTACGGACCGATCCGGAAGGGCATATATCCTCTCCAGCGAAGGAGACACGTACCGGCAGCTGGCTAAAGAGTATAACCTGTTCAAAAGGGAAATACTGAAATTCAACGGATTAGTTAAAGAAATCCCGTTGCAGCCCGGCACAATCGTGTATATTACGAAAAAGAAAAAATAACATGGAAAAACGCCATAAAAGCCTGCTGCTCCGGAGTATTAAATGGGCCACACTGACAGCCGCAGTGATACTGGCCGGTTCCGTTCCCCGGTTTTATGACTACTATAAAAAAAATGCCGCCGCTCCGGCCGTTCTGTATATTTACCCGGGAGGGACTTACCGGGATCTGCTGGATTCTATCGGGACCAAATTAAAAGATACCGCCTCCTTCGCTAAGATCGCCCGGAAAGAAGGTTTAGACACCTCCTGCCAACCGGGAAGATACCGCCTCGAAGCCGGGATGAACAATAAAGAGCTGGTACGCATGCTCCGGAACGGATGGCAAACGCCTATGAGACTGACTCTGTCGGGAAATATCCGCACTCTCGAACGGTTAGCGGGAATCCTGGGTAAAAAATTAGCGGCGGATTCGCTGGACTTTCTGGCACATTTCAATGACTCTCTTACGTGGCGGGAATACGGTCTCGACAGGCAGACTTTTCTCTCTTTATTCATTCCCAATACTTATGAAGTTTATTGGACGATCACTCCGGCCCAATTTACCCAACGGATGAAAAAAGAGAACGACCGCTTCTGGACGGAAGAAAGGACGGCGAAGGCACAGGCCCTCGGTCTTACCCGGGAGGAAGTCTCGACTTTGGCCTCCATCGTCTGCGAAGAGAGCAATTATAAACCCGAAAGACCGGATATCGCCGGCGTCTATATCAACCGGCTGAAAAAAGGGATGAAACTGGATGCCGACCCGACAATCAAATTCGCCTTGGGAGATCCTTCCATCCGGCGCATCCTTTTCAAGCACCTGGAGGTGGAATCACCCTACAATACTTACAAATATCCTGGATTGCCTCCGGGCCCCATCACCATTCCGGATATAAACAGCTTGGATGCCGTCCTGAATTACCGGGAGCATAATTATCTGTATTTCTGCGCCAGCGAAAAACTGGACGGAACCCACAAATTCGCCACGAATCTGACAGACCACAACAAGAACGCCAAAGCCTATCAACGGGCTATCAGCCGGTTATAGTCAGCTTTTACTCTCCTTTAATACTCTCAGCGCTTCCCGGATTTCCGGATCATCGGAATTAATATATCTGATATATGAGTTGAAATCGAACAGATTCCTCAGGATCAGTCCTTTCAGATACTTTTTCAACTCCGGGCCGGAAACCTCTAACTGCCCCTCGGCCGGCACCGTTCCCTTAGTCTTGCAATAAGCTATAAATTGGTCGAACAAAGCATCGCCGACCTCAAACGACGTCCCGAATTCCTCCGGGGTTTTATACTCTGACGATAACCGCTGCCGGTGATTATCCGTATATTCGTTCACGAAATCCACCAAAAGGCTCTTCCGGACTACATCTCCGTAAAATGCAGTGTAAAACGAGGTATCCTGCGGCATAAAGATATCCGGCATAATTCCTCCGCCGCCATATACGGTGCGGCCTTTACGCAAGGTCTTATATTTGAGAGAGTCCGGAAAATGAATACTGTCCTTGCTGAATTGCTCCCCGCGTACGAACCGCTCGTATAATTGCCTGTAATACTCTTCCGTTTTTCCCTGTTCGTACGGCGACTGTATCACCCGGCCGCTCGGAGTATGGTAACGGGCTATGGTCAATCTCAGCAACGATCCGTCGGCCAGCGGCAATTGTTGCTGTACCAATCCTTTGCCGAAGGACCGCCGTCCGATAATCGTTCCGCGATCCCAATCCTGAATGGCACCCGACACGATTTCACTGGCGGAAGCGGAATTTTCATCGATCAGAACCGCCACCGGTACGTTTTTCAGTCTTCCGTACCCGTTGGCATATTCATCATTCCGGCTGACTGTCCGGCCTTCCGTATATAAAATCAGCTCCCCCTTGTCTAAAAATTCATTGGCGATCTGCAAGGCGGCCATCAAATACCCGCCGGAATTGCCCCTCAAATCCAGAATAATGCCTTCCGGCTTTCTGCCCATCTGCCCTACCTTCTCCATTATCTCCCGATAGGAAGTCGCCGCAAACCGGCTCAGCCGCAGATACAATATGCCGGGAGCGGCTTCGTAGGCGGCATCCACGCTGTTCAGGGGAATTTTATCGCGTACTACTACAAAATCCAGTTCGCCTGCGGAGCCTTTGCGGACAATGCCCAGATTCACTTTGGTGCCTTTAGGTCCGCGCAGATATTTATGAACGTCCGGAATGGCAAGCCCCGTTCCGGATATGACTTTTCCATCCACCCGGTTGATCTTATCTCCGGCCCTCATCCCCGCCTTTTCGGAAGGGCCTCCCGAAACCGTATTCTGAACCGTAAGCGTATCGTTAATAATAGCGAATTCTATCCCTATGCCGTCGAAATTCCCCTCCAAAGGCTCGTTCATGGCCTTCACATCTTTGGCGGTTATATAAGCCGAATGGGGATCGAGAGCGCGGATCATACTCACGATGGCCTGATCGGTCTCTTTATCGAAGTTCACCGTATCTATATAATACCCGTTCAGGTAATAAAACAACTGGCCCATCTTCGTAACATAAGGCGAAACATCCTTCAGCCCCCTTTCTTCAATGAATCTTTGCGGCACAGACACCCCCTGCGCTCCGGCCCCCGAAGGAATCCACATTACCGACAGAACGGACAGCAGATAAAAAAGGGCCTTATATTTATTAAAAATCCTGTCCATAATCTATTTCTTTTTAAAGCTTTTCAGGGGGACTTCAAATTTTGTGCCTTCCTTCGCCAGGAAAGTGCAGGGAAATATCTCCTTAGCTTCCGCCAGAAGGGGAGCCGGATCTTTATAACGGGAGGAATAATGACCGATTACCAATTGTGCCGCTCCGGCCTCCTTGGCACATTCGGCGGCCTCCGCCGCCGTAGAATGGCAGGTGGTTACCGCCAGATCTTTCAGACGGCTGTCGTAGGTAGCTTCGTGATAAAGCAGATCCGTTCCCTTTATCCATCCGGCCAGTTTATCGAAAGGAGCGGTATCGGAACAATAGGCGAACCGGCGGGGAAGATACGGCAGATAAGTAAAATCCTCGGCTGCAAGCAACTGATAATAATAGTCGTCCGTTCCATCCGTCTCCCCGTGCCGGTCTTCAATATCACCGGTCGCCACCGCACGGCTTTCCACCACGGAATCGTCTTTCCGGCTGACTGTTCTCAAAATGGCATTTCCTTCTTTCAGACGTGCAATTTCGAATAATGTCAGCTTATATGGCCCGATCAGGTATTTATGGACATTTTTCTGCGGAGTTTTTTCTTTAAACAGGAACCCGTAAGTCTCTCCGCGGTGCCTCAGCGGAAACGCATATACTTCCACCGACTTTCCCTCATATATAAGAACAGGAGATTCGGTGCAAACTGGATGATGTACGATTTCGTATTTTATGCCTTCGCCGAACCGGGATAAAAAAAACTCCAGCACGCGGGAAAAGTCCTCGGGAGCATAAATATGCAGCGCAGAGGAACGTCCTGCCATGGAAAACGTAGATAATAGCCCGAAAATGCCGAATATATGATCCCCATGCAAATGGGAAATAAAAATATGATCGATCTTATGGAAAGGCACGCCGTACTTTCTCAACTGCATCTGGGTACCCTCTCCGCAATCGATTAAAAACAAGCGCTCATGAACCGTGAGGATATGAGCGCTTGGGTATCTGTTAGCAGTGGGGAGGGCCGAAGCCGTCCCCAATGTCGTCAAAGAAAATTCCATTTGCCGATTATTGATTGCCGATTATTGAGCCGATTTTTCCATCTCGCTTTTCAAGGCAGCCAGTTCGCTGATATCGCCTAAAGTGGTCTTTTCAATGTTAGCTTTAATCTTTTTTACCGCCTTCTGGGTAGAATCCTGTTCTGCGGCTTTCTCGGATCTTTCCTTGGCCGAATCCGCCCTCCTCTGATCATCTGCGATCCGGGTATGGGAAAGAATGATCTTCTTGTTGGATTTGTTGAATTCGATCACTTTGAAATCGAGTTTCTCTTCGGCTTTCGCAGTGGTTCCGTCCTCTTTTACCAATGCTTTGGAAGGAGCGAAACCCTCTATACCGTATTCCAATGCAACGGTAGCGCCTTTTTCATTGAAGGAGATAACGGTACCTTCATGCACGGAACCTACCGTAAACACCGTTTCGAATACATCCCAAGGATTCTCTTCGAGTTGTTTGTGGCCCAGACTCAGACGACGGTTCTCCTGGTCGATTTCCAGCACCACTACTTCTAACGGTTCGCCGATAGCGGTAAATTCGGAAGGATGTTTCACTTTCTTGGTCCAGGAAAGATCGCTGATATGCACCAATCCATCGACACCCTCTTCCAGCTCTACGAATACGCCGAAATTAGTGAAATTCCTGACGATAGCGGTATGTTTGGAACCTACCGGATATTTATCGGTAATAGTCGCCCATGGATCCGGTTTGAGCTGTTTGATGCCCAAAGACATTTTTCTTTCTTCTCTGTCGAGAGTCAGAATGCAGGCTTCCACTTCGTCATCCACTTTCAGGAAATCCTGTGCGCTTCTCAAGTGGGAAGACCAGGACATTTCGGATACATGGATCAGACCTTCCACGCCCGGTTGAATTTCGATGAACGCTCCATAATCAGCCAATACTACCACTTTGCCTTTCACTTTGTCGCCCACCTTAAGATTCGGATCCAGCGCGTCCCAAGGATGCGGACTCAATTGTTTCAGACCCAATGCAATCCGTTTTTTAGTATCATCGAAATCGAGAATTACCACATTGATTTTCTGATCCAATTGAACCACCTCTTCCGGATGATTGATACGGCCCCACGACAGATCCGTGATATGGATCAGACCATCTACGCCGCCTAAGTCGATGAATACGCCGTAGGAAGTGATGTTCTTAACGGTACCCTCCAGAATCTGGCCTTTTTCCAGTTTCCCGATAATATCGGCTTTCTGGGCTTCCAGTTCGGCCTCGATCAGAGCCTTATGCGAAACCACCACATTACGGAATTCGTGATTGATTTTCACGATCTTGAATTCCATGGTTTTATTGACAAATATATCGTAATCGCGGATAGGCTTTACATCGATCTGGGAACCCGGCAAGAACGCTTCGATTCCGAATACGTCCACGATCATACCGCCTTTGGTACGGCACTTGATATAACCCTTGACGATCTCGTCTTTGTCGAAGGCTTCGTTTACCCTGTCCCAAGAACGGAGTGAACGCGCTTTCTTATGGGAAAGAACCAACTGGCCTTTCTTATCTTCCGCATTCTCCACATATACTTCCACCTTATCGCCTACGGCAAGTTCCGGATTGTAGCGGAACTCGTTTATGGAAATAACGCCTTCGCTTTTATAACCGATATTTACCAGCACTTCCCTTTTGGTAAGGGCTACTACGGTGCCTTCCACTACTTCGTTCTCTATAATGGTGGAAAGGGTCTGGCTGTACAGGTTCTCCACTTCATCTTTGGAAACGCCGTAGTCGGCTTCTTTTTCAAATGCATCCCAATCGAATTCATCGACAGGTACGGAAGCATTGCTTTTACGTTTTTTGGTAGTATCCACTACCGTTGCAGGTTCTTCCTGAAAAGCTTCGAGCGTTTCATCCTCTTTACGTGCCGGAGCGATCACTGGCTCCTCCGCGTCTAACATTTCTTTTTTTTCTTTACTCATTTTGTTTTTTACTGAATAAACAATAAGCGGTTTAACATTATTTGTAGTCTCAAAAAATTTGAGTTATAAAATACACTCTCTTTCCTTCGAGCGTGCGAAAGTAATGATTATTGTCCAGTTATCCAAATATCAGTATCTTTTTTTAAATTTTTCTCAAAAAAAAAACAGACCTTTTTCCGAACTTTTAATCCCCTGCGTTGTTATATATGCGAAATAGTTTTTTAAGTTAGGTTAAGTCGGGGATAACCTGCCGGTTCGGAGAATCAGGCAGGTTATCTTTTTTATTAAGGCTCAGTGTAATTTGAGTATCTTGTGATCTTTTCCTTCTTTTATGAATATAAATGGATTGAATTTGTTGTGCTCATTCATAATACCATATCCCAAACATTTTCTGCCCGAATCGACAACCGGTAAAAAACGTTCCCGCATTTTTCCTGAATTTCTATTTATAGTGACAAATGAATATCGGTCATTGTCGAAATCATCAGACCTGGGCCTGCCGTATTTTACCAAACAACAAATTTCCTTGTCGTTCATTTTTACGGCAGTGATGCATCTGCCAAAATTAGAATCATACAGACTGCCGTATTCAAATTTATAAA
>CANRID010000002.1 GCA_947630665.1 uncultured Bacteroidales bacterium | reverse complement strand
ATACCAAGTGGGAGAGTAGGTAACCGCCTGACCTTAATGAGAGGACATTCGGATTGACGGGTGTCCTCTTTTTTTAGCTAATACGCCGTCTTGACAATATAGCAGTTAAATTTTTGGTATATTGCTGTAAATAGCGTATATTTGGGCCGTATAATTGCTATTGACCAAATTTTAATTAATAAAAATTGATTATGAGATCTATTTTTTTTAAGAAAAAACTGCTGATTGCAGTTTTAGCGTTGGCGTCCAGTGGCGTTATGGCGCAAGAAAACGGCAATCGCGATGAACAGAACAGAATTGTTCGCGGTCCTTATGAAACAAACCGCTTTTTCGACAACATCTTCATTGGCGTAGCTGGAGGTGTGAACGTCTATCAGGGAGAGAATGACTCCTATGGATCATTCGGCAAACGCCTTGCTCCGGCACTCGACCTGTATATGGGTAAGTGGATTACTCCTTCAATCGGTGCTCGTATCGGCTATTCCGGCATCAACGCCAAGGGGTGGACTTTCGGACGGACGGCTTATGCCAAAAAGCGCGAAGCAGGCGAAATGTACAACGAAAAATTCGGTATCGTAAATCTGCATGGAGATTTCCTGTGGAATTTCTCGAATGCCGTGAGCGGGTATAAAGAGACGCGGACATGGAACTTTGTACCTTTTATTGGAGCTGGCTGGGCCCGTTCATACGGCAGCGGAACTTATGATAATGAATTTGCGGTTAGCGCCGGTCTCTTGAATAACATTCGCTTGTGCGATGTGCTCGACCTGACACTTGAGGCTCGTCACATGTTTACAAATCAACGCCTTGACAAAGTGGCACGTCGTAGCAGATATGAGGGTATGACTTCTGTAACCGTAGGTCTTACTTTCAAACTCAACCGTCGCGGGTTCAAACGTGCTGCCGCTCCGGTAGATGTTACCCCTTACGTAACGCGTATCAAGACTCTCGAGAACGACAACAATACGCTTGCAGGTCTGAACAAGAATCTCACCGATGAGAATGAGGCCTTGAAAAACCGGAAACCGGAAGTCGTGACTGTAGCCGGAGAAGACAAGATCAGGGTTACTCCTGTAGCGCTCTTCTTCCCGATAGGAAAAGCGACACTCGACAAGAAAGAATTGACGAACCTCGAGTTTTATGTAAAAGAGGCCCTCAATATCGACAAGGACAAGGTCTTCACGCTTTACGGCGGTGCGGACAAAGCGACCGGTACGGGTGCTATCAACCAGAGATTGAGCGAGCAACGTGTACAGTATGTTTACGATCTGCTTGTCAACAAGTACGGTATTTCAAAAGACCGTCTTAAAGTGGTGGCCGAGGGAGATCGCAATAACCGCTTCCCTGAACCGGAACTGAACCGTACAGTGATTATCATGTAATAGTTTCTTCTGAAGAAGAATAAATAAATTTAAGAAAATTACCCCTGTCGCAGATGCTGTGGCAGGGGTAAATCTTTATAAAGGTAGGGCTTTTCTCATCATGAATCAGTTCGCTTTTACGGCGGGAAATAAATGAAATGTATAACTGACAAATCGTCAGAGAATGACATGGCTTTTGTCGGGAGAATGGATATCGACCTCGTTTTGGCATTCTTGGTATATCATTTGCGTACACCTTACCTGTCGGGATACAAACAGCAATTCCCGGACGGGGTGAGAATACATTTATTTGAGAAAAATCGATAAAAATAGATACATTATGAAAAAAGGTAAAATAGGGGTAACTACAGAAAATATTTTCCCGATCATTAAGAAATTCCTGTATTCGGATCATGAGATCTTTTTGAGAGAGTTAGTGGCGAATGCCGTAGATGCGACCCAGAAGATGAAGGCGCTTTCGAGTATCGGCGATTTTAACGGCGAGTTGGGAGATCTGACAATCCGTATAAAAACGGATGAAAAGAAGAATACCTTAACGATAACCGATCGGGGGATAGGAATGACGATGGAAGAGGTGGATAAATACATTAATCAGATAGCCTTTTCCAGTGCGGGCGAATTTCTGGAGAAATATAAAGAGCAGCTCAATAATATAATCGGTCATTTCGGATTGGGCTTCTATTCTACGTTTATGACTTCCAAAAAGGTGGTTATTAATACTTTGTCTTGGAAGGAAGGAGCAAAGGGAGTACGGTGGGAGTGCGACGGCTCTCCGGAATTTACCATGGAGGAAATAGATAAGACGGACCGCGGAACCGAAATTATCCTCTATTTAGATGATGATTCCAAAGAATTTTCTTCCAAAACCAAAATAACGGAACTGCTGAACAAGTATTGTAAATTTATGCCTGTCCCGATAGCTTTCGGCAAAACGGAGGAATGGAAGGACGGCAAGATGGTGGAAACCGAGCAGGATAAAATCATCAACGAATCCACTCCGCTTTGGACGAAAACGCCGAGCGAAATTACCGAAGAGGATTATCTTAAATTTTACCGGTTGCTGTATCCGATGCAGGATGATCCTTTATTCCATATCCATCTGAATGTGGACTATCCTTTTAATCTGACCGGAATTCTGTATTTCCCTAAGATCAAGGATAAAATGGATATCACCCGGAACAAGATCCAGCTTTACAGCAATCAGATGTTCGTTACGGATTCGGTGGAAAACATAGTGCCGGATTTCCTGACGCTGCTCTACGGAGTGATCGACTCTCCGGACATTCCGCTGAATGTCTCCCGCAGTTATTTGCAGTCGGATGCCAATGTAAAGAAAATATCCTCTTACATTACCCGGAAAGTGGCCGACAGGCTGGAAGATATTTATAAAAACGATAGGGCAAGTTTCGAGGCCAAATGGGATAATCTGAAATTGTTTATCGAATATGGAATGCTGACGGACGAAAAATTTTATGACAGGGCCGTCAAGTTCGCACTATTCAAAACGGTCGATGGAAAATATCTCAATTACGAAGATTATAAAAAGTTGATCGAACCGGCGCAAACCGATAAGAATAAGAAATTGGTATATCTATATACGACGGATCCGGTAGCCCAGTATACTTATATAGAAGATGCGAAGGACCGCGGATATCAGGTATTAGTATTCGACAGCCAGTTGGATGCCCATTTCGTGAATCTACTGGAAAGCAAATTCAAAGATACGACTTTTGCCCGGGTGGATGCAGACAGCATAGATTCGCTGATCCAGAAAGAATCCAAAGAGAAGCCTAAATTAAAAGAGAATGAAGAGAGCGACCTCGGCTATGCGTTTGAAGCCGTATTGCCTAAAGACTCTCATTATCATGTACAGGTAGAAAATCTGGGTGCTGCCGCCGCGCCTATTCTCATTACCCAATCCGAGTTTATGCGCAGGTATAGGGACATGTCGGCTTTGAACGGAGGATTGAATTTCTACGGAGAAATGCCGGATTCCTATACGGTAATACTGAACTATGAAAATCCTCTCATTCAAGAAATCATTAAGGATAAGGATGAGGAAACAAGGAAAGAGGCGGATGAGATTCAGGCGAAATTAGTAGCAACCAGATCTTCTTTGGAAGAAGCGGAAGCGAAGATGAAAGGCAAAAAGCCCGAAGAAATCGCTACTGCCGATAAAGATGAGAAGGAAAGGCTCGATAAACAGATCAGCGAGCTTTCCGGCCAGCGTAAAGAGATCATGGAAAAATTCGGACAGAATAATACTCTGCTTAAGCAGATTGCGGATTTGGCTCTTTTATCCAACAACATGTTGAAAGGAAAAGAACTGCATTCTTTTATCAAAAGAAGTCTGCAAATTCTGGGTCCCGATGGGAAGTCCGGCAAAGGCGAAGAAATAAAATAGCCGCTAAGTATTTTAAAAACGGTACGTCACGAAAATGCCGCACTTGTATAAAGGCAGCCATTCTCCGCTTCCGTTTACATCGACATACATGGTATCATTTTCCTTATCATAACCTTGATAGGTGGATCCCTGCCAGCCGGCTCCCCAAGATGCCTCTATCGACCAGTGCCGGCCCAGATTCAGTTGATAACCTATCGTAAGTCCGGCCATCAGATTGCTTCCCATCTGAAAATAGGATTCGGGATAAGAACCCCCATATCCCGGGACCGATCCTTTATTCAGTTGGTAAACGCCCCAGCCGATATTCGGTGCAAGAAAAAATCCGTCGAAAGAATGTTTGGGATAAAACCTGAATTCTCCCCAGGTCGCTCCCAACACGAATGGTTTATGACTTCCCAAGAAGTTCTTATGATAAAAAGAGCCCAATCCTTCGAGCTGGACGGTCCATTTAGGCATGACTCTGAATTCTACCGCGGGGTTTATGATTCCGATAAAGATCAGGCCGTTTAATTTTACCGCGATCCGGGTATTTTCGCTTTTTCCCCGATAATCGGCGGCGTCATTTTTTTCTTTAGCCTCTCCGGAAAGTTCTTTTGCCCGCAAAGACCCGCCGATAGAAAATAAAAATAAGAGAAATAGAATGCTAAGTTTGGTAAATAGTTTCATTATAAATGATTTAAATATTCACGTCCATATGGGTTTCAGGTATATATCCAAGTCCGTATGGAATCGGCAAATGTAAGGAAAAAAATACATGTTTTGCTATATGTCATGCGGAGTATTTATGATTTCTCTTGCAGTATTTTGATTTCCCAACGGATAAAGGCTCCTTTGAGTGCAAAGACCGCGGCGCTTCCGGCGAGAATGCCTAAGATATCGGCTCCCCAGTCCTGCACATCTCCTTGCCGATACGTGGTAAACCAGGATTGAGAGCCTTCGGTAAGTGCTCCGAGCAGGATTCCCGAGAGAATGATAACGGCAAAGTAATAGTCTCTTGTTATTTTAAATACTTTACAATTGACCGGTTTGTTTTCCGTATCCGGCTCGTCATTGAATCTCAGAAAGGACCAACTTACGAAAGGATAAAAGAAAAACATTGCAAAATGGATTATTTTGTCCATAGGTATCCCTAAAAAGCTTTCGGCCAGATCCAATTCCGTATCGGAAAAATTATGAAGGCTCCCATAGAATATAAGGGCTATGTACAAGACAAGCAAAATGGTGAAGATATGGTATTTGATTCTATTCATTCGGCGCAAAGATAAACAATATAAGGCATCCAAAAAATATACCGGCCGTTATTTTCTCCTGTAACATTGGTTTTCTTATTTGGTTCAATCGTGATTTTTTTGCAGATATATCTGTCCTACGCCTGTGTCCTCACCTGTAAAATCCTGCGTGATCATTTCCCGGGCATCGAGGTTGGCCGCTCCGGAAATTTTGAACAGCAGTTTGTCCGTTTTACCGGTCAGGGTGGAATTGGCCGCCCCCGATGTATTTATATGGATTTTGCTGGAGTTGCCATTATAGACGGTATTGGAGGCTCCGCTGGTTTTCAGCCTGAGTATATCCATATTGCCGTTGAAGGTAACGCTGGCCGCTCCCGATATGTTTCCTTGGGCATTGGTGAAATTACCTTCCAATGAAGCTTTGGCGGCACCGCTGATGTCGAAGGTGAAATTCCGGGCATTTATATTCAGATATTTCAGAGTACAGGCTCCGCTCAGATTGCACTCGAAAGCGGTTTCGTTGAACTCCCCGTCAGCGATAAGGGTGGAAGCTCCCGAAAGATCCAGATAAGTGAGGGAAGGCATCTGAATCTTTACATACACGGTTTCGTGTCTTTTATCGTTTCCTTTGCTGCTGTTCCTTTTGGCGGACAATTCGAGAATTCCGTTGGACGAGGAAACGGTCAGATATTTCCCGATATCGTCCGGACAGCTTATTTCCACGGAGCAGACAGGTCCTTTCGTAAGGGTGATTTTAAATACATAAGCGGCTTTGATCCCTTTGAAATCGGCCACTTTATATTTGTTTGTTACTGTATGCGCAAAAACGGAGACGGAAGCCAATAATAGGGTTACGAGGAATAAAGCTAACTTCTTTTTCATGTTTAATTGTTTGAATGTGCGGAAAACAGGCCGGTCTTATCTTTTATAAATGGATGAGCTGCCGGATTTGTTTATTGTGGAGACCATCGGGTTTCCGTAATATTCGATTTTGGACGCCCCGAATGTTGTGGCTTTGATAGAATGGGTCGCGAATACGGTGCAATCGCTGCTACCGGAGGTGGCGGCAATGACCTGGAGAGCCTTCATGTCCTTGGCTTTCAGCTCGCATGCGCCCATACATCTTACATCTAACAGATTCGTTTTACCGCTCAAGGAGACATCGCTGGAGCCGGAAATCTTTAAAGTGACGTTTATAGAGTTGCCATAGTAGCTGAAATCCACGGCTCCCGATATGCTTCCATTCAGATCGGCTATATCGGCTTTAAAAGCCATATCGGATGATCCCGTTACGGTACCTTGGGCGTTTTGGAATTTTCCATAAACGGTAGCGTTCGAAACACCGCTGATAGTATATTTTAAAGTATTGGCATTCATGTTAATGCGATCCAGATTGGAGGATCCGCTCATCGAAAGCGTGAATACGTCACATTTGAAATTTCCGGATATTTTGGCGTTTGCAACTCCGGAAAGCGCAAGCGATTCCAATTTGGGCATCGTAATGCGGACGGTCAGTTTCTGCCGCTCTTTATGGAAGAAATTCCGGGGGAAATCGGCCTCTAATCTTAAATTATTTTGAATGCAGGTGATTTTCAGATAGTTCTCCATCCCTTTCGAACAGGTTACCTCTACTTGATACGAATCTCCCTGCGTAATGTAAATATCGTATATGGAAGAGGCGGTTACTCCGGTAAATCCGGAAAAAGGATAGTTTTTCGAGACGGTCTGTCCCCATGCTGTCATGACGGCTAAAAAAGCCAGGGTTACGAATAATAATTTTTTCATGATAAATAATGTTGCGTATGGTTAATCTTCCGGTCCTTTTATCTTCTGAGCCAAAAAGATTTTCAGTTTTTTCACTCCCTGCATTTTCTGGTTGTAGTATTCTTCCAGGATTTTTTCCTTCTCCCGGCTCGACAGTTCCTCGGGCAATTGTTCCTGGAGAGGAACGGGCTCGAATAAAATATTTTCCAGAGTATTAATGGTATATTCCTGCATCTCGGGCGCGGCTTTCTGCGAAAGTCTTAGAATCTGGTTCTTCATTTCTTCTAATTTACTCCGATAGCTGGCCGCTGTGGAACTCCGGCTTTCCTTTTGGAAAAAATTCCCGATAAAAAAGGCGAGGACAAATACTGCCGCTATAGAAGCGGCGATCCGGCCGATTTGTTTCAGGGGAGTCCATTTTGCCGGCGTTCCTGCGGGCTGCGCCTGCCGGCAGCGGTCCAGCTTTTCGAGAAACCTCTCCCGGTGTCCTTCCGGAAGCTCGCCTTCGAACCGGTCTTTATTTTCTGTTATGTATTTTTTCAATGAATCCATGTGTATAGGGTATTTAAAATGGTTTTTCCAGTATTTGTAGCAGACGTGCCTTTCCTCTCATATATTGTGTCCGGACGGTGCTTTCCTTTACTTTCAGTATGCCGGCAATCTCTTTATAGTCGTATCCTTCGAATAAATTCAGGGATAAGATGATACGGTATCCGTCCGGCAAATTTTCCAAAGCGGATTTAATGGTCTCCACTTTCAAGTGCAGCTCCTTATGTTCGTCTTGTGCGGTGCTGTCGGGAAGTTCCGTATTGTCCGGTTCGGTTTTTCTCCATTCTTCTATAAAATCCTTGTCCCGGTTCCGGTTCCTCAGTATGTCGATGGACCGTCTGATGCAGACGCTTCTGAGCCAGCTTTCCGGATTTTTTATTCCCGTTTTCCCGGAATGTTGATAATACCGGATAAAAGTATCCTGCATCGCTTCTTCCGCGTCGAAAGAATCGCCTGTAATGCGCAAGCTGGTAAAGAACAGACTCTTTGAATATTTATCGTATAATTCCTCTATGTTCATGAATCAGGCGTCCGGCTGTCGGGATAGTATCGATGAAAATCATCCGTATCGAACTTTTTTCATATAATAAGACGATAGGATGAACAGGAATGTTGCATCCGGATTAAATTTATTAAAAAAAGGCATTGTTGCTTTTATTTTATTAAATTTGTGGAATCCCGACGGGGAAAAAGGATTTCCTGTCGGGATAGTGTCGGAGAGAAAATTGTAAAATGTTAATTATAAAAAATTTAGTGCTATGAATAATGCCATATTTAATTTCCCGCTGCCTGCCAACGAGCCGGTGAAAACCTATTTGCCGGGAAGTCCTGAACGAATTGCGTTGGATGCGGAACTGAAAAGACAAAGCTCTGAAGTGATAGATATACCGCTTATTATAGGTGGAAAGGAAATCCGGACGGGCAATGTCGGTACCGTGGTAATGCCTCATAATCATAAACATATCCTGGCCACTTACCACAAGGCGGGAGAAAAAGAGGTGCAGATGGCTGTGGATGCCGCCATGGCCGCCCATAAGGAGTGGGGCGAAACTCCTTGGGAAGTAAGGGCTTCCATTATGCTGAGGATTGCGGAATTGCTGGCCGGGAAATATCGTCCTGTCCTGAATGCCGCCACTATGCTCGGACAAAGTAAAAATATCTATCAGGCGGAGATCGATTCCGCTTGCGAGCTGATCGATTTTCTCAGATACAATGTGGCGTATGCCTGCAAGATTTATGCGACCCAGCCCAAATCCGCTGCTAACCAGATCAATTCCGTTGAATACCGTCCGTTAGAAGGGTTTGTCATGGCGATAAGTCCGTTCAACTTTACGTCCATCGCTTCCAACTTGAATATGGCGCCGGCGATGATGGGAAATACCACTATCTGGAAAACTTCCTCCACGGCCATCCTGTCCAATTATTATCTGATGAAGGCGTTTATGGAGGCGGGGCTTCCCGACGGGGTGGTGAATTTCCTTTGCGGACCCGGTTCCCTGATCGGCTGTGTGGCCATGGATTCTCCGGATTTCGGCGGCATTCATTTTACCGGCTCCAGTGCCACTTTCAATTATTTGTGGAAAAAAGTGGGGGAGAACCTGCCTAAATACAAGACATATCCGCGTCTGGTGGGGGAAACGGGAGGAAAGGACTTTATTTTCGTACACCCTTCCGCCTGTACGAAAGCGGTTGCGAATGCCGCGTTCTGCGGGGCTTTCGAGTTCCAGGGACAGAAATGTTCTGCGGCTTCCCGCATGTATGTGCCTAAATCTATATGGCCGGCCGTTTTAGACGGAATCCGGGAAAGGGCCGAAGATGTCAAAATGGGAGACGTGGCCGATCCCGACAATTTTATCAATGCGGTTATCGACGAGGCTTCATTCGACAATATCGTTTCATATATCGAATATGCGAAGGAGTCCAAAGACGCGAAAATAGTAGTAGGGGGAGAATATGATAAATCCGTCGGCTATTTTATCAGACCGACCGTCATCGAAACGTCCGATCCGCATTTCAAATCCATGGAAGAAGAAATTTTCGGACCCGTGCTTACCGTATATGTATATGAGGACGATAAGTTGGACGAGGCGGTAGAGCTGTGCAACACTACATCGCCGTACGGACTTACCGGATCCGTATTCGCTAAAGACCGGCAGGCGGCTGAGAAAATATGCAAGGCATTGAGATACAGTGCGGGCAATTTCTACATTAACGATAAACCTACCGGTGCCGTAGTGGGTATGCAGCCGTTTGGAGGTTCCAGAGCTTCCGGTACCAACGATAAGGCCGGCGGCGAATTCAATTTGATCCGCTGGGTGACTCCGCGTACGATAAAGGAAACGCTGGTTCCGGCTACAAGATATAAATATTCTTATATGAAATAAACGTGTTCCGGTCTTGAAAATTTAACTTTAAAATTATCGGGATTAAAAATTAAAACGACATATATTATGACAACTAAACAGTTACATAAGGAAGCATTTGTCCTGGATTCTCATTGCGATACGCCTTTGCGCCTGATGGAGGGGGCGGATTTGGGAGTGAGAAACAAAGAAGGCCATTTTGATTTTATCCGGATGAAGGAAGGGGGAGTAGATGCCTCGTTTTTCTCTATTTATACCTCCAACAGGCTTGCTCCCGATGAATCTACCCGCCGGGCATTGCAGCTGATCGCCCGTACATACGATGCCGTTTACCGGAACAGCGATAAAGTCGGACTGGCGACATCCGTCAGGGAGGGCCGGGAACTGAAAAGCAAAGGACTGGGCGCCGTGTTTATGGGAATGGAGAACGGTTCTCCCATCCAGAAAGATCTGAGTCTGCTGAGACTTTTTTATACATTGGGCATCCGATATATGACATTGACGCATACAGGAAATAACGAAATATGCGATTCCAGCGGGACCAAGGAGAAAAGATGGGGAGGCGTAAGCCCTTTCGGGAAAAAGGTGATAGAAGAAATGAACCGGTTAGGAATGATCGTGGATGTGTCGCATCTTTCGGACGAGTCTTTTTATGATGTATTGAAATATTCCCGGGCTCCGGTGGTAGCGACGCATTCCTGCTGTCGTGCGCTGGCTTCGCATCCCCGCAATATGACTGATCAAATGATAAAAGACCTGGCGGCGGCGGGGGGAGTGATACAGATTAACTTTTATCCGGCCTTTTTAAGCGATGAATATGCGGAGAAGTTTTGGCCGTTGTGCGATAAATTCGATGCTGCGCAGACGGAATGGAGGGCCCATCCGAAAAGCAAGGAGGCGTTCAGGAAATTCAAGGAGGCGGAGGCCGAAATGTTCGCGTTGAAACGCCCTTCGTATAAATTGCTGGTGGATCATATCGAGCATGCCGTTAAGTTGGTCGGTGCGGCCCATGTGGGACTCGGTTCGGATTATGACGGAATCGAAACGGCCCCCCTGGGCATGGAGGATGTCGGGAAGATGGAGATTATTACGAAAGAACTCAAGAGCCGGGGATATTCGGATGAGGATGTACGCATGATCCTGGGCGAGAATTTCTTAAGGGTCTTTAACAAAGTGGAGGAATTGGCTTTGCGATAGACGTTCATCTCCATTGTAATATGGCGGAATACGCCGGAATTTATAATCGAACTGTTATTTATGAAAAAAATTGCATTGGTTACGGGTGCCACGTCCGGAATAGGAGAGGCGACGGCCGGCTTGCTGGCCCAGGAAGGATATAATCTGATTATTACGGGACGAAGAACCTCCCGGTTGACCGAATTATCCAAAAAACTGGAAAAGGAATTCAACGTGACGATTCTTCCGTTGAGCTTCGATGTGCGCTTTCTGGGAGAGGTGGAAAAATATCTGTTGAATTTGCCGGAAGAATGGAAGAAAATAAATGTACTGGTAAATAATGCGGGCCTGGCCGTAGGACAGAACCCCTTAAATACAGGTATTTACGATGACTGGGAGCGGATGATCGATACGAATGTAAAAGGGTTGCTGTATGTCAGCCGGATCGTTTCCGATTTCATGATAGCCAATGGCGGCGGGCATATTATAAATCTGTGTTCCATAGCGGGAAAGGAAGTGTATCCTAACGGAAATGTCTATTGCGCCACCAAGCATGCGGTGGATGCTCTTACCAAAGCGATGCGGATAGATTTGCTGCCCTATAATATAAAAGTGTCGCAAATTTGCCCCGGCGCGGTGGAAACCGAATTTTCCCAGGTCCGTTTCAAAGGAGATCTTGACCGGGCGGCTGAGGTATATAAAGGGTTCGTCCCTCTGAAAGCCCTGGATGTGGCGGATGCGATCATGTATATGATCAAATGTCCTCCCCATGTGAATATCAACGATATGGTGATTATGCCGGCTGCCCAGGCCAATTCATCGATATTTAATAAGAAGCGATAGGGAAGTGACAGAAAAGTAACAGGGAAATATGGCTGTCTGCAAACCATACTTCCCTGTCGTACTTATTATTAGGGATTATTATTCGAACCACCCGGCTTGCCGGAAAATTTCATCCAATTTTTCTACCATTTCCCAGCGGCTTTTATCGTTCCGGTTTTCGAATACCAGATATAAGATTCCTTTCTCCGGGAAGCGTCCCGCATAGATCTGGAATCCTCCGTTGTCGCCGGTATGATATACTTTCTTTGGCATGTCCGGCTTTTGTTCTATAAACCATCCGTACCCGTAAGAAGTATAAGGCCGGTTTTGATAAGAACTGTACGTACTGCCGGTTACCGGAGTGACAGGGGAGTGGGCTTCTTCCTTGAGGGTTTGCGGAATGATCGTATTGTCGCGCAAGGCCTTTTCCCAGTTAACGAATTCATGGGTAGATGTATAGATGCCCCCGTCCGCCTTGGTCGCGAAAAAAGACTCCTCGCCGTAATCGTATTCCCGGAAGCTCTTTCCGTCATCTTCAGTGATATAACCGTGGGCCATGCGCGGAATATCGCGGCCGGCTTCAAAGTAAACGGTTTCATCCATGCCCGCCGGAGTGAAAATATATTCTTTCATATATTCTTCAAAAGATTTTCCCGACAATTTCTCGATAATGGCGTACATGAGCTGAAAGGTCGGGTTCATATATTCATACGCGGTTCCCGGTTCGAAATTCAAGTGATCCAGCTCTTTCATATACTCCAAAGACTGCATATCGGTAGCCGTCAGAACGAAATTTCTGTCTTCGCGCGGACGCTCGTCTGGGATGCCGGAAGAATGAGAAAGCAAGTGCTTGATAGTTATTTTATTAAAGAAATCGGCCTTAAACTCCGGAAAATATTTTTTTACCGGATCATCCAAATTCAGTTTCCCTTCGGCCGCTAATTTCAGAATGGCCGTTGCCGTGAATTGTTTGGACACGGAGGCTATATTGAAAAACGTGTTGCCATCTATCGGGGTTTTAGTTTGCAGATCGGCCAGGCCGTATCCCTTATCGAACAGGATGGAATCGCCTTTCATAATCAATACGGCGCCTCCGGGTTCCCCTTCGTAGTACCGGGCGGTAAATAAGGAATCTACTTTTTCCAATGCCGCTTTGGCGGGCGTTTCTTTTACATGGTGGCAGGAAAACATAATGACCGTAAAGTTTAAAAGAATGAATAAAGAAAATACATTTAGATGTAATTTGTTCAAATTGTTTGTATGTAACAAACTTGTCGGTTTTTTTAACATGATTATTACTGATTTTATTGTCTGTCAATCTGGTTCTGCGGGCATTTGTCTCCGTTATTCTTCCCTCATGCGATTTCCCGTTTCCCGACAAAGAATCTGCGTCCGCAGCAAATTCATCGCATGGGAGGCGAACCGCTCGATATTCAGTTTCCGGCTGCCCGAGAAGCTGAATTTTTCCGTTACGACCCTTTCCCCGGAAGCCGCGGCTACCCATACTGTGCCCACCGGTTTGTCTGCGGTGCCTCCCCCGGGGCCCGCGATGCCGGAAGTGGCAATTGCATAATCGGTTTTCATAAGATTCCTAACTCCCGCCGCCATTTCCTCTACGCATTCGCGGCTGACGGCTCCGTATTTGTCTAACGTCTCTTTTTTTACTTTCAAGACTCCGGTTTTCACACTGTTGTCATAGGATATCACGCCTCCGTAAAAATATGCGGACGATCCGGCTACGGAGGTAAACAGCGATGCCAGCATGCCTCCCGTGCACGATTCAGCCACAGCAACGGTTTTTCCGTTGTTTTTCAATATGTTGCCGATTACCGATTGTAGGGAATCCTCTTCCTGTCCGTATAGGGCGTTTCCCAACAGCGGACGTAAGGTTTCCGTATAGCGGTCCAGCTCTTGTTTCCCTTCTTCTTCCCCGATTCCGTAAATGGAAAGCCGGAGCCTTACCCCCAATATGGGATTCGGCAGGTATGCCAGATGAAGATTTTCCGGAAGATGATCTTCCCACTCTTCGATGCGCTTTGCTAAGGTGGATTCGGGAATGCCGAATGTACATAAAGTCTTATGGAAGATATTCTCCAACGGATAATTTTCTTTTATGGCGGCTATTACTTTCGGTATGGCGGCTTCCGCTTCGAACGGTACGCCCGGCAGGGAGAACAGCAGACATTTGTGTCCGTATTTGTTTTCCGGAAATTCGAACTGCATGCACGGGGCGGTTCCGCATTCGTTTACGATTACCTTGCACGTTTCGGGTACGGAAGCCTGAGCCAGATTGATATCGCTCATTTCTATCCCTCTTACCGTCAGGACGCGCCGGATAACTTCCAACTGTTCAGCACTTTCATAATATTTGACGGCCCCCGTCAGATCGGCCAGCGTCTTTTTGGTAATATCGTCTTTCGTAGGTCCCAATCCGCCTGTGACTACTACTACATGGGAAGTGCGGAGACAATGTTCCAGTCCGTTCAATATCTCGGTTCCGTTGTCCGAAACGGAAATCATTTCATTTACCTTTACTCCTGCGGCGTTCAAAGCGGAGGCGATTTTAGAAGAATTGGTATCGACGATCTGTCCTATAAGGATTTCATCTCCGATGGTGCAGATAGAGGCGGTAGTCATATCGTTTGTTATATAGGATTGTATATTAACTTATCAACTTGTAAAGGAATAGTTTAAGCCGTTTCCTTTTTCAGCATTTTTTCGGCCAGATATTTATTTATGCGTTTGGGCAAGGCGGGACCTTTATAAATGAATCCCGTATAGACCTGTATGAGAGAAGCTCCGGCATTCAGCATCTCTTCCGCCTGCCGGGGGCTCATGATGCCTCCCACGGCGATAATCGGCAACTGTCCCTCGGTTTTCCGATGGATGTACCGGACGAATTCTATGCTTCTTTTAAATAACGGCGCTCCGCTGAGTCCTCCTTCGCCGATACGCTCCAATGTTTCCTTGTCCGTATTCAATCCTTCCCGGCTGCGGGTGGTGTTGGCGGCAATCACGCCGTCTAATCCGGATACCAGCACCAGATCTATGATTTCGTCTAACTGGCTGACGGGAATGTCGAGGGAGAGTTTCAGCAGAATAGGCCGGTATTCATCGAAATATCTCCTTAAAGCCAGCAACTTATCGATAATTTCGGAAAGAGAGTTTATGTCCTGCAATTTGCACAGGTCTTTTACATTGGGACAGGAAACATTAATTACGAAGTAATCTACGAAATCGTATAGAATGGCAAAGGATTTTTCATAATCTTTAGGAGCGTTTTCATTGGAGACATCGCTGCTTTTGCTGATATTCCCCCCGATTATGCACCGGGGCTGATGTTTTTTTATATATTCGACGGCATGTTTTACTCCTAAATTATTGATGCCCATTCTGTTGATCATCGCTTCATCCTTAAGCAGCCGGAAAAGGCGCGGTTTGGGATTCCCGTTCTGCGGACCGGGAGTGAGGGACCCTATTTCTATGAAACTGAACCCGAAGTTGGCCATATCGTTATACAGGTCTCCGTTTTTATCGAAACCCGCCGCCAGACCTACCGGATTTTTAAATTTAATTCCGAATACTTCTTTTTCCAGAACGCGGTTATTATAGCTATAGAATAATCGTAAGACAGGTCCCGACAGAGGCACATATCTTAAGAATTTCAACAGGCTTATAGTTATCCTGTGTGCCTGTTCGGGCGTAAAACAGAATAAAAGAGGCCGTAATAATTTATACATTATAAAAAGATAAGCAAATGGTTATTTTGCAAAAATACGGAATTTGACCTTACGATAACCGGATATGGTCCGAATTATTTTTCGATTTTACTGCCCGCCGGAAATAATTCTTCAAAAGACCCGTCTTTATAGAAGACGATAACCCGTTTTATTTCTCTTTTTTCACGGGCGAAAGTCCGTCTTGTTTCATCTATTGGATTCTCAGGAGGATATTTTCCCTCCGGATCGGCCTTATTTATTTGATTGACAATCTCTTTTGCCGTTTTATCATAAGAGGGGCGACGGTCGTTTTCCGGAAGAGAATCGGAAAAATCTTTCTTTTGAGTCCATAAATCTCCAAAATCATCATCAAACAGGGCGTCCTCCTGTTTCTTCTTTTCCGAGGAAAAGGTATTCGTGGAATCGGGGGATGGCTCGGTGGGGGAGTTCCCGTTATTCAGCGGCCGGTCCATTTCTTTATAAGGTTTTCCTTTGCCCGTAATCAGCCAGTCTGCATTTATGGCAGGAAACCGGGTAAGCAATTTATGTATGAATTCGTATCCGGGCTTATTTCTTCCCGACAAGATGTGGGAGAGACCGGAACGTTGTACGCCCAGCATATCCGCCAGCCGAGCCGGAGTGAGGTTTTCAAACTCCAAAAATTGTTGTAAACGGTTATTCATAGATGTAAATTATTCCCATTACAAATGTAAGTGATTTTTCCGTTACATTTGTAAAATGATTTGTTTTTATTAATTATAAATTAAAACCGGATTTTCCTAATCCATTCATTATTAAATTTAAGCTATATTTAAACAGATACGATAAATGGAGGGTTACAACGGGTTGGAAATCTGCAATAATAATTATACCATATAGTCAAAAAGCCTGCATTTTACGCCTCTATGGCTTTTTTTCTTTCTTCCGAATCTAAAAATTACTTCATATAAATTTTATTAACCGTATGATAATGTGTAATATAACTCTAAACAATTCTCGCTTATAACCAAATGTTATAATAAGGAATTCCAATGTTTGTACTGTTGTCAATACATAAAGAATACGTTTATAAATATAAACAGCCGTGTTTACGAATGTGAATTACAAATGTGAACAAAATTGAAAATTTTAACGATTTTTTGTTCCGGGTACATTTATATACCTTTGCCCAAAATAATTGATTGTGGAGCCTAAAATTAAGATTCAGGATTATTCGTATATTTTGCCTGAAAAGAAGATCGCCAAATATCCTTTGGCTAAACGGGACGATTCGAAAATTCTCGTATTTGAGAAAAATAAAATTTCCGAGAGCAAATTTTCAAATCTCGCGGGGTTATTGCCCTCCGGCTCGCTGATGGTATTTAATAACACGAAAGTCGTTCCCGCCCGATTATTGTTCCGTAAGGAAACCGGTGCATTAATAGAAATATTCTGCTTGGAGCCCGTTCTGCCGCAAGAATATGCCCTTTCTTTTGCTTCTGTGGGAGAATGCGTATGGAATGCGGTGATAGGCAATGCCAAAAGATGGAAAGAAGGCGAATTGAAATTCTTGTGCGGGACTTCTCCTGCGGCGGCCGGATTGGATTTAAGGGCCGCTTTGGTGAACAAAGGGGAAAACAACGGCTCTGTCGTGAGGTTTACCTGGAAAGGCGGCATCTGTTTTTCGGAAGTGTTGGATATATGCGGGAAAATTCCCATACCTCCTTATTTAAAAAGAGATACGGAAGCCTTGGACCGGTTGCGTTATCAGACTTTGTATGCTAAAATACAGGGATCCGTGGCCGCGCCTACCGCGGGGCTTCATTTTACGGAAAAGGTGTTAAGAGAGATCGATGAAGCGGGAATTAAAAGAGACCAGATCTGTCTGCATGTAGGTGCCGGCACATTCGTGCCCGTAAAAAGCGAATATATCGCCGATCATAAAATGCACACGGAGCCTTTTTCCGTATCCCGTGCCTTTTTGCAGGATTTGGCCGATCTGCCGGCCGGAAAGAAAATAATAGCGGTGGGCACTACCTCTACCCGATGTCTGGAATCGTTGTATTTTCTGGGCGTACAATGTATGGAAAAAGGCGGACCGGGGACCGTAACCCAATGGGAACCTTATGCAAAGGAGTATGACTATACTTTTAAAGAAGCGGTTTCGGCCTTGATAGACTATATGGATAAAAACGGAATGGATGTATTGACTGCCCGCACGGGAATCATCATCGTCCCCTCTTATAAGTTCAGGGCGGTCGATTTGTTGATTACCAATTTCCATCAGCCCCGGAGCACCCTGTTATTGCTGATATCGGCTTTTATAGGAGAAAAATGGAGAGATGTCTATGATTATGCGCTGGAACACGATTTCCGTTTTTTGAGCTACGGCGACAGTTCTCTGCTGGTCAGGCCGGAAAAGGATGACTGAAATCCGGGTTGGGAGTCTTGTCGGTCAGATAGTTGAGAATCTGGAGTCCCCAGCCCGCCATCATGGGGCCGCTGCCGATCAGATGGGGTTCTATATTATATAGCTGTTGTTTGAATGCTTCTAAGTAAAAGGTGTCTTTTCTCAGTTTATACAACATGTGCAGATTCCTGGCCATAATGGAATTGGCCGAAAACCGGATGTAATCTATTACGGATTCCCTTTTGAAAGGCGTTACCTGTTCTAATCTGGAGGTGCTGGAAAACATGCCGTTATCGGCCTGGTAATAGTTAAGCAGGATAAAAGCCGTGTATTTTCTGGAAAGTTCGTCGTAGCATTCTTCACCCGTAGATTTGTACAGATAAAGCAAGGCATTCAATGCTAAGGAATAATCCAGCAGATTGGAGCCGGGATAACCTTTATTGCCGGGGCCTATGTATCGGTACAGCGTTATATTTTTTGATTTCCGGCCCTTCAATATCTTTTCCATCAGTTCCGCCGCCTTTTTCGTATATTTTTCTTTTTGATATTCTAAGTTGTTGGCAATGATGCACAGGGCGGAAACATACATGCAATTGTAGGCCGTAATGACCCGTCTGTCATAAAGCAATTCGTTTTTATGCCCTTCCCGGATTCTTTTGAGCAGGATCCTTTCGTCCGGTTTTATTTTGATATTGTCGGGAGTATTCAAGAGAATCTGCCGGGCGTCTTCCGGTAAGTCCGGATTCATTCCCAAGTAATTCCCGATGGTCATATAATTGGCGGAGAACGCTTTTTTTAATTCGTCGTGGGTGTATTTATAATAGCGGGAATCTTCCGGCTGTATTTTTAATGTGACGGAACTCATGTAGCCTCCGGTTCCGGATTCGAGGTCTTTTTCAATGAAATCTGTCAGATTTTCTACGGCTTGCCGGAATATTTCCAGTTTGAAATATTTGTACCCGAAGGAATACAGGATTGCCATCTGCACATTCTCGGAGAGACTTTTTTCATATAACGGTTCCAAAAACCGGTAATCCGCCGATTGAGTGAACACCCCGCCTTCGACGGGATCGAACATGGCGGAAAAATACAATTTTTCGAGTCCGTGTTTTATAAAGTCGCTGATTTCCTGTTTGTGATATCTTTGAGCGTATTTGAGCAGGAATATGTAATTGCGGCTGTTTAACGTATAGGGGGTGTGATACTGCCCTTCCGATGCTATGTATTTGCTGTACCAGGATCTTACATACGCATGCAGTAGCTTGGCATTTATCTCTTTGGGAGATTCTTTCTTGGTTACTACACCCGTGTTTTGCAGGCGTTCCACCATATAAAGGCTCATTTTTTCCAGCCGGTGTCTTTTGTCCCGATAGGAATTGAGGATATTTTCGGTCAGGGCGATGAATTCTTCCGGAGTGATATGGGAAAAAGACAAAAACGGCTTCGCTCCGGGCAGCGAAAATATGTTAATGGGAATAGTATAGGTTTGCTCGTTGATAATCAGAAGGTCTAAGGCTATTAAAGATGCTTCCGGCACGTCTTCTATGTCCAACAGGATGGGGATGAAGTTACGGTTGATTGTTTCTGCTACGCGGGGATCGCTGAACAGGGCGTAGGCTTGTTCCCGCCCGGCGATATTGGAGATATGTCCGATATGAATGAATATTATTTTTTCCTGTCTTATCGCCGTTTCCAACGTTTCCCTTGTAAACGGCTGCCAACGTATATTTCCTTTTAACAGATGTTTAACGTAAGGAGAGGATGTTCTAAACATAATATATGCAGCTTATATTATCCGTTTCATTATCTTCGTAAAGATATAACCTTTATGTTTATTATGAAAATCGGAAGTTATGACGCTTTAATCCTATACAACATCCCATTGAAAGAAAAGTTGTAAGTTCCGAAGCCTACAGCACTTTTAAATTGGGTTTTTATTTTGTAACTTTGCATGGATTTTTTAAATTAATTATGGATTTAGAAAAGTTTGAAGATATAAGACCCTACATAGATACGGAAATTTTCCCGGCTTTGACCAGAATTACGGAGAATCCTTTGCTGGAAGATATTTCTTCTTATTTATTTCCGGGGAAAGGGGTGAATTATTTCAGGGATATATTGCTTTCCTGCAGAACCATAGATGATTTTCAGGTAAAAGTAATGGCTTTGGTGGTCAACAAGATCCTTTCGAATACGGCCCGCACCCTTACCTATAACGGTCTGGATTATTTCAGGGACGGAAAGAAACACCTTATCATTTCCAATCACAGGGACATCGTTCTGGATTCGGCCATTATCCAGCTTATCCTGCACCGTCATAGGATACAGACGACGGAAATAGCCGTAGGGGATAATCTTATTACTTCGCCTTTCATTGAAGATATCGCCCGTACGAATAAAATGATAAAAGTAGTGAGAAGCTGCTCGCCTCGGGAAGTATATGCGACATCCCAGATATTGTCCCAGTACATCAGGTATAATGTGGCTTCCCAGAGAAGTTCGGTCTGGATCGCCCAACGGAACGGCAGAACCAAAAACGGGCTGGACATGACAGAGCAGGGATTATTGAAGATGTTGGATATGAGCGGAGAAGGCGATTTTGAGAAAAACTTTTCCGAATTGAATATCATGCCCGTATCCATTTCTTACGAATACGAGCCGTGCGATCTGTTCAAGACCGTGGAATTATTCATTTCCAGACGGAAAAAATATGTAAAAGCCAAGAATGAAGATCTGAACAGTATTTTAACGGGTATCATGCAATATAAGGGCAATATACATATAGAGTTCAACAATCCCGTGCGGGTGGAGGATCTGGAAGAGGCTGCCCGGCATGATAAAAACGAGCGGTTCAAATCTTTAGCCGGGGTGATCGATGAAAGGATCAATTCCACTTACCGCCTGTGGAAGAACAATTACATTGCGTATGATATTTTGTACGGTACGGGAGAATATTCCGCACAATACAGCGCTGCTGACAGGCAGGCATTTGTCGATTATATGAAATTCAAGCTCTCGTCTGCAGAAGGGGATATGGATGAAATGGAAAATATCTTTTTATCCATTTATGCCAATCCCGTCGTAAACAAAAAAGGAGAAAAGCCGCTATCGGAAAATCGATAAACGGCTTTGCTTTCTTCTGTCCGGAGTACGGATATTCCGGATTTCTGAATTTGCCTATTTGCGGTAATCGTAAAAACCGATTCCGGTCTTACGGCCCAATTGATTGGCCCGCACCATTTTTCTTAATAACGGATGCGGACGGTATTTAGGATCCCCGAATTCATTGTACAGGACTTCCATAATAGCCAGGCACACATCCAATCCGATCAGGTCTGCGAGTGCGAGCGGACCCATAGGGTGGTTGGCTCCCAATTTCATGGCTTCGTCTATTTCCTCTTTGGAGGCTACACCGTCTGCATAAATGCCGATACCCTCATTGACCATCGGGATAAGGATTCTGTTTACTACGAAACCTGGGGCTTCGTTTACGCTGACCGGAGTCTTGCCTATCTGTTCGGCGATGGAAATGACTTTATCATGCACTTCCGGGGATGTAAGCTGCCCTTTTATCACCTCTACTAATTTCATCATCGGAACCGGGTTGAAGAAATGCATCCCGATAACATTCTGCGGGCGTTCTGTAAATGCAGCCACCTGCGTGATGGAGAGGGAAGAAGTGTTGGTGGCCAGGATCGCTTCCGGTTTGCAGATTTTGTCCAAAAGCTTGAAGATCTCTTGTTTGATGGCCATATTCTCGGCCACTACTTCTATTACCAGATCCGCATCCGCGCAGTCTTCATAGAGCATCGTGTCTTTTATCCGGGCGATAACGGCATCCTTTTGGGCGGCTTCCATTTTCCCTTTTTCTACCATTTTGGATAGGCTTTTTTCTATGGCTTTGTGCGCTTTTGCCAATGACGCTTCCGAGCGCCCTTTCAGAAGGACCTCGTGGCCGGCCTGGGCAAATGTCTGGGCAATACCGTTGCCCATTGTGCCTGTACCTACTACAGCGATTTTCATATAAGTGATGATTTAAATATGTTAATAAGTGTTATTTATTCTTGAAATCGGGGGCTCTTTTTTCCAAAAAGGCTCTCATCCCTTCTTTCTGGTCCTCGCTCGAAAAACAAAGTCCGAAAAGGTCGGCTTCTATGGAAATGGCCGTGTCCATATCCGTCTGCATTCCCTTGTTGATGGCCTGTTTGCTGTATTTTACCGCGATAGGGGCTTTGGAAGCGATTTTTGCGGCCATCTCCATGGCTTCGTCCATAAGGGCTTCCGGCTCGGTCACTTTATTGACTAAACCGATACGGCAGGCCTCCGCTGCATCGATTATCCCGGCCGTATAGATCAACTCTTTGGCCTTTCCCGGTCCTACTATACGAGGCAGCCGCTGGGTGCCGGAAAATCCGGGCGTAATGCCTAACCCCACCTCGGGCTGGCCGAATTTGGCTTTGGCCGAGGCGATCCGGATATCGCAGCACATGGCCAGTTCGCATCCTCCTCCTAATGCGTAGCCGTTTACTGCCGCAATAACAGGTTTGTCCAACAATTCTATTTTACGGAATACGGCTGCTCCGTATTCTCCGAATGCTTTCCCCTGGGCTGCATTCATGGTGCTCATTTGGGAAATATCGGCTCCCGCAACGAAGGCTTTTCCTGCACCCGTCAGGATAACGGCGGCGATACCGTCATCGGCGGCGATTTCGGAAAAAGCCCGGTCCAGTTCCTCCAGAACGGTGGAATTCAGAGCATTCAAAGCCTGCGGATTGTTAATGGAGACAATGCAGACTTTTTCTTTCTTTTCGATTATTAGTTTCGTATAAGTCATAATCTGTATATTAACAACGGTTCGGTTTCAGTTTGTCTTTTCTGCGGCAGCGCTTTTCATGTGTACATCCAACTGAGGGAACGGGAAGCTGATGCCGTTTTTTGGAAGTTCGTTGTATATTTTTTCATTTATCTCGTAATAAAGGGTCCAGTAATCTGCGAATTTTACCCAGGCCCGGGCCACGATTATCACGCTGCTGTCCGCCAGGGTATCCAAGGCGGCAAAAGGAGCGGCGGGTTCCCGGATAACGGCCGGATGGGCCTCGAGGATTTCCAGAATTACCCGTTTCGCTTTCTCTACGTCGTCTCCGTATGAAATGCTGATTTTCCATTCGCACCGGCGCGTCCCCGTTGCGGAGAAATTGTTGATGACACCGTTGGAAAGGGCGCCGTTGGGGAGTACTATCATCTTATTGTCGGGAGTAGTGATATGGGTGGTGGTAATCTGGATCGAATCCACTGTCCCGCCGTACCCCTGGGCCTCGATATAGTCGCCTACCTTGAACGGCTTGAAAAGCAAAATCATGATTCCTCCGGCAAAGTTCTGCAGGGTGCCGCTCAGCGCCATACCGATAGCCAGTCCCGAGCCGGCCAGCAGGGCCACCAAGGAGCTGGTATCTACGCCTAAGGTCCCGATAGTAATGACAATCAGCACTAAAGTCAGCGTAATGCTCAGCAGGCTTTGCAGAAAGGTGCTTAGCGATGCGTCGGCATGCCTTTTTACCAGGATTTCCCTGAGGATTTTTTTACTTTTCTTGATGATCCAGGCGCCGAGGAAATAAATAATAATGGCCGCCAGCACTTTTAGACCTATTTTTACCAGGGAGTCTGCCAGGAATCCGAGCAGTTCGGTAAATGACATTCCTGCCATCTTGTCTATGGTCTCCCGGATGCCCAATGAAACGTGTTTTGACGTATCCGCCTGTGTTTGAAAAAATACAAGAAAATTCATCTGCTCGGAAATAATTTATAGCCTGAATACGGCGATTAATTTTACAAAAATATCATAAAATTTCGATATTTTAAATAGATATTCGGTTTATTTATAAATTGACATTATTTTAACATGTCCCTGTTTGAAATAATATTTTATTTCCTTAAATTTGCAAATTATATGAATAAAGATTTTAACTTATTTCACTTAAAATATGAATAAAAGAATTTCTTTGCAGGATGCCGTATCTAAGATTAAGGACGGCATGACGGTTATGGTCGGCGGTTTTCTGGCGGCCGGGAGTCCTGTCACCATTTTGGACGAATTGGCCAAAAGCGGAGTGAAGGATCTTACGCTGATTTGTAACGATACGGCTTATGCGGATGTCGCGCACGGCAAGCTGATCGCCAACAAGCAGGTGAAGAAGGTGATAGTGTCTCATATCGGCACCAATCCCCATACCAGCGAACAGATGAATTCCGGCGAATTGGAGGTCGAGTTTTCGCCGCAAGGCACGTTGGCAGAGAGAATCCGGGCCTACGGCGCCGGTTTGGGAGGCGTCCTGACTTCTACGGGGTTAGGTACGGTCGTGGCTGAAGGAAAGGAGACCGTTACGGTAGACGGCAAGAAATATCTTTTGGAAAAACCCCTGAAAGCGGACGTGGCTTTGCTCGGGGCTACCCTGGCCGATGAAGACGGCAATTTAGTATATGTGGGAACCACCCAGAATTTCAACCCGCTGATGGCTACGGCGGCCGATTTGGTGATTGCGGAAGCGGAAAAAGTTGTCGGGACGGGTGAGATAGCACCCGAATGCGTGCATACTCCGGCGATTTTCGTGGATTACATCTATTCAAAATAATATTCAGACGACTTTAAACTGTTGGACGAACTATGACAAACAAAGCGTTAATAAGAGTAAGGATGAGCTGCCACGATGCCCATTACGGCGGGAATCTGGTGGACGGCGCAAGAATGTTGAACCTTTTCGGGGATGTTGCGACCGAACTGCTTATCCGCAACGACGGGGACGAAGGACTGTTCAAGGCGTATGATAATGTAGAATTCATAGCTCCGGTATATGCCGGAGATTATATAGAAGCCACCGGAGAGATCGTTTCCTGTGGAAATTCTTCCAGAAAAATGGTTTTCGAGGCCCGCAAGGTGATTGTTCCGCGCCCGGATATATCCGATTCGGCTGCGGATGCCTTGGAGGAACCGATCGTAGTTTGCCGCGCCAGCGGTACATGCGTGGTTCCTAAAAAGTGCCAGAGAAAAAATAATTAAATCAGCGGACATACTATGGAAAAACTAATCATTACCGCCGCTATATGCGGAGCGGAAGTTCTGAAAGAACATAATCCCGCCGTACCTTATACCGTAGAGGAATGCGTAAGGGAAGCCAAATCGGCCTACGATGCCGGAGCGAGCATTATTCATCTGCATGTAAGGGAGGACGACGGCACTCCCACTCAAAGCAAGGCCCGTTTTGAGGCCGTGATAAATGCCATTAAGAAAGAATGTCCGGATGTTATTATCCAGCCTTCGACCGGGGGCGCAGTGGGGATGACCGATGACGAGCGGCTGCAACCGACCGAGCTTCATCCCGAAATGGCGACATTGGATTGCGGAACGCTGAATTTCGGAGGCGACGATATTTTCGAAAATACGGAAAACACGATCAGGTATTTCGGAGAGAAAATGATCGAAAGAGGGATCAAACCCGAATGCGAGGTATTCGATAAAAGCATGATCGACATGGCTTTGCGTCTTGCGAAAAAGGGCTATATCAAATCTCCTATCCATTTCGATTTCGTAATGGGGGTCAACGGAGGCATTTCCGGAGATCTGCGCGATTTCGTTTTTCTGCGCGGGAGCATTCCGGCGGATTCTACTTATACGGTAGCGGGCGTAGGTCGTTACGAATTTCCTTTGGCCGTTGCGGCTATCATAGATGGGGGACATGTACGGGTCGGTTTTGAGGATAACGTTTATTTGTCCAAAGGCGTACTTGCCAAATCCAACGGCGAACTGGTCGCCAAAGTAGTCCGTCTGGCCAAAGAACTGGGCAGGGAAATCGCTACTCCGGCCGAAGCACGTAAAATTCTGGGGCTTGCGTAACCGTACGCCCTTTTTTATTCTTTACTATGGACTTGGGGCGGCGAATCGTCCCACAACAACAGAATCATAAACAATTAATAACTATTCAGTATGAAAAAAGGTAACAAATACGGAATTCACAGGGTGATTGAACCTAAGGGAGTGCTTCCTCAGCCTGCCAATAAAATCGACAATAATATGGACGAGATCTATGACAACGAGATTCTGATCGATGTCAAGACTTTAAATATTGATTCGGCCAGTTTTACACAGATAGAACAGCAGGCGGGCGGCGATAAAAAGAAAATCGCCGAGATTATGATGGATATCGTAGCCAAACAGGGCAAACACCGCAATCCGGTGACCGGATCCGGCGGTATGCTGTTGGGTACCGTAGAGAAAATAGGGGATGCCCTGAAAGGCAAGATCGATCTGAAAGAAGGGGATAAAATCGCCACGTTGGTTTCTTTGTCCCTTACCCCGCTGAGAATAGACAAGATAAAGGATATCCGTCCGGAAATAGATCAGGTGGATATAGACGGCAAGGCTATTCTGTTCGAAAGCGGCATCTATGCTAAAATACCTTCAGATCTTCCTGAGAATCTTGCTCTTTCCGCTTTGGATGTGGCCGGTGCGCCTGCACAGACCGCCAAGCTCGTGAAACCGGGCGATACGGTGCTGATCATAGGGGCCGGCGGAAAATCCGGAATGCTTTGCTGCTACGAAGCCAAGAAGCGTGCGGGCGTAACCGGAAAGGTAATCGGTTTGTGCCATAGCGAAAAAAGCACCAAGAGACTGATGGATCTGGGATTCTGCGACTATGTATTTTCAGCGGACGCTACCCAGCCGGTTCCGGTGATGGAAAAAATTTCCGAACTTACCAACGGAGAAATGTGCGATATTACCATCAATAACGTCAATATTACCGATACCGAAATGACCAGCATTCTCTGCACCAAGAATACGGGCATAGTCTATTTCTTCTCGATGGCTACCAGCTTTACCAAGGCCGCTTTGGGTGCCGAGGGCGTAGGAAGCGACGTCACGATGATCGTAGGAAACGGCTATACCAAAGGTCATGCGGAAATTACCTTGCAGGAGTTGAGGGAAAGCGAAAAACTCAGAAAGATATTCACCGAGTTATACGCATAGCCTATGTTGAAAAACGGGTGCAGATATGGTATGCACCGGGTTTTATCATCCGTAAATTTCTTTTCCATGGCGACGAGTTTTACCCAAGCCGCCTTGGGAGTCGAAAGAAATACGGGATCTGTTCAAAAAATTATATGTTAATAAGAAGGCTATGGCAGAATCTAGAAGAAAAGAATTATTTCCAAATGTTACCGACCAGCAGTGGAACGATTGGAAATGGCAAGTGAAAAACAGGATCGAAACCCTGGAAGAATTAAAGAAATACGTCTCCCTGACACCGGAGGAGGAGGAAGGAGTAAAGAAATCCCTGGAAACTTTGAGAATGGCGATTACTCCTTATTATATCAGCCTGATCGATCCGGACAATCCGGATTGCCCGATAAGAAAACAGGCGATTCCTACGATAAACGAAACCCACCGGGCGGCAGCCGATTTGCTGGATCCTCTTCATGAAGACGAGGATTCCCCTGTTCCGGGCCTTACCCACCGGTATCCCGACAGGGTATTGCTTCTGATTACCGATATGTGTTCCATGTATTGCCGCCATTGTACGCGCCGCAGATTCGCAGGTCATAAAGACGGGGAAACCGCAGCGGGCAATATCCAGAAAGCAATCGATTATATAGCTAAGACTCCGCAGGTAAGGGATGTGCTGCTCTCGGGCGGCGATGCCCTGATGGTGAGCGATGAAAGGTTGGAGTCCATTATCCAGCGTCTTCGTGCGATTCCGCATGTGGAGATTATCCGTATCGGTTCTCGCACACCGGTAGTGTGTCCGCAGCGGATTACGGAGAATCTGGTGAATATGTTGAAAAAGTATCATCCTATCTGGCTTAATACACATTTCAATCATCCAAATGAAGTAACGGCGGAAGCCGCGGCCGCATGCGCCCGTCTGGCCGATGCGGGAATTCCGTTAGGCAATCAGTCCGTATTGCTGCGGGGAGTGAACGATTGCGTGAATATCATGAAAAAATTGGTTCACGAATTAGTGAAGATGCGCGTCCGTCCGTATTATATCTATCAATGCGATCTGTCCATGGGGCTGGAACATTTCCGGACACCGGTTTCCAAAGGAATCGAGATTATCGAAGGTCTCAGGGGCCATACTTCCGGTTACGCCGTGCCTACTTTCGTAGTGGATGCTCCTGGCGGGGGAGGCAAGACGCCGGTAATGCCGAATTATGTGATTTCCCAGGCTCCGGGTAAAGTGGTGCTGAGAAATTTCGAAGGGGTGATTACCACCTATACGGAACCTGTCGATTACAAAAACGAGTGCAACTGCGAATATTGCAGGCAAAACAAGCCGATCGAAGGGGTTTCTGCCTTGCTTGAGGGCAAGGGAATGGCCATCGAACCGGCCCATTTGAACAGAAAGGAAAGAGCTCATCATAAATGAATCCGTCGTCATGCCTTTTATCCGGGATATTCTCGAATATGACAGTTTATCCATTGTGGGGCTGGAGAAGAATACCGGTAAAACGGAATGTCTGAACTATATCCTGCGAAGGTTATCGTCACAAAAATGCAAAGTGGCGGTAACCTCCATAGGTATGGACGGAGAAAGCACGGATCAGGTAACCCGTACAGCCAAGCCGGAAATCCATCTGACGGAAGGGATGTATTTCTCTACGGCGGAAATCCATTACAGAAGCAGGAACCTGCTCTCCGAGCTGGTGGATATTACGGATGAAAGAAGTTCTTTGGGAAGAATAGTTACTGCGAAAGTGCTGATAGGCGGGAACGTTTTACTGTCGGGACCTTCATCCGGAACATCTCTGATACGATGGATGAAATCTTTGGACAGGTTCGGAATCGATTTGAAAATCATAGACGGGGCGCTGTCCCGGATCAGTTCCGCTTCTCCCGCCGTAAGCAGGGCGATGGTCCTTTCGACCGGGGCGGCCTATTCGGCCAATTTGGATACGCTGGTCCGTAAAACCCGGTTCATGGTGGAATTGATAGATATTCCGCTGGCCGATTCCGTATTGAGGAATCGCTTTATAAATGTGGAAAGGGGCGTGTGGGGAACAGACAAAGAGGGTAGGATGCTGGATTTGGGAATCGCATCTTCCCTGACAATGGACGGCATAAAGGACGATCCGGTAAAACGGAGTAAGGTGATTTACATTTCCGGAGCGCTTACCGACAGATTCCTGCAAAGGCTTGCGGATTCTCCGGAGATAAAGGGTGCGGAAGTGATAGTCAGGGATTTTACGAAGCTGTTCGTTTCCGAGACCGCTTACCGGATGTTTTTGAAAAGAGGGGGACAGATAAAAGTACTGCAAAAAAGCAAGCTGATTGCGGTATGCGTGAATCCGACGGCCCCGAGCGGTTATGTACTGGATTCGGAAGTATTGTGCAGAAGATTGGAACAGGAAATAAAATTGCCTGTATATGATATAGTTAAAAATAAATACGACCTATGTTGTTAAAATCCGTCATAGATTCTCCCTGCGGTATCCGCTTTATGGCCGATACCCTGCATCTGAATTCCGGTTACGGCCGGAAGAGACTGCTGGAGTCTGCTATGATGGAAAGTGCGGAGGAAATACGCGGTGCTTACGGAGAATTGAAGCGAATATACCTGTCTTTCGTACGGGATGCGTCCAATGCTCCGCTCCGAAGACGGTTGGGGGCCCGCCTAATGACGCTTCGGGATATTTCCGGGACGATTGCCCGGCTGACGGAGAACGGAATATTGGATGAGGTGGAGTTTTTCGAGGTCAAATGCTTGGCTCTTTTAGCGGCTGAAATCGATAAAATCCTTTCCGGGGCGGATTGCCGTGTGGCGGAACTGCCGGATCTGGAAGGGTTGGTTTCCAAGCTCGATCCGGAAGGGACCCGGATTCCGTCTTTTTATATATACGATGCCTATTCGCCCGAATTGAGGGAAATACGTTCCCTGCTGCGCAAGCTGGGGGGATATACGCAGACTGAGTTTGCCGTTGGGAGCGGCTGCTGCGATGCTTCGGCTCCGGAGACCGGGAAAATGCCTCAGACGACGGCAGGGGAGAAGTCCATTTCCGGCGGATCGGGTGCATTGTCCGGAGAAAAAGCCCCGGAGAACCCGCAGGAGAAAGACAAAACCGCTTATGTGCAGGCCCGGAGGATGGAATTGACCGAGCGTGCGGGGGAAATTGAAACGCAGGTGCGAAAATGGCTGTCGGGAGAGATACGGAAATATGCTCCGGATTTGAAAAATACGCTGGATATATTGGCGAAATTAGACATTTTGCTGGCTAAGGCCCTTCAGATAGAGGAATTGGGATTATGTTTTCCGGAGATATCCTGCAACGGGAGAACCGTTTATAAGGGAATGTTTCATCCGCATATAAAACAGACGCTGGCCGAGAAAGGAAAGGAATATACACCGGTGGATCTGGATTTCGGAGTGGAGGCGGTAACGGTCATCGGAGCGAATATGGGGGGTAAAACGGTGGCTCTCAAGACTGTGGCGCTTTGCCAGTATTTATTCCAGTTCGGATTCGGCCTTCCTGCGCAAAGTGCTTGCGTAGATGTGAAAAAGGATGTGGTGTTATGTGTGGGGGATCGGCAGGACGAGCTGGGCGGCCTTTCTTCTTTTGCCGCCGAGGTTACGGCTATCGATGAAGTGATCCGCCGCGTGCGGGACGGGGAATATATCCTGGCGCTGATCGATGAGCCGGCGCGCACTACGAATCCCGTAGAGGGTACCGCTTTGGTAGCGGCTTTGCTGAAAGTGCTGGAGGGGAAAAAGCTCTCGCTGCTGCTGACGACCCATTATAATGTGGCGGGCGGCCATTTCAGGCGTTTGCGCGTAGTGGGATTGGTGGACGGCGTTATGGATTACCGGCTTAAGGAAGCGGGGGAGGGGGATGTCCCGCAGGAGGCCGTCCGCATTGCCCGGAAACTGGGCGCTGATGCGCAGTGGATAGGGGAGGCAGAAAAAATGTTGAACGAAACTATTTGAAAACTATACTTTTATAAAAATTGTAAACTTCACTACTAATAATTGACTTAAAATGCAGAGCAAATTAGGATTGGATTTTAAAAAGGTTGAACAGGCTAAAGGTTTGGCGAAAAACATTGCCGACGAGGTTCAGTCTTTTGTGGAGTCCTACACAACGGTTGCGGTGGAAAGGACGCTGTGTAGGCTTTTGGGCATCGACGGCGTCGATGAGAATCAGGTGCCGCTGCCGAATGTCGTGGTCGATGACCTGAAGGGCAAAGGGGTTTTGAACCAGGGCGTTTTATTTTATATTGCGAATGCTATGGCGGCTACAGGCATGCGGCCCCAGCAGATCGCGGAAGGTGTTGCCGGAGGCACCATCGATCTGACCAGAATAGAAGTAACCGATCAAAAATCTCTGCAGGAAGCATTGGAACCGGTTATCCGGGAAAGTATTGCGAAAATACGGGAAAAAAGGTCCAGAAGAGAGAAATATCTGGAGGCCAACGGCGACAATCCTAAACCGTATTTATATGTAATTGTCGCTACGGGAAATATTTATGAAGATGTAGTGCAGGCGGAAGCCGCGGCTCGTCAGGGGGCGGACGTGATTGCCGTAATCCGCACCACGGGACAAAGCCTGCTGGATTATGTACCTTACGGAGCTACTACGGAAGGATTCGGCGGAACTTTCGCCACCCAGGAGAATTTCCGGATCATGCGTTCCGCTTTGGATAAGGTGGGAGAGGAGCTGGGAAGATATATCCGGCTTTGTAATTATTGTTCCGGCCTTTGTATGCCGGAAATAGCTATCATGGGCGCTTTCGAAGGGCTGGACGTGATGCTTAACGATGCGCTGTACGGAATCCTGTTCCGGGACATCAATATGCAGAGGACGTTGGTGGATCAGTATTTTTCCCGGATTATCAACGGATTCGCCGGAGTGATCATCAATACGGGCGAAGATAATTATCTGACTACGGCCGATGCTTATGAACAGGCCCACACGGTATTGGCCTCCGACCTGATTAACGAACAGCTTGCGTTATTGGCCGGCCTTAAGGAGGAACAGATGGGGTTGGGGCATGCCTTTGAAATGGATCCGATGTTGAAAAACGGGTTCCTTTATGAATTGGCGCAAGCCCAGATGACCCGGGAGATTTTCCCCAAGGCCACCCTTAAATATATGCCTCCTACAAAATTCATGACGGGAAATATATTCCGGGGCCATATACAGGACGCCTTGTTCAATATGATCGGAATCTGGACCAATCAGGGTATCCAATTATTGGGCATGCCTACCGAGGCGATCCATACGCCTTTCATGTCGGACCGGTTTCTTTCGATAGAAAATGCCAAGTATATTTTCAATAATATGAGCAGCATCGGTCAGGAGATGGAATTCAAGGAAGGCGGCATCGTCCGCACCAGGGCCCGGTTTGTGCTGGACAAATCTATCGAGTTGCTGGAACGGATCAATGAAGAAGGATTGTTCAACGCCTTGGAAAAAGGTATTTTCGGGGATGTGAAAAGGTCCCGCACCGGTGGAAAAGGCCTGGAAGGAGTATGCGAAAAAGGTGCGAATTATATGAATCCATTTATTAATTTATTGAAAGGAGCAAGGTAATATGAGCGGCGGATTATATTCGATGCAAGCGAAAGATTTCGATAAGACGCTTGATTTAAAAAAGATAAAGCCTTACGGCGATACCATGAACGATGGTAAGGTGCAGCTTAGCTTCACCCTCCCGGTGCCTTGCGGTGCGGAAGCGGTGGAAGCTGCCAAACAGATGCTTAAGAAAATGGGGCTGGAAAATCCCCAGGTGGTTTTTTACCAGGAGCTGACGCCCGGATTCACGTTCTTCAATTGTTACGGAAGCCTTGTCCATACGGTGGATTATACCGATATTTATGTGCCTAAGGTGGAAAGCACGGTGATGGATATGCATCAGACCGATGAGTATATCCGCGAGCATATCGGGCGGAAATTAGTGGTGGTGGGGGCCAGCACCGGAACGGATGCCCATACCGTGGGAATCGATGCTATTATGAATATGAAGGGATATGCGGGCCATTACGGTCTGGAAAGGTACGAGATGATCGAAGCTTTTAATCTGGGGAGCCAGGTGCCGAACGAGGAGTTTCTGTCCAAAGGAATCGAATTGAAGGCGGATGCGTTGCTCGTTTCCCAGACGGTAACCCAGAAAGACGTGCATATCAAGAATATGACCGAACTGATTGAACTGATGGAAGCCGAAGGGCTCCGCGATAAAATGATCGTGGTATGCGGCGGACCGCGGATAACGCACGAGCTGGCCAAAGAGCTGGGATTCGATGCCGGATTCGGCATGAATACTTATGCGGATGACGTGGCTTCGTTCATAGCGCAGGAATATGTTAACAGACATAAATAAATTTAATAAATATCTATCATGGACAAGAATCAGATTAGAGAGTTCATAGCCAAAAGGGCCGCTCTCGAGATTAAAGACGGCGATGTTGTAAATCTGGGAATCGGTTTGCCGACCTTGATTCCGAATTATTTGCCGGAAGGCATTTCCGTAACCCTGCAGTCCGAGAACGGTTTGCTCGGAATGGGACCGGAACCTGCACAAGGAGAGGAAGATCCGCATTTCATCAATGCCGGAGGAGGCTATATTACCTATAAACCGGGCGCTTGTTCTTTCAACTCGGCGGATTCCTTTGGCATTATCCGCGGAGGACATGTGAACGTTACGTTTCTCGGCGCTTTGGAAGTGGATGAGAAAGGAGACCTGGCCAACTGGATGATTCCCGGCAAGAAAACTCCCGGAATGGGGGGCGCCATGGACTTGCTTATAGGCGCAAAGAAAGTAATCCTTACGATGGAGCATACGGCCAAGGGTTCTCCCAAGATCTTGAAAAAATGCCGTTTGCCTCTTACCGCTGCAGGTCAGGTAAATATGATCATTACGGAAATGGGCGTCATGGAAATTACTCCCGATGGGATCGTATTGACCGAAATCAATCCGGAGTTTACCGTGGAGCAAATACAGGCGGCTACGGAAGCAAAACTGACCGTGTCGGATCATTTAAAAACCATTACTTTGTAAAATTAGCTTAAACTGAATATATTAACATGAATTTCGAATTGACAAAAACACAGCAATTGTTCAGGCAAATGATCAGAGAGTTTGCCGAGAAAGAGGTGAAGCCTCTTGCTGCAGAGGTAGATGAACAGGAGCGATTCCCGATGGAAACCGTTGCCAAGATGGCCCGGCTGGGGATTTTCGGTATTCCCATTCCCAAGGCTTACGGGGGCGCGGGCGGAGACAACATCATGTATTCTATCGCTGTAGAAGAACTTTCCCGGGTTTGCGCGACTACAGGTGTGATCGTGTCCGCCCATACCTCTCTTTGCGCTGCGCCGATTTTGGATCACGGTACGGAAGAGCAAAAACAGAAATATCTTCCCAAACTGGCCAGCGGCGAGTGGCTCGGCGCTTTCGGGCTTACGGAGCCTAATGCGGGGACTGATGCTTCCGCGCAGCAGACCATGGCCGTGGAAGAAGGCGATCATTATGTATTGAACGGAAACAAGATATTTATTACCAATGCCGGATATGCGCATGTGTATGTTATTTTTGCCATGACCGACAAGTCCATGGGGACCAAGGGTATTTCCGCATTTATCGTAGAAGAGGGGATGCCCGGTTTTTCCGTCGGGAAGAAAGAAAGCAAAATGGGAATCCGCGGTTCGGCTACCTGCGAGCTGATTTTTGAGAATTGCATCGTCCCTAAGGAGAATCTGCTCGGGAAAATCGGGGGAGGATTCGGTATCGCCATGAAGACCCTTGACGGCGGCCGTATCGGAATCGCTTCCCAGGCGTTGGGAATCGCCCAGGGCGCTATGGACGAGACCGTTAAATATACCAAGGAAAGGAAACAGTTCGGCAAATCTTTGTCGCAGTTCCAGAATATGCAGTTCCAGATGGCCGATTTGCAGACGAAAGTGGAAGCCGCCCGTTTGCTGGTACGCTCTGCAAGTTTCAAGAAAGATTCGGGAATTCCGTATTCGGCCGATGCAGCCATGGCTAAATTATTCGCGGCCGAAACTGCGATGGAAGTAACTACCAAAGCGGTCCAATTCCACGGCGGATACGGCTACACCCGGGAATATCCGGTGGAAAGAATGATGCGCGACGCTAAGATCACCGAGATTTACGAAGGAACTTCAGAGGTTCAGAGAATGGTTATTGCCGCTAAATTATTTAAGTAAAAATCAAAGAATATGAATATAGTAGTTTGTATAAAGCAAGTACCCGATACGACAGAAATCAAAATAAATCCGGTTACGGGTACCCTTATCAGGGACGGCGTACCGAGTATTATGAACCCGGACGATAAAGGAGGCCTGGAGCTTGCCTTGGAATTAAAGGATAAATGGGGAGCGCATGTGACCGTTATCACCATGGGACCTCCGCAGGCGGATCTGATTTTAAGGGAAGCCCTCGCCATGGGAGCAGACCGAGCCATTTTGCTTACGGACCGTAAATTTGCCGGCGCCGATACGCTGGCTACCTCTCATGCGCTGGCCGGAGCCTTGAAATGCCTGGATTACGATCTGATTGTGGCGGGACGCCAGGCCATAGACGGAGATACCGCACAGGTAGGGCCGCAGATGGCCGAACATTTAGGTCTGCCGCAGGTATCGTATGTGGCCGGTTTCGAAATGAAAGACGGTAAATACATCGTTAAAAAGGAAACGGAAGAAGGCTATCAGATGCTGGAAGTGGAAGCTCCTGCATTGGTAACCGTACTGGCTTCCGCTTATAAGCCCCGTTATATGAACGTGTCCGGAATCGTGGATGCTTACGGGAAAGAAGTGGAGATCTGGGGTGCCGACAAGATCGATGTGCAGGAAAACCAGCTGGGACTGAAAGGTTCTCCTACACGGGTAAACAAGGCCTTTACCAAGGGACTGAAAACGGCCGGAGAAGTATTTGAAGTGGATCCGGAGGAAGCGGTAGGCATTATCATCAGCAGACTTAAAGAAAAATTCATCATTTAATTGCCTTAAACTGAAATCGAAATGAATAAAGCAGATTATAAGAACGTATATGTTTTCATTGAACAAAGAGAGGGAGTGGTACAATCGGTCGCTCTGGAACTTTTAGGAAAGGCAAGAGATCTGGCCGATGCATTGGGAGAGAAGGTCGTAGCTATGTTCCCGGGGTCCGGCATTGCGGATCAGGCTCAGGATCTGATCGCTTACGGCGCCGATGATGTGATACTGATGGACACTCCGGTACTTAAAAATTATATTACGGAAGAATATGCACAGGCGATTCATCAATTGATTGTCGCATTCCGGCCGAGCATCGTGCTGATCGGGGCGACCACAATCGGCCGCGACCTGGGTCCGAGACTCTCCGCCCGTTTGGAGACCGGCCTTACCGCAGACTGTACCAAACTGGAAATTTCCGAGGGTGGCGAGCTGATGATGACCCGTCCGGCTTTCGGAGGCAACCTGATGGCTACCATTATGTGTACCGAGCATCGTCCGCAGATGTCCACCGTACGTCCGGGCGTGATGCAGAAACGGGAAAAAGATCCTTCCCGTAAGGGTACCGTAATTCGATTCGAACCCAAGTTCGACAAATCCAGATTCAAGGTGAAATTGCTGGAAAGCGTAAAGGAAAACAAGGGAAAGATAGATATCACCGAAGCTAAAATCCTGATTTCCGGCGGCCGGGGCGTAGGTTGCAAGGAGAATTTCGAAAAACTGGCCGCATTGGCCAATGTAATGGATGCGGAGGTTTCTTCATCCAGAGCGATGGTAGATGCGGGAATCATGCCTCATGAAAGGCAGGTGGGACAGACGGGAAAAACCGTCCGTCCGAATCTGTATATGGCTTGCGGTATTTCGGGAGCCATCCAGCATCTTGCGGGCATGGAGGAATCCGATTTCATTTTGGCGATCAACAAAGACAAATTCGCTCCGATTTTTAAGGTGGCGGATTTGGGAATTGTCGGAGATGTCAATAAAATCATTCCGTTACTGACCGAAAGATTGTCCAAAGAGATAAAAAAATAATCTTTTCGGTTGAGATGAACGGCACCCCAAAAGTCGGAAAACAGGCTTTTTGGGGTGTTTTTATAAACCGGAAAATTCAGAGAATATATTTTACACAATTTATATTATGTTAAATAGCAATAATCAAAGAGTCCCCTTGCCGGAAAGAATGCGTCCGCGGAATCTGGATCAGTATGTGGGCCAGGAACATTTAGTGGGTGAAAATGCGGTCTTGAGGAAAATGATAGATGCGGGCAATATTTCTTCATTTATCCTTTGGGGTCCTCCCGGCGTAGGCAAAACCACTCTTGCGCGGATTATTGCCAACCGGTTGAACCGTCCTTTCCATACTCTTTCGGCCATCAGTTCCGGCGTAAAGGATGTCAGGGATGTGATAGAAAAATCCAAGGGCAACAACTTGTTTACTCCGCAAACGCCCATCCTGTTCATAGATGAGATCCATCGTTTCAATAAAGCGCAACAAGATGCGCTGCTGGGCGCCGTGGAAGACGGAACGTTTACCTTGATCGGAGCCACTACGGAAAATCCCTCTTTTGAAGTAATCAGTCCGCTGCTTTCCCGGTGCCAGGTGTATGTACTCAAAGAATTGTCCGTAGAAAACCTGGATACCCTGCTGGAACGGGCCCTGAAGGAAGATGAATATCTTAAAACTCTGAAAATCGAGGTCAAAGAGAAAGAATCCCTGTACCGGTTCTCCGGAGGAGACGCGCGTAAATTGCTGAATATCATAGAAATTATCGTTTCAAGCTTTTCTCCCGGACAAGATATAGTCATTACCAACGAAACGGTTAATAACAGATTGCAGGAAAATATCGCTTTATACGATAAAAACGGTGAGCAGCATTACGATATCATTTCCGCTTTCATTAAAAGCATCCGCGGATCCGACCCCAACGGAGCGGTTTATTGGCTGGCGCGTATGATTGCGGGAGGCGAAGATCCCTTGTTTATCGCCCGGAGAATGGTGATTCTGGCTGCCGAGGATATCGGTCTGGCCAATCCCAACGCCTTGCTGCTGGCGCAGGCCTGTTTCAGCACCGTTCACCAGATAGGCATGCCCGAAGGACGCATTCCCCTATCCGAAACCGCCATTTATTTGGCGACCTCCCCTAAAAGCAATTCCGCCTATATGGCCATCGATGCGGCTTTGGAATTCGTGAAGCGGAAAGGAGATCTCCCCGTTCCCCTTCATCTGAGAAACGCCCCTACCGGCCTTATGAAAGAATTGGGATACGGGAAAGATTATAAATACGCCCATTCCTATGAGGGAAACTTCGTAGATCAGGAATTCATGCCTTCAGGGGCGGAAAATACCCGGCTGTACGAACCCGGCACGAATGCCAAAGAACAGGAAATCCGCAAAAGACTGAAGGAAATGTGGAAAAAATACGATTATCGATAAGAACATCCCGATAAATTTAGTAATTTTGCGGCATAAAATTCATGGAGATGAAAGTGCCGAATCTATCCTGTATGGAGGACTACGGGAATGATATGTTCTTTTTGATTGCCGGTCCTTGCGTTATTGAAGGCGAGGAAATTACATTCGCAATAGCAAAGGAATTGAAAAGAATCACCTCCCTGTACCGGATCCCTTTCATATTCAAGGCTTCCTACCGCAAGGCCAACCGTTCCAAACTTTCATCCTTTACCGGTATCGGAGACCGGGAAGGTCTGGAGATCCTCAAAAATATACGGAAAGAATTGCAGGTACCCGTTCTCACCGATATCCATAATCCGGACGAAGCGGATATGGCCGCTTCCTATGATATAGATGTTTTACAGATACCGGCTTTTTTGTGCCGCCAGACGGATCTGCTGCAGGCGGCCGCAAATACCGGCAGATATGTGAATATTAAAAAGGGGCAGTTCCTCTCCCCTGCTTCGATGCAGTTCGCGGCGGAGAAAGTCGCTGCCGTGAATCCTCGTATCATTCTTACGGAACGGGGAACGCAATTCGGCTATTCCGATCTGGTGATCGACTTTCGGAGCATTCCCCAAATGCGTTCATTCGGTTATCCCGTCGTTTTGGATGTAACGCACAGCCTTCAGCAACCCAACCAGTCCTCGGGCGTAACCGGAGGACTTCCCCACCTTATCACCGCCATGGCCAAAGCGGGAATCGCGGTGGGCGCCGACGGGTTGTTCATAGAAACTCATCCCGATCCGGCCCGGGCTAAATCGGATGGTGCCAATATGCTTAAACTCCAACTTATGGAAAAACTTCTTGCAACCTTGATACCTATCAGAAAAGCTATTTTGGAACCGGAGAGTTAATTAAAAAACAAGATATCATGAACACGTCAGATTTTTCAAGACGCTATGAAAAAGTGCCCGTAAGCATCTTTAAGACGCAGGAAGATGCTGCCAGAAAAATAGTGGAGGATATAATCGGAACCACTGAAAAAAAAGCGAAACGGAGAGAAAAATGCGTACTTGCCTTAGGTGCTTCATCCGCCTGCATCCAGGTTTGCGAAGATCTGGTAAAAGCGTACGAAGCCGGAAAGGTAAGCTTTAAAAATATAGAAATTTTCTCCATCAACGAATATTATCCGTTAGACAGGAACGAACTCCAGAGCCATTACCGTTTTCTGAACGAATATCTTTTCGAATTGGTAGATATCCCGAAGGAAAATATACACTGTCTGGAAAGCAATAAAATGGAGGATACCGCCGCTTATTGCGAGCAGTATGAACAGCAGATCGAAGATGCCGGAGGAATAGACATCTTGGTTACCGGAGATATGGGTTCCAACGAACCGGGATCCCCCTACAATTCCCGCACCCGGCAAATCACCCTCAACTACACTTCCAGGGTTGCTGCCGCCAGTGACTTTTTCGGGGTGGAATTCGTACCGTACCACGCTTTGACGATGGGTATTGCCACTATATTGGAAGCCAAGAAAATATATTATCTCGCATGGGGAGAAGGCAAAGCGATGTCCATTAAAAAATTAGTGGAAGGGAATGTTACCGATCAGGTGCCGTACTCCTATCTGCAGGAACACGAGAACCTGCATATCTTTATCGATGAGGCCGCCTCGGTGGAACTTACCCGTATAAGCACTCCATGGCTTACCGGCAAACCGCAATGGACGGACTACATGATCCGCAAATCGGTATTCTGGCTTTGCAAGAAACTGGAAAAACCTATTTTGAAGCTCACCGACAGAGATTACAACGACAACGGTATGAGCGATCTGGTAACCCGTCACGGACCTGCCAGCAAGATCAATATCAAAGTGTTCAACGATCTCCAGCATACCATTTCCGGATGGCCCGGAGGAAAACCCAATGCGGACGATTCCACCCGTCCGGAAAGAGCGTATCCGTTCCCTAAGAGGGTGATCGTATTCAGCCCGCATCCGGACGATGATGTCATCTCCATGGGAGGAACGGTGGCCCGGTTGTCGGAGCAGGGACACGAACTGCACATGGCTTATGAGGTTTCCGGAAACATAGCCGTATTCGACCATGATGTTGTCCGCTACTTGGATTTCATTCGGGAAAGCAGCAAGGTGTATGATTTTTCCGCCCAAAAATCCGATGAAATCTATCAAAGGGTCGTTTCCGAAATCGCTAAAAAGCATCCCGGAGAGCCGGATCCGCTGGACGTAAGGGAAATCAAATCGGCCATTCGCCGCGGGGAAGCGCGTTCCGCCTGCCGTTATTTAGGCATCCCGGAAGAAAGGGTGCATTTTCTGGAATTGCCGTTCTATGAAACCGGCGGAGTCAAGAAGAACCCGTTAGGACGCGAAGATATAGAAATCGTAAAGAATCTTTTGAAAAAAATCAAACCTCACCAGATTTTCGCCGCAGGCGATTTATCTGACCCGCATGGAACGCACCGCGTATGTTTCCAGGCCATTATCGCAGCCTGTGAAGAACTGAAAAACGAAGAATGGTTCAAGGACTGCCGTCTGTGGATGTATCGCGGGGCATGGCAGGAATGGGATGTGGCCGAAGCGGAAATGGCCGTTCCACTGAGTCCGGAAGAGGTGGAAATCAAAAGGGAAGCCATTTTCCGTCATCAATCCCAGAAAGACCGTCCGTTATTCCCCGGCTCCGACAAGCGGGAGTTCTGGCAGCGGGCCGAAGAGAGGAACCATAATACGGCCGTATTGTTCGACAAATTGGGAATGGCCGAATATCAGGCGATCGAATTATTCGTAAAATATAAATTCGACTGATGTACCTTTTGTCAATCATAAGACTCCTCCTGCTGATTCCGGTACTTTCCGGACTGCCGGAGGAGTATTTTTTATTTTCCTCCCGACAGGAACCTTCTCAAAAAAACATCTCCATGAATTCCGATAGAACCGTCTCTCCCAAAACCATCCGGGTAAAGGAAGTCGCATTCCCCTCCCCTTTTCCTGCCGCGGCCCAGATCGATTCCATGTTCGATGCGCAGCACATAGAGTTCCATCCGATAGATCTGCGGAACTGGCCGGAATTTACATACTATCCGGAGGTAAAATTCAGGATCGCCTATTCTGCGGAAGAAATCTACCTTCAATACAGAGTAAAGGAAACATGTATAAAGGCCGTTTTCGGAGAAGATGCCGGCTCGGCTCCCTATAAAGACTCCTGTGTGGAGTTTTTTATCATACCCGGTACCGACAGCACCTATTATAATCTGGAAATGAACTGTATCGGCAAAGGCACTTTCGCGGGAGGAGCCAAAAGGACCGAAAGAACCCGTTTCGGAGAGGACGCTCTCAAGCGCATACGCCGTACCTCCACCTTGGGGGACCGCCCTGTCGGGATAAAAAAAATAGAAGAGGAACCTGCGGATTCCGCTCCGGCAAAGGCGGGAGTCTATCAGTGGCAACTTACAGTGGCCCTGCCCGTCTCCCTGTTTTCCCTCTCTCCGGTTCCCGCCCTGAAAGGCCGTACGGTCAGAGCCAATTTCTACAAATGCGGCGATGACATGCCGGAACGGCATTATCTGAGCTGGAGTCCTGTCGGGACCCCCCGGCCGAATTTTCATTCGCCGGAATATTTCGGATATCTGATTTTCGAATAATAAACAATGGGCTCCGTCTGGGAGCCTTTTTTCAGGCCAGAAACCTGCAGAACCGGTCGAAAGTCCGGCTGAAAGAGCTTTCTACCTCGGATGCAATGGCCGTTCTGGCCGGAAACGGATCTTCATGCTTGTAAGAATACGGGAAGTCCATCGTATCTACCGGAATCGGAATATTCCGTCCGGCTCCCTGCAACGTGTTGATCACTTCATACGGGGGAATTACCGAATCCTGCTTTAAAACGACCGCCATCATCCGTCCGGCCATTTTCCGGAACAGGGATTCCCGGTATTCGCGCAGGATATTGTAATCGATCATGCAACGGAAATTCATGCCTTCCGGGTGCGTTCCCAGGTATTCTTTCATTACGGGGTCCCGCTTCATGTGACTTTCCAGATGCTCCACTACAAACGAATACAGGCTCATATCGGCCTCGCTGTCCAGAATGAATTTGGACACGGGGGAAAGGCGGTTGAATACCGCTCCTCCGCAAAACATGCAAAGACGGGAAGCGGCCAGCCTTGCGGCCCAGGTAAAGTATTTAATCCAGTTCTTTTCATTGAATCCGTGAAAGAAAAAGATAGCCTTTCGTAATTTTTCGCGGCCTGCGGGACGGAATACATGGTATCGGTATAATTAACCGATTCTTTCATACGGTTATATAATTCTATATACAACATGGTACGGACATGCCCTCCTTATGGCTTCTATTGACATATAGTAAACAAGCGGGAAGCCGATAAGATTAACCGATTTGACGGCCAAATACAACCCCGGAATCGGAAGAACCGGATAATTCCGTCAGAAAGGATATCCGACGCCGAACTGAAGTGCGTAATTCCCTTTTTTGAACCATCTGTCGGGACCCAGCCAAAGACGGTCGGAAGGGTCATAGGTTTTAATTCCCATGTCTAAACGCAGCAATACGAAGCCCAGATTCAGCCGGAGACCTGCTCCCCAGTCCAAGGCGATCTGTTTATAGAAATTATTGAATTTGAACTTGCTTTCATCCGCTCCGGAATCCTGTTTCATATTCCATACGTTGCCGGCATCCACGAATACCGCTCCGTCGAAATTCCAGAAAAGGGGAAAACGGTATTCTATATTCCCTTCTAAACGGATGTCCCCCGTTTGGTTAGGTATGGAAAAGGTCGTGTCTAACTGGGCGTTACCCGGGCCTACGGTACGGGCCTGCCAACCTCTCAGACTGTACGCTCCGCCGGCCCAGAACAATTTTTCGAAAGGCAGCGAGAGGGAGTTGCCGTAACCGGATCCGATTCCGAAGAGCAGCCGGGCAGCCAATGCCTGTCTGTTGGATTTGCCGAATTTCCAGGTATATACGGCCGAAATTTCTGTCCGGTAGTATTGGGAATAAGATGATCCCCAGATGGTCCTTTCCCCGTTGGAGTTTTCGGGAAGCAAATGATTGAAAAGGCTTAGAACATTACCTGCGATATCATTTTGCCAGCGCAAATAAAAATAGCTTCTGGAAGGATTCGGCGAAGCGTCGGTAGTATAATACAAGGAGGCGCCCAATCCTAAATCGAAGTGGTTCTGATATGAATTCCTGAGGAACGGATTATCGAGACTCTGATAAAAGTCATCGCTGATATCCGACAATTTCACTATATTTACCTGTAACGGATTTACTTTGTAAAAGAACCGGTTCTTCCGGCTCCAGGTATATCCGTACGTGGCGGATATGATATTGCGGGTATATTCCGGGCGATTCTGATAATTGTAGGAAAAGGAAATTTCCGTGTGGGGAAGCTGTTGGGCGTTTTTAAATAATTTATCGGGAATCAACAGAAAATCAGGCACGTTAAGGCTTGTAGAAACATCGAATTCCGTAGAGCGGACTTTGTCCTTGAATTTGAATTGGAAATTTCCGCCTAAGCTTATGCTGAACAATTCCCCTCCCCGGAACAGGTTTTTATAGAAATAGGAAATCTTCGGGGAAATTCCTAAAAGTCCGTTGGAATTGCTGGAAGCCTCCAGATTGATTTTATATCCCTGCAAATCGGACGCCGTCAATTTCATACTGCAATCTACGGTAGCCGAATCGACTTCGTTGACCTGTATGTTCACGCTGCTGAAAAGTCCCAGATTGCTAAACCGGTTATATGTATTCGACACGGCGCTTTCGTCATAAAGGCTGCCGGGCTTGATCCGGTTGGTATGAGCCAGCACATTGGGACGCAGCAGGGGTTTGCCCCGGTAAATCAGATTGATTCCTTTAAATAAGACCGTATCATTCGCCGGCCTGGGCATGGGCGTCTGGCCGGATATGCCGGCGGAGGAATTCGCAACGGCCGAGGTATCCGATGTGTCCGACAACCGCCCGGCCGCCCGGATAAAAAGATTATAGTTGCGTACGGGATTGATATAAACGTTTCCGAAATGAAAAACCCGGTGCGGCTTTCCATCTTTGGAGTATTCATTCCGGGTATAGTCCTCTATGCGCACCTGCAACTTTGCCGAATCGTTCTGTTTAAGGGTATCCGCCTCGAAAAAGAAATAGTTTTTTGTGAATCCGTAATAACCCTGATCCCTGAATATCTTTGCAATCCGCTGCGATTCGTCCTCCAGCATTTTCTCCGATAGAAGATTTCCCTTTTTAATCATGCTCCGGGCGGTATCCGCATAAAATTTGGTACGCAGGGCGCTGTCCCGGATGATATACTCCACCTGGTCTATATAATATTGTTTTCCTAACCGGATGCGGTAAGTAACCGTAGTTTTCTTTTTTTTGGTAACGACGGTATCGGTAATGGTCGAATTGTAATAGCCCAAATAAACAAGGTGGTTATCCATATTCCGCTTGCTGCTTTCCACCAGGTTGGGATCGAATATGACCGGCGCCTGCCCCAGTTTTTTTACGAAACGGTTCCATCCGTTGTTTTTCCCGTTGCTCCAATTATAGATATTCAGAAACGGATTCCATCCGAAAACAAAATAAGTATTGGGCTTTTGCTTGATATAAGGCTGAAGATCGGAAGCCGGATAGGTTTCGGAATTCTCTATAACGATTTTATTCGCTTTGAGACGGCTTTCTCCCTGAGGAATTACCTTCGTGGTGCTGCAAGCCCCAGCAAAGACTGATAAAAGTATATAGATATATAACTTACAGACATTTAGAAACCTCATGCTCCTTTTACGATTTATGCAAAATTAGTATTTTTTTTATAATCTGTCCGATTATATAACAAATAACTTGGGAAAATTTGAATGAAAAATAAAATATTGTATATATTTGCGCCTAATTTTTCAAAAGTAACTTAGTTACTTGTGTAAAATAAATGCCAACCAACTCACTTACATTTGTGAAATGAAAAACAAATATATCGATCTGATAGAACAATCATTCGAGTTTCCGCAAGACGAATTTAAGGTAATCGACGGCGAATTGTATTTTCACGATATTCCCATGATGGACGTAATCGAACAATATGGAACTCCGCTAAAAATAACGTATCTGCCTAAAATATCGAGCCAGATCCAGCGGGCCAAAAGAATGTTCAATGTAGCCATGGCCAAAGTGGATTACAAAGGCGATTACCATTATTGCTATTGTACCAAAAGTTCTCATTTTTCATTTGTAGTGGAAGAGGCGCTTAAAAACGACATCCATCTGGAGACCTCCTCCGCATTCGACATAAATCTGATAGAAGCTCTCTACGATGAAGGGATCATCGGCCAGGATCTGTATATTATCTGCAATGGATTTAAAAAGGATACGTATATAGAAAATATCGCCAATATGAGGAATAACGGATGGATCAATGTCATTCCCATCTTAGACAATATGACGGAGTTCGAAGACCTGGATCTGTGCATTAAAGAACCCACCAAGATCGGAATACGCATTGCGGCGGAAGAAGAGCCGAAATTCGAGTTTTATACTTCCCGATTAGGTATCCGTTATAGCGACATCGTCCCTTTCTATATGAACAAAATTAAAGAAAGCACGAAATTTTCGTTGAAAATGCTGCATTTCTTTATCAATACCGGCATTCGGGACAATGCATATTATTGGAATGAACTCGCCAAATGCGTAAGCGTTTACTGCGATCTGAAGCAGGTATGTCCGGATCTGGATTCCCTGAATATCGGAGGTGGCTTCCCGATAAAAAACTCCCTGATCCAGGATTATGAATACGAATATATGGCGGAAGAGATCATCGCCCAGATCAAAAGCATGTGTCAGCAGCGGGGCGTTCCGGAACCGAACATCTTTACGGAATTCGGAAGTTTTACCGTGGGAGAAAGCGGCGCTACCATATTCCAGGTGCTGGATATCAAACAGCAGAACGACCGGGAACGGTGGTACATGGTGGACAGTTCCTTTATGACTACCCTTCCCGACACCTGGGGTATCAAGCAAAGATTCATCCTGCTGCCTATAAATAAATGGGATTGCCAATACCAGCGCGTATTTTTGGGAGGGCTTACCTGCGATTCCCAGGATTATTATAACGCGGAAGCCCATGCAAACGCCATCTTCCTTCCTACCATCAAGGACCGTACAGATCCGTTATATATAGGATTTTTCCACACCGGTGCCTATCAGGAATCCATTGCGGGTTTCGGAGGGATCCAGCATTGCCTGCAGCCGGCCCCCAAACATATTATAATAGACAAAGACGAAAACGGAGAGTATTTCACCAAGCTTTTCAGTAAGGAACAAACCTATAAGTCCATGCTGAAAATATTGGGATACTGATAGATAAAGGAATACATGCATATATGGCGCTTTTGTCCAGCAACAGGATCAAGTTCATACGTTCTTTGTCCCGGAAAAAATTCCGGGACGAGACCGGATTGTTTATCGCGGAAGGGGAAAAATTGGTATCGGAAGCCTTGAAATCCTCATTCAGCATCAGGGAAATTTACCGGACGGATGAAATCGGAAAGGAAGCGATGGGCCGGATCTCCGCCCTCTCCTCCCCTTCTCCGGTTTTGGCCGTCATAGAACAGCCCGCACAATCCGCTCCGGACGAAATCTGCACTCTGCTCTCCCGTGCGGCAGCCAGCACCTCCGGAGGGAATACCGCACTCCGCAAAGCTCCCCTGTTTCTGGCGTTGGACGGAATCCGGGATCCCGGCAATATGGGAACCATTATCCGTCTGGCGGACTGGTTTGGAATAGATGCCGTTTTCGCTTCGGAAGATTCCGTGGAAATCTATAATCCAAAAGTGGTACAGGCCACTATGGGCGCCATATTCCGGAAGCAGGTAATATACGCATCTCTTCCGGAAGTCATAAAGGAATTCCAAAAACTCTCCCTGCCGGTATATGGCACCTTTTTAGACGGGGAAAATCTCTATAATGTGCCTTTGAAAAAAGAGGGGCTGATCGTAATGGGAAGCGAATCCTGCGGTATCTTACCCGAGACGGCCGCACTTATTACCGAAAGGTTGTTCATCCCGCCTTATCCGGAGGGCGTTCCCTCGAGCGAATCGCTGAATGTAGCGGCGGCGGCCGCTATCCTGTGCGCCGAATTCAGAAGATAATCCGTAATTTTGGCTTCCGCGAGGATGGCCTTACTTTGTCCGTTGCCGCACGGCTTCGTACAGAACGACTGCGGCGGCGGCCGAAACATTCAGGGATCCGATATGACCGGCCATCGGGATTTTCGCCTCGCAGGTAGCCAGGCGGCGCAGATTCTCCGAAATGCCCTTGTCCTCCGAACCCAGGATGATGGCCGTCGGGACATTGAAATCTACGGAATAGATATGTTCGTTAGCCTTTTCCGTGGCCGCCACGATCCGGAAACCGGATTCCATCAATAAATAAACGGCTGTCCGCAAGTTCGGCACTTTGCTCACCTGCATCGTTAAAAGAGCGCCGGAGGATGTTTTAATGGAGTCGGGAGTAATGGAGGCGCCTCCTTTGGCGGGCAGCACTATGCAATTCACCCCTGCGCATTCGGCCGTGCGGGCGATCGCCCCGAAATTCCGGACATCGCTCACACCGTCCAACAGAAGAAACAGGGGCTTGTCCGTCTTTTGAAAGGCGTATTCCACGGCCTGCTCGATAGGAACGTAATCGATCATGGAAATCTGGGCCACCACTCCCTGATGCCGGCCCCGGGTAAATCTGTCCAACCTTTCCACAGGGACGAATTGAAAAGGTATATTCTTCTGCTGCAACAAATCCAGCAATTGCCGGAACTGTTCCCCGTCGAGACCTTTTTTCAAAAAGACTTTATCTATATTCTTTCCTGCCGATATAGCCTCGAATACGGGATGCATCCCGAACAAATAATTCATTCTCTCTATTTTCTCTTCCCTGTTTTCCATTTCCGATACCTGTTGATTATTAATTTATTGCATATTTAAAAAGGAATTTATCCTTTCAGTTCGATCCACTCTTCCATTTTTTCTTCCAAAGCATCCTTGCAGCGTTTATATTCCGCCGTCAGTTTTTCCAGTTCCTCTCTCCCGAGAGCCGTTCCCAATTTGTTTTCCAGGTCTTTCAATTTGTTTTCCAGATCGGCGATCTCTTTTTCACAGCGGTCGATTCGATTTTTCAGCTTCCTCCTCTCCTTTTCCTTTTCTTTCATTTGCTGGTAGGACATACCCGAATAGTCCGGCAGGATTTCCTCTTTGCCCTTTTCCGGACTTTGGGGCGCCGGAACCGGTTCGGCGGATAAAGAACGGGCGTCTGCCGTTTCGGAAGCCTTTCTTTCCAGCTCCTTAAAACTTTCGAGTTTTTTCCGTTCCAGGAAATCGTTCACGCCGCCCAAATGTTCTTTGACGGCACCGTCCTTAAATTCATAAATCTTATTCACCAATCCGTCTAAAAAATCCCGGTCGTGCGATACGATTATGATGGTGCCATCGTAAGCCTGCAACGCCTGTTTGAGCAGGTCTTTGGACAGCAGGTCCATGTGGTTGGTAGGCTCGTCCAAGGCCAGTAAATTGTGCGGTTTGAGAATCAGTTTGGCCATGGCTAACCGCGCCCGCTCTCCCCCGCTCAATACGGCCACTTTTTTATCTATATCTTCGCCTTTGAACAGGAATGCGGCCAGAATGTCCCGTAATTTGGTGCGTATATCCCCTACCGCAATTTTATCCAGCGTACCGAATACCGTATCGTTTTTATCTAAAATATCTTCCTGATTCTGCGCATAATACCCCATGGAAACGTTATACCCCAATGCGGCTTCGCCTTCCATCGGGAACAATTCTTTGGTAATGACGCGCATCAGAGTGGTCTTTCCTTCGCCGTTCCTTCCCACGAAAGCGATCTTTTCGCCGCGTTCCACCGTCATGTTCACATTTTGCAGAATCACTTTCCGTCCGTATCCCACTTTCAGATCCGTGGCTTTGAAGACAACCTGGCCGCTTCTGGGGGCCGGCGGGAATTTTACCGACAAGGCGGAGCGATCCTCCTGATCGATTTCGATCCGGTCCAGTTTTTCAAGCTGTTTGATCCGGGACTGCACCTGATTGCTTTTGGTCGCTTTATACCGGAACCGTTCTATGAATTCTTCCGTTTTGCTGATCATCCGCTGCTGGTTTTCATAAGCGGCCCTCTGCTGCTCCATGCGTTCCTTGCGCAGCTCTTTATAACGGGAATAAGGCACCTTATAGTCATATATTTTCCCGAGCATGATTTCCACCGTCCGTTTGGTGATATTGTCTAAAAATTTCCTGTCGTGCGAAATGAGGACGATCGCTCCGGGGAAACTTTTCAGATAATCCTCGAACCATTCGATGGACTCGATATCCAGATGATTGGTAGGCTCGTCCAGCAACAGGACATCCGGCTTGCGCAGCAATACCTTGGCTAATTCAATCCTCATATTCCATCCCTGGCTGAAAGTGGCGGTCGGTCTTCCCAGCTCTTCCCGTTTGAATCCCAAACCCAATAGCACCCGTTCCGCCTGAGATTCGGCGGATTCGGATTCCAGGATGGAAATCCGGTCGTTCAAATCGTTCAGCCGGACGATAAGATTCCCGTATTCCTTGCTTTCATAATCCGTACGCGTAGCCAGCTCCACCCCGATCCGGTCTATTTCCTCATGGAGGCCGAACAATTCGGAAAAAGCGGTCAGGGCCTCATCCATAACGCTTTTATCCTTCGCATGCTCCATTTGTTGCGGAAGATACCCTATTTTGAGACCCTGCGGAACAAGGATGCGGCCGGAAGTGGGAGCGTTTATCCCCAGAATCAATTTGAGCAATGTGGATTTTCCCGCTCCGTTTTTCCCCACAAGACCGATCCGGTCATTATCGCTGATATGAAAATTGATATCGTTCAGCAAAGTGAAGCCTCCGAACGATACGGTCAGATTATTTATTGAAATCACGGCAAACCAAAATACTTAATTCGTACAACATATATAAGGGCAGTCCTACCGACATTAAGGTAAACGGGTCGCTGGAAGGAGTAATAAAGGCGGCGACGATTATTAAGAAAATAAAGGCGTGCCGGCGGTACTTTTTCAGAAAACTTTTGCTCAGGATGCCCATCCGGGAAAGGATGGCCGCTAAAGCGGGCATTTCAAAAACAATTCCCATAATCAGTATCATCCAGATAAACATGGACATATAAGATTGCAGGGATATCTGGTTGGCCACCTCCTGGCTGACCTGGTAAGTTCCTAAAAAACGAAAGGTCAAGGGAAATATCAGATAATATCCGGTCAGAATACCTACGAAAAATAAGATGGAGGCGAATCCGAAAGCCTTTTCCACCGCTTTTTTTTCATTTTCATATAAAGCCGGCTTCACGAATGTCCAGAGCTGGTAAAGCAGATAGGGAGTAGCCACTACTAACGCCAGATAAAAAGAGGTGCTGATATGGATAAAGAACTGGGCCGATAATTCGATATTTATCAAATTTATTTTAAAAGGCTCCAGTCCGGGCAGCCGTAGCATTCCCAACACCCGGTTTATGGCTTCGTATAAAATGAAATTTGAATCGGACGGCCCCAGAACGATGGTATCGAACACAAAATCTTTTGCGGCAAAAATCCCCGCCATCAGCACTATCACCACTATGGCAGACTTGAAAAGCACTTTCCGGAATTCATCCAGATGCTCCCAAAATGTCATCTCCTGGCTCACCGACAGATAAATTTAAATGGAAACGGAATTATTTTTTATCGATTTTCTTCTGGTTGTCGGAAACGGAGGCATTGTCGGAATTCAATTCTTCTTCTATCCCGTTCACTCCGTCCTTAAAACTTTTCACGCCTTTGCCGATCCCTTTCATCAGCTCGGGAATTTTTTTGCCTCCGAACAAGAGCAAAATCAAAAAGGCGATGATGACAATCTCCCCGATCCCTAAGTTCCCGAATAATAATAAATGGTTCATTTTCTTAATTTTTTAAATTATTTTCACAAAAATACGGACGCATTTTTTCCAGCAGCATTTCCGGGGCCCGCGTCGGTTTGCGGGTATCCGCATGGATGAAACCCACCGTTACCTCGCCGTTGCAGATGAGCAAATCCCCGTTATAGATTTCCGTACGGGCGACGATCTTGGCTGCAGGCATTTTGTCTATAATGGTAACGATCCGTAAGGTATCTCCCATTTTTGCCGGAGCCTTATACCGGCAAGTTACCGATACAACGGGCATCATGATTCCTGCCGCCTCGATCTCGGCCACGGGTATGTTCAGATCCTGCAATAATTTGTGCCTTCCGTATTCGAAATATCGTATATAATTGGAATGATGCACGATCCCCATCAGATCCGTTTCATAATACCTGACTTCGGCCCATGTTTGAAAAATGATCATATTCGTTTATCTTTTTCTGCTTTTCCTTTTCCGGTACCGGATCAGTTCTCCGATCCATAATACCGGCGAAGTGCCGGCGATGATCAGGATCCAGTCGGTAGCCTTTAGCGGAGCTGTCCGGAAGAAATCGCCTCCGAATTCCACTATTACAAATTGTAAAGTTAATATAATTGCCGCAATAAACAGAAAAGATTTGTTTTTCCCTATTTTGTAAAAAGCAGACTGATTCCCTTCCAACGTTCTGGAATTAAACATATTCCAGAATTGAAGCATCACAAAAAAAGTGAAAAAGAAAGATAATTCGTAAGTGGAGATATTGCCGTTCCGGTTAAAGTACAGCAGCAAAGCGAACAAAAATACCAAGAAAACCGCTCCGGCCACAATAATATTCCTCTGCATGGCGGGAGTGACGATATAGTCATTCACTCCGCGCGGTTTCTTCTCCATTACGAAATCATACGCCGGTTCGGTCGCCAAAGCCAGCGCGGCGAAGGTATCCATAATCAGATTCACCCAGAGCATCTGCGTTACCGTCAAAGGGAATTCTATTCCTATAAACGGACCCGCCAAGGCTGTCAGAAGGGCCACTACATTGATGGTAAGCTGGAATTGAATGAATTTCTGTATATTCAGGTAAATGGATCTTCCCCATTTAACGGCACTCGTCACGCTGGTAAAAGAGTCGTTCAACAATATTATGTCGCTGGCCTCTTTAGCCACAGCCGTTCCCGATCCCATTGCCAGACCCACGTCGGCATAATTGAGCGCGGGAGCGTCATTCGTTCCGTCCCCCGTAACCGCAACCACCTCTCCATCTTCCTGCAACAGTCTGACTAACCGCATCTTGTCTTCCGGACGGGCCCGCGCCATAACCTTTATCCTACGGGCGGTTTCCTTGGCTGCACTGTCGGGAAGCGCTTCGAATTCCGCTCCCGTAATGCTCTGCTCCCGGGTATCTTCATCCGTCCATAATCCGGCTTGCCGGGCAATCTCCACAGCCGTAAGGGCTGTATCTCCGGTCACGATTTTCACCTTTATTCCCGCATTCAGGCACTGGCGCATGGAATAAGGCACATCTTCCCGGATAGGGTCGGCAATCGCCACGAATCCCGAGTATGCCAGCGGAATATTCTCCGCCAATTCCGAGATCGGACGCCGCGCCGCATCCCCTCCTATCTCCGCACGGGCAAAAGCCAGACAACGCATTCCCCGCGCCTGATACTCCTTTACCCGGTCCGACATCTTTTGAGGATCGAAGTCGGCTCCGTTTTTATCCATATCGCTATCTGCCAGTCGGTTGCATTTTGCAATGATGATCTCCGGCGCCCCCTTGACATAAAGAACCGTCTTTTCGGTCTCTTCCGAAGCGACTAACGTCGCCATATACTTGCGTTCCGTATTGAAAAGCATCCGCTGGAGAATCCTCCCGTTTTCGCGTATGCTTTCATAATCGAAACCTTTCTCTTTCAGATAGGACAAAATGGCCCCTTCCGTTTGATTCCCGACAGTCGCATAGCCGTTTCCCGTTTGTTCCAGCATGGCCGTGGAGTTGAGTGCCGCTTCCCGGGCCAGACAAAGGTCGGGATTGCGGGAAGAATACTGCACCTGCATCCGGTTCTGGGTAAGAGTACCCGTTTTGTCGGTGCAAATCACGGTAGCGGCCCCCATCGTCTCGCAAGCGTGCATTTTTCTTACCAACGTATGGCCGGCGGTCATCCTGCGCATACTATAAGCCAGACTCAGCGTAACGCTCATAGCCAGTCCTTCCGGTACCGCCACCACAATAAGCGTAACGGCGATCATGAAAAAACTCAGCAAAATGGAAAAATTATCCAGCGTGGGCGAAAAGGTGAGTACTCCCAATATGAGATCCCTCGAGACTAACGCGATAAATGTGATTCCCGCAATGATGAATCCCGCTTTTCCTATCGCATCGCTCAGTTTTTTGAGCTGTTTATTCAAAGGAGTTTCCGCTCCGGTAAGCTCGCTCGCCTGCCGGGCCGTCTTTCCGATTTCGGTCTTATCTCCTACCGCCGTCACTTCAAAAATCCCTTCCCCTTCCATTACCACGGTTCCCCGATAGACATGATTGGGAGAATACGCTCCCTTAAAATCATCCGTCTGCACGTGAGTTTTGGAAGAAGCGACCGATTCTCCGTTGAGCGATGATTCGTTTACGCTCAAATCCAGGGAAGTAAGCAATCTCCCGTCCGCAGGGATTTCATCCCCTCTTTCCAAAATCACCACATCCCCTACCGTCAGTTCGTTTTTGGGAATCCGGTGGACCGTACCGTCGCGATATACTTTCACCGGGGTGCGGTCGTTGATGCGGTTTAGGATATCGAACTCCTTTCCCGCCTTATATTCATTGAAGAATGACAAAAAGGTGGCCAGCACTACGGCGATCATGATTCCGAAACTTTCCACCATGGATCCGTGGAAATATCCGGTAATCAGAGAAAGAACCGTCGCGACCAACAGCAGCCTTATAATGGAATCGTTGAATTTGCTCAATAACAATTTGACCCAACTCTCCCGCGGAGGAGGAGTCAGGTCATTTGTTCCGAATTTCGCTCTGTTCTCCTCGGCTTGTGCGGTACTCAAGCCTTTGTAAGAATGCATATCCTGTTCTTTAAATTTTCTATCTTCATTTCGGCGTCGCTCTTTTTTTTCCGTTCCATCTCCACTACGGCCGCCGGTGCATTTTGAACAAATTTCTCATTGGATAGTTTACCGTTTACCGTTTTCAGGAATTTTTCCAGGTATTCCATTTCGGCTTTCATTTTAGCCACCTCCGCTTCCACGTCTATAAAATTTTTCAACGGCACGAAAAATTCTATGGTATCGACCATAAAGTTAACGCCCCGGGCATCCGTCTCCAATTTCGGCAGCACCCGGATAGCGGAAACATTGGCCAGTTTCCGTATAATCGGACCCATTTCGTCTTTATAAGGCAGTCCGGCGTGCAATTCCAACGGTTCTTTCGGGGAGATATTCTTCGACTGCCGGATATTCCGGATATTCATAACCGCCTGAGCCGCTACATCGAAAGAGGCCAGCAGCTCTTCCGAATAAGGAGCTTCCTCGGGCATTCGCTCTAACATCAGCGTTTCTCCATCTTTGCGCTCTTTCAGATTCTGCCACAATTCTTCCGTTATAAAAGGCATATACGGATGCAGTAATTTCAAAAGCGAGTCGAAAAACTTTACGGTAGTCCCGTAGGTGGCGGAATCCATTTTCGCCCGGAATCCCGGTTTGACGATTTCCAGATACCAGGAACAGAAATCATCCCAAAACAGTTTATATACGGTCATCAAGGAATCCGACAGCCTGAATTTCCTGAAATGGTCCTCTATCTGGCCGATAGCCTTGTTGAGACGGTTCTCGAACCATTTCACCGCCAATGCCGCGTATTCGGGCTGCATTTCATTTTCATCCGTCTCCCAACCCTGCACCAACCGGTATGCGTTCCATATTTTATTGGCGAAATTTCTTCCCTGTTCCACCTGGCTCTCATCGAAAAGGATATCGTTCCCGGCCGAGCTGCACAGCAGCATTCCCACCCGGACACCGTCCGCTCCGTAGCTTTCCATCAGTTTGATGGGATCGGGCGAATTTCCCAAGGACTTGGACATTTTCCTTCCCAATTTATCCCTGACGATACCGGTCAGATATACGTTTTCAAAAGGTATTTTTCCGGTGAATTCGTTTCCCGCCATGATCATCCGGGCCACCCAGAAGAAAAGGATCTCGGGCGCCGTAATCAGATCGTTGGTCGGATAATAATAAGCCAGCTCCCTGTTCGGTTTTCTGTCGGGAAACCCGGGCTTTTCCGGATCAAATACGGAAACAGGCCACAGCCAGGAGGAAAACCATGTATCCAGTACATCCTCATCCTGCCGGAGATCTTCCGCCTTCACCGATGGATCGATCTTGCGGGCTGCCTCTATCGCCGTTTCTTCATCCGGTTCCACTACGAATTCGCCTCCGGGCAGGTAATACGCCGGTATGCGCTGCCCCCACCAAAGCTGACGGGAAATGCACCAGTCCTTTACGTTTTCCATCCAGTGACGGTACGTGTTTTTGAATTTGTCGGGAATCAGACGGATCGTATCGCTCTCCACATATTCGAGGGCCTTCTTTGCTAAAGATTCCATTTTCAGGAACCATTGCAGCGACAACCGGGGTTCGATCACCGCATTGGTGCGTTCGGAATATCCCACCTGGGAAATATAATCTTCCTCTTTTTCCAAATATCCTCCCTGCCGGAGCATTTCCACGATCTTTTTACGTGCCGCGAACCGGTCTTCCCCCACTAAAATCCGCGCTTTTTCATTCAATTTCCCGTGTTCGTCGATAATATCCAGCACCGGCAGTTTGTGGCGCAATCCGATTTCATAGTCGTTGATATCGTGGGCGGGAGTCACTTTCAGACAACCCGTCCCGAAATCCATAGTTACATAACTGTCCTCTATGACAGGGATTTCCTTATCTATTAAAGGTATCAGTATCTTTTTGCCTTTCAGGTCTTTGTATCTTTCGTCCTGAGGATGGACGCACACGGCCGCATCCGCCATAATGGTTTCCGGACGCGTTGTGGCGATAACGATATACCGGCCGGAAGGCTTGCCGTTTTCCGAGAGGTAATACCTTAGATAATATAGTTTCGATTTTGTTTCCCGATGGATCACCTCCTCATCGCTTACCGCCGTCAGGCTTTCCGGATCCCAGTTGACCATCCGCACTCCGCGGTAAATAAGTCCTTTTTTATAAAAATATACGAAAGTATTGATAACCGCCCGGCTCATGGGAGCATCCATGGTGAATTTGGTCCGGTCCCAATCGCAGGAAGCGCCCAACTTCTTCAATTGTTCCAGGATGATTCCGCCATGCTTTTCTTTCCATTCCCAGACATGCGTGAGAAACTCTTCGCGCGTGAGGGAACTTTTTTCGATGCCCTCCGCCTTGAGCTTGGCAACGACTTTCGCTTCGGTGGCAATCGAAGCGTGATCGGTTCCCGGTACCCAGCACGCATTTTTACCCTTCATCCGGGCCCTTCTGACCAATACGTCCTGAATGGTATTGTTCAGCATGTGCCCCATATGCAGCACTCCTGTCACGTTAGGCGGCGGAATTACTATCGTATAAGGTTCTTTTTCATTTGGTTCCGAATGGAAAAACTTATTTTTCAACCAATAGGAATACCATTTGTCTTCCACGGCTGCCGGATTGTATTTAGCGGGAATTTCCATATAAATAATTACACTTCTAATTAGGTTGTGAAAAAAACGATTCCGCAAAGTTAAGTATTTTAAATATGTGGCAAAATTCTATTTTAAGAAAATATTATAGTATATTTGCACATCGAAAATTTATTTATATTGGAGATGGAAGTTGATAACAACAAACTGGACATCGAATTAACCAATGAAACAGCGCAAGGGTCCTATGCCAATCTGGCTATTATTACGCATTCATCCAACGAATTCATTCTGGATTTCATTAACTTCCTTCCGGGTATGCCCAAGGCCCGGGTTACCGATCGTATTATTATGACGCCCGAAAACGCCAAAAGATTATTTCAGGCGCTGCGGGACAATATGGATAAATTCGAAAACCAATTCGGAACGATACGACTGAACAACGAACCTATTAGTAATATTCCAATGGGCTTTGGTTCTCCGAATGCCAAAGCGTAGAAAGAAATTTATTATGAATAAAACATTGAAAATTGTCGTCCTGGCAAAACAAGTGCCGGATACCCGCAATGTAGGAAAGAATGCAATGAAAGAAGACGGAACCGTAAACCGGGCTGCTCTTCCCGCCATTTTCAATCCGGAAGACATGAACGCTCTGGAGCAGGCCTTGCGCATTAAGGACCGGTATCCTCAAACGCAGGTGTTCCTGTTGACTATGGGACCTTCCAGAGCCGCCGACATCATCAGAGAAGGTCTTTATAGGGGTGCCGACGGAGGCTTTCTGCTGTCCGACCGGAAATTCGCCGGTTCGGACACCTTGGCCACTTCCTATGCCCTGTCCCAGGCCTTGCGCAAACTCCATCCGGATATTATCATCGCCGGACGCCAGGCTATCGACGGCGATACCGCCCAGGTAGGACCCCAGGTAGCGGAAAAACTGAATCTTCCGCAGGTAACGTACGCAGAAGAAATAATGGAAATAGACGATAACCGGGTAACCATCAAGAGAAGGCTCGAAAGGGGAATCGAGATCGTTTCCTCTCCGCTGCCGATGTTGGTTACCGTTCATGCTACCGCAGCTGTCTGCCGGCCGCGCAATGCCAAGCAGGTGATGAAATATAAATATGCGAGAACCCTCTCGGAAGATTGCTCCGACGGGATTTGTTATATGCTTCCGCTCGAGGGCAACGACCATCTCAAGATTACGGAATGGGGAGTTCAGGATATCGAGGGGGACGAAAGCAGCTACGGACTGTCGGGATCTCCTACCAAAGTCAAAAAAATCGAAAATATCGTTCTGCAGGCCAAAGAAGCTAAAAAATACACCGCTTCCGATGCCGATATAGATTCTCTGATGGTGGAATTGATTTCCAGCCATGCCATCGGTTAATTCCGGGATATTATCATCCGGATTCAGGAGATTTAATTAATTTGAAAAAAGGAAAAAGATGAATAACATTATAGTTTTTTGCGAAACGGATAACGGGAAATTATGCGATGTCAGTCTGGAATTACTTACCAAAGCCAGAACCCTGGCCTCCGTTCTGGGTTGCGATACGGAAGCCCTGCTGATAGGAAGCAACGTGGCGCCCTTGGCGGACGAACTTTACAGGTACGGGGCTAAAACCGTTCATCTGGCGGACGATCCCAAACTGGAATTCTACAGGACATTACCTTATGCGGCCATTACCATAGCGCTGTTTAAAGAGGAAAAACCGCAGATCGCCCTTTTCGGAGCGACCAGTATCGGACGGGATTTGGCACCCCGCGTATCCAGCGCGCTCCATAGCGGACTTACCGCAGACTGTACCGGCTTGGAAATAGGCGGCCATACGGATAAAGGGAAAGAATATGAAAATCTGCTGTACCAGATCCGTCCCGCTTTCGGAGGCAATATTATCGCCACCATCGTAAATCCGGAGCATCGTCCGCAAATGGCCACCGTCAGGGAAGGCGTCATGAAAAAAGAACCGCTCGCGGTGCCGGAAAAAGGGGCTGTAAAGAAAATAGACATCAATAAGATATTGATGGATACTGATTTTGCCGTATCCATCATCGAAAGGCATATAGAGGAGAAGAAAATCGATATCAAGGGAGCGCAGATCATAGTGGCGGGCGGCTACGGAGTAGGCAGCAGGGAAAATTTCCGGCTGATCTTCGACTTGGCCAAAGTACTCGGCGCGGAAGTGGGCGCTTCCAGGGCCGCAGTAGATGCAGGGTTTGCGGATCACGAAAGGCAGATCGGGCAGACCGGAGTTACGGTCCGTCCCAAACTGTTCATTTCGGTAGGGATCTCCGGACAGATCCAGCATACGGCCGGAATGGACCAGTCCTCCATGATAATTTCCATAAATAGCGATCCAGACGCCCCTATCCATCAGATAGCCGATTATGCGGTCATAGGAGATTTAAATGAAGTATTACCCAAGATGATTGCATCTTACAAAAAACACAGCAAATAGTTATGGCTAATTTTTATAAAGATAATTCGGATTTGAAATTCCAGTTTCAACATCCTCTGATGAATAAGATCGTTGAACTGAAAGAGAACGGCTTCAAGGATTTCGGCCGGTACGACTATGCTCCGGCCAATGTGGAAGATGCCATAGATTCCTACGACAAGATAATGGAGATCATGGGTGAAATCTGCGGGGACGTGATTGCACCCAATGCCGAGTCCGTCGATCACGAAGGTCCCGTATGTAAAGACGGCCGTGTAACGTATGCCGCCGGTACGCAACAGAATCAGGAAGTACTCACAAAGGCCGGGTTATACGGAATGGCCCTGCCCCGGGAGTTCGGCGGATTGAATTTCAGCATGGTTCCCTATGTGATGGCTGCCGAGATCGTATCCCGCGCGGATACCGGTTTTGCTAATATATGGGGGTTGCAGGATTGTGCCGAAACCATTAATGAATTCGCTTCCCGGGAAATCAAGGCGGAATTTCTCCCCCGTATCAACAAAGGAGACACCTGTTCGATGGACCTGACCGAACCGGATGCAGGTTCCGATCTGCAGGCGGCGATGCTCAAGGCTACCTGGAACGAACAAAAGCAAATGTGGATGCTCAATGGAGTGAAACGGTTCATCACCAACGGTGATGCCCAGATCAAACTGATACTGGCCCGTTCCGAAGAAGGTACCAAGGACGGCCGCGGTCTCTCCTATTTTGTCCATGACAAAGCCTGGGGCGGAATAACCGTAAGACGTATCGAAAACAAACTCGGAATAAAGGGTTCCCCTACGTGCGAATTGGTATTCAAAAACGCTCCCGCCAAACTGATCGGCGACCGGAAATTAGGCCTTATCAAATATGTAATGTCTCTGATGAACGGAGCCCGGTTAGGAGTAGGCGCCCAGTCGGTGGGTATTTCCGAAGCCGCTTACAGGGAAGCCCTCAAATATGCCGGAGAAAGGGCGCAGTTCGGAAAGGAAATAATAAACTTTCCGGCAGTTTATGAAATGCTGGGGATTATGAAGGCCAAATTGCAGGCATCCAGGGCGCTTCTGTACGAAACCACCCGGTTTGTGGATCTGTATAAAGCCTATAATGCGCTGGCAGAGGAAAGAAAGCTCACTCCGGAAGAAAGGCAGGAATCCAAATTATATAATAAATATGCGGACATGCTTACTCCGATGCTGAAGATGATGTCCAGCGAATACTGCAACCAGAATGCCTATGACGCCATTCAAATACACGGAGGCTCCGGATTCATGAAAGAGTATCCCGTAGAGAGGATTTACCGCGACGCCCGCATTACCACCATTTATGAAGGGACCTCCCAGCTGCAGGTGGTTGCCGCTATCCGGTACGTCACCAATGGCTCTTATCTGGCTCTGATCCGCGAATATCAGCAAAAGGCGGTAAGACCGGAATTCGAAATGCTCAAAAAGAAACTGATCGCCATGACGGACCAGTATGAACAGGCTTGTGCGTTAGTAGCGGACAAAGGAAACGAGTATCTGGATTTTCATGCCAGAAGGTTGGTGGAAATGGCGTCCCATATCATCATGTCCTATTTATTGCTGACAGATTCCCAGTCGAATTCCAATTTTATAAAATCGACGGAGATTTTCACCAATAAATCCCAGGCATGGAATGAAGAAAGATATGCCTATATCTCCAATTTCAGACCGGAAGATATGGCTGCGTTCCAGTCCATCAGGGAAGAACACCTGGAAGAAGCATAATTTATGAAAGATCAGGCAAGTACCTTTAAAGCCCGAGAGTCTTTGATAAAAGGACTCAGGGCTTTTTCCGATTTAAATACATACCGGAAAACCGTAGCGTGATGAGTACCCTTTCTTTCATAGGTGCGGGAAATGTCGCATTCAGGCTCTCGATAGCCTTTCATCTGTCGGGACATACGGTAGAATGTATCTGCAACCGCAGTGCGGAAAAGGCCGAACAAGTGGTAAGAGCCCTTAAACGGCACAGGAGCAAAGCGTTTGCTACGAACCGGATAGAAGATATTCCGGATTCGGATATCATCGTGATAGCCGTATCGGACGATGCCCTCGAGGGAACCGCCGCATTATTGAAAAACAGGAAATCCCTCATTGTCCACACCAGCGGAGCCGTTCCCATGTCCGTATTACGGCAAACGGGCGGAAATTACGGCGTATTTTATCCCCTGATGACTTTGAGCCGAAATAAGGATTTGGATATAAGAATGATACCGTTTCTGATAGAAGCATCCGGGCCGGAAGGCGAAGCCAGACTTATGGAACTGGTCCGGAGCCTCAAGGCGGAATATAAGATATGCGATTCCCGGAAACGGCTGCAAATGCACGCCGCCGCCGTTTTTGCGACCAATTTCATCAATCATCTGCTGGGATTGGCTTACGATATTTCCTGTCCGGATTTTACTTTACTGCTTCCCTGCGCGATAGAAACCGTGCGCAAGGCGTTTTTGCAAAAACCGCAGTCGGCGCAAACCGGCCCGGCCCGGCGGAAAGACCTGCAAACGATAGAAAAACACCTGAAACTGCTCGAATCCGCCGGCAAAGAGGATGCGGCGCAGGTGTACAGGCTGCTTACGCGGCAGATAATGGAAAAATATAAAGATCCCGATGGCAGAGTCGGGTAATCGATACAATAATATAAGAGATGAGCAATTATAAAACGAAGCTGAAGAATATAAGGGCCTTCGCCTTTGATGTAGATGGAGTATTTACGGACGGAAAAGTGCTGGCAACGGAAAACGGAGACCTGCTCAGGCAACACGATTCCAAAGACGGATTCGGGCTGCGGATGGCAGTCCTGCACAATTATCCCACGGCGATCATTACGGGCGGAACTTCCGAATCCATCCGGAAGCGTTTCGCCCCTATAGGAGTAAATGAAATATACCTCAAATCCCGCAATAAAGTGCCTGATTTCCTGCTTTTCTGTAAAAAATACTCATTGGATCCCTCGGAAGTGGCATTCGTGGGCGATGATCTTCCCGATATTCCCGTTCTCAGAGTTTGCGGGCTGGCCGTATGCCCAGCGGATGCGGTTCCCGAGGTAAAAGACGTCTGCGACTATGTATCCCTTTATCCGGGAGGACACGGATGCGTGCGGGATCTGATAGAGCAGGTGCTTAAAATCCACGGAGACTGGCAATTCGACCCGGAGGCCTACTCCGGATAATATACGGTTCCCGCTTCCGATATATGTACGGATATCCCAAATTGCGACCGATTAATTATTTCCATACATGTTGTTGATAGACAAACTTAAAGACAAAAAAATCATTCTTGCTTCCGGATCCCCCCGCCGCAGGGAGCTGATGTCCGGACTCGGAATCGATTATACGGTAGATACGGAGACCCGTTTCGACGAGTTCTATCCCGACGGATTGGAGATCCGCCGGATTCCGGAATATCTTGCCTGCGGAAAGTCCCGGGCATATCCCCGTCCGTTGGGAAAAGACGATATCCTGATAACCGCCGATACCCTTGTTTACTGTCAGGAGCGGATACTCGGAAAACCCAAAAGCCGGGAGGAGGCCGTGGAAATGCTTCGCCTGCTGCAGAACAACAAGCACACCGTCCTGACAGGAGTCTGCATACGGAGCCTCGATAAGGAAATCAGTTTCACCTCCTCGTCCGATGTCTATTTCAATAAAATTTCAGATGAAGAAATAGATTATTATATAGATCATTACAAACCTTTCGACAAGGCCGGATCGTATGGAGTGCAGGAATGGATCGGTTATATCGGTCTGCTGAAAATAGAAGGCTCTTTCTATAATATCATGGGCCTTCCGGTACAAAGGCTCTATACGGAGCTGGAAAAATTCGTTACCCGTTAACGGGACCCCTCGTACCGTACCGATTCTCCCTCCACCGTTACCGTTCCCCGGTCGGCCAGTTCGCGCAGAACCGATAGATAAAATCCGGATTCGTCCCCGGCGAGTACTTCTATCTCCTGCAAGGATACCGGCAGCTCCTTTTCTCTTTGCTCCCGCAGAAAGCGCAGAATGTCATAGGCTATCTCCTTTCTCCTCTCCCCTTCCCGCAAGCGGTTCCCGGCGGCAATGCAGACATCGCAAATCCCGCAATCTTCTCCGGCCGGCTGCCCGAAATACTCTATCAACTGCCGGCTGCGGCATACCGTATCGTTCCGGGCGAACTCTATTATGGCTTCTATTCTCTGCTTAAACATTTCTTTCCTTTCCGTATAACGCCCGGGAGAGAGATAGAAATTGGACTCCAACAGCCTCTCGTAGTTCATGATGATCAGAGGGGTTCTCACGCGGGGAATATATTTGATGACCCGCATCTTCGACAGTCTTTTCAGTTTGTCTTTCACTCCTTCCGCACTGTCGAATGTAACTTTGGCGATATATTCTTCATCGATGGCCGTCAGACGGGAAAACAAGGCCGTATAAAGACGCAAAAGGGATTTGATGAACGTGTCCAACTCCACGTCGTTCAGCTGCACTTTATATAATTCATCCCGGTTTACGATAAAGGTGATCCGGGACGGATTGTCGATCTCGTCCGTCAGTTCCCAGTAACCTTCCTGCTCTATATATTTAATGGCATAATAAGCCGATACCGCATTCAGCGAAAATTTCCGGGCGAATCCGGCCAGATCGAACTTGTTGACGCTTTCCTTTCCCGCTTCATAGGGAATCTGCAAATAGATAAAGACTTTCTGATAGATATCTTTGATATATTCTACCGACGGATATGTTACGTTATGTATTTGTCTGAGACGGTTCAAATCGGAACGATTCCACAGCAACGTAGTATAAGAGCGCAATCCGTCCCGGCCGGCCCGGCCCGCTTCCTGAAAATACGCTTCAATGGAATCCGGCAGATCGTAGTGAATCACAAAACGCACGTCCGGCTTATCGATTCCCATACCGAATGCGTTGGTGGCTACGATCGCCCTGATCTCTCCTTTTTTCCATCCGTCCTGTTTGATCGAGCGCATTTCCTTGCTCAGGCCGGCATGATAAAAGTCGGCTGCGATTCCCTGTCCCCTGAGGAAACCCGCGATCTCTTCGGTCTTTTTGCGCTCCCGCACGTAAACGATTCCCGAACCCTGCACAGCCCGGCATATCCGCAGGATGTTTCCGTATTTATCGTCCGTTTCCCTTACCACGTACGACAAATTCGGCCGCCGGAACCCGGACGAAATGACATGGGGCCTTTCGAATTCCAGATGCCGCATTATATCCTCCGCCACCTTTTTCGTGGCGGTAGCCGTCAGGGCAACCGTCGGGACCTTCCCTATATGTTTTTTTATTTCTTTGATTTCCAGGTAGGAAGGACGAAAATCATATCCCCATTGGGAAATACAGTGCGCTTCATCCACCACCAAGAAGTTGATGTTCATTTTCTGCACCCTTTCCTGGAACAAAGGCGTCTGGAGCCTTTCGGGCGATACATATAAAAATTTATAATCTCCGTATATCGCATTATCCAAAGCTACATCTATCTGATGATAATTCATGCCCGAATACACCGCCAGCGCCCTCATCCCTCTGGCATTCAGATTCTGTACCTGATCCTTTATCAGAGCGATCAACGGAGACACCACTAAGCAGATCCCTTCCTTGGCCATGGCCGGCACCTGAAAACACACGGACTTCCCTCCACCCGTAGGCATGAGCGCCAACGTATCCTCCCCGTTCAAAATAGCGGAAATAATCTCCTCCTGCATGGGTCTGAACTCGTCATAACCCCAATATCTTTTCAAAATCTCCTTTATCATTCCGTCTCCGTTTTTTCTTTTACAAAAATATCGAATTCCTTTCAATAATAATCCCGACAGCCTTTCTAATTTCGAATTAAGACCGGATCGATTCTTATCATATTGTATTTCTGCATTTTCCGTTTCGTTCAGTTTTGTCGGTTTTTCGGCAAGAATTTTGTAGGAAGATTGCTCATGATTTTAGTTTTTATATCTATCTTTGCATCTTGGAATATTAGGATAAAAATAAAAGAATTCATAAAAAATTAAATTAACTTTATTATGTCAAAAATAGATTTAAGCAAGTACGGAATTACCGATGTGAAGGAAATTCTCCACAACCCCTCCTACGAAACCCTTTTTGAAGAGGAAACCAAAGAGGGCCTCACCGGTTATGATAAAGGAACGATTACCGAACTCGGAGCTGTAAACGTAATGACCGGAATCTATACCGGGCGCTCCCCTAAAGATAAATTTTTCGTATTGGACGATACTTCCAAAGACACCATCTGGTGGACTTCAGATGAATATAAAAACGATAACAAGCCTACCTCCCCGGAAACCTGGAAAGCGTTGAAAGATTTGGCTGTCAAGGAACTGTCCGGCAAGAGACTGTATGTAATGGATACTTTCTGCGGGGCGAATCCAAACTCCCGCCTGAAAGTGCGTTTCATTATGGAAGTGGCATGGCAGGCCCATTTCGTGAAAAATATGTTCATCCGCCCTACGGAAGAGGAACTGGCCGATTACGGCGAACCGGATTTCGTCTCCTTCAATGCTTCCAAAGCCAAGGTGAAAAACTATAAAGAGTTGGGCCTCAACTCCGAGACCGCTACCGTATTCAACCTGACCTCCAACGAACAGGTAATTCTCAATACCTGGTACGGGGGAGAAATGAAAAAAGGGCTGTTCTCCATTATGAACTACCTTCTTCCTTTAAAGGGCATGGCTTCCATGCACTGCTCTGCCAATACCGATATGAACGGCAAAAACACCGCCATTTTCTTCGGTTTGTCCGGAACAGGCAAGACCACTTTGTCTACCGACCCTAAACGTTTGCTTATCGGCGACGACGAGCATGGTTGGGACGATGACGGCGTATTCAATTTCGAAGGCGGATGCTACGCCAAGGTCATCAATCTTTCCAAAGAGGCGGAACCGGATATTTACAATGCTATCAAACGCAACGCTTTGCTCGAAAACGTAACGGTGGATGCCAATGGCAAAATCGATTTCAACGATAAAAGCGTAACCGAAAATACCCGCGTTTCCTATCCGATCGACCATATCAAGAATATTGTAAGACCGGTTTCCAAGGCTCCTGCCGCAGAAAAAGTGATTTTCCTGTCTGCAGATGCTTTCGGCGTACTGCCTCCGGTTTCCATACTGACTCCGGAACAGACCAAATATTATTTCCTTTCCGGATTTACCGCCAAACTGGCCGGTACGGAACGCGGTATTACCGAACCGACCCCTACTTTCTCCGCATGCTTCGGGGCGGCGTTCCTTTCTTTGCACCCTACCAAATACGGGGAAGAATTAGTGAAGAAGATGGAAAAATCCGGTGCGAAGGCTTATTTAGTAAACACCGGCTGGAACGGAACAGGGAAACGTATTTCCATTAAGGATACCCGCGGAATCATCGATGCCATACTGAACGGTTCCATCAATGAAGCTCCTACCAAGACCATCCCTTATTTCAACCTGACGATCCCTACTTCCCTGCCGGGAGTGGATCCTAAGATCCTCGATCCGCGCGACACTTATCAGGATGTTGCGCAGTGGGACGAAAAGGCGAAAGACCTGGCCGGACGCTTCATCAAGAACTTCAATAAATTCACCGGTAACGCTGCCGGAAAAGCTTTGGTTGCAGCCGGTCCGAAACTGTAGAAACCCATTTCCGGAAGAAACGGTTTTTCCGGAAATCGGCATAATCCGGGAGTGACCCGGGAAAACATGGAAAAGGGAATGACCAGAAATAGAAGTCATTCCCTTTTTTAATATCCGTACAAAGCATCCGTCAATGCAAAAAACGCAAATATCGGTTCCGGATCCGGTAAGGCTTAAAAGGTGAACAGCTGGGACGATTGCCTGCGGGGAAGGCAGGTAAGGGCGACATCGGTCCCCACTTTTACGCCTATATCGGACAACCCTTTCGCTATGGTATCGTATGCCACGGCGGGAGTATTGTTGTTTTCGCTCAAATGGCATAAAAAAATATGGCTCAGATCCCGGTGGTAGATGATTTTAAGGGCGGAGGCCGTCTGTTCGTTGCTCAAGTGACCGTGGCCTTCCATAATCCTTATCTTCAGATCCGGAGGATAACTTCCCCTCAGCAGCATATTCAGATCGTAATTGGCCTCGAATATCAGGTGTCCCGACATTTTGCAATACTTGATGACCGATTCCGTCACAGCGCCCGCATCCGTAAGAAAAGTGAATTTGGTCCCGTAGAAATCGATATAATATCCTACCGTTTCGGTAGCGTCGTGAGGCACTTCGAAAGGAATGAACCGGACCCCTTTATATTCGCAGGGGCGATCCAGTATCGTTTTCCGGATGCATCCCGACAGTTTGCCGCGCGTACAAAAATGTCTCTCGAGCGCTCCATGCAATTTTTCGGAAGCATATACCGGCAAATGCAAACGCTCCGCCAAGGACCCTAAGCTCTTGATATGATCGATATGATCATGTGTGACAAGCACGAATTCAACGGTTTCCATAGAGATGCCGTGTTCGAGCAAACGTTTTTTGATAGTACGCGGGCCGATACCGGCATCGATCAGCAGCGCCGTATGCTCGTTGCCTATATAATAACAATTACCGTTGCTTCCGCTGGAAAGACTTACGAATTTTACCATTCTTCCAATGCCTCCGTCACTTTTGCCGCCAGATCGGTATTCACATCATATAGAAGAACCCGGAATCCCATACCCGAAGCGGCCGCGGTATTCGCAGGTCCGTCATCGACAAACAGACTTTCTTCCGCCCGGATTCCCGCATCCCGCAGCACCTGACGGAAAATAGCTTCTCCCGGCTTGGATTTGTTCATTTCAAAGGAAAGGAAAACACGATCGAATGCGGAGACCATCGGGATGCCGCCGGCTTCTTCAAACAACTCCTGCGTATGCTTCCAGGATATCGGATTGGTATTGCTCAGCAAAAAGAGTTTGTATTTGTTTCTCAGATCCAGCAAGAACCGGATCTTTGCAGGATTTACTCCCGTCAGGAACATGTTCAACGCATTATCTATCTCCTGATCGGCAGTCTCCGGCCGGGAAATATGCCGGCGCACTTCATCCCGGAATTGCGCCGCCGTCAAATCTCCGTTCTCGAATGCCGCAAAAAAATCTTTCTGTTTGTAAGGATCCAGATAATCCCCGAAATCCGGAAAACCTATCGCAGCAAAAGCATCCAGGCATTTATGGCGGTCCAGACCCACCAAAACGCCACCCATATCGAATATTATATTCTTTATCATCATCTTGTCGGGATACGAAAACTGACCCTTCCGGAATCAGTCCAAAGTTGAAATCAGCCGGGTAAATAATAAAGACATCCGGTCAGCCGCCGCATCCGCCGCTTTTATCACCTCTTCTCCGTCATTTACGTAATCTTCCGGAAAATCGCCGTGCGCTTCATTGGTAATGACCGACATGCCGAAAACGGGAATACCGCTGTGACGCGCCGCAATCACCTCCGGCACGGTGGACATACCCACTGCATCGGCGCCTATGAGGCGGAAAAAAGAATATTCCGCCGGAGTTTCGTAACTCGGCCCGGTGCCGGCTAAATAAACGCCTTTTTTCAATTGTATCTTTTCCCGACGGGCGATTTCCTCCATCCGTCCGATCAGTCCCGGATCATACGGACGCGTCATATCCGGGAACCGCGGGCCGAAATCATCCATATTCTTCCCGATAAGCGGATTGGGAAGCAGATTGATATGGTCGCGGATAATCATCAGGTCCCCTACCTTGAAAGCGAAGTTTACGCCGCCGGCCGCATTGGACACGAACAGATATTTTATGCCTAACACTTTCATCACCCGCACGGGCAAAGTGACCAGCTCCATGGAATATCCTTCGTAAAAATGGAAACGTCCCTGCATGGCCACAACGAATTTCCCGCCCAAGGTACCCGCAATGAAATTTCCCTTATGACCTACGGCGGTAGATACCGGGAAATGGGGAATCTCCTTATAAGGTATGACTACGGGATCTTCGATTCCATCGGCCAGTTTGCCCAGCCCGCTTCCCAAGACAATCCCCGCCAAGGATGTCTTGCCTCCTAACCTGCCCTTGATATACTCCGCAGCCTCATTGATTCTTACAACTCTTTCATCCATATTCAAAAAACGTTCTTTATCAACAGTCTTTCATTTTCTTCTTTCCGAATAACAAAAATAGATAAAAATATCGTATTTTGGCACCAAATACAGGTTTATGACAAGATTTCTGTGGCTCGACATAAATGCGTCCTATTCCCATTCGTCGCTCGCTTATCCCGCGCTTCATGCGCAGATTCCAAGAGATCTGCTAAAAAAATCCCGATGGAAAATGGTCTCCGGAACTCCCAAAACAGACCCGGCCCTCATCATATCTTCCGTACTGAAATTCAGACCGCACTATATTTTCGCCACGGCCTGGCTTTTCAATATGGAAACTCTTCAATTCTTACTGTGCAGACTCAAGGCCCTGCTCGGCCCGGTCCGTATCATATTGGGAGGCCCGGAATTCTTGGGGAACAATGAAGCCTTCCTGCGGGGAAACGGGTTTGTCGATTCCGTATTCAAGGGCGAAGGCGAGGAAATATTCCCTTTGCTGATCCGAAATATCATAGAAGACTCCCCGCAGCATTCTCCGGAACCCTGGGAATCGCTTCCGGGATTCGAATATCTGCGTCCCGACGGCTCATACCGCAAGTGTGCGGCGGTCGCTGTCCGGGATTTCCCCGCATTAGTTCCTCCGGAAAAATCCCGATTCTTCAACTGGGAAAAATCTTTCGTCCAATTGGAAACCTCCCGCGGCTGCTTCAATACCTGCCGCTTCTGCGTAAGCGGCATCTGCAATACCCCCGTCCGCAATATCGACCCGGAAATCATCCGGCAACGGTTGAAAAAGATATATAGAAAAGGTATCCGGGAAGTGAGGATCTTGGACAGGACTTTCAATGCACAGCCCCTCAGGGCGGTACGTCTGCTGGAGGTTTTCCGGAGCTTCGCCGGGAAGATCCGGTTTCATATAGAAATTCATCCGGCGCTGATAAACCAAACAATCAAAGATACTTTATCTTCATTACCGGAAGGTTTGCTTCATATAGAGGCAGGTATCCAGAGTCTGAATGACCGGGTTATAGAAGGATGCGGGCGTGCCGGCAAAACCGCCTGTGCGGTCGAAGGACTGGAATACTTGGTTTCGTTAGGCAAATTCGAAGTCCATGCAGACCTGATTGCGGGACTGCCCGGCTATACTTACAAACAATTGCTCATGGATGCGAACCGGCTTATAGGGATCGGTCCCCATGAAATCCAACTCGAATCCCTCAAAGTCCTTCCCGGTACTTATTTCAGGGAGAAAAGCCGGGAGACCGGGTTAATCCACTCCCCTGTTCCTCCTTATGAAATTCTTAATACAAAACATATTACATACGATCAGCTGAATCGTTGCATGATATTGTCCAAAATACTCGAAAGCTGGTATAACGATCCGCGCTGGAGGAAGATTTTCCGGGAAATCGTTCTGGAATATCCCGATTTTCTCCGGGAGCTTACCGAGTTTCTATCGGGAACCGGTTTCCTCACCCGGCTATACAGTTTCGAATCGAAATCCGAATTACTGTACGATTATTGCAAAACCCGTTATCCCTCCGTTTTGGGAGCCCTTTCTGCGGGCTGGGTTTTAAACGGACTCTCCTTAAAGAAAGAACCGGCGGCGATACTCCGGCCCTGGATCTCCCGTTGTCCGGAGAACGCGTCTCATTACAATCCGGAAGAACCGGAGTGTCCCCTTCCGGACAATCCTTTGTCCCGGAAAGCGGACGGCCGGTACCGGTATTATTATATAATTGAAAATGAAAACATTCATTGGTTTTGTTTCAATAAGGAAATAGATCGGCGCCGGCCGGTGGAATATGCCTGTCTGAAATATGTCCGGAACCATTGAGAAATCTGTTTCAACTTGTTCCGGCCCGCCCCTTTGTATTTGAGCCGCTGGTGGTTTTCCCTATCATGAAAACGAAAGGTTTTATTATGATTTATAATTTAAATTCATTTTTTAATTATTTTTTATCGTTGTCGATATAATTATTCGGACTTTTTATTATTTTTGTACAAAACGAAGCGCAACATGATTACCGAACAATTGATTTCACCCGGGAGCATCGTCGTAGTGGGCGGTTCGGATGATGTTTCCAAACCGGGCGGAAGCGCCTTGAAGAATCTGATAAACCTGAATTATAAGGGTAGAATATATGTAGTCAATCCCAAAGGAAAAAATATCCAGGGAAAGGAAACTTTTCCGTCTTTGGAGGAATTGCCTCCCGTAGATTGCGCTATCCTGGCCATTCCCGCCAAAATGTGTGTAGAAGCCGTCCGTACATTGTGCGAGAAAAAAGGGTGCAAGGCCCTGATCATATACTCGGCCGGATTTCAGGAAAACAGTGCGGAAGGCGCCCGGTATGAAAGGGAGATCGTAGAATGCGCGGACCGCTGCGGAGCCTCGGTCATCGGTCCCAACTGCATCGGGGTGGCCACTCCTCATTATGCGGGCATATTTACCCAGCCTGTTTCCAACTTGTCTCCCGACGGCATAGACATCATCTCCGGCTCCGGCGCTACGGTCGTGTTCATTATGGAAGCGGCACGGCAGCACGGCATCCGTTTCGCCAATGTCTTTTCCGTAGGCAACAGCGCTCAGGCAGGCGTGGAAGACGTATTGAAATACCTGGACGAGCATTATATCCCCGGAAAAAGTTCTCCGGTCAAGCTGCTTTATATCGAAAGCATCGCCGATCCGGACTTATTGCTCAAACATGCCCGTTCCCTCGTTCTGAAAGGAGCCCGGATAGCGGCTATAAAAGCCGGTTACAGCGAGACGGGAAGCCGGGCCGCTTCCTCTCACACCGGAGCCTTGGCCACGCCGGACGCGGCGGTGAACGCCCTTTTCCGGAAGGCCGGAATCGTAAGGGCGTACAGTCGGGAAGAATTGGTAAATATCGCTTCGGTCATGATGTGTCCCCGTCCTGTCGGGAACAGAATGGCCATCGTTACCCATGCCGGAGGCCCGGCCGTCATGCTGACCGATATTCTCAGTACATCGGGAGTGGAGATTCCGAAGCTGTCGGGAGAAAAAGCGGACGAACTCCTGTCCGAATTGTATCTCGGGTCATCCGTCGGGAATCCGATAGATTTTCTGGCTACGGGAACGGGAGCGCAGCTTTCCCGCATCTTAGAGGCATGCGAACGGGATTTCGATGTCGATTCCATGGCCGTAATATTCGGGTGTCCGGGACTTTCCGACGTAACGGATGTCTATAAGGGACTGCTGAAGAAGATAAAAGAATGCCGCAAGCCGATATATTCCATCCTGCCCTCCATCATCAATGCGAAAGACGCCATCGAAACATTCCAGAAGATGGGAGGAATTTCCTTCAATGACGAAGTGGCTTTCGGAGAAGCTTTCGTAAAAGTGATGAATACCCCTGCACCGGAAGAGGAAATCATCGCTCCGGCCGTAGATAAGCAAATGATCCGCAGCGTGATAGAAGAATGTCAGGACGGGTTCTTGCCGCCCCGGCAAGTGCAGCTGCTGCTGGATGCGGCAGGCATCGGCCGGGTAAAAGAGATGGTGGCCGGCAATGTGGAGGAAGCGTTGGAGGCCGTCCGGGAGATCGGTTATCCTGTCGCCATGAAAGTCATAGGGCCGATACACAAAACCGATGTAGGAGGCGTATCCCTGAATGTCAATGACGACAATACCCTCTCTACCGAATTTACCCGGATGATGTCCATCGAGGGGACTTCCGGCATATTGCTCCAGCCCATGCTTTACGGAACGGAACTGTTCATAGGCGCAAAAAAGGAGGAGAAGTTCGGTACCGTAGTCATGTGCGGTCTCGGGGGGATCTTCATAGAAACACTCAAGGATACCGGCACCGCACTCGCGCCCGTATCCCGTCGGGAAGCGGAAAAAATGATAACCGGCCTGAAAGGATACGGAATATTGGCGGGTACGCGGGGAAAAGAAGGGGTCAATACGGTATTGTTCAATGAAGCGATCCGGCGCGTTTCCGCATTATGCACGGCTGCGCCCGAAATTTCGGAGATGGATTTGAATCCGCTGCTGGGAAACGCCAGAACGGTAACCGTAGTGGATGCAAGAATAAAAATCAAAAAATAATAATGATTTATTAAAAATTTTTAAAATTTATTGAATGATTAAAAGAAATCTTCTTAAATTAGTATCGAAATTTAAAGAGTCGAGTCCTACGGTACAAGGGTTCGTTATTTTGGCCCTTCTTTTGATAATAGGAATCTTGATTCGATGGAATTACATTATTGGAGAAGTTTCCAGAGGATTTAAATTTTTCAATTGATATAAAAATTTATAAAACATCAGATAAAATGGCAGTAAAAGGAGCAATCGTGGTAGACACGGAAAGATGCAAAGGATGCAGCGTGTGCATAGTAAATTGTCCCACGCAAACCATTGCGCTATCAAAAAAAGTCAATGGCAAAGGATATAATTTCGCTTACATGGCGAATCCCGACAATTGTACCGGATGTACCAACTGTGCGACGGTCTGTCCGGATTCGGTTATAACGGTTTACAGAGTAAAAATATAAATATCCAGATCAAATGGCAGAAAAAATATTAATGAAAGGAAACGAAGCGATCGCATACGGAGCTATCCGGTACGGTTGCGACGGCTATTTCGGATATCCCATCACCCCCCAGTCGGAGGTAATGGAGACCCTGATGGCCGAAAAGCCTTGGGAAACTACGGGAATGGTGGTTTTACAGGCGGAAAGCGAAACCTCTTCCATCAATATGCTGTACGGAGGAGCCTGCACCGGCAAAAAGGTCATGACCTCTTCCAGCAGCCCCGGCATCAGCCTGATGTGCGAAGGGATGAGCTATCTTGCAGGAGCGGAACTTCCCTGCCTGATAGTGAACGTAATGCGCGGAGGTCCCGGATTGGGGACAATCCAACCCAGTCAGAGCGACTATTTCCAATGCGTGAAAGGCGGCGGACACGGCGATTATAAAATGATCGTCCTGGCTCCGGCATCCGCTCAGGACATGTACGATTTCGTGGACAAAGCTTTCGAGCTGGCCTTCAAATACCGCACGCCGGCCATGATCCTTTCCGACGGAGTGATCGGCCAGATGATGGAAAAAGTGGAGTTGCGTCCTATCAAACCCAGAAGAACCGCGGAAGAAATCGACGCCCAATGCGAATGGGCCTGCACCGGGAGAAAAAGCGGACGGAAAAAACATATGATCACTTCCCTGGCCTTGGAAGCCCCGGTTCAGGAAGCGGCCAATATCAGACTCCAGGAAAAATATAAGGAAATAGAGGAAAAAGAGGCCCTTTTCGCAACTTATAGAACGGAAGATGCGGAATATCTGCTGGTTGCATTCGGAAGTATGTCGCGTCTGAGCGAGAGCGTAGTGGATCTGGCCCGGGAAAACGGAATCAAAATGGGGCTGTTGCGTCCTATTACTCTTTTCCCGTACCCGAAACAGGCGCTGGAATCTCTGATCCCGCAATTAAAAAGCATCGCTTCCGTAGAATTGAACTCCGGACAGATGGTCGAAGATATCCGTCTGATCGTAAACGGCAGGGTGCCGGTATATCATTTCGGCCGTATGGGCGGCATGATCCCTTCTCCGGAAGAGATTTACGAAGCGTTTGTAAAAACAATTAACCGATAGAAGAGCTATGGATATAAATGATATAATCAAACCGGAAAATAAAGTATATTCTAAATCCCCTCTCCTCACCGACAACATCATGCATTATTGCCCGGGATGTACCCACGGGGTAGTGCATAAAATACTGGCGGAAGTAATCGGGGAAATGGGAATACAAGACAAGACTATCGGCATCTCTCCCGTAGGATGTGCCGTACTGGCCTACAATTATATAGATATCGATTGGGAACAGGCGGCCCACGGAAGGGCGCCCGCACTGGCTACCGCCGCAAAAAGGCTGAACCCGGACAAATACGTATTCACCTATCAGGGTGACGGCGATCTGGCTTCCATCGGTACGGCGGAAATCATACACGCCTGCAACCGCGGGGAGAACATCGTGGTAATTTTCATAAATAACGCCATTTACGGAATGACCGGGGGCCAGATGGCTCCTACCACCCTGCTGGGACAGGTAACCGCGACGACTCCTTACGGAAGGAAGGCGGAACTGAACGGCTTCCCTCTTAAAATCACGGAGTTGGTAGCGCAGTTGGAAGGCACCTGTTTCGTAACCCGGCAGTCGGCCCAGAATCCGGCGGCCGTGCGGAAAGCCAAAAAAGCGGTCCGTAAAGCATTTGAAAATTCCATGATGAATAAAGGCACTTCCTTCGTGGAATTTGTCGGGACCTGCAATTCCGGATGGAAAATGACTCCGGTCAAGGCCAATCAATGGATGGAAGAGAATATGTTCCCGTTCTATCCGCTGGGCGATATTAAAGACAGATAACCGTTAGTTAACTCATTAAAATTACTGAAAGATGAAAGAAGAAATCATTATAGCGGGGTTCGGCGGCCAGGGAGTTTTGTCTATGGGTAAAATATTGGCCTATTCGGGTATCATGCAGGATCAGGAAGTGACCTGGATGCCCTCCTACGGCCCGGAAATGCGGGGAGGCACGGCAAATGTCACCGTCATTCTGAGCGATAAAAAAATCAGTTCCCCTATCTTAAGCAAATACGATACGGCCATTATCCTGAACCAGCAGTCGATGGACAAATTCGAAGACTTGGTAAAACCGGGCGGGTTGCTGATCTATGATCCCAACGGCATTACTAAACATCCGCAGAGAAAAGATATAAACGTATGTTCCATTAGCGCCGCTGACGAAAGCGCCTTGATGGGAAACACCAAAGCATTCAATATGATAGTGTTGGGAGCTTTCCTGAAAAAAAAGCCTATCGTTACGTTGGAAAACGTAGTCAAAGGACTGAAAAAGTCCATTCCGCCCCGGCATCATCATCTGATTCCCATGAATGAACAGGCGATCCGAGTAGGCATGGAAAAGCTGAAAGACATAAACGTATTATAGAAAAATCGGCCACACACGGAATAAAAGCCCCTATAATTGTAGGGGCTTTTATTTTTTTTACTAACTTTGCGAGGATTAATACCAAAATGAACGAGGAAAGTCATATTATTATTAACAAGCTGAAAAAGGATATAGAGCGTATCATATCCGCTTACGAGACGGTTGCCGCGGAAAATCGTTTGTTAAAAGAGGAGCTTTCCACCGCCCAAAACGAATTGGAATCAAATAAAACAAATATAAAGGAATTAAAAAGGAAAATAGAAAAACTACAACTTACAGAAGCATTTAGAGCATCGGCGCAGGATGTAAAAGAAGCTAAACAGAAAATTGGAAAGTTAGTGAAAGAAATAGATAAATGCATTTCACTGCTGAATGACTAATAATGGAAGAACAGCAACAAATAAAAATAGGGATTGCAGATCGGGTGTATCCTTTTAGAATCAACCCGTCGGAGGAAGAGAATATTCGTCGGGCGGTAAAAATGATAAATGAAAGGGTAGCATATTACAAACAAAAGTATGCAAACCGAGATAGCCAGGACGCCTTGTCTATGTCTTTGCTTCAATTTGTAATGAAATGGATTAAAGTTGAACAAGACCAGGATCTGAACGGTTTATTAAATGAATTGAAATTATTAGACAATCAATTGGAAGAATATATTAACAATAATTTGTAATTAGATATATTGAAATATTGCTACATATTAGTTTAGCCGTTAGACATTTTGCTCTTTGCGAAAATCAACACTATAACAGAACCGAGCGAACCGACAGATGAAGGCAGGCCTAGGTGACCCTTTGGGGGATTCCGTTATCGGGACGTTGGAAGTTTGATTCTAAATCGGAGCTCAAATCTTACATGATAAGATTTTTCTGATAAACAGCAATGAGTCTGACGGCTTTTTTCGTGCTCTAATTTGTATAAAAACTTAATGATATTTAAACTATAAATTATTCAAATGACAACAATGGAAATAATTCTACCATTAACAGGTGCGTTACTGGGATTTTTGGCCGCCTATTATATCGTAAATAAAGTAGTGTTGAAAAAAAGAAAAGAAGAAATCCTTAAAGAGGCCCGCATCGAAGGAGAAAATATAAAAAAGGAGAAAATCTTTCAGGCAAAGGAAAAATTCCTGCAACTCAAAAGCGAACACGAACAATTCATCAATGAAAAAAATAACCAGATTCTCCAGATTGAGAACAAAATAAAGCAAAAAGAACTGATAACCAACCAGCAAGCTTCAGAGATAGCGAAAAAGCAGAAAGAGATAGATTCCATCAAGACCCATTTGTCTGCCCAGATGGAAATAATAAACAAGAAATCGGAAGAATACGATCGCCTTAAACAGGAAGTCATTGAAAAAATAGAAAATATTGCCGGCATGACCGCCGCCGAAGCGAAAGCCCAATTGGTGCAGACCATGAAAGATGAGGCCAAGACACAGGCGATGTCTTATATCAACGATGTGATGGATGAAGCGCGTCTGACCGCATCCAAGGAGGCGAAACGGATCGTTATCAATACTATCCAGCGTACCGCGCCGGAAACGGCCATTGAGAACGCCGTTACGGTATTCAATATCGAGAGCGATGAGATCAAAGGCCGGATCATCGGAAGGGAGGGAAGGAATATACACGCCTTGGAAGCGGCGACCGGTGTGGAAATCGTGGTGGATGATACTCCGGAAGCCATTTTGCTTTCCGCTTTCGACCCGGTAAGACGGGAGGTCGCCCGACTGGCTCTTCATCAGTTGGTAACCGACGGACGTATCCATCCGGCCCGCATTGAAGAGGTGGTGGCCAAAGTCCAGAAACAGTTGGAGAACGAAATCATGGATACCGGCAAGCGTACCTGCATCGATTTAGGCGTACACGGTCTGCATATCGAATTAGTGAAACTGATCGGCCGGATGAAATACCGTTCCTCTTATGGTCAGAATCTGTTGCAACACTCCCGCGAGGTGGCCAATATCTGCGCTACGATGGCTTCCGAATTGGGTCTGAATCCCAAAGCGGCCAAAAGAGCCGGATTGCTGCATGATATAGGAAAAGTATCGGACGAAGATCCGGAATTGCCTCACGCTATCCTGGGTATGAAACTGGCGGAAAAATACAAGGAAAAACCGGAAATCTGCAATGCTATCGGAGCGCACCATGAAGAAGTGGAGATGATTTCCCTGATCTCTCCGCTGGTGCTGGTAGGCGATGCCATTTCGGGAGCAAGGCCGGGAGCCCGTCGGGAAGTGATAGAATCCTATATCAAGCGGTTGAAAGATATGGAAAACATCGCCCTCTCCTATCCGGGAGTTACAAAGACATACGCCATTCAGGCCGGAAGGGAATTAAGGGTAATCGTGGGAAGCGAGCAGGTATCGGATCAGGAGGCGGAAAACCTTTCCATAGAGATAGCGAAAAAAATACAGGACGAAATGGTTTATCCGGGGCAGGTGAAAATTACCGTGATCCGGGAAACCCGTTCGGTAAGTTTTGCCAAATAGGCGTCGGGAAGATCGTTTTCAATAATAAAATCGATAAAAACCGGGGCTTCAAGTATGATGCCGACAATGAAAAATCATGCAGGAGCAGTCTACCATGAACACGGAAAATCACAACGCGCCGGACAGGATCAGAATACGCGGCGGACGTGTGCATAACTTAAAAAACATCGATGTCGATATACCTTTAGGCAAGATAGTGGGGATCGCGGGCGTTTCCGGTTCCGGCAAATCCTCGCTGGCTTTAGGTATTCTGTATGCAGAGGGTTCCCGCCGTTATTTGGAATCCCTGTCCACCTATACACGGAGGAGAATGACGCAGGCGGAAAAGGCGCAGGTGGATGAAGTGCTGTACGTTCCGGCTGCTCTCGCGCTGCGCCAACGGCCCGGCGTTCCCGGAATCCGCAGTACATTCGGAACGGGAACGGAATTGCTGAACAGTCTGCGCCTGATGTATTCGAGGCTTGCCAATCACCGTTGTCCGAATGGACACTATGTTGAGCCCTCTCTGAATGTGGCGGCGGGGCTTCCGATAGTATGCCCCGTCTGCGGAGAACACTTCTTCGCGCCCGGTGCGGAGGAACTGGCTTTCAACAGTCAGGGCGCCTGTAAAAAATGCGACGGCACGGGCGTTGTCCGTACCGTAGATGAATCGACGCTGGTGCCGGACGAATCCCTGTCGATTGACGAAGGTGCGGTAGCGCCTTGGCAGACGCTGATGTGGTCTTTGATGAAGGATATCGCCCGCGAAATGGGTGTCCGTACCGATGTGCCGTTTCGGGAACTGACCGAGAAGGAACGGGATATCGTTTTCCATGGTCCCGCCGTCAAGAAAAACATCATCTATCAGAACAAGACCAGCGGCGCTGCCGGAGACATGGATTTTACCTATTTCAACGCTACCTATACGGTGGAAAATGCCTTGTCCAAAGTGAAGGACGAAAAGGGCATGAAGCGTGTGGAGAAGTTTTTGCGGCAGGATGTATGCCCCGACTGCGGCGGCACGAGACTCAGCGATGCTGCGCGGGCACCTAAGCTCCGGGGCATTTCATTGGCGGAAGCCTGCACCATGACGCTTTCCGACCTGATACAGTGGGTTGCCGGCGTTCCGGCTTCCCTGCCGGAAGAAATGCGTCCCATGGCGGAAAGCATCTGCGAATCGTTCCAGAGCGCTTCAAAACGCCTGACCGATCTGGGACTCTCCTATCTTACTTTAGACCGCGCCGCCTCTACCCTTTCCACGGGGGAACGGCAGCGGATGCAGTTGGCCCGTGCAGTACGCAACCGTACCACCGGGGTCCTGTATGTTCTGGACGAGCCGTCCATCGGTCTGCACCCATCGAATCTGGAGGGACTGACCGGCGTGATGCGCGATTTAGTAGCTGACGGCAATTCGGTCGTTCTTGTGGATCACGACACCCATGTGCTTTCCGAGGCGGACTGGCTCATCGAACTCGGACCGGAAGCCGGTGCGGGCGGAGGAACGGTCATTGCGCAGGGTACGCTTGCAGAAGTGGAGAACAACCCGGATTCGCGGATCGGCGGTTTCCTTACAGGAAAAACGGAGCTCCGCCTCGGAAGACATATCTCACCGGATCAGATGTTTTCCCTCGGAACCATTCATCTGTCTACATCGGAAATCCATACGGTAAAACCGTTAGAGGTGGACTTCCCTAAAGGGCGGCTGATCGCGGTAACCGGCGTATCCGGTTCGGGCAAGACGACGATGGTTCTGGAGAGCCTGATTCCGGCCTTGGAAGCATCTATACGGGGAAAACAACTTCCAAAGCATGTGAAATCCGTCTCTGCTGACGGAATCGCGCAGGTCAAGCTGATCGATGCCACGCCCATCGGGATCAATGTGCGTTCTACTGTCGCCACCTATGCCGATGTCCACGATGAACTGCGGAAGGTGTATGCAAAAACGGCGGACGCAAAAGACCGGAGATATAAGGCGGGCGATTTTTCCTACAATACCGGAAAACTGCGGTGCCCTACCTGCGACGGAACAGGCTCCATCGATCTGGATATTCAGTTTTTGCCGGACGTGGAGATTCCATGCCCGGACTGCGGCGGCTCCCGTTATGCAAAAGAAGCCAGCCTCATACGGCGGATACCGAAACACGGAGGCAAGGCAAGCACGCTTCCGGAACTCATGGATATGAGCATTGACCAGGCGCTTGTCGCATGCTCCGATCTTCCGCTTGTAGCAAGAAGGCTCAGCGTTCTGAAAGAGCTTGGCCTCGGCTATCTGACACTGGGTGAAGAAACGCCAAGTCTCTCCGGCGGCGAGGCCCAACGACTGAAACTCGCCAGCGAGATGGGAAAAGGACAGGCTGACACGGTATTCGTATTCGATGAACCTACCATAGGCCTCCATCCGACAGATGTGAAAACACTGCTCCATGTATTTGAACGCCTGATTGAAAACGGAGCGACCGTTATCGTGATAGAACATGATACGGATGTGATAAGGAACGCTGATTTCGTAATCGATATGGGGCCGGATGGCGGAGTCCGGGGCGGTGAAATAGTTGCGGCGGGGACACCGGCGGAAATCTGCAAATGTGAACGCAGCAAGACAGGAAGGTACTTAAAATAACGGGATGTGATCAAAATTGCATCGCACCTTGCGTTTAAATTTTTCCAAACGGATATTTTTCACTACTTTTGCTCAATTTTATTAACCATACTTACAATCCAATGCAACCCAATAAAAAAGCGACTTTATTTTTAGAGAACGGCCTTGAATTTCAGGGCTTTTTGTTTGGTTATGAGCAGCCCGCACACGGAGAGGTGGTTTTCAGTACGGCAATGGTGGGATATCCCGAGAGCCTGACCGACCCTTCGTACTCCGGTCAGATCCTTTGCGTAACCTACCCTTTGGTAGGCAATTACGGGGTCCCGACAGAGCATTTCTCCAATGGCATTTCTTCTTACTTCGAATCGGAAAAAATTCACGTCAGAGCGTTGATTATTTCCGATTATTCATTTAATTACAGCCACTGGAATGCGGTGCGGAGCTTGGATACATGGCTTAAGGAACAGAAAATACCCGGCATTTTCGGAATCGATACCCGCGAACTGACCAAGATTCTCAGGGAAAAGGGTGCCATGTTAGGCAAAATCGTTCCGGAGGGCTGCAACGGGGACTTTTCCGTACCGGACCCGAATTTGGAGAACCAGGTGGATGTGGTAAGTTGCAAGGAGGTTATAAAATACGGCAGCGGGGAAAAGAAAGTGGTTTTAGTAGATTGCGGAGTAAAGCACAACATATTGAGATGTCTGATAAAAAGAGGCGTGGAACTGATCCGGGTACCGTGGAATTACGATTTCAATAATTTAGAGTACGACGGGCTGTTCATTTCCAACGGGCCGGGAAATCCGGAATTATGCGGGGAAGCGGTGGAGAATATCCGCAAGGCCATGAACAATGACAAGCCCATATTCGGAATCTGCATGGGAAACCAGCTGTTATCCAGAGCCGGAGGCGCAAAAACCTTCAAACTCAAATACGGACACCGGAGCCATAATCAACCGGTAAGAATGGTGGGGAGCGACAAGTGTTTCATCACCTCCCAGAATCACGGGTTTGCAGTGGACAATAATACGCTGGGGGCAGATTGGGAACCGCTTTTCATCAACATGAACGATGGCACCAACGAAGGGATACGGCATAAAACGAAGCCGTTCTTTTCCGCCCAATTCCATCCGGAGGCTTCCAGCGGTCCCACCGATACCGAATTTTTATTTGACGAATTTATTAAACTGTTGTAATATAAAATGGAGAAAATTAAGAAAGTTTTACTGTTGGGTTCCGGCGCCCTTAAAATAGGCGAAGCCGGAGAATTCGATTATTCCGGCTCCCAGGCATTGAAAGCCATGAAGGAAGAGGGCATCGAAACCGTTCTGATCAATCCCAATATTGCAACCGTCCAAACTTCGGAAGGGGTCGCCGACAAAATCTATTTCCTCCCGGTTACCCCCTATTTCGTAGAGCAGGTCATAAAAAAAGAACAGCCGCAGGGAATCTTGCTGGCCTTCGGAGGACAGACTGCGCTCAATTGCGGAGTGGAATTATACCGGAACGGCGTTCTGGAAAAATATAATCTGAAAGTGCTTGGAACGCCCGTACAGGCGATCATGGATACGGAAGACCGGGAACTGTTCGTCAAAAGATTGGACCAAATCGGAGTAAAGACCATCAAGAGCCATGCGGTGGAAAATATCGAAGATGCAATGCAGGCGGCCCGGCAATTGGGATATCCGGTAATTCTGAGGGCCGCATACGCATTGGGCGGTCTGGGAAGCGGATTCTGCAATAACGAAGAGGAACTGATCAGGCTGGCTGAAAAAGCGTTCACCTTTTCTCCGCAGGTATTGGTGGAAAAATCCCTTAAGGGATGGAAAGAAATCGAATATGAAGTGGTCAGAGACCAATACGACAACTGCATCACGGTGTGCAATATGGAAAACTTCGACCCGTTGGGCATCCATACGGGCGAAAGCATAGTGGTGGCGCCTTCCCAAACGCTGACCAACCGGGAATACCATCTGCTGCGGGAATTATCCATACGGATTGTAAAGCATATCGGCATCATCGGAGAATGCAACGTGCAGTACGCCTTCGATCCCGAATCGGAAGATTACAGAGTCATAGAGGTGAATGCAAGGCTGAGCCGTTCTTCAGCGCTGGCTTCCAAGGCTACGGGATATCCGCTGGCATTCGTGGCGGCCAAATTAGGATTGGGATACGGCCTGTTCGACCTTAAAAATTCCGTTACCAAAACCACTCCGGCCTTTTTCGAGCCGGCTTTAGATTATATCGTCTGCAAAATCCCGAGGTGGGACCTTTCCAAATTCCACGGAGTGAGCCGCGAGATCGGGAGCAGCATGAAAAGCGTAGGCGAAGTGATGGCCATCGGGAGGACTTTCGAGGAAGCGATCCAGAAAGGCCTGCGGATGATCGGACAGGGCGCACACGGGTTCGTAGCCAACAAGGAGATAAAAGTGGAGGATATCGACAAAGCGTTGAGGGAACCTACGGATAACCGTATCTTCGTTATATCCAAAGCGTTCAATAAAGGATATACGGTCGGCCAGATACATGAACTGACTAAAATAGACAAATGGTTCTTGGAAAAGCTCTACAATATTATCCGTACCGGAAAAGAATTGGAGAAAATCGATGACCTTTCCGGGCTGGATGTCTCTCTGCTCAAAAAAGCGAAAGAACAGGGATTTTCGGATTTCCAGATCGGCAGGCTCCTCTATAAAGATAAATTGGATACGGACAAGGCCATGGACGAGGTACGCCGTTACCGGAAATCGCTCGGAATCGTGCCTGTGGTAAAACAGATAGATACTTTGGCCGCCGAATTTCCGGCTCAGACCAACTATCTGTATCTGACTTACAACGGGATCAGCAATGATGTGGATTACATAGGCGACCGGAAATCCATCATCGTGCTGGGGTCCGGGGCATACAGGATCGGAAGTTCGGTGGAATTCGACTGGTGCAGCGTGAATGCCCTCTCCACTATCCGCAAGTGCGGCTGGCGGGGCGTGATGATTAATTATAATCCCGAAACGGTATCTACCGATTACGATATGTGCGACCGGCTTTATTTCGATGAACTGACTTACGAGCGGGTCATGGACATCTGCGAACTGGAAAATCCGCACGGAGTGATCGTTTCAGTGGGAGGGCAGATTCCGAACAATCTGGCGATGAGGTTGGATTCCGCAGGTGTAAACCTGCTGGGTACCAGTGCCAGATCCATAGACAATGCGGAAGACAGGCACAAATTTTCCTCCATGCTGGACCGGCTGGAAATCGACCAGCCCCGCTGGAAAGAGCTTACTACGCTGGCTGATGTTTACGACTTTGTAGATCATGTGGGCTTTCCGGTATTGGTAAGGCCTTCCTATGTGCTGTCGGGAGCCGCTATGAACGTATGTTCCAATAAAGTGGAATTGGAGCAATTTCTGAACTTGGCGGCCAATGTCTCTAAAAAACATCCCGTGGTAGTAAGCGAATTTATCCAGAACGCCAAGGAAATCGAATTCGATGCGGTCGCCCATAAAGGAGAAGTGATTGCGTATGCCATCTCGGAACATATCGAATTTGCCGGCGTACACTCGGGCGATGCCACCATTCAGTTCCCTCCGCAGAAGCTTTACGTGGAGACCGCCCGCAGGATCAAAAAAATAGCACGCAGCATAGCGGGAGCCCTCGAAATTTCCGGACCGTTCAATATACAGTTCTTAGCTAAAGAAAACGACATTAAAGTGATCGAATGCAACCTCAGGGCCTCCCGGAGCTTCCCATTCGTATCTAAAGTGCTTAAAATCAATTTTATCGAATTAGCCACCAAGATAATGACAGGCGAACCGGTTACCGCCCCGAGCAAAAGCGCTTTCGACCTGGATTATGTAGGGATCAAAGCCTCGCAATTCTCGTTTTCAAGGCTTCAGAAAGCCGATCCGGTGTTAGGTGTTGACATGGCTTCCACCGGAGAGGTAGGATGTATCGGAGACGACAGCAACGAAGCCATATTGAAAGCCATGTTGTCGGTGGGCTATACAGTGCCTCGAAAGAATATCCTGCTCTCCACCGGCGACGCCAAACAGAAAGCGGAATTGCTCGGTGCAGCCAAATTGTTAGTATCCAAGGGATATAATCTGTATGCCACCGGAGGCTCCTATAAATATTTAGTAGATAACAATGTTCCGGCGACCCGCGTTTATTGGCCGAGCGAAGCCTCCATGGAACCTCAGGCCATGAGCCTGCTCCATAAAAAAGAGATCGACTTGGTGGTAAATATCCCCAAGAATCTCACGCAGGAAGAGTTAGACAACGGCTATAAAGTCCGCAGGGCTGCGGTGGATTTCAATATTCCTCTTATTACCAACGCCCGGCTTGCCTCCGCTTTTATCAATGCGTTCTGCGCCATACCGCAGGAAGAAATACAGATCAAAAGCTGGAACGAGTATAACAGCTGATCTTTCAGAACTTTATAAAAAACATGGCTACTCCTGCCACGCTGATTACGGCTCCCAACACCTGACGGGGCGTTACCTGCCTTTTGAAAATGAATTTGTCGGGAATCAGAATCAGAATAGGTACCGTAGCCATGATTGTGGAAGCTATGGCCGAATTGGTATAACGAACCGCCATAAGGGAGAGGGAAACGCCCAGAAAAGGTCCGAAAACGGAACCGTAAAGAGCCGCCCGCATCCCTTTTATGTTTTTCCATGCACGGAAGAACTGTTTCAGCCCCGCCGTAAAGGCTATCAGCCCGATATAAATAAAAATTCCCGTAATGATCCTCATTTGGGTGGCTGCAAAAGGGACGTATAACGGATTCCCGGCCGCCGTTGAAGCAGCATCTCCCGCTACGCCCGCAGAAATATTCAGCGCTTCCTGATAGGTCATCATTCCCTCCTTGCTCAGTACGATCCCCACTCCCTGGCCGAAAGCCCCTATCACGGCAAAGATGACGCCTTTCAAAGGAAGAGCCAGCCGGAGATGCCCCGTTCCGCTTCCGGTTCCGCTCTCAGGAGTCTCTGCAGATTCGGCGGGACCTTTGGAATAAATGGAAATGGCGATGCCTGCCAAAGTAACGGCCATTCCTAAGATGGCCGGAAACGAAAGCCTTTCTTCCAATAATACCCATCCCGACAGGGCGGCGAATGGAGGGGCCAGCGTCATGATAAGTTGCGAGAACCGCGCGGTAATAAGCGTATAGGAATAAAACAGGAAATAATCACCCAATACGAATCCTACCATTCCCGACAGTCCCATCCATCCCCAGGTACGTATATCCGCGAACCGGGGAAAGAAACTTCCGCCCATAATAAAAAGCGTAACGCCTAACATGACAAAAGCGAAAAGCAACCGGATCAGATTGAGATTGGTAGAACCGATCCGTTTCCCCGCATATTCGAAAAACAAAGCGCAAAGGGTCCAGGAAAGGGCCACAAGCACCGAAACAGTTTCACCCAACATATTTTATTTATATTATATATTAACCGCATAGAGTATTCAAGATTTCCCCGGCCGCATCTTCCAGCATATCCAGCACCAAGGCGAATCCGAAGCGCAAATATACGAACAGAATGTTTAACTTTGTCCCCGCTTATAAACATTCCGGAAAGTTTCCATGTTTGAATAGCGGGAAAATTGAAACGACATGTATGATATATTCATTCTGATAGCGGGACTCGCCCTTATATTAGCAGGCGCCAATTACTTAGTGGACGGTTCGAGTTCGATCGCCAGAAAATTCGGGCTTTCCGATTTCATCGTGGGAATCACCATCGTAGCCATCGGGACCTCCGCTCCGGAAATGGCGGTCAGTTTCATATCGGCCGTCAAAGGCAATACGGACATGGCCGTAGGAAACGCAATAGGTTCCAATATATTCAATACGCTGGTCATCCTGGGCCTTACGGCCACCATTTTCCCGATAGGACTGACAGGCAATAATATCAGAAAAGACATCCCTTTCGGATTTCTTGCCGCTGCCGTACTGTGCGTAATAGGTCTGGACAAATATATCGACGGTACTTCGGAAAGCCTTATTTCCCGCACGGACGGGATTCTCCTGCTCCTGTTTTTTACGGTCTTCATGGTCTATACCCTATATTCGGCCAAGGCAGTTTCTCCTGCCGAAACCGCCGGCGATAATTATGACAGGCCCGCCCCTGCCGAAAGCCTCGCGGAGATCCCGGACAAATCCGGAGAAAAACATAGAAAAACAGGGGTATCTGCCTTGATGATTATCGGAGGACTGGCAGGCCTGATCTACGGGGGAGATCTTTTCATCGGCTCCGCCAGTTCTATCGCCCGGAAAATAGGAATCTCGGAGGCCGTAATCGCCATCACGCTGATGGCCGGAGGCACCTCCCTCCCGGAACTGGCTTCCAGCCTTGTGGCTGCCTATAAAAAGAAAACGGACCTGGCGCTTGGCAATATCCTCGGATCCAATATCGCCAACATTTTTCTGATCCTGGGCGGCAGCGCCGTCATACGTCCCTTAGGCATGGAAAACATAGGAGTTCTGGATCTGGGTACGCTGTTGCTTTCCTCTCTGCTGATCTTCGTAACGGCCTTTACCTTCCAAAAGAAACGGATCGACCGGCCGGAAGGCATCATTTTCCTGATTCTGTATGTAACGTTCATCGTTTTGCTGCTCAAAAACTAACCCGCTCCGCAGCGTCGCGGGCAGGACATTCTTTCTACTCGAAGCAAGAATCTTGCAGAAGAGTATATAATAGAGACTGTTCAAGTGTAAAATACATCGTTGCAGACCGACATTGCCATATCATACCCCAAGGATCAAAGATCAAAATCATTGGAATTATACATAATCAATAGTCTCTGGCAAATAAAAATATCCGTTTCTTCGCAAGAGAAAGATATGATGTCTCAAAAATAAGCAAAATTTCTGAATTGCTAATCTTCAGACTATAAAAATTTTCATGACTGTTATTCAAAAAGATGTCTTGTGTTATTCAAACAAACAGCAAGCATATCTTATAGTACTGTTTATCATATAATTATATAAATCATCCTTTTCTTGCGAAGAAACGGATATGCAGTACATATCACCAAAGAAATCTTTATTTGAAATGAAAAAAAGATTTTAAAGAATTTTTTAATCTAACTAACTACCTAAATGATGGTCTCATGAAAAAGAAATTGATTTTTTTATTGGCTTTCCTATTGATAGGAACAGGCATGGTGACAGCCCAAACCCTTAAAAGGGTTACAGGTATTGTCATTTCGGAAGAAGATAACGGGCCTGTCATCGGAGCGTCCGTTGTAGTAAAGGGTACAACAATCGCAACGGCGACAGATGCCGACGGGAAGTTCGTTCTCGATGGAGTGCCAAGTTCGTCAACCACTTTGGTAATCAGCTTTATCGGGATGCAAACCCAGGAGGCAGACATCAAGTCTGAACCCATAAGGGTGGTCTTGAAGGTCGATGCCCAGGCGTTGGAAGGGGTCATGGTTGTCGCCTTCGGTACGCAGAAAAAATCTTCATTTACGGGAAGCGCCACTGTCGTGGACACGAAAGAGTTGTCCAAACATATCACGACTAACGTAGTGAACGCTTTGGTGGGCACGACTCCCGGTCTTCAACTCCGTGGCGGTTCAGGTGCCCCCGGTGCCGGTCAAGGATCTATCATGATCCGCGGTATCGCTTCGATGTACGCCAAAACCGATCCGTTGATTATCGTGGACGGCGCGCCTTACAGCGCCTCGCTGAGTAATATCCCGCAAGAAGACATCGAATCGGTTACCGTACTGAAGGATGCCGCTTCAGCCGCATTATACGGAGCCCGGGGTGCAGCCGGTGTTATCCTCGTTACGACCAAGAACGGGAAAGATTCGAAAGCCCAGATAAACGTGGATATAAAATGGGGGGCCAACAGCCGGGCCGTGCAGGACTACGAAACCATAACGGACCCGGGCCGGTATTACGAAACAATATACGGACAGTATTACAACTACTATCACTACATGCAGGAGCAAAACATGGAAACTGCCAATGCAAATGCGAATAAATTGATGTTGCAGCATTTAGGATACAACATCTATACTGTTCCCGACGGACAGTACCTTATCGGCACGGACGGCAGACTGAACCCCAATGCAGTGCTGGGTCGCAGTTATGAGGCCAACGGCGAAACATATTACCTCATTAACGACAACTGGCGCGATGCCGCCTACAGCAATGCGTTCCGTCAGGAATACAACGTGAGCATCAACGGTTCCATGGACAAGGGGTCGTTTTATGCGAGCATCGGTTACCTGGATGATGACGGAATCATCGAATACTCTGGATTCCAGCGGATCACCGCGCGAGTCAAAGCCGATTACCAGGCAAGGAAATGGCTGAAAATGGGAGCGAATGTCGGATATACCAATACCGTAACCGAATCCACTCCAAACATGAATACATCATTCAACTCTACAAATCTGATGTATTATACATCGAAAATCGCTCCTATTTATCCTATCTATGTACGCGTACTGGACAAGAACGGTAATCCGCAAATCCGGATTGACGAGAACGGTAATCCTCAGTATGACTACGGCGTAGCGGCAAGCAATTATCCGGGATTGAGCCGTGCTTTCATGGCGACAAACAACCCGTTAGGATCCAACCGCTATAATGATAACACTTCCAAAGGCAACAAACTTACCGGAACGTTTACCGTGGATGTCAACCTGACGGATTTCCTGAAATTCAACGCCACAAGCAGCGTGGACTGGGGACATACCAATGCATCGACTTACGATAACGCACTTTACGGACCGAAAGTCAGCGTGAACGGCGAGCTTCTCAAATCGCAAAACGATGGAGTACGCCAAAATCATGTGCAGACCCTCAAGTATTTCGACCAGTTTGGAGGACACAATGTGAGCTTTATGCTGGGGCATGAATATTATGATCAGAAAACCACTTACCTGTCGGCCACCGGACAGGGAGTTTTCAGTCCGGATATTCAGGAACTGAACGGAGCCGCCAAGAAAGTAACCTCATCCTCCTACACTACCGAGTATAACGTGGAGGGCTACTTCGCCAATCTGCAGTATAATTATAAAGAAAAATACTTCGCGTCTGCAAGCTACCGTCTCGATGCATCTTCCCGCTTTGCCAAAGACAACCGTTGGGGCAACTTCTGGTCGGTCGGAGGTGCGTGGATGATGGACAAGGAACCGTTTTTCCATGTCAGATGGATAGACTATTTGAAATTCAAATTCTCCATCGGTCAGCAAGGTAACGATAATATCGGCGACTGGGCTTATACCGACCTGTACTCACTGAGCGCCGCTTCGGATGTGCAAATGTCGGCATCGTTCTACCGTATCGGGAATCCCGAAATAACTTGGGAGACCACCACGAATATGAACGCAGGTATCGAGTTCAGCCTTTTCGACAATCGTCTCTCCGGCAGCATCGATTATTACAACAAGAAGACCACCGATCTGCTCTTCTGGCTATCTGTTCCGGAGAGCGCCGGCTCCCGCGGATATTACGGCAATATAGGTGATATCCGCAACTCGGGAGTCGAGTTAGGCCTGCAGGGGACCGTTATCCGCACGAAGAACGTAGATTGGAGCTTGATGTTCAACATCTCTCATAATAAAGACAAAATACTGAAACTGCCGGAGGCCAAAATTACAGAGTTGGGCGGATTTACGGAAAACAGCATGTGGTACAAAGAAGGCGGCCCGCTTTACAGCCGGTTCTGTGCCGAATACGCCGGTGTGAATGAGCAGGGCGAGGCTACCTATTGGGTGGATGCCAATCTGGGAGAGGGCGTCACCAACCGTCCGGGTAAAAGCCACGACCGTACCACCACCAATCCCAACGAAGCCACCAAGTACGAGCAGGGAAGCGGACTTCCTGTCGCTTATGGAGGATTCGGGACTTCCCTTTCCATCTATGGATTCGACTTGTCGCTGTCTTTCGACTATCAGCTGGGCGGCAAGATATACGACAACATGTATGCTAGTCTGATGTCGAATATCGCATCGGCAGGCGGTGCGGGGAACGCGGTACATGTGGATGTACTCAAGTCATGGTCGCCCGAAAACACCTCCAGCACGATTCCCCGTTTCTATTATAGCGACCAATATACGAATGCAGTCTCCGACCGTTGGCTGACCAGTGCGAGATATCTCAATTTCCAGTCTTTCACCGTGGGCTATACCTTGCCGAAGAAACTGATGTCGAGTCTTGGCGGCGGTAAGCTGCGCATTTACGCCACGGGCGAGAATCTCTGTTTCTGGTCTGCCAGAAAAGGACTTGATCCAAGATATGCATATAGCGCAAACGCATCCGTCAACGTATATTCTCCGGTACGCACCATTATGGGTGGCATTCAATTAACATTCTGAAAAAAGTAAAATAGATTCTCATGAAAAATATTGCAAGAATATTCTTTATAACCGCAGCCGGTGCGATGCTGTTGTCCGGTTGCATCAAGGAAATCGACCCGCAGTCTTCAAGCGTTACTGCAGATCAGGCCGGGAGCGCTCCCGGATCGTTCGACAATTTTGTCTCGGCCATTACCAGTTCGCTGGCGGGTTCGTTCACTTATTCAGGGAGCAGCTATACTCCCTATGATTTCGGCTACCCGTCATTCTTCCTGATGCGCGATGTTATGGGGCAGGATATCGTTATAGAGGATAACGGCAACGAGTGGTACACTACATGGTACGGATGCGGAACCGGTCTGGGACCCCAATATGCGGTATCGCAGCTGCCGTGGACATACTACTACGGATGGATAAAAAGTTGCAATACGGTGCTTTCCTTAGCGGGCGAAGAGCCTTCCGATGACAAGAAAACCGGTGTCGGTATCGCTTATGCCATGCGTGCGATGTTCTACATGGATCTGGCGAGAATGTTCGCCACGAAGACTTATGCCAAAGATCCTGCGGGCATTACAGTTCCTCTGATTCTGGAGACCACCTCCCTGGCCGAGCTGGCTTCCAATCCCCGCGCCACTAATGAGGTGATGTGGGGGCATATACTCGAAGATCTGAACAAAGCCGAAACCTATCTCGCCGACTACAAGCGCAGCGATGTATATACGCCCGATCTTTCCGTGGTCTATGGATTGAAGGCGCGGGCTTATCTCACAATGGAGAATTGGCCGGAGGCCGAGAAATATGCAAGAATGGCATACTCGGGATACACCGCCATGAATGAGGAACAGTTCACCTCCCGGAGCACCGGATTCAATACTCCGAACAACAGTTGGATATTCGGATTGACGTACAAGTCGAATGATCCGAATATCATAAGAAACGACGGGGATTCAAGCTGGGGTTCTCAGATGATCATCGAGGTAAGCGCTTCGGGGTGCGGATACGCAGCCAATTACGGCACCCCGAAACACATTGACTATCATCTTTACCAGAGCATCCCCGAAAGCGATTTCCGCAAAAAAGTCTTCATCGATTTTAATATCGACAATATGGAACAGAACGAGGCGCTGGAAGCCCTGTCTGCCTATTCCGATGCACCGGAAGGTATTTTGTCCACGGCCGGAGCAACAACATCGCAGATGGTCGGAGGCCTGGAAGTCAAGTTCCGTCCGAAAGACGGCGAACATAACGATCAGTACAAGGCTTTTACCGTAGCCGTGCCGCTGATGCGTGCCGAAGAGATGATGCTTATCGAGGCGGAAGCCGCCGGAATGCAGAACGAAGCCAATGGAATAAACCTGCTGACCGCTTTTGCCAAGACCCGTGATCCGAAATACGAATACGGGAAACATACTTCCGAGAATTATGGGAGCAGTTATGCCAAGGATTTCCAGAACGAGGTGTGGTGGCAGCGCCGCGTGGAACTGTGGGGTGAAGGATTCGCCACATTCGACATCAAACGTCTCGACAAAGGGATCATCCGCAGTTATGCCCAAACGAACCACCCGTCGGGATACCGGTGGAACTACGGCATTTACGGCACCAATGACGGAAACACCTACCCTAACTGGATGGATTTCTGTATCGTGCAGACAGAAACCAACTATAACACGGAATGCGTAAACAATCCTACGCCGCTGAAACCGAATGAAGATTCCCCGGAACTCAGCTGGTAATAAATCCGATTATTGACCAATCCCGTAAGCCTCCGAAAAGACGTTTCTGATTTTCGTCACCGGGGGCTTGCGGGATTGATTTTTCCTGTATCGTTCCCCTACTCTTCCGGCAACCGCTCCGTCTGCGCAGGCTCCAGCACTTCCACCGCCCTGAGCGTCCTCTGAATCGCACGGGTACGGGTCCCCACCAACGTGTCCATATCCGTCAGCCCTCCCTGGATCTTGTTCTTGGCCTTTTCCAAAATACCGCCGAATTTCTCGAACTCCGTTTTCACCGCTCCCAAGGTCTCCCATACCTCGCTGCTCCTTCTCTGGATCGCCAGCGTCTTGAAGCCCATTTGCAGGCTGTTGAGGATGGCCGCCAAGGTGGTAGGCCCCGTAACGATCACATTATACGTTTTCTGGAGATATTCCAGCAGATCCGCCTTTCGCACCACCTCCGCGTATATCCCTTCAAAGGGCAGGAACATGATAGCGAAATTGGTAGTATAGGGAGGATCTACATATTTGCTGCAAATATCCCGGGCATTGGTCTTGATCGCATGATCCAATTCTTTTTGCGCAGCTTCCACGGAGGCCGCATCCGCCAGATCGTAAGCCTCCTGCAATTTTTGATAAACGTCTTTGGGGAATTTGGCATCTATCGGGAGCCAGATATGGGGAACGGCATCCGTATTGCCCGGCAGCTTGACGGCGAACTCCACCACTTCCCGGCTGCCCCGGCGCGTGCAGACATTCATCTGGAATTGATCGGGAGCCAGTATATTCTCTAAAAGCATGTGCAGCTGGACCTCTCCCAGACCACCTCTCATTTTCACATTGCTCAGCACTTTTTTCAATCCACCCACATCCTGGGCGAGATTTTTCATTTCTCCCAACCCCTGCTGTACCTCGCTGAGCTGTTTCCCGACGGTTTCAAAACTTTTGCCCAGCCGCTCGGAAAGCGTCCTGTCCAGTTTCTCTTCTACGGTCGTGCGGATACGTTCCAGTTTCTCATCCGTTTTCCGGATCATTTCCCCTTGGGTCCTGTCCAATTGCTGCAAACGTTCATTCTGCATCTTTTCCAATTGCGAGAGCCGCTCGCGCTGCACTTCGCTCAACAGTTCCACATTCTTGTCGAAAGAGTGCTGGAAAGCCCGGATCGTGTTGGCAAGCTCTTCCCTGCCTGCGGTCAATTGCTTGGCGATCTCGTCGCGGCAGTCTTTCTGCCCCCGCTGATAATCATCGCGACTCTCCCGCCGATGTTCCTGCATCTGCACTTTCAATTCATTCAGCACGCCGGCACAATCCGCCCGCAAACGGTCGTGATTCATATTGAAATCCTCTTTTATCCGCGCCAGCTGCCGCTTGTTGGACAAATACAATAAAAGGCAAAGTGCTGTTACAAAAGCGCATATAAGGATCGTTAAGGTGCCGAGAGTATCCATAAGTATTGGTTTAAGAGGTTCGGGGAATCGGACGGATGCCGGTAATTCCCTACAAAGATAATGATGAACCGCACCCAAACCGAATTTATTTTTTGCGGGAACGGAAAAATTCCTACTTTTGCAAAATAGTAAAAGATTATACTATCAAATATGATACTGAATAAACAGGTCGGCGTGTTCCTGAATCTGGTCCATAACCGCTTCAAACAGTATATTACCGTCAGTTTCCAGAAAAAGGGATATAATATAACCCCCGAACAGTTCTTAGTCATGGACGCTCTCTGGGACAACGGCACTCTTTCCCAGCAACAGATCGCCGATACCATTCTCAAAGACAAAAACTCCGTCGTAAAGCTCATCGACGGATTGGAAAAAAAGAATTTGGTGAACCGGGTGGCCGACAAGCAGGACCGCCGGCAGAACCTAATCGAGATCACTCCTTTGGCAGCAGATATGAAAAACGAGATAACGGATTCGGCGATGGAAGCGGTGAATCTGATTACCAAAGGCATTCCGTCGGAGGAACTTCAAACATTCATAAAAGTCCTTTCAAAAATGGCTGAAAACATGGATGATAACGGAAACTTACTAAAACTGACAAACCATGGGCAAACTGTATGACAGACTGATCCTGGATTACCGGATCCAGGAAGGATTGCGGGCGTGCATCAATTGCGGAACCTGTACGGCCATTTGTCCCGCAGCGGAATTCTATAAATACGATCCCCGGAAAATAGTAGATATAGTACAATCGAAAGATGAAGAGGAAATCGAAGCTCTTCTCAAAAGCGAAACCATCTGGTATTGCGGAGAATGTATGTCCTGCGTCACCCGCTGCCCGCGCAAAAACGCGCCCGGATTGGTGATCATGGCTCTCCGGAGCCTCTCCATGGAGTTGGAATATTTCGCGGAATCCGAAAAGGGACGTCAGCAATATGCACTGGCCAAAGTATTGTGCGGCAATATCCTTAATTACGGTTATTGCGTTTATCCCCGCACGTTTAAGTACTCCATGCACCCGGAAGCGGGCAAAGTATGGGAATGGCAGGAGAAACATATGCAAGATGTCTATTCCCGGTTAGGAGCCAATCTCGACGGAGACGGCACCGGAGCCTTGCGGAGGATCCCCCAAGAAGATCTGGACCAATTGCAACGCATTTTCGATGCTACCGGAGCTACGGACCGTCTGCGGATTATCCGGGAAGTTTCCATGCAGAAAGCCGAAGAATTGGGATTAAGCGAGGAGGAATATTTCGACAAAGTATTCAACCAGACGGAAAAAGACCATCTGAACCGGTAAAACACAAAATAAAAATTATGATATACGAAGGGAAAAGGAAAATATGGTCGGATTATCAGAAGGAAATTCCCGATGACCATTATTTTTATGTAAGAAGCTGTATCCGGCAAAGTTTTTTCCCCGCTTCGGAAAGAACGTTTCTGGACATTGTAAAAAACAAACTGCAAAAGGATTTTTTCGAGACGGAGCATCATACCACCTGCGGCGGAATCGCATATCATTCGGATGCCATACCCCAGGAAACCGTTATGACCATTATCGCCAGGCAATTCGCCCTGATGCATAAATACGGATATGAAAATTATGTATGCTCATGCATCACCTCCTTCGGGCTTTATACCGAAACATTGGAAACCTGGAGGGAGTTTCCGGAACTCGAAGCAAAAATCAAGCAGATTCTCTGGGATACCTGCAAGTTGGAATTCAGCAAACCCGCCTATCTGGCCCATGCCAGCGACATCATCTATAAATACCGCAACCTCATTGCGGCACGGGCCAAATACAAACTGATCGATAAGACAACGGGCCGGCCGCTGAGGGTCGTGGAACATATCGGATGCCACTATTCCAAAATGTTTCCGTCCAAGGGCGTGGGAGGCGCCGAATACCCGTATGTGCTTACGGGCATGATCGAGGCATGGGGAGGCGAAGTGATCGACTATCCCGAGCGCAGGCATTGCTGCGGATTCGGATTCCGGCAATACCTTGTCCGGAGCAACCGGGGATATTCCCTCTCCAACACCCATAAAAAATTCGAATCGATGGAACCCTACAAACCGGATATGATTATCACCAACTGCCCGGGTTGCCCCTATTTTCTGGATCGGTGGCAATATGTCATCAGCGAAATGGAAGGCAAGACCTACGGGGAAAACGGACACGGGATACCGGTTTTCACCTATGAGGAAGTGGCCGGATTGGTTATGGGATACGATCCGTGGGATCTGGGCTTGCAGACCCATCAGGTAGGTGTAGAACCCCTGTTGGATAAAATAGGAATCCCCTACGATCCGGAGACAAAGTACAAAGGACCCGGCAATAAGGATTTGGGACAACCCGAAAGGCCGTCCTGCCTGAAATAAGCCCGTATATCGAAACAAACAGATACCTGAACTCTCAATAGAAAATTGCACATGAACAAAAACGTAATCGTAATAGGCGGAGGGCCTGCCGGATTAGAAGCATCTGCCCAACTCCAAAACATGGGTTATAACGTAATACTCGTAGAAAGAACCCACGAACTGGGAGGGCATTTAGCGAAATGGGACAGGTTGTTTCCCGACGGAGTCCCGGCCAAAAGCGTTTTAGACTCGCTGCTGGCGAATATCGGCGGAGTAAAATACTTTCTCGGAACGGAAGTGCAGTCCGTCAACCTGCTGGAAAAGTCATACAACGTAATTCTTTCCAACGGCATTACCATTCTGGCCAATGCCGTGCTGATCGCTTCCGGCTTCGACTTGTTCCCGGCCGAAAAGAAAGAAGAATACGGATACGGAATTTACGACCATGTAATTACGAATGCGGATCTGGAATCGTTCTTCGCTTCCCGCAAGGATAAACAGGCCGTCCCGGATCCCCGGATTCCCCTGCAGCCACAAAAAATCGGTTTTGTACATTGCGTAGGCTCCCGCGACGAAAAAATCGGGAACAGACATTGCTCCAAAGTATGCTGCGCCACTGCCGTAAAGCAAGCCTGCGAAATCAAAGAGGAATTTCCCCAGGCGGACGTCTATTGCTTTTACATGGATTTGCGCATGTTCGGACGCAATTACGAAGATCTCTATCTCAAAGCCCAGAAAGATTACGGTATCCGGTTCATTCGCGGAAGAGTCTCGGAAGTAGCGGAAGACATAGACAAGAAGCTCGTAGTCAAAGCCGAAGACACTCTTAGCGGCAAACCTGTCAAAGTTACGCTCGACCTGCTGGTGCTTATGGCCGGCATGAAAAACAGCGGGGCCGGACAACAGGTAGGAAGCATGATCTCCTTAGAGACCGCCGAAGACGGGTTTTTCTCCTGTCGGGACAGCGTTTATTCCCTGCAAAAAAGCAATAAAAACGGGATTTTCTTTGCAGGAGCATGTACAGGCCCCAAAACCCTTCCCGACACTTTGCACGAAGCCCGCGCCGCCGCGCTGACCGTTCATAACTATATGAAAAACTTCGAATAATGGCAGATTTCGGTTATTCCCTCACCCCCAGTTCCCGTATCGATCTGAACAAAGCCGACCGGGAGACATTCGGGAAACTCGTAAAACTGGAACCCGATGTACTCAAATGTATGGCCTGCGGTTCCTGCACCGCCAGTTGCACTGCAGGCGTCTATACCCGCACCAGCATCCGAAGCGCTATCCTCTATTTGCAGAACGGTCGGGAAAAAGAGGCTTTAGAATTCATAAAAGGATGTATGCTCTGCGGCAAGTGTACGATCGTTTGTCCCCGGGCCATCAACACCCGGCAGCTGGTATTATCCATTTGTAAAATCTATAACCTAAAATAAATGAAGGAAAGAATACTCAGCGGATACGATAATTTCGTACTTCCATTCATGATCGGAATGGTTTTCCTCTGCATATATTTGCTGATCGGCCTGATCCGTATTCTGAAACATATTCCGGGTCCCGACAGAAAAAAGCTGGCGTTGTCTTTTATCAACCCCCGGATCATTTACAAAGACTGCCGCGACATCCTGTGCGATTGTCTGCTGCACGTGAAAATATTCAAACGCAAGGCCCTGCTGGGCTATATGCACGCCAGCATCGCCTTCGGATGGTTCATGATAATCGTAATCGGACACATAGAAGTAGCCCTATATACTCCCCAGCGGAACGGACTGATTTATTATCCGGTGTTTTTCCGGTATTTTACCATGGAAAACAACCATACGCTCCGGGGCGCCTTCTTTTTCTTCCTGATGGATTTTTTCCTGTTGGTTATCCTGAGCGGAATAGCATTGGCCATGTATAAACGGGTACGTTCTATCGCATTGGGAATGCGCCGTACCACCAAGCCCAGTCTGGCAGACCGTATCGGCCTGTATTGTCTGTGGGCGATCTTTCCTCTGAGGCTCCTTGCGGAAAGCTTTACGGCCGGCATCAGCGGAGGCAGTTTCCTCACCAAGCCCATGAATTTCCTTTTCGCCAATTTTCTCAGCAACGACTATCATATTCTTCCCACCTGGTGGGCATACTCCACAGTATTGGGGACATTCCTGTTGGTAATGCCGTTCACGCGATACATGCACATCCCTACGGAAGCCTTCCTGATTCTGTTGCGCAATGCCGGTCTGAAAGTGACCCGTCCGCGCAAAGGATTTGCGGAAGCGGAGATTTATGCCTGCTCCAGCTGCGGAATCTGCTTGGACGCGTGTCCCATGAATATGCAGAAAAAAAACCTTAAATATTCATCCGTCTATTTTATACGGTTTCTCCGCCGGCACAACACCCGAAAGATCAATGAGATTGCGGATAAATGCCTGATGTGCGGCAAATGCGTGGCCCTTTGCCCCGTAGGGGTGGAATCCTGCGCCATCAAAAGGGCCCAGCGATCTACCGTAACGGACGGTCTGTATTACGATTATTCCTATTTGAAAACCCTAAGCCCCGTTCCGGCAAACCCCGCCGACGTTTCGGAAACGATGACGGACAAACCCGTATTGTATTACGCCGGCTGCATGACGCACCTTACTCCCGGTATCTCCAAAGCCATGAAAGAGATATTCCGGGCCGCGGAGATTCCATACCGGTTTTTGGACGAAAACGGAGGCATCTGCTGCGGACGGCCGCTGATGCTGGCGGGCAAAGAAAAGGCCGCGCGCGAATTGGTCAGGAAAAATACAGAGCTTATCCGGGCGGCCGGTTGCGATACGTTAGTGCTTTCCTGCCCTATCTGTTTTAAAGTATTTCGCGAAGAATATGATCTGCAGGGAATTACGATCCTGCATCATACGCAATATATCGAAAATCTGATCCGCAAAGGGAAACTGAAACTGAACGCCACTTCGCGCTCCTATGTTTATCACGACCCGTGCGAACTGGGCCGGGGTGCGAAAGTATATGAAGAGCCGCGCCGTATTCTCGAGCGGATGGGCAGATTAGTAAAGGCCGAAAAAGAAAAGGAAGAGAGTATCTGCTGCGGAGGCAGTCTGGGCAGCCTGACCTTGAATTATGAGGACCGGATCAAAATTACCCGGGGTTCTTTGAAAGCCCTTACCTATAATCATCCCGACAATATCATTACCGCTTGTCCGCTTTGCTTGAAAACCTTTGCGGCCCAATCTCCTGTCAAGGTGATGGACATCGCCCAGGCGGTAACCGAAAATTTGGAAGCTATCCGGGAGCCGGCGGCATCCGGGACGGAAAAAACGCAGTTTGGAAATTAATATAACACTAACATAAAAAACAAGATGGAAATCAAGCCTACCCAGTACATACTGGAAAATTGCGCCACAAAACGCAGATTTGCCGACAGCGGATGGCTGTTGTCGGACCCTTTGGACCCGGAGCCGTCTCTCATACGGGCCGTATATGAAAAACAACAAATAGAATTCAAGGACGATTCCTACGGATTCTACAAATTCGCGGACTGGCTTCCCATAAGCCGGATGCTGGAAAATTCTTGTGCGCCCGTCACTTATAAAAGCGAAGGGTTGGCCGCAGAATTAGGGCTGGAGAATCTTTACATCACTTTTTCGGGATATTGGCCTGAAAAAGGCGCACGGATGTACACCTGTTCCTTCAAGGAAACCGAAGCGTATTCGGTTTGCGGCCGCCTGCCTCTTCATACGGGGAAAATTTTGGTAGTGGCTTCCGCCGGCAATACCGCCCGCGCTTTCGCCCAAGTATGTTCCGACAACGGAATTCCCATTGTCATCTCCGTACCGCAAGAGAATATCAATGCTCTGTGGTTCCGCAAACCGCTGAACGAATGCGTAAAAATCATCTGCTCTCCTTTAAAGACCGATTATTTCGATGCCATCCGGCTGGCGGCCAAATTATGCGAGTCGCCTGATTTTATAGAAGAAGGAGGCGCCAAAAACATAGCCCGCCGCGACGGGATGGGTACGACCGTACTTTCGGCGGCTCAATATATCGGCCGGATTCCCGACAGCTATTTCCAGGCTATCGGGAGCGGTACCGGAACCATTGCGGCTTATGAAGCCAATCTCCGCCTGATCGGAGACGGCCGGTTCGGGAATCATCTGATGAAACTGATTCCATCCCAGAACATACCGTTCACTCCCATGTACGATGCGTGGAAAGCCGGCAGCCGTGCCCTTCTCCCTTTCAATGAGGAAGAAGCGGTGGAAAAGGCCTTGCAAATCGATGCCAAAGTACTTTCCAACCGCAAGCCCCCATATTCGGTTCCGGGAGGACTATACGATGCGCTTTGCGCGACCGACGGCGATATGGAGGTCGTAACCAATGAGGAACTCCGCCAGGCGTGCCGACTGTTCGAAAAGACGGAAGGAAACGATATCTATTCGGCAGCCGGAGTAGCGGTCGTCAGCCTTGAAAAGGCATTGGCGGAAGGAAAAATCCGTCGGGACGAAACCGTTATGCTGAATATTACGGGAGGAGGCGAAAAACGATTTAAGCAGGAATATCAGGTAACCTACAAAATGCCAGATCTGGTCATCAGCCAGAACGAGCCTGCGGAGAAAATCATCGAAGCGGTCAAATCCCTTTTTTAAGATTGTCCGGCAAAAAAAAATCGCTAAATTTGGCCCCGTTTATCGGCTTGCTGAAAGCCGGGTTAACTGATTGACAACCATGAGTTTTAATGTTTCAGAGGTTTTTCGGCCCAAATTTTTCGGATTATTCAAGAAAGGAAATTACAACAAAGAGACGTTTACAGCAGACCTGATTGCCGGGATCATCGTGGGAATCGTTGCGCTGCCGTTGGCCATTGCATTCGGAATCGCTTCCGGAGTTTCGCCGCAGCAAGGCCTTATTACGGCGGTAATCGCCGGATTCATCGTCTCGCTGTTGGGGGGATCCCATTTCCTGATCGGGGGGCCGACCGGTGCGTTCATCGTAATCGTTTACGGGATAGTGGGGCGATACGGCATGTCGGGACTGATTATCGCCACCGTTCTGGCAGGAATCATTTTGGTGCTGATGGGGATTTTCAAATTGGGTACCATTATCAAATTCATCCCCTATCCTATCGTAGTGGGATTTACCAGCGGAATCGCCGTCGTCATTTTTTCTACGCAGATCAAAGATTTTTTCGGATTGGCCGTCGAAAACGTACCGAGCGGTTTTATTCCGCAATGGGGTACATATCTAAAGAATTTCTTTTCTCTCAACATTTATGAGACGCTTTTAAGTCTGTTCTGCCTGTTGGTGATCATTTACTGGCCGCGGATCACGCGGCGCGTTCCCGGCTCGCTGGCAGCTATTATCGCAGGAATCGCAGCATCCTTGCTGTTGTCCCGATTCGCCGGCATCGAATTCGCCACCATCGGGAGCAAATTCCCGGAGTTGGCTTCCGGCATAGAGATGCCGCATCCGGAACTGCCTAAAATAGATTTTTCTACGATTCCCAATCTGTTCCAGCCGGCTTTCACCATCGCGTTGCTATGCGCCATCGAATCTCTGCTGGCCGCCATGGTAGCGGACGGAATAACCGGGAAAAGGCATGATTCCAATACGGAACTCATCGGGCAGGGCGTAGCCAATATCGTAACGCCGTTTTTCGGAGGCATTCCGGCTACCGGAGCCATCGCCCGCACCATGACCAATATCAACAACGGCGGACGGACCCCGGTAACAGGTCTGATTCACGCATTCGTTTTGCTGTTGATTTTCCTGTTCCTGATGCCCTACGCGGTTTATATCCCGCTGGCCTGTCTGGCGGCGATTTTAGTGGTTGTAGCCTATAATATGAGCGAATGGAGGACTTTCGTCTATCTGCTTAAGGGCGATAAGACGGATGTGGCGGTATTGCTGATCACTTTCTTTCTGACGGTCATCATCGACCTGACCGTAGCCATAGAAGTAGGTCTGGTGCTGGCCATTATCTTATTCGTCAAGCGCGTTTCCGAGACTTCTACCATCAGGGTGCTGAAAGACGACTATGTACACGGCACGGAGGACGATGAAACCGCACAGCTGACCGACACGGAACATTTGAATATCCCGAAAGGGGTGGAAATCTATGAAATAGACGGTCCTTTCTTCTTCGGTCTGGCAAGCAAGTTGGATGAATTAGACAGGGACCTGAAAAAGAAAAACCTGCAGGTCCGCATCATCCGTATGCGGAAAGTGCCTTTTATGGATTCTACCGGACTGAATAACCTGCGGAATCTGTGGCTGCGTTCCCGGAAAGAGAAAGTGCAGATCATCCTGTCGGGAGTCAATGAAAATGTATTGCACTATATGAGAAAGGCGGGGTTTGCAAATGAAATAGGCGAAGAATTCATCTTCCCCCATATCATTCCCGCTTTAGCCAAGGCAACGGAACTGACCGAAAACAACTCCGGACGGCACGGGAATCCTGCTATTTGAACAATGATCCCAAGATACTCCTTACCAAGGAATTTCCTATATTTCTCCCGATAGTATTCGCGGCGGAACCGATGATCTTGTCCATCGGAGAACTCCGGGAAGAACGGCGCCGGGCGGAATGCCTCCGCTCCTGCTCCTTGATTCTTTGCCGTTGCGCCTTTTCCTCTTCCTCAGCCAAAGCCTTCTCCCGGTTCTGTCTGTTCGTTTTCTCGTCCAAAGCCGATATAATCTCATAGGCGCTTTCCCTATCGATTTCCCGTTCATACATACCGTATAAAGGGGATTTGCGGATAAGCTCCTCCCGCTGCCGGAGCGATACGGGACCGATGGAACTGAGCGGAAACAACATTTTTGCACGCTGCACCACAGACGGCGCTCCCGACTCATCCAAAAACGAAACCAACGCCTCTCCGGTCCCTAATTCCAAAATCGCATCCTCCGTTTTAAAAGAAGGATTGGGCCGGAATGTCTGTGCGGCGCTCCGGACCGCTTTCTGGTCCCGAGGCGTAAAAGCCCGCAGGGCATGCTGAACCCGGTTCCCCAGTTGTCCTAAAATATTGTCGGGAATATCGGAGGGAGCCTGTGTAATGAAATAAACCCCCACTCCCTTGGAACGGATCAGCCTTACCACCTGCTCTATTTTGTCTGTCAGCACCTTGGATGTATCTTCGAACAGCATGTGCGCTTCATCAAAGAAAAAGACCAACTTAGGCAGCTCGCAGTCCCCCACTTCAGGAAGGCGGGTATAAAGTTCAGACAACAGCCATAACAAAAAAGTAGAATAGAGCTTCGGATGCTGCATCAACCGGTCGGCAGCCAAGATATTTACGACACCCTTGCCGTTTTCCGTCCGCAACAAGTCGAATATATCGAAGGCCGGCTCCCCGAAAAATTTTTCCGCGCCCTGCGACTCCAACTCCAACAGCGCCCGTTGAATGGAGCCTATGCTCCTGGAAGACAGCGTTCCGTACCGGAGCGTAAATTCCGCGGCATTGCGGCCCGCATAATCCAACATCAGCCTCAGATCTTTTACATCTATCAACAGCCATCCCCGCTCGTCGGCTATTTTAAAAACCATATTCAAAATTCCGGACTGCACCTGATTCAATCCCAGCAGCCGGGACAACATGATCGGCCCCATATCGGAAATGGAGGCCCGCATGGGATGGCCCTGTTCCCCGTAAACATCGAAAAAACGGACCGGACATCCCTGGAACTCCGGTTGCGGAATACCGAATTCCGCCGCCCTTTTTTCAATGAACGGAGTCATTTCCCCCTTTTGGCAGATTCCCGACAAGTCCCCTTTCATATCCGCCATGAAGCAAGGCACTCCTGCCTGGCTGAATGTTTCCGCCATTACCTGCAGCGAAACGGTTTTTCCCGTGCCGGTCGCTCCGGCGATCAATCCGTGCCGGTTCGCCATTTTTCCCGCAATATATAAAGGACCTTGGGACGACCGGGCCACATAGAGCTTTTTATCGTTGGTGTACATACGTAATAATTTCCCGTAAAACGTTATTCATTTCAAGCGTAACAAATGTAACAATTTTATGAGAATTCCCTTAAAAAAAGTATATTTGTATAATAATAATCTCCCGATCATGAACCTCCGTTCCAATGCATTGCTAAGATACAAAACGATAGACAATTGTCTGAGAGATCCCCGGAACAAATATACCCTCAAGGATCTGATGTCGGCCTGTTCGGAGGCGATGCGGGCCAAAGGCGGTCGCCTCGGGAAACCGGAGAGGGAAATTTCCGTCAGGACCTTGCAGATGGACTTGCAGTTCATGCGGGACAAAAAGTACGGTTACGGCGCTCCCATTATCGTATACGAGCGGAAATATTATAAATACGAAGATCCTTTCTATACCATTCGCAAAGCGCCCCTGAAGAAAAGCACTTTGGATGAATTGGAAGAAATAATAGATACGCTCCGCTGCTACGGCGCCATGGAGAGTCTGAGGCCTTTAAAGAATCCGGCGGATATCCTTTCGGAGGAATTCGAAGCGAAAGTGGAACAAAGGGATGCAGTGGTCTCCTACGAAGGTAAAAGGAATTTCGTGGGGTTGGAATATTTTAATGTCATTCATGACGCTATCCTGAATAAAAAGGCCTTGTGCATCGGTTATCATTCTTCCCGGTCCAACAATATAATGTCCATCATCTTTTATCCGATGTACCTGAAAGAATACAAAGGACGCTGGTATGCCTTGGGCTACAAAGACGGATTAAGAGGCGTCTATAAATTGCCGCTGGACCGGATAAGGGATTATTCCTATTCCATTCTGCCGTTTCCGCAGGAGCTGGTTTTCGATCCCCGGGAATATTTCCGGAATATCATAGGGGTTACCCGGCTGTCGGGAGATATACGGAAAATCCGGTTCTTAGTAAAGAACAAACTGGCTCCGTTCATCCGTATCAACCCGCTTCACCGCTCCCAGCAAACGGAACAGATATTGGAGAACGGGGATGTCATATACTGCATAGAGATCATTCCGAATCAGGAATTCTATTATGCGGTTTTCGAATATCAGCCTCATATACAGATTCTTTCTCCGAGAGACATAGGCATGCAGGCAAACGCCCTGTTCCGCTCGATACAGGAACAGCTTCCCGATTACGACCGCAACGATGCCTCCGGAGAGGAAAATCCCGATCCGGACGGATGGGGAGAAGGCCGCAATCTGTTCTCGGATTTGTAAATCATGAAAAATGGAATTTGGATTATGCCGAGGCGCCGCGTGATCGTAAGGAAATTACACAATTGGAAATAATCATATGGACTCGAATATCAGAACTATAATCAATTACAACACATGGGAAAGACGAAATAACTTCGAATTTTTCAAACAGTATCTCAACCCTTTTATAACCATCACTTCCGAAGCGGATTGTACGGAAGCATTGCAAAGGTCGAAAGAAACCGGCACCTCTTTTTTCCTGAGATATCTATATGCCATTCTGCGAGCCGTCAACGAAATTCCCGAGTTAAGATACCGGATCGAAAAATCCGAGGATGATTCCCATAAGGAAATCATCGTGCTATATAAAAACATATCGGTCATTACGCCCATCCGGGTAGGAGAAAACGGAAAGTTTCATTCCGTTAAAATCCCGTATAACAAGAACTTCGGGAAATTCTATAAAACGGCCCGGGAAATCATCGCGGATATTCCGGCCGAAACGGATCCGTATGCGGCGGAAAACGAGATGAAGTCGGGAGCCAATAAATTTTTGGATGTCGTGCTGGTCAGTGCCATTCCGGAATTATACTTTACATCCGTCACTTGCACCCAACATCATCGCAACGGAGCAGACAAACCCCTGATAAATGTCGGAAAGGCCGTTCCCAAAGAAGGACGGATGGTAATGCCCGTAGCCGTTTCTTTTCACCACGGTCTGGCGGACGGATATCATATCGCCTTGTTCTTCGACAAGGTGAACGCTTATCTGAAAGAGACGGCGGCGGTCTGACAACGGCCCTCCCGTTTCCAATTGCCGATTATCGGGATATTCCCGGAAAATTTCTTCAACGTTATGAATCTTAAACAAAAACTGCCACGTTTATTCTCGGAGCTGGAAAATACGCTTGTCGGGAATCCTGTGGAAATCTTATTATGCCTGGCCTCTTTTTTCATATCCCGACAGGAAAACCTTTTTGGAATGGATTACGAGCCGGGTTACATGCCGGCATGGCTGCCTGTCCTTTTCACGGTTTCATTTTGTCTGAATAACCTGTTCCGGCAAAATCCCCGAAGAATTATATATTACCTGTCATTTTTCCTGATCATTCCGGTGTTGGGGGCGCTTACGACGGACTTTACGGAATCCGTACCGTTTGCGGTCCTTTTTTTCACCGCCCTTATCCTTCTGTTTATCTATCGTTTTTATAAAGATAACGTTCTTTTTGCAAAAAGCGCTCTGCGTACGGCCCTCAATACGGGATACGCGCTGATGCTCTCCGGTCTCCTTTTTCTGACAGCCGTCTGTATATACGGTTCCGTGAACATCATTTTCCTTTCGCGGGATTTTTTCGGCGACAGCGGATCCGGTGTCTTTCTGATTCTGCAAATCGTTTTCATCCTCGTTTTTCCCGTTGTATTCTTGGTTTTCGACCGGATCTACGGTCCGCCGGAAAGTTTTAAGGTTCCCTCCTTTCCCGGCATTCTGATCAAATATGTGCTGACGCCCGCCATATTGATATATACCGTTATCCTGTATGTCTATTTCGCCACTATCGCCCTGAAATGGGAATTGCCCGACGGCGGACTGTCCGTTATGGTATTCGTATATCTGATCGTTTCCTTCCTGACAAAGGCCGTAAATGAAACGCTTCCTTCGCCTTTTTTAGAAAGATTCTACAAAAATTTCGGTTTTATAGCTCTCCTGCCGGCCCTGATGATGTGGACGGCCGCGCTGTACCGTATAAACGAATACGGGCTGACCCAGGCAAGGATATATCTGTTACTGAGCGATACGGTCCTGACAGCGGCCTTGCTTTGTCTGATGTTCCGCAAAACCGCCCATTATCTTTATATTGCCGTCGGTGCGGTACTGTTGTTCTCATTCTTTACCTATATTCCTCCCGTTTCCGCCGAAACGGCGGGTCTCCGCTGCCAGGTAAACAGAATCTACCGTTACGGAGAGGAATTGGGCCTGCTGGACGCGAACCGGAAATTCACGCCGGGACAAAAAGCGTCTGCGTCCGACAGTCTCTATCGGGATAAATATGAAAAGATACTCGGAGGACTGGAATATTATGAAGATTATCTGCGGCAAAAAGATAATAAGGCGGACCGGAAATCGATCATGCACGAAAAATTCGGTACCGATTCCCGGGAGTTCGAATCCCGAATCGCATCCCGTATCCTGCCCAAGCATAAACCGGGCAGCCTTGTCTCCATCTCTCCGGACCGTTCCCTGCCGATCGACGTTTCGGGTTTTGCGGCCCTTTATCCGCTCGGATATCCCGGGGATACCAGCGCAACGGTTTCCGTACAAACCGAAACTTCCGTGCAAACAAAATATGCCGTTATTTACCGGCTCCGGGATGGCGGGGAGCTGCTGAAACTTTCTTATCGGGAAATTTTAGAGAAACAGTCCCGTAAAATAGGATCGGTTCCGGATTCCGCTCTCCATGCTTTGGAAACCTCTCCGGAGTCGGTGCAGAAATTCTGCCGCTTGGATACGTTAGATTATGCGCTCATCATGTCCTTCCTCCTTTTTACTCCCGACGGCACGCAATTAGAGGATATAACTTTTGACAAATTGCTTCTCCGAAAGCCTTTATGATTTCCGGATCAAGGAGTGGCCGAAGCTGAAATTTGTATTATTTTTGCCGATATATTATATGATAAAAACGATGAAAAAATTACTTGTTTCCTTACTGATCTGTTTGGCGGCGCCTCTATGGGCCCAGGACGAGGCGGCTTCTTCTAAAAGAAATCCCTATGGGCTGGATATCGTAAATACCGCGGAGGCTTACCGGAAGGCCGTGGTGTCAAATCCCGACAACCGGTTGGTCAATCTCGAAAAGTTCATTCCCGGCATCCGGATAGATATCCGTTACGCGACCGAGAATAATTTCACCAAAACCCGGATTTACACATCGCCCAAGGCCTATCTGCGCAAACCGGCCGCCGAAGCGTTGAAAAAAGTGCAGAAAGATCTTAAAAAGGAAGGATTGGGAATCGTGATATACGATGCCTACCGGCCTTATGCCGCTACGCTTTATTTTTACGAAGTCTATAAGGATACCGTTTTCGTAGCCAGCCCCCGCACCGGCTCCATACATAACCGGGGATGCGCCGTAGATCTGGGCCTGATAGATTTGAAAACGGGCCGATACATAGAAATGCCTACGGAGTTCGATTCCTTTACCAAGGAAGCTGCGGCATATTACCCCGACCTGTCTCCTGCCCGGATAGCCAACCGGACAAAACTTCAGCAAGTTATGGTCCGGCACGGATTCGATATCTATGAAGACGAGTGGTGGCATTTCAATTACGGCGACCGCGAAAAATACAAGCTCATGGATATTCCTTTTGAAGAATTGGATTGAATTTTTTTTGATAAAAGAAAAAACTTGCGTATGTTTGTCCCCTCAAACGAGAAAAAATGTTAACCGTATCTTTACATAATCATCATCATCACCATCTGCCGGCTTCCGGTGGCGGGATTTTGTTGTATGGTATGTAAAGAAGAAAACGATACTTTATAACGGAAGGCTTGCCATCGGGGCAGGCCTTCTTTTTTATATCATGTTCCGGACCTTATAAAATTCGATATAATGATACGTATTGCACTTCAGGCCAAGGGCCGTTTAAATGAAGAAAGCATGAACCTGCTCGCGGACGCAGGAATCAGCGTGGAGGAAAGCAAACGGAAACTGCTTTCCAAGGCAAATAATTTTCCGCTGGAAATCCTCTATCTGAGAGACGACGATATTCCCCAGGCCGTAGCCAACCGGATCGCCGACGTAGGCATAGTGGGCCTGAATGAAGTAAAAGAAAAGGGATCTCCGGTCGATATCCTTTACGAGCCGGGATTCGGCAAATGCCGTCTTTCGTTGGCCATTCCAAAAAACGAACCTTACAACGGGCTTCAATATTTCAACGGGAAAAAAGTGGCTACCTCCTATCCGAAAATCCTGGCGGAATATTTCCGGGAAAACGGCATTCAGGGGCAGATAGAAGAAATCGCGGGCAGTGTTGAAATTGCGCCGTCTATCGGGATGACCGATGCCGTATTCGATATCGTAAGCAGCGGCGGCACCCTGATATCCAACGGATTGGTAGAAGTGGAAACGGTCATGTACTCCCAGGCCGTGCTGATCGGTCCTCCTGCTCCGGATCCTGAAAAAGAACCCCTTATCCGGAAGCTGATTTTCCGTTTAGAATCGGTAAAAAGAAGCAAGGGGAAAAAATACATTCTGGTAAACGTCCCCAATGACAAATTAGACCGCGCATTGGAAATCATTCCCTGCATGAAAAGCCCTACCCTGCTGCCGTTGGCCGACCAGCGGTGGAGCGCCATCCATACCGTAGTGGACGAAGAGCTGATCTGGGATGTTACCGAACAATTGAAATCCATAGGCGCGGAAGACATTCTCATACTTTCATTGGAAAGGATGATCCTGTAAAGCAAGTAAGCATAAATTTCATCGGAAATGCAAAATCAGAAAAATACCATCCAGCAGAACGCACTCCGGATTTTTTATTATCCCGACAGCGATACTTTAAGAAAGATTATGGTCAGGGAAGAAAAACGCATGCCCCGGCAAACAGAACAAGCCGTACAACGGATCATCGGGCGGGTGCGTGCGGAAGGAGACGGAGCCGTAGCGGATTATATCCGTAAATTCGATTGTCCCGGCATGGAAGACGGCCGGATAAAAGTAACGGAACAGGAATGGGCGGCAGCCTGCCAGAAGACACCCGTTCCATTAAGGAAAGCCCTCCGGAGGGCCGCCTCCAATATCCGGAAATTCCACAAGGCACAGAAGATAAAAGACATAACCGTAGAAACCCTGCCGGGAGTTACCTGCATGCAGAAAAGCATTCCTATCGATAAGGTGGGATTATATATTCCCGGAGGAACGGCCCCGTTAGTTTCCACAGTCCTGATGCTGGCGATTCCGGCAAAATTGGCAGGCTGCCGCGAAATCATTCTCTGTTCGCCTCCCGGCCCGGACGGAGAGATCGCTCCGGAGATACTTTTCGCCGCACGGCTGTGCGGGGTTACGTCGGTATATCGGGCCGGAGGGGCGGCCGCGATAGCGGCCATGGCTTACGGTACGGAAACCATCCCTGCCGTAAACAAGATTTTCGGTCCCGGCAACGATTATGTAACGGCCGCCAAGCAAATAGTATCCGTTTCCCGCTGCGCCATAGATATACCGGCCGGTCCTTCCGAAGTCATGATTCTGGCGGACGAGAGTGCGGAACCGGCATATATCTGCGCCGATTTTCTTTCCCAGCTCGAGCATGGAAGGAACAGTCAGGCCATTCTGTTGACCGTCTCCGGGGAGATAGCGGAAAAAACCGCCGGAGAATTAGGCCGACAGGCGGCCCTGCTCTCCCGACAGGATTTTATAAACCGATCGCTGGAAAACAGCCGGATCGTTGTCTTGCGGACCGAAGAGGAAATGACAGCCGCAGCCGATCTGTACGCTCCGGAGCATCTGATAATATGCACGCGGGATTGCCGACGGACAGCGGAGCGCATCAGGAACGCCGGCAGCATATTTTTAGGAAATTTCACCCCCGAGAGCGCCGGAGACTATGCTTCCGGGACCAATCATACCCTCCCGACGGGCGGTTGGGCCGTTTCCCGGGGAGGCGTAAACCTCTCCAGCTTCCTTAAACGGATCACGATGCAGGAAATTACCCGGGAAGGACTCGAAAATCTGTCGGGAACCATCCGGACCATGGCTTTGGCAGAGGGACTGGACGCCCATAGCCACGCCGTTTCCGTAAGATTGGACGAACCCGGCGCCCGGAAATAAGATAAACCTCCGGCACAGACGGTGCCGGAATTATAAATCCGACATGATTTCAAGATTCTCTAACGAAATAACATACTGAAAATGAAAAACAGTTCCGATGAAATTTATTCCCTGCTGAGGGATAATATAAAAGATATGATCCCCTATTCCACCGCCCGGGATGATTGCAAAATTCCCATGGAAATATATTTAGACGCCAATGAGAGTCCTTTCGAAAACGGCGTCAACCGCTACCCCTCTCCTTCCCAGCCCGAAATCAAACGGAAACTGGCGCGGCTGAAAAAGGTAAGGCCGGAAAATATTTTCATAGGAAACGGGAGCGATGAAGCCATCGACTTAATTTTCAGGCTGTTCTGCACTCCGGGAAGAGACAGCGCCGTGATCGTCTCCCCTACCTACGGCATGTACGGCACGGCGGGCCGCATAAACGACATAAAAATCATAGAATGCCCGCTCGGACCGGAATTCAGTTTAGACGCATCGCGGGTACTTGCCGCCGTGGACCAGACGGTAAAGGTCATATTTCTTTGCTCGCCCAATAACCCGTCGGGAAACCTGTTGGAAGAGAAAGAAATAGAAAAAATCATCGGGACCTTTCCCGGCATTACCGTGATAGACCAGGCATACATAGATTTCGCTCCCGGAAAGAGCCTTTGCAGCCGGATAAACGACTGTCCCCGGACAATCGTGTTGCAGACTCTGTCCAAAGCATGGGGCATGGCCGGTCTGCGGATAGGCATGGCCATCGCCTGCGAAACGGTCATTGATGCCATGAACCGCATCAAGTACCCGTACAATATAAGCGTACCCGTACAGCGTCAGGTGCTGGAAATGTTGGACGATCCTTTTTCCGTACAGGAAAGGGTTTCCATCATTATTTCCGAAAGGGAGAAGATGGCGCAGGCATTGGCCCGGATGCGGGGCGTGGAAAAAGTATTCCCTTCGGATGCCAATTTTCTGCTGGTCCATTTCCGGGAAAAACAAAAGGTGTTCGACTATCTGAAAGATCACGGAATCATAGTCCGCGACCGTTCCTCCCTTCCTCTATGCCGGGACTGTCTGCGGATTACCATAGGAACCCCCCGGGAAAACGCCCGGTTGCTGGCCGCCCTGGAAAATTGTGCGGACGGACACGGCTCCGGCGAAAAGCGGGAGGAAGAAAAGACTTCCGCCGGTCGGAAAGCGACCGTAAAAAGAAAAACGAAAGAGACCGATATCTGTGTTTCCGTGGAGCTGGACCGGTTCGAAGAACCTTTCGTCTCCACCGGTCTGCATTTTTTCGATCACATGCTCCAGCAAATCGGCTATCACGGCGCTATCGGACTCAGGATACTCTGTATTGGAGATCTGGAAACGGACGACCATCACACGGTAGAAGATACGGCCATCGCTTTGGGGGATGCCCTCTCGCAGGCGTTAGGACCCAAAACGGGTATCGAGCGTTACGGGTTCGCGCTCCCGATGGATGAAGCGCAGGACTGGGTGCTTCTGGATTTAGGAGGGCGCATCGATTTCAAATGGGAAGCGGAATTCCGTTCAGAGAAGATCGGCGACCTGAATTCCCAGATGTTGGAACATTTCTTTAAAACGCTCGCCCAACATCTTAAATGCAACCTGCACATCCGGGCGGAGGGGAAAAACGATCATCATGTAGCCGAAGGCATTTTCAAGGCCTTCGCCCGCGCCCTTAAAGCCGCTATCCGGAAAGACTGCACGGACTTCCGCATTCCCAGCAGTAAAGGAATATTATAAGTTTTACCCCTATTTGATTTTTAAATCATGATCGGAATTATAGATTATAAGACAGGAAATCTGAGATCGGTGCAGAATGCCCTGACACGCCTCGGAGCGGAATATATCGTCAGCTCAGATGCGGAACGGCTTTCGGCCTGCGAACGGATCATACTGCCGGGAGTAGGAGACGCGGCATGGGCCATGCACAATCTCCGGGAATTGGGCTTAGTGCGAGCCATCCGTTCGTTTAAGCAGCCGGTATTGGGCATTTGTTTAGGAATGCAGCTGTTATGTTCGCACTCCGAGGAAAACGATACGCCGTGCTTGGGAATTTTCGAGAACCGGGTATTCCGTTTCCCTTCCTCTCCGGCCTCCCTGCCGGAAACAGGCGGAGCATCCGCTGCGAATCTGAAAGTTCCCCATACGGGATGGAATACCGTAACGGAATTAAAATCGTCTTTGTTCGCAGGGATAGAGGAAGGGACGTATATGTATTTCGTCCATTCCTATTATGCGGAAGTAAACGAGAATACGGCGGCCGTTACCCGGTACGGAGTCCCGCTGAGCGCCGCTTTGCGGAAAAACAATTTTATGGGCTGTCAGTTTCATCCGGAAAAAAGCGGCCCGGCGGGAGAGAAAATCTTATTGAATTTTCTGTCGGGACAGCCGGATATACAATCGGCAGAACCTCTTCCCGCCCAACGGATAGAGATCATTCCGGCCATCGACCTGTTGGATGGAAAATGCGTAAGGCTGCGGCAGGGCCGGTATGACGATTGCAAAATTTATTCGGATGACCCTTTGGAGATCGCCCGCAGTTTCGAACAGGCCGGAACGCGCAGATTGCATGTAGTGGATCTGGACGGCGCCAAGGCGCAAGCGCCCCGGAATACGGATATCCTTTATAAAATCGTCCGGAACACCGGTCTGAAAGTAGAATACGGGGGAGGAATCAAGACTCAGGAAGCATTGAAGGAGGTTCTGGACAAGGGCGCCGACCGGGTTATCTGCGGCAGCATTGCGGTCAGACAACCCGCATTGTTTATCCGATGGTTAGAGGAATACGGTCCCGAAAAAATAGTGCTGGGCGCGGATATCAGAAACGGTTATGTGGCGGTAGGCGGCTGGATAGAAAATACGGAACTGACCGTAGAGGACCTGTTGGAAAAATTCATCGGTTCGGGGCTGAAATATGTGATAATCACCGATATCTCCCGAGACGGGACTATGCTCGGCCCCTCCTGTTCTTTATACCGGAAACTTGCCGGCCGTTTTCCCGGCTTGGAAATCATCGCCAGCGGCGGCATCGGGAAAAAAGAAGATTTTTCCGCCTTGGAATCCTCCGGCGTGAAGGCCGTAATCGTAGGAAAAGCCCTGTATGAAGGAACCGTTTCCCTGAAAGATCTGGCACGGTTAAACGGAAAATAAACGGATAAAAACATTTCAAACCGTAAATTATATGCTTGCAAAACGAATCATACCCTGTTTGGATATCAAAAACGGCCGTACCGTCAAAGGAGTCCGGTTTGCCGGGCTTTCCGATATGGGCGACCCGGTGGAGATGGCCGGTGTCTATTCCGATGAAGGCGCAGACGAATTGGTTTTTTTAGATATCAGCGCCACCTTGGAAGGCAGGAAGACTTTTGCCGGATTGGTAGAGAGAATCGCGGCGCGGATCAATATTCCGTTCACCGTGGGAGGCGGCATCTCTTGCATAGAGGATGCTTCCCTCCTGCTGAAAGCCGGGGCGGACAAAGTTTCCGTAAACAGTGCGGCGGTAAATGATCCCCGTCTGATTTCCGATCTGGCGAAACTGTACGGTTCCCAGTTCGTAGTAGCGGCCATCGATGCGATGCAAATAAACGGAAAATGGATCGTGACCACCCACGGCGGCAGCCGGACGACTGACAAGGAGCTGTTTTCCTGGGCTAAAGAAGTACAGGAACGCGGCGCGGGAGAGATTCTCTTCACTTCCATGGATCATGACGGCACTAAAAAAGGATATGCCTGTCAGGTGTATAAAAAATTATCGGAGATTCTGTCTATTCCCGTCATCGCTTCCGGAGGCGCGGGCAAGATGGAGGATATAGCAGATGTCCTCTCGTCCCGGGGCTGTGCGGATGCGGCTCTGGCGGCTTCCATATTCCACCGCGGGGAAATCCGCATAGACCGGCTGAAAGAATTTCTTTCCCGACAAGGCATTCCGGTCCGGACCGGACGCACGGAAAATACAAGAAACGAATAAACAACTATACTTATAATCACTTACTGAACCAACAATCAAGACACAATGGACTTCAAGAAAAATCCCGACGGCCTGATACCCGCCGTCATTCAGGATAAAACAACCCTCAGGGTATTGATGGTAGGCTATATGAATCAGGAAGCCTTGGAGAAAACCCGGAAAGAAGGAAAGGTCACTTTTTACAGCCGGACCCGGAAATGCTTGTGGACCAAAGGCGAAACGAGCGGAAACTTTTTGACCGTACATAGCATTTTGGAGGATTGCGACCGGGACACATTGCTCATTAAAGCAGTTCCGGCCGGCCCCGTATGCCATACGGGCAGCACCTCCTGCTTCCAGTCCGCAGAATCGGAAGGCTTTATCCGCTTGCTGAAAGATATAATCGCAAAACGCAAGGCTGAGCGGCCCGAAGGCTCTTATACGGTGAAACTGATGGACAAGGGAGTAAACAAGATCGCCCAGAAAGTAGGCGAAGAGGCGGTCGAAAGCGTAATCGAAGCAATCGCCTGCAATGACCAAAGGCTTGTGTACGAAGTCTCCGATCTGATTTACCATTTATTGGTTTTGTTGGAATACAAGAATATCCCCTTAGAAGCGATCGAGGAAGAACTATACCGGAGGCACCATCGGGAAGATTGAGTCCTGCCCATCCCGTATTTTATGAAATAAAGGCCAGAAGTGAAAGTTTATCATTATCTTTGCTAACTTTCAAACAAATCGATATGGCAATCAAAAAAACTCCCATCGTGGCTCTGATTTATGATTTCGACGGCACATTGTCTCCGGGCAATATGCAGGAATATTCCTTCATAGAAGCCATCGAAACCGACAAAGAGAAATTCTGGGCCGAGTCGGCCGAGATGGCCCGGCGGCAGGATTCGGATAACGTATTGGCCTATATGCTGTTGATGCTGCAAAAAGCCAAGGAGAAAGGAATATCGTTGCGCAAAGACAGTTTCCGGCAGTTCGGGGAATCGGTGGAATTGTTCAAGGGGGTGGATACCTGGTTCAAGAGGATCACGGAATTCGGAAAGAGACACGGGGTGACTATCGAACACTATATCAATTCTTCCGGCATGAAAGAGATCATAGAGGGGACTCCCATCGCGAAAGAATTCAAGACCATCTTCGCCTGCTCTTTTTTCTATGACGATAAAGGAGATGCCATGTGGCCTGCCGCAGCTGTCAATTATACGAACAAGACCCAGTTCCTTTTCAAAATCAACAAAGGGATAGACAGTATCAGCGATTCGGTTAAAATAAACGAATCGGTCCCGGAAGACCAGAAAAGAGTGGCCTTTCCCAATATGATCTATTTCGGGGACGGGGAAACCGATGTCCCGTGCATGAAGCTCATCAAACAATTGGGAGGAACTGCCGTTGCGGTCTATGAACCCGGCAATGCCAAGAAAAAGGAAAGCGCCCGGAAACTGATCCGGCAGGAACGGGTCAATTACGTGTGTCCGGCCGACTATTCGCCCGGAAAGGATCTGGAAAGATTGGTAAAAGCCATCATCACCAAGATCAAAGCCGATGAATCGCTGAATGCATTGAAAAATGAATTCATGGAAAAAGCGACAGATTTTGATAAATTAATATAGAACATTGATCTTTAAACATATAAAATTGACAGCCTGATGAAAAACTTAAACGATATCATTACCTTTACCAATGACATTCTATGGACCTATATCCTGATAGCCGTTCTGTTGGGATGCGCGCTCTGGTTCACTTTCAAGAGCAGATTCATCCAGTTCCGGATGATCGGGCAAATGATAAGGCTGTTAGGAGAAACGAGTGCGGATAAAGTAACGGGAAAATCGAAAGCCGAACATAAGAAAAGCGCCTCTGCCCTCAAGCATATTTCTTCTTTCGAGGCGTTCGCCGTATCCTTGGCGAGCCGGGTAGGCACCGGGAATCTGGCGGGGGTGGCCACGGCTATCGCAGTAGGCGGTCCGGGTTCCGTTTTCTGGATGTGGATCATAGCATTGTTCGGTTCGGCCAGCGCATTCGTGGAATCTACGCTCGCCCAACTATTTAAAATCAAAGGAAAGGATTCCTACATCGGAGGTCCTGCATATTATATGGAAAAAGGATTGAAAAAGAGATGGATGGGAGTCTTATTTGCAGTTTTGATTACGATCACTTTCGGCTTTGCGTTCAATTCGGTACAAAGCAATACCTTATGCGCGGCATTCCAGCAGGCTTTCGGTACGAGTACGTCTCTGATGGGTATTATCCTGTGCATAATGACCTTAGCAGTCATATTCGGAGGAATTCAGCGCATCGCCAAGGTCAGCAGCGTGATCGTTCCGATTATGGCTTTGGGATACATTGCTTTGGCTTTATTTATTATCGTAATAAATATCAAAGAATTACCTTCTATTATCGGAACTATCGTATCAAATGCATTCGGCTTTCGGCAGGCAGTCGGAGGAGGCATCGGGGCAGCCCTGATGCAAGGCATCAAAAGGGGGCTGTTCAGTAATGAAGCCGGGATGGGATCTGCACCGAACGCCGCTGCCACCGCCCATGTGTCCCATCCGGTCAAACAGGGCCTTATCCAGACCTTGGGAGTTTTTACGGACACTCTGCTTATCTGTTCCTGCACCGCTTTTATCATTCTTTTCAGCGGAGCCCCGCTCGACGGTTCCGTTAACGGAGTGCAGCTCACCCAACATGCCCTGAATAATGAAATAGGAAATATCGGCACCGTATTCGTGGCGGTCGCCCTGTTCTTCTTCGCTTTCAGCAGCATCCTGGGAAATTATTACTACGGAGAAGCCAACATCCGCTACATCACCCGCAGCAATGAAGTGATGTTCCTGTACCGGATTGCCGTGGGGATCATGGTTTTCATAGGCGCTGTCGTTTCCTTAGACTTAGCCTGGAACTTAGCCGACGTAACAATGGGATTGATGGCCTTATGCAATTTGGTCGCTATCATATTCCTGGGGAAATACGCCTTCAAATTGCTTAAAGATTATCGGGTCCAGCTTAAGGCGGGAATTAAAAATCCGGTATTCACCAAAGACAAGCTGCCCGAAATAGAAGATGAAATCGAATGCTGGTAATCCCAGTCGCCATAAATAAATAAGCCGCAAGGATTTTTACGGCAACGGGTCTGAATAATTGAACCGGGGGCCTTGTCATCCGTTATAATTAAATGGCTGCACCCCTACAACGCATTCCTTTACTTCCCGGCCGACGGCGCACGTCTTTCCGGTTTCGCGCACTGGAGCTTCTCAGATATATGGGTCCCGGTCTGTTGGTTACGGTAGGATTCATCGATCCCGGCAACTGGGCCTCCAACTTAGCGGCCGGCGGAGAATTCGGCTACGCCCTTCTGTGGATGGTAACTTTCTCCACTATCATGCTGATCGTATTGCAGCATAATGCGGCGCACTTGGGGATAACCACCGGCCTGTGCCTGTCGGAAGCCGCTTCCATCTATCTGCCTCCGGCCGCTTCCCGGCTGTTATTGGGTTCGGCCGTAGCGGCGTCGGTCGCCACTTCCTTAGCCGAAATCATAGGAGGCGCCATCGCTCTGCAAATGCTCTTAGACATTCCCGTAAAGATAGGTGCGTTTATAGTGGTTGTATTCGTAACCGTCATGCTCTTTACAAACAGCTACCGTTTGATCGAAAAATGGATCATCGCCTTCGTTTCCATTATCGGACTTTCCTTCATTTATGAACTGACCCTCGCTCCCATCGATTGGCCGGCTGCGGCCCGGGCATGGGTACTCCCTTCTTTTCCCGACGGGTCCATGGTCGTTATCATGAGCGTATTGGGGGCCGTGGTAATGCCGCACAACCTGTTTCTCCATTCGGAAGTCATACAGAGCCGGAACTGGAAACCGGACAAGAAGATGCGGCACAAACTCCATTACGAATACATAGATACCGTTTTTTCCATGTTTATCGGCTGGGCGATCAACAGCGCCATGATCCTGTTGGCGGCCTCCGCCTTATTTACGGGCGGGATCCCCGTAAAAGAACTCCAGCAGGCAGACTCGATGCTCCGTCCGCTGCTGGGAAACGGAGCGGCGGTGATTTTCGCCATAGCGCTCCTGTTTGCCGGAATCGCTTCCACCATCACCTCCGGCATGGCGGGAGGGTCTATCTTTTCGGGAATCTACCGGAAACCTTACGATGTTAAAGATCCCCATACCAAAGCGGGAATATGTATTTCCCTTGTGGCGGCCTATATTATCATTATAGTTATCGGCAATCCTTTCGAAGGACTGATATATTCTCAGGTGGTCTTGAGTATCCAGCTCCCTTTCACCATATTCCTGCAAGTCCGCCTGACTTCCTCGCAAAAGGTAATGGGCCGGTATAGAAATTCCAAAACCGTCCGGACGCTGCTATACTTTTTCGGCGTCTCCGTTACCGTTCTGAATATCATGATGCTGATCAGTTTTATAATGTAAAGCGTTCCCGGACCAGTTGAGCTATGATTTCCACGCATTTATCTACACCTAACCAGGAGGAATCCAGGCAGAGATGATACGATCCCGAGGCGCCCCATACCTTGTAGGTATAAGAATTATAATAAGTAGATCGCCTTTTATCCCCTTTTTCCAGCAGTTCCATTATTTCCCGGTCGGACATATCCTCGCACCGGTTCAACCGTTTGCTTTTCCTCAAACGCGCGATCCGGTCCTGCGTATTTGCGCAGATGAATACGTTCAGACAACGCGGTTCCTCCCTGAGAATATAATCTGCACAACGGCCGATGAAAACGGCGGAAGTCTCCTTAGCCACCCGTCGGATGACATCGCTCTGGATTTTGAAAAGAGCATATTTATCCAACACGGTGGAGGAAGGATAATAATCGGAAAAAGTAGAGGAAAGCATACCCAGAAAACCGCCCCGGATTTGCTGGACAGGTTTTTCATCTATATTTTCAAAGAATTCGTGGCTGATTCCGCTTTCCGTAGAGGCAAGATAAATCAACTCTTTGTCGTAAAACGGAATCCCGAACATCTGCGAAAGCCGTTTCCCGATTTCCATTCCTCCGGCACCGAATTGCCTTCCGATATTGATATAAAATTTATCGTTGCGCTGCATGATCGTATTTTTTAAATTTGTTTATCTGATAATATAGCATGAATCCCGAAATGATGCTCGAAAGCAGATCGGCTATGGGAATACTCATCCACACTCCCCGAACCTGGTAGAATTGCGGCAGAATGATCAGGCAGGGAAGCAGAATGATAAGCTGTCGGGACAGAGAGAGGAAAATGGATTTGCCGGCCATTCCCACGCTCTGGAAAAAGTTGGACGTAACCATTTGGAAACCGATAATCGGGAAGAAAAGGAATACTATTTTCATGCCCCTTACGGCATGAGCGATCAATTCTTCATCCGTAGCAAAAATCATTACGATCCGGCGGGGAATGACCTGCGATATGATAAATCCGGTAACGGTTACCAAAGTCGCCCAGCCGATGGTCTGGAGCAGCACTTTACTGAGCCGGTCGTATTTCTGGGCGCCGAAATTATATCCCGCGATCGGCTGCATTCCCTGATTAAGTCCCATTACGATCATCACGAACACGAAAGACACCCGGTTCACGATTCCGTAAGCTCCGATGGCCAGGTCTCCCCCGTGTTCTTTAAGACCCTGATTGATAAGAATAACAATCAGACAGGAAGCCAGATTCATCAGAAACGGCGATGCGCCTATGGCCAAGGAATCTTTCACGATCCGGGCCTTGAGCCTGTAAATGCCCTTTTTAAAATGAATCAACTGGTTTTTATTGGAAAACATGACGACGAGCCAGGTAAGGGAAATAGTCTGCGCCAATATGGTGGCGATGGCCGCCCCCCGGATCCCCCATCCGAATCCGTAAATGAATAACGGGTCCATTATCGAGTTGGTGATAACCGTGAGAATAGTGGCGATCATGGCTTTTTTAGGAAAGCCCGAAGCCCGCAGAACCGCATTCAGTCCGAAGTACATGTGCGTTACTATGTTCCCTATCAGAATGATCTGCATATAATCGCGGGCGTACCCGATGGTTTGTCCGCTGGCTCCGAAAAAATATAAAATAGGATCTAAAAAAGTGAGTACCAGAACCATATAAATGATCCCCACGATCAGGTTCAGCACCACCACATTTCCCAATACCTTTCCGGCCACCTCGTAATTTTTCTGTCCCAGCAACACGGATATCATAGTGGAAGCCCCCACCCCTACCAACGAGCCGAAAGCCGCCCCTAAGTTCATCAGCGGAAAAGTCAGAGCCAGCCCCGCAATGGCGTATTTTCCGACCCCCTGGCCGATAAAAATACTATCTACCATATTATAAAGAGAGGATGCGGTCATGGCGATGATGGCCGGAATCGCGTATTGTCTTAAAAGTCTGGAAATTTTCTCAGTCCCGAGTTCTGTAGGAATACCTATGGTCATAATCTGTGAATTTAACTCTCCCGCACATCTGCGGGAATCCGCTGCAAAAGTACTTAAAAAAGTTTCCTGAACGAGAAAAAACGCATCCCGGATTCCGTTTTTTTTATTACTTTGCAGACCCGATTGCAAATGTACGCAATCGATTTCAAATATCCGGTTCATTATGGATTCTATCGAACACGATGCCCTTTCCGCTTTCAGGCGCACAGACTACACCCTTCTGATGGAAAAAAGGATCAAGAAAGTGCTGATGATATGCAGCAGCTACGATGCTTATACATTGGAGGAAGACGGACAGATAGAAATGAAGATCTATCGGGAATATGTAGATCTGAACATCAGCAATCCTCCCTCCTTCACCTGGGTCAATACGGCGGACCAGGCGCAGGAACTGATAGAAGAAGGAACATCCTTCGATTTGATTATCAGCATGTTCAATACAAAAGACATGGATGTTTTCGATTTGTCGAGAAACCTCAGGGAGAAAAATATGTATATCCCGACGGTTTTGCTGACCAATTTCTCAAAAGAAGTTTTCCGGCAAATAGAGCAGGCAGACAAATCGGCCGTCGATTATATTTTCAGCTGGAACGGGAACGCGGATCTTATCCTGGCCATCATCAAGCTGATAGAGGATAAAATGAACGCGGACAATGACATCCTTCATGCGGGAGTGCAGTGCATTCTGCTGGTAGAGGATTCGGTGCGGTACTATTCCACCTACCTGCCCGCCATTTACAAACTCGTATTACAGCAAAGCGCCGAATTCCTGAAGGAGGCCCTGAACGAACAGCAACAGAAGCTCCGGAAAAGAGGACGGCCCAAAATCCTGTTGGCGACCAATTATGAAGATGCCTTGCTGTTATATCAGAAATACAAGAAGAACCTGCTGGGAATCATTTCCGATATCGGGTTCGTAATGCACAAAAACGATCCGTCCGAGAGCGAAAATCTGGAAGCGGGGCTGGAGCTGGCACGTCTGATAAAAAAGGATAATCCCTATATGCCCGTTTTGCTGCAATCCAGCCAGGAAAGCATGCGTAAAAAAGCCGGAGAGATCGGCTGCGGGTTCATAGTCAAATATTCCCCCACCCTGCTGATGGAGCTGAGCGAGTATATCGGCGAAGAATTCGTATTCGGAGATTTCGTATTCAGGGATCTGCATACCGGGGAAATTCTGGGTCGGGCCAAAGATCTCAAAAGCATGCAGACCCTGCTCAACGAGATTCCCGAGGAAGTCCTTTCCTATCACACTTCCCGCAACAGGATATCCAAATGGTTGTATTCGAGAGGATTGTTTTCTCTTGCCCGGGAATTTAAAGACATCCGAAGAGAAGATTTCGAGACCTTCGCCCAAATGAGGGAATTCATCATACGCAAATTCAAAGATTACAGGATGATGTCCGGTCAGGGAATCGTGGCCCGGTTCACCCCGTCCGCCTACAATAAATATATCCGGTTCGCCAAACTGGGTGAAGGCTCTTTAGGTGGAAAAGCCCGCGGCCTGGCTTTTGTGAACAGCCTGCTCCTGAAATACGACATGCTTGCCAAATATCCGGGGATCAAGGTCATGATTCCCCGCACCATTGCCATTGCTACGGATTATTTCGACCAGTTCATCAAGCAAAACGGACTGCAATACGTTATCAATTCCAATCCGACGGACGAGGAGATTTTATCGGAATTCGTCAGTTCCCGCCTGCCGGAAAAACTGAGCCTGCATCTGCGTTCTTATCTGGAAAAGGCGAACAAACCGCTGGCCGTGCGTTCCAGTTCGAAATTGGAAGATTCCCATTACCAACCGTTTGCCGGCATTTATTCCACCTATATGATTCCCGTTACCGAGAATAAGGACCAAATGTACCGGCTGCTGGAAAAAGCCATCAAAAGCGTGTATGCATCCGTCTTTTTCGCATCCAGCCGGGCTTATATCCACACTACTTCCAATATGCCGGGAGAAGAAAAAATGGGAGTGGTCATTCAGGATATTTGCGGTTCCCAGGACGGAGGGTATTACTTCCCTACCCTGTCGGGAGTAGCCCGTTCCATAAATTTCTATCCGTTGGGAAATGAAAAACCGGAAGACGGAATCGTAAACATGGCCTTCGGTCTGGGAAAACTGATTGTAGACGGAGGCAGAGGCCTGCGCTTTTCGCCCCGCCATACCCGGAACATACTCCAGCTTTCTACGATAAAGCTGGCTATGAGCGAAACGCAAAATGAAATGTATGCGCTCGACATGGAACCGGAAAAATTCAAGACTTCTCTCGACGATGCCGTAAATATAGCCCGTTTTACCATACCGGAAGCCGCCCGGTTCCGGAATATACGGTACGTGGCATCCTCCTACGATATGAACAGCGACCGGATTGTCCATAATACATTCGAACCCCGCAATCCCAAAATCATCACCTTCGCCAATATCCTGCAATTCGAGAAACTTCCTTTGGCACGGCTTCTTTCCGATTTGCTGGAAATATGCCAGAAAGAACTCCGCAGCCCGGTAGAAATTGAATTCGCCATGGACATGGATGTGCCCGCCGGCCAGAATGCCATTTTCAACGTATTGCAGGTAAGGCCGATCACCCATTTTACCGAAACACATGAAACCATAGATATTGGCTCCCTTGACAAGAGCCGGGCGATCATTTATGCGGAAAAAGCGCTGGGACCCGGCAATATAAAAGGGATTACGGACATCATTTACGTCAAAAGCGCCAATTTCGACAAATCCCGCACGGAAGAAATCGCGCGGGAAATCCACACGCTGAACGCCAGAATGAGAGAAGAAAAGCGCAGCTATATCCTGATCGGTCCAGGCCGGTGGGGTTCCAGCGATCCGTGGCTCGGCATCCCGACAACCTGGGGAGATATCTCCGAAGCGAAAGTCATCGTGGAAAGCGGACTGAAAGACTTCCAGGTAGATCCCAGCCAGGGTACCCATTTTTTCCAGAATATAACCTCCTTAGGCGTAGGATATCTTACCATCAATCCTTTCCGGGACGACGGATTTTATAATGAATCCTTTTTGGATGCCCTTCAAGCGGAATACGAAAGTCATTTTCTCCGACAAATACATCTGCCGGCTCCTCCCCGCGTATATATCGACGGAACGGAAGGCAAAGGCATCATTCTTCCCGCAGATCCGGAAGAAAAATAAAAAAGGGGACGGCTCTTATTTGATTTAGAGTCATCCCCTCCGTTATATATATACGATCCCTTATTGAACCTCAATGTCCGTAACGGCAGGTTCCACTTTGTCCGGAGTCTTCTTTGGTATGTCTATATCCAACACACCGTTACTCATCCTCGCCTGAATCTTTTCCTTATCCGCATTATCGGGCAAAATCAAATTCTGCTGGAATTGAGAATAAGAGAATTCCCTTCTCAAATAACGGCCTTTTTTATCCTTTTCCTCACTCCGGGAGTGTTGTTCCACGGTAACGACCATCAGATTATCGTTGGTCACTTTCACGCTGAAATCCTCTTTGGTCAGCCCCGGAGCAGCTATCTCCACTTTATAATCGGTATCTGTTTCCATAATATTTATAGGAGTGGAAGAATTCATTTTTTCAATCCAGTCGCTGCCCATAAAATCATTGAAAATACCGGGTAACCAGTTCTGGCTTTTCTTTGACGGTAACATGTTTTGCCTCCTTTTTAATTGATAAACTACTTTAAATACAGTTGTCCAATAAACACTGCGACATCTTGATCTTGTATAAAAAGAACAAAAAAGAAGGTCCGAGGGTTTACTGCCACCGGCAAAAGATATGGAATTTCATTAAATGTATATACACTTTTTGTAACAACAATTTATGTAATTACATTTTATGTACTATATTTGCATTGGAAATCAACAATTGGGCATTATGGAAACTCCTTTTATATTTGGAAAGATTGCTACCGAGAAAAATTTCACCGACCGTGAGAAGGAAACCGCCGATTTGGTCCAGCACTTTACGGCATTAATCAATACGATTATTATCTCTCCTCGTCGCTGGGGAAAAAGTTCGCTTGTAAATAAGGCCGCAAAATTAGCGATGGCCCAGGATAGCAATCTTCGGATCTGTCATATCGACCTTTTCAATGTGCGTAACGAGGAACATTTCTATTCGTTGCTCGCCCAAAAGGTGATTGCTGCCACTTCCACAAAATGGGAGGAGGCAATCGAAAGTGCAAAGAGTTTCTTTACGCACCTTATCCCCAAGATTTCAATCGGTACAGACCCCACCAATGAGGTTTCAATCGACTTCGATTGGGAAGAGGTAAAGCGTAACCCCGATGAAGTACTCGACCTTGCCGAAAAAATTGCCAAGAAGAAAAATCTGAGAATCGTTATTTGCATAGACGAGTTCCAGAATATTGCGGAATTTACCGATCCCGACTATTTTCAGAAAAAATTGCGTTCGCATTGGCAGCTGCACCAGAGTGTCGCCTATTGCCTCTATGGCAGCAAGCGCCACATGATGATGGATGTGTTTACCGATTCCTCCAAACCTTTCTACAAATTCGGCAATCTGATGTTTCTCAATAAGATTGAGACTCCTTGCCTCGTGGAGTTTTTCAAGAGTCGTTTCGCCGATACCGGCAAAAGCATCAGCGATAAAGCAAGTCTCTTGATTGTAGAACTCGTAGATAACCATCCATACTATGCACAACAGCTGGCACAACTGTCATGGCTCAGAACGAAGGATCTCTGTACCGTTGAGATTGTGCGTGAGGCTCACACGACATTGGTGGAACAGTTAAGCCTGTTGTTTGTAACGATTACAGAGACGCTATCTACACAGCAACTGAACTATCTCAAAGCCCTTATCGCCGGTGAAAAGGCCATTAGCTCAACAGAGGTAATGCATCGCTATCAAATTTCTTCAACGACGTCAATAGCCCGTTCAAAGGCAGCGCTTATCAAGAATGACATATTAGACAACAACGGTGGTAAGATCTCGTTCCAGGATCCGATTTATGCCTATTGGTTGAAAACCGAGTATTTTGTGAAATAATAATATATCGGAATACACGACACGGATTTGTCTGACAGTGTTGGAAAAATTCGATGATAGATAATGCAAATAAGGGAATTTGGGAGCCGCTGCGTTGTGTTGTCTCTTTGTAAGAGTGAAGACATTTTTGTAAAGGATTGATTTAAATTGCAATGCGACAGGACGAATTGTCCATTTGC
>CANRID010000001.1 GCA_947630665.1 uncultured Bacteroidales bacterium | reverse complement strand
ATAAAAAACGTGTTAGTAGCCGCAAAGTTACATGCCACTAACACAAACTAACAGTCGTACTTCTCCGAATGCTTACAATTATTATTTGCTTATTCTTTGATTTGTTAGGACCCTTCCTCTTCTATTTCTATCTTCGTAAAGATGAAGATGAGACAGGTTCAGATACAGGCGCGTTTGACCGACCATGGTGGAAACGAATGTTTGGGATAGATTAATTACAACATAAAAATAAAAAATTAAATTTGAAGTATTATGCCAGTAGTTGGAACAAGTGGTGCATCTGACACCAGAAACAATTCAGTGTCTGTTTCGGAATCGAGTAGACGATATAAAATCGTGGGCTCACGATTTCTTGACAAAGTGACAGAAGGTGAAATTTTACAAGATATTGCCTTGCGATTTCAAGATGGTAGGCGATTGATTATCCCAATTGGTCTTCCCCAAGCAGGCAAGTCAATGTTTATCGCATCTCTTATAGCTTATGCTTTCAAACGTGAAGAAAAACAAGACAACTCATGCAATTTCATGCATGTAGTTTCACGTGAAGAGTCGGGTATAAAAAGTATAACGGATGCGTTGGATATAAAATCTCTTCTTCCTTCAACTCGTCCAAGTGAGATAACGATTATTGATATAGACATGAAATCACGCTATCGTAAACGTCCCATCAAAATTACTCTGATAGACCTTTCTGGTGAGGATATAAAAACAATGATTGCTGGAAATCAGACAAACGATCAGACAATTGTGAAAATTGAACGTATATTAGAGGCATGTATCGCTCGCAAGGCAATTTTTGCTATGCTTACACCTGTTGATGAGCATATGACGGAGGTAGGGCAAGTGTCGTACTTTGATGAAGAAGAGGATTCCGAAATGAAGGCTTTCATTGATAAAGTACGAAATAACCAACCTAGACTATATGATTTCACAAAATTCTTAATCGTTGTCACAAAATGGGATAAGTTACCACGATCTATTGATAGTTCGAAATATCTTAAATTGCATCGTAATCAATTATATAATGAGTATTCAAGTAATTCCAAATCTTATAGTTTGATACCATATTCGGTCGGCAATGTTGTTGGAAATACAATCATAAACATCGTGCTACGTTCTCCCAAGAATTTTTGGTACACACTTTACCGTTGGTGCACAGGCAAGCATGTTCTGCCATGGTGGAAACGAATATTCTAAAACCTATAAATATAATTTAGAAGTTAAGAAATGACGAATTTCATAGTATTTGGTAAGCCAAGAGCATTCGAATCGTATGAGTTTGTTTTCGATGGAGATACCCCCTCCATCGAAAACGCTCATCATGAGCCGATATTAAAACCTAAAAGGTATGAAGAACCTGTCCTGCACTATTTTGCACGAGAAGGCTTTGTCGGATTAGAATATTACACAAGAGCGAAAGGAGTAGAGTCAGAACGTGATGGAATTGTATTTGGCGTTGCCATAAAATCCGCATCGGATTTCAGTATTACTGATACCGTTTCAAGGGTCTTGCATCCTTATTGGAACGATTTTGCGAGTGCTTTATTGGATGGAGGAGGCCGGTTTGTTGAGTCAAGTATTATTAACCAATTAAATAATACTCAATGGAGCCAGTCGGAAATTGACAAGATACAAAGCACCTCTCTATCAAATTCTGTCAAAAAACCTCAAAAAAACAACATATTATTGTTAGAGACACCTAAATTTGAGGATATAAGTTTAGTTGAGAGTGTCGTTAAGGAATACTCCGACGTATATTTATCAAGGAATAGCGACATTTTTAAAGATCCTATCAATGACATTGTATTAAAGGAAGCAAACAATCAAATATATCAGATTCAAGGTGGAAAAATAGAATCTCTCGTTACAGCACGGCCACCAAAAAAGCCACAACCGATAACCAGATTACCTATCTGGCCGAATGGAAGTTCTGAAACTAATAACAATACTCGTCGTTCTATATTCAAACGGGTCTTATTTGCTTTTGTTTTCGTTGTTTTAGTGATAATACTGATTTGTTTTTGGCCCAATGTTGATGGAAACATGACAAATGGTGGTGAGATTACAAAAGCGAGCGATACCATTGGGGGTAAGGCCGTTTCAGTGGACGATAACATTGAGTCTGCCGGTACAATTAATGCAAAAGAAGTAACTTTAGCTTACTGTCCTCGCCCAATCCAACACACGTTCAAGCTAGATCCTGAGATAAAACCGACTAACTGTTCAGATGTTCCTAGTGATATAAAATTCGACATATCAGATAAATCGTTAGCTCATATAAACGAAAAATATGAATTAGTTGTTGACAACCGACCAATGGAGGACACGGACATAACAGTTAATGCATATATACGCAATGTTCTATTGGGTAAGCAACATTATACGATTGCCAAAGCTGAGCAACCTACTTCTGTGCCAAATCAAGGTAAGCATATACCACCTTTCCAAGGTAAGGAAAGGTCAAGAGATGATTTTCTAAATGATCTTCGCAAATCTCTAGACACATCACCAGAATGGGTCAAAAATGAATGTCAAAAAATGATCAACGGTGAGTACGGTGACGAGTATGAAATGGATGCTCAGGCTATTTTGTTAATAAGAGATGAAGCCGAGCAAAGGATTAAAGCCAATAAGGCTGCGAAATCATCGTTTTAATGTAAAAATATTGAGTTTATGAAGTATTTCTTTATTACTTGCGGATTAATTCTCTGGACCAATTTATTGGTCGCTCAGAATATGACTGAATACACGAATTCCAACAAAAACGAAAAGGTTAAAGTTCAGGCGGATACTATATTATATAGGTATCAATATGAACCAATATGCCAAGAACTACTATGTCTCAAAAAAGAAAAAATGGTTCTTGAAGAGAAAGTTCAGTCGTTAGAAATGCAAATTGAGCAAATAGAAAATGATGACATAGACAAATTCCTTAATATACAAGATACAACAATATTTGGTAGTAAGTTCAGGAATCTATCTGCGTCTTCCATTCCTAAGAGGAGTAGAGAATTTTATTTGCTTATACAGTATATTCATAATTTAAATGAGCTTATAACTTGTATTGAGAACATGAACATTTCTCAGTTATTATCAGCAGGCAATCAGCTAACTGAAGCAAGAAGATTAATTGATGAAATAAATTCGTTTGTCACAATTGAAAAGCGAAGAATAACAGACTATTTGTCAGAAGTGCAAAAACAATACTTCCGAGATTTAGTCAATCGCTATAATGAGTTAAATACATCGTTAAATCGATGACCTCGAAGTATGAGTAATGGAAAGTAATCGTTTGTATCATTTATGTGGATTGATGACAGCGGCATTAATATTAATATCACTATCATCATGTAATCCAGATTGCAAGGAAGTTACTATTCAAAAGATTGAATGGATGACACGTTACGAGGATTATTTCATTGAAAAAGACTCGATAGTAGAAGTCGGTGAATATATTGATACCTTGGTATCTTATAAAGTTGTTGAACACAGAACAAAGGTTGAATACAGAAAAGATTCCAGCGGAGAAACAAAAGGAAGGACTATGGTTCATTATATCTCTATCAAGAACAACAATAAATCATACTCTAATCGTTTTGCAATAAAACTGTCAGGGAAGGAGTATTTAGAATCTTCCAGCAAATGGAGAGATTTGTATTTAACAACCAATTATGTCACAATCGGTCCCCAAGACACATATACCTTCACTGTTAAACATCCTTCTTTGTGGCGAAATGAGAATAATGGGTACAACGAAGACAATGTTACCATATCTATACTCCAGAAAGCCTCAAATGTGTTTAAGATGACAAAACAGACAAGAAGAATACAGAAGAAAAAAGTGAAACGGATTGACAACTTAGTATTCTCTGATACAATCGTAAATGATTGCGAATGCGATATTGAAGCTTTAGCTGAGAAATATAAAACGATTAAAGAAACGTTCAATCGGCTACAGAGTGAACACTTAATTATTACTGAATGAGAGATCTTTATGAGAAATACGGATGAAGTAGGGGCAATACCTTACGACAAATCAAATAATATTGAAACAAGTTTATTTCTGACACAAGGCCGTATAACGCGTAAAGATTTTTTTATGCGGTCTTTTTTGTGTGTGTTATTTTGGGGGATTGTGCATTTATCTCTCTTGTTCTGGGAAACGCCCAACTATAACGAGTGGGTTGAAAGAGGAGGAGGCAGGATTCAATCTGGTGCTGTACAGGTTGAAATCAGACATAAAATCGTACAAAATGTAGATTATTATATTTTACCATCAATCCTGCTGCTCTTTATTCTAATTCAAGCAGGCAAAAGAGTTCATGATACAAATCATAGCAGCAAATATCTGCTTATACCTTTTTACAATGTGTATTTGTTGTGTTCTGAAGGTTCTGCCAACGACAATGATTATGGATTACTTCCGCACTCAGAAGTAAAGTCTCCCTCATATAAAACTAACAAAACCGAAGCGAACACTAGGAGGGTTGGACATTTCGTAGAATAAAATTCTTATAATAGATTGAAATACATATCTTTGCGTGAATTATCATTGATATGTTAAAAAGTAAGCATCCGAAGAAGTACGACTGTTAGTTTGTGTTAGTGGCATGTAACTTTGCGATACTGTTCCCAAAAGTGTGTCCGGGGGCAAAATAAAAAAGTCTACAGATTTTTTAGATTTGTAAAAGAAAGCGAGCAAAACCTAAAAAAAGAGTAGACTATATGGATTTGACAAAGGAACAACTTTCCGAGCTTATATGCAAGCATACGGAGAAAGAAAATGGATTGCAGGACCTTCTGGAGATCATGTTGGAGAGTCTGATGGTATCGGATGCTTACTCAGGAACGGCCTCAGAGGCTATAAACATTTGTATAAATGCAAACATTGTGGAGGATTGTCTATATTTGCATTTACAAAACATTTACAAAAAACAACGGATGCGGCAGCCCGGAATAAATGAATATTCTACCCATGAGAAACGGTCTTATTATCCTGGCATTTGCGATATTGCTGGCAGCTATGTCATGTAGCAGACAAAAGAATATCAGAATCATAAACGATGTACATTATAGTATCCACGATGACATGAGGATTATCGAAGACATGGGGTGTATCGATTATGACTCCATCACGTTTTCTGACGGTTCGTATGCAGTAAACAAACTGAAGAGTTCTCCTCAAAATCGGCTCATAAGATATGTGGATAAGGATGACAAACTGCTTGCTACAATATCGGCCGCGTCAGAAGCATATCCACAATCCCTCGTTTATAAATATGACGAAAAAGGAAGATTGAAATACCTGCTGCGTTTTGATGAACTTGATGATCAGTATAACTGTCGTTTTTATTATGAAGATACCGATAGTGCTTGTCTTCATTTCAGATGGGCTATAGACAGTATAGATTTCCTGAATCCCGATTTGGAAAGGCATATTATTTCCGAAATTATATATGGGGAGGACGGATATGCGCATAAGATAACGGAAAAGCCGACAGGAAAAGTCATAGAGGCTCCCGACGGGTATCACTTGAGCGTAAGGGTTGACCCATGTGAGAATTTCTGGACGAGCGATCTGTTTGGAGGCGTGTTCCTGCTCAAAGTCGATATCATGCCATCCAATGATACGGGAAATTATTTTATCAAACATTTTGTGGATTTCATTCCTACAACGGAAGAAGATTAAACTTTCATTTGTCATGAAACGCTTTTTTTTCTTGTGGTTCCTGTTCTTTTCCGGAATAATACTGGCCGGGAATGTCACCGAAGAGAAAGCCCGTCAGATAGCCGTTTCTTTCTGGCAGTCGAGGACCGTTACCCGCGGGGGCGGCCCGTTGTTGCAGATGGCCTTTCATAGCGAAAATCTGGGTTCCCGGGCGTCAGGGCAGAGTCCGGCGTACTATGTCTTCGACAATACCGGCGGTCCGGGATTTGTCATTGTGGCAGGCGATGATGTGGCCATGCCGGTCCTGGGCTATTCTTTCGAGGACGAGTTTTCGAAAGACAATCTTCCAGTCAACCTGAAAGCATGGCTGGAGTACATGCGCGACGAAATAGACGAAGCGCGGCGCAGAGGAGGAAAGGCCGAAGCGGTCGTTACCCAGGCCTGGAGTAATATTAAAGCCAGCACTCCGGTAGTCCAATTGGAAACGGCTCAGTGGAATCAAACCAGTCCTTACAACTTGCTTTGTCCGACCATCAACGGGCAGCCCACTTATACAGGTTGTATGGCAACCGCTCTTGCCATTGTGATGCGTTATCATCAGTGGCCTGAAAAAGGAATCGGCATTTTACCGGGTTACCAGACGGAGACATCTAATATATATGTACCCGATCTGCCATTGGAACATGCCTACGATTGGTCGAACATGCTGTTGGAATATCCTTCTTCCGGCTATTCGCAGCCCGAAGCCACTGCGGCAGCTACGCTGATGTATGATTGTAGTGTCATGTTACAAGCCGATTTTTGCCCTGTCGGCGGTTATGGAACCGGTGCCTACATTAATAATATTCCGAGCCACCTGATAACCTATATGGGCTATGACAAGAATATACGTATTATTGTGCGCGACAATTATAATACATCCGAGTGGAAAACCTTGATGCATGGCGAGTTGGACAACAATCGGCCGGTTTTTTATGCGGGATTCGGTTCTTCCAGTATGGGGCATGCTTTCATATTGGATGGCTACACCGATCAGGAATACTACCATGTCAACTGGGGCTGGGGTGGCAATTGCAACGGATATTTTCTTTTGACGGCTCTTGCTCCCGAGAGACAAGGGGCTGGCGGTTCAGAGGACAACTACAGTGAAGTCCAGCTTGCTGTGATTGGTATCCAGAAAAATACGGGGGCAAAGGGCTTCGAAGAATTGCGGTTTCTGGAATATAGCCAACCTAAACAGGGATTTTCTGTAAATGGAACCATCGTGTCCGGAACGCCGTTTACGTTATATATGGGAGGTCTGCTCAATACAGGCACGATAACATTCAATGGAGACATTATGGTAGCTGTGGCCGACAAACAGGGGAAGATTGTGGAAGAACTCTATAAATCGGAAGTGAAGAATTTACGACCATTCGATAACACATACGAAGCTATTATTAACGACACTACTATTAATAATATCACCATCCACAGTCCTATCCTTCCCGGTTACCGCATCCGGGGCTACTATCGCAGTGCAAATACCCCGGAATGGACTATAATTCGTGGAGGAGAAGAGAATGGTTACTGGGATATGCTGATAGCCGATGAATATTCCATCGAAGAGACCACTCAGCTCACCTATAATAAGAAGAGCCATCTGTTGAGGATGCTGGTGAAAGACGGTATTTCCGTTTCCTTGCGTTCTTCCGATAACAACGACTGCAGCGACAAGTGCCAGATCCGCGGAAATGAAATAACCGTCGATACCTCCCTGCTTCAAGACGGCACCTATTTCCTTATACTGCAGAAGGGAGACGACAGCAAGACGATGAAATTCTCCATAGCCAATGCAACAGACGAATAAAAAACGAACCTACATATCCAAGAAATATGAAACTGAATATATATCTGATTATAGGGATTCTTCTATCGCCAGCCTTCCTGTTGCCGGCATGTTCATCGAACGACTCAGAAAACCAGTTGCCCGAACCCGAAGCGCCTGTCCTTACTTTCGACAAGGGACAGCAACTTGTATTCGAAACGGCCGGCGGTCAGGCTGATGTGCATTTCACTTCCACGGCGCCATGGACAGCCGAGGTCGATCAGAGCTGGTGCAGCGTCACTCCCTCTCGGGGTGAAACCTCGCCTGCAGTGGTCACGCTGACTGTTACTGCCAACGAAACGCCGGATGAGAGGAATGCCACGCTGATTCTGAAATCGGGAACAACGACAGCCCGTATGACTTTTGTGCAGAAACAGAAAGACGCTCTGACCGTTACTTCCAACCGTATAGAAGTGGGGGCCGAAGGGGGAAATGTTACGGTAGAAGTGAAGGCTAATACCACTTTCGACTGTCAGATAGATGAAAAGGCGGCCCAATGGCTGACCGCCGTACAGACGCGTTCCATGACATCCACACAACTCTATTTCACAGCCGCTGCCAACGAGTCGATCCAGAAGCGGGAAGGAAAGATCGTGATCTTCAGTGGCGAACTGTCCGAAACCGTCACGGTCTATCAGGACGGAGAACAACCCGGAATCATACTTACGCAGAACAAATATACGGTGGGCAGCGAAGGTGGCAGCGTGACGGTAGAACTTCGCAGCAATGTGCCGTTCTATATGCGTATGCTCGACAATGCCTCTTGGCTGACCGAGGTGGGCACCCGTTCCGTCTCTACCTATACGCGAAGGTTCGAGGTCGCTCCGAATGAAGATTATGATTATCGGTCGGCCCGGATTGCTTTCTTCAACGAAGAACTGGGACTGGCGGATACGGTCACCATCACACAGGTACAGAAAAATGCCATCCTTGTGGCACAGAAAGAATATACGGTCGATGCCTTGGGGGGTACGCTCGACTTCTCTATCAATACGAATGTCGATTTCCAGGTTTCGCTTTCTGCCGAATGGATCCGTCAGGCTCCTTCCACTCGCGGGCTTGCAGAAATACCTTTGAGCTTCATCATCATGGCCAATCCCGATCCGGAGCCGCGCGAAGCCGTCATTTCGTTTACAGCCGGCGAACTGTCCCAGTCTGTCAAGGTCATACAGGCCGGACGTCAGGACAAGGGCTGGCTGCGCATTGTCCATACCAATCAGACATTCAGCATCCCGACAATCAGCGGTCCTCATTTCAGCTATGGGCGCATCGAGTGGGGTGATGGACAGGAAGAGGCCTATCAGAAAGAAGCCGTTCATACCTATCAGGACAATGGCTCTCACACCGTATCCATCGAACTGTTGGGTGCGGAAGAAGTTACCTTGTCCAATCTGATTGGAGTGACAGACTTAGATCTGACGCAGTTCTGATAATGGCAGGTCTTGTTACCTACGGTTAACGGGAGTGGAGCAGATACGGAATAGTGAAGATTCCATGTAAACAGACGGATTACAAAGATTATGGCAAAAATTTATTTTCCTCATTACTCGCAAGGTGAGTTCGACTCGTTAAAAGAGGCTGTACTGACTCTGAAAAAAAAAAACGGCTATTGGTTTTTTTTGAGCGACATCGTGCAATACAATATCTGTTATCGGGACCATTTGAGGCAATTCGGCATAGACTCCCTTGTCGACAGGCTGACAGAAGAAGTTCCTGAACTCAAAGACAATAAAGACGCATTGGATTCTCTGTATAAATGGTGGAAACGGGTCGGATCTCTCGCCGATTACGACATACAATGCCATAACATTGCAGATACCGTATCAATTCTCGGGCATACATTCAACGGACTGAAAGACATTATCTCCCATTGCGGAATCAGTGGAAGGGTTCACCCTTCCGTCCTTGGATACTTTGTCAATGAAAAAAACAATGAGGGATCGGATATTTATGTCGGGGAAATCTACGAAAGCTACCCCATATTCGACAGCTATGATGCAGGCGATAACCGTACCTACCAGAATTATATATTCCGCACTCACCCTATTACGGAAAACGATATGGGAGAGGCTTCCCAAAATTTCTATGAGAGTAATTTCTGTATGGTACACGAGCACATTCCGTACAATCAATTGCCTCTCCTTTATTATAAAGGAGACGGAAATTACATGTTATTGGCTACTTCCAAACAGAAATAAGATATAGATCGTTGCCCTATCATCCGATTTCCTGCTTCAAACGTTCCACGTATGCGTCTATCCGGTGCAGCTCCTTCGGGATGTCGATACGCTGCGGACAGTGTACGTTGCATTGGTTGCACCCGATACAATGGTCCGCCTGACGCAGTTTCGGCACACTCCGGTCATAACCGATCAAATAGGCACGCCGCGCCTTGCGGTAGTTCTCATCCTGCGTACTCTCCGGAAGATTGCCTTCGTTCAGGCATTTGTTGTAATGGAGCAGGATAGCCGGGATGTCGATCCCATACGGACACGGCATACAATACTTGCAGTCGTTGCAGGGAATCGTATCGAAATGCATCATCCGGGTCGCCGTCTCTTGCAGGAAGTCGAACTCGTCTTGCGACAAGGGCTTCAAAGGAGCATAAGTCCGCAGATTATCCTGCAAATGCTCCATGCGCGTCATGCCGCTCAACACGGTATATACGCCGGGCAGACTGCCGGCAAAACGGAACGCCCATGAAGCCACGCTCTTCTCCGGCTCACGCTGCTTGAAACGGGCGACAATCGCACCCGGCACGTTGGAGAGGCGGCCTCCCAACAGCGGTTCCATGATGACAGCCGGAATGCCCCGCTTTTGCAATTCGCCATACAAATATTCGGCATTGGTATTCCGAGGGTTGATTTGCTTGGCATATTTCCAGTCCAAATAATTCAGCTGGATCTGCACAAAGTCCCATTTATATTCATCATGCCGGGAGAGCAGATAATCGAACACCCCGATATCGCCGTGATAAGAGAAGCCGAGGTGACGGATACGACCGGCCTTGCGTTCCTCCAACAGAAAATCGAGGATGCCGTTCTTCATGTAACGGTTCTCGAATTCCTCCATACCTCCCATGCCCACACCGTGCAGAAGCAGGTAGTCTATATAATCCACCTGCAACTCTTTCATCGAATTGCGGTACATGGCAATGGAGGCTTCGCGGCCCCACGTAGATGGAGAGAAATTGGAGAGTTTGGTGGCGATAAAATACTTGTCGCGCGGATAGCGGCTCAGGGCGATACCGGTAGCATGTTCCGACTTGCCCTGGCAATAGGCGGGCGACGTATCGAAATAATTCACCCCATGAGCGATGGCATAGTCCACCAGTTCGTTCACCATTTCCTGATCTATCTCGTCGCTGTGTTCCTCTACAGAGGGCAGGCGCATCATGCCGAATCCCAACAACGACACTTTGTCTCCCGATGTCGGATGAACCCGGTAAATCATCCGGTCGGTAGGGATTTCTCCGGCGGCCGCCATCGATGTCCCGTCCTTTCCGCTACCCGCGCACGCCGTCAGACCGGTAGCTACGACTCCGGCGGCCCCTATTGTTTTCAGAAAGTCCCGACGGGACTGGACTCCCTTATTATTTTTATCTTGATTGCTCATAACTCTTTACTTATACGGTTTTACATAACACTGTGCATCGTGTGTCCCTCCACATAGATGGCGCTGAACGGACGTGCCGGACACAGGTGCTCGCACGCTCCGCATCCGATACACCTCTCGGCATTTACGACGGGGATTCTGACGGAGTTCGGATCTCCGCTGTCGGACGGAACCATCAATATGGCTCCCGACGGACAATGACGGGCGCAGTTGCCGCACTCCACGCCATCGGTCAGCGGAATACAATTCTTTCTAATCCATACGGCATGGCCGATACGGGTGGATGATTTATCCGCTACGGTCATCGGACGGATAGCCCCTGCCGGACATACCTCGGAGCAACGAGTACACTCCGGACGGCAATATCCCCGTTCATAGGACATCTCCGGCTGCATCAGCTTCGTCAGCTCGGTTGAAGGACGGAGCACATTGTTGGGACAGACCGACACACAGAGCTGGCAGGCAGTGCAATGCTGCGCAAAATGACGGGCGCTCCATGCACCCGGCGGCACAATCGGCGTAGTGCGTACCGGAATCTTCTTGTCCTCGATGACCGCCAGTCCGCCGTCCACTTTCTTATCCTGCGCTTTCACCACCGATGCTGCGGCAAGCACGGCTGTAGCCGAAAGAAAACTGCGGCGGGCGGTGTCTATCTGCCCGGAAGCTGCCGCCTGTTCCGGTTTGTCGGCAGCCGGCTTATTTGCTTTCTTCCAACGGTATTGCAAATGAAGCGCATCGTGTTTGCAGGTGTCTATACAGTCCATACACGCCACGCAACGGCTGTAATCGATGCGATGGTGCCTGTAGTCGATGCAGGAGGCCTTGCACCCACGGGAACACAGACTGCAATTCTTGCATTTCTCCGCATCGATAACCGGACGGAACAGCGAGAAACGGGAGAAAAATCCCAGTACCGTTCCCACCGGACAAACCGTATTGCAATAAGTACGCCCGTTCCTCCAGGCAAGAACCATCAACACGATAAAAGTTATGGCGGCAATAATGAATGTGGACAAACTTTTCATCCATACCTCCGTTTCATAAAAGGCATAGCTGTCCGCACGCTCGGCAAAGTAGGCAAGCAAGTTGTTTCCCCAGCGGTATAACGGGGCGAACAGATTGGAGGCGATACGCCCGTAAGAGCTGTATGGAGCCAGCAATGCTACAAAGGAACCGATACCGGCAAGCAGAGCAATGACAAACAGCCCCAGCACCCCGTAACGCAGCCACTTGAGTTCAGGGGAATAGGAAAAACGGTACTTCTTCTTTTTTCGCCGTCCGCTTATCCACGACACGATGTCCTGAAATACGCCCAACGGACAGATGACCGAACAATAGACACGGCCTGCAAGCAGCGTCAGCAGCACCAACAGGACGACAACACCGGCATTTACCGCAAGCAATGCGGGGAGAAACTGCACCTTTGCCGTCCAGCCCAGCCACGCATGAACCGTTCCCGTAAAATCGAGGAACAAAGCCGTGACAGCCACAAAGAACAGTACGGCAAGCGTCAATCTTATTTTTCTCAACATATCGTTTTCGTTTTATCGGATAGGTTACAATTCCTGATTATTTGTTACAGACAAAGATAGAAAATGTCTCAAGAGCAGTCTTACAAAAATGTCGGAACTTAATGTAATTTTTACGGTAATTCCGGGAAATACACGACGCGTTTCCTATCGGGAAAATTTCTTTTCAAACAATTCCTTATTTCTGTTGCCCCATTCAATCATGGCATCTATAATCGGTATCAGTGTCTGTCCCAAAACGGTAATGGCATATTCAGAGCGGGGCGGAAGTTCCGGATAAATTGTCTTTGACACCAATCCGTCTTCCACTAACTCTTTCAACTGAATGTCGAGCACACGGGGCGCCGCTTCTGGAAAGACCTTATGAAGCTCGCTCGGACGCAAGGACTTATGACGCAATTCATCCAAGATACATGATTTCCACTTCGAATCTATCAGGCTCATGGTAAGCCGTAGCGGGCAGTCCAAGTCAACGGGTATTTTTCTCTCGTACATAGTATTCCATTTATTATGATACAAATATAAGTATAATCATCCCAAACGATGATATACCGAATAAATTTTCGGTATATGAATATTTTTTCGGTACTTGTCCGCATTAAAGCCGTCCTTTAACTTTGCAGGCAAATAATCATTAAACCAATTAATTTATGAGAGCGAACATTGAAGAGTACAAGGCGGTGGAAGATGCCGCCATGAAATTCGTGAAAAGCGTGGCAGAGGGCAATAGCAGTTATGCCAAGGAGTTGTTCATCGATGAAGCCGTGCTGTTCGGTTACTTAGACGGGAAATTGGAACACGGAAGCATCCAGCAGTTCTATAAAAACGTGGATACCGTAGGCGCAGACAAAGGGTTCAAAGCCCGTATCGATGTCATCGATGTGGAGGAAACACTTGCCGTAGTCCGTGTATTGGAAGAAAACTGGGGAGGCCGCATCGATTTTACTGACTACTTGCTGCTGATGAAAATGGACGGACAATGGCGGTGCGTGGCAAAAGCCTATAATCAGAATTCCGACACTATAGAAAAATAAACATAATTTTGGCACATAAATTCTGATAAAAAGACTCGGCCTATTTTTTATCCACCATGATATCGAGGATCATTTTATCGGTATTCTGCATGCCTACCGAGCCGATATGCCCCAGGTTGGCGATGGTCTTTTCGATATCGTCCTCTATGATGCCGTCATTGGAAGAAATGCAGATATCCTTCATTGCCAGCATGGCCGCCTGTAAAGAGGAAGACACGCCGGAGGCCACTTTCAGGGCGCAGCCTACCTTGGCGCCGTCACATACCATGCCCGTAATATTTCCGATCATATTCTTGATGGCCGCACAGATCTGTTCGTAAGAGCCGTCGTTCAAATAGACGATTCCGCAGGAAGATCCGGTGGAAGCGATCACGCATCCGCACAAGGCTGACAACTTGCCCAGATATCCTTTGATATGGATAGCGATCAGATGGCTCAAAACCAACGCTCTGGCCAATTTTTCCTCGGAAACGCCCATTTTCTCCGCTACGGCGATCACAGGCATCGTTACGGTAATCCCCTGGTTCCCGCTGCCGGAATTGCTCATGGCAGGAAGCGTACATCCGGCCATCCGGGCATCGGAAGCCGCTGCGGTAACAGCCATCGCATGAGTAAGGACGGAATCGCCGAAAATATCCCTTCCGTCCTTTTCGGCGATCGTTTTTCCCACTCTCAATCCGTAATTTTTCCGCAACCCTTCTTCCGACAACGCTTTGTTCAGTTTAACCGAGTCCAGGATAAAGGCGATATTTTCATATTCGGCCTCCCGTGCGAATTCCACGATTTCCTTCACCGACAATCTGTAATCCAAAGTGGTTTTCCCCGCACTTTCCTGCAATGCGGACGCTTGTCCGCCCTCCGGCCGGAGGCTCCCGGTCCCGTTCCGGCGAATGCCGGCCTCCGCTCTCTCATGCAATAGATCGTGGCCGTCCAACTCCACGGAAACGATGGAATCATGATCATCCCTGACCACCGTTACAGCCGTATGCTGTCCGCCGACGGCCGATGCCCGGATATATAATTTTACAGGAGTGTCGGCCAGCCGTATCTTCACTTTTCCCTCATCCACTATCTTTTTCGCCCGGGCGATCGCTTCTTCATTCAGGTCCTTGAGGACTTCCAATTTATACTCGGATTTCCCGCAGACCGCCGCCAGCGCGGAAGCGATATGCAATCCGATCATCCCCGTCCCGGGAATCCCCACTCCCATTCCGTTCTTGAGAATATTCGCGCTCACCTCCACGTCCAATCTTTGGAAACAGTCCCCCGCAGCGCGAAGCGCCTCGCAGGAACGGGCCACGGCCAATGATACGGCCATCGGTTCCGTACATCCCAAAGCGGGTTTAACCTCCTTCCGGATCAGTTCTATAATCTCCAGTTCCCTTTCTTTTTTCATAATTCCCGTTTTAAGACAAGACTTTCTCTATTCCGTTTCAAAGAATCGCAGTATCTCTCCCATAAGCTCGTCCAACTGCTGCCGGTCTTCGAGCGTTTCTATCGGGAAGCCTAAGGAAACGGTTTTATAATCTCCCTTGTAAGCCACTCCCGCGGAAATGTTATTGTCCCGGTAACGGAAGATCGTATAGGCACCCGGCCCGACCGGTACCAGCGCATCCGGACTTTCAACGGCATACACCTTATCGTTCAGTTCCTCGTGGAAATTGTATTTTCCCTTGAATCCGAAAGGATTGGCCACGCTCTTCACTTCGCCCGTCTTACTGGCGTAATGGGTCATCCATCTATATTTCAAAATATCCGTTGCAAATTTCTGCCCTTCCTCGGTAGGACGGTAAGCCGGATCCCATAAATCGGTAGCGATGTAGGCACCCGAAACCAAAAGATTTCCTCCACCCAGACAGTAATCGGCCAAAGCCTTCTGCAATGCCGGCGGAAATACCGTATATTTAGACGGCATCACGCCTCTTCCCGTCGGAGTGGTCGCCTGTTTGCCCATAATGACATCCGCCACCGGATAGTCGCCCATCCGCACGCGTCCGGACATTACGGCTCCTGCGGAAGAAGAGACGAAATTATATCCCCTCTTGATCAAGGCGAGTCCGTGAACATACGGATAATCGAATGTATTTCCCGCAATCACTTTATCCTCGTAATCTCCGTACGAAGCGCCGAAACCGGGAGCATCGTCGTCCATCCATGGTATTTCCCGACGGAATTCATGCTGGCTGCCTATATAAGATATATCCCGGATATAAGGTACGCCATGGTCCAGACCATCGTAGAATCCCGCCAAGGTGGAATCCCGGGATTGCAGGAACGCCGGAGCGGAAACACGGTCGAATCCATTGACGATCAGCACTGTTTTATTCCGGGCTATTGAACTTTCCGCTATGGCGGCGGAAAGGATTTCGGACGGGAAGCTTTCCCCGCCCTCGTTCAGGGCAGCCACCTTATAGCTGTAGATTTTTCCGGCCTCCACCGGGAAAACGACGGAAGTGTCTTTCACGATGCGGCCGTTATCGAATCCCCCTCCGTCCGTGCGGGTATAGACAATATACTGTTTGGCGACAGCCGTCGCTTCCAACGTATCCACCGACGGACTCCAAGTCAGGCGGACGGCATCCAGCCCGTCGGGAGTTTTCTCCAGTATAGCGGAAAAATCCTTTACCGGAAGAGGCTGTACGACATATTCCAGATTGCGGGTAAGACTGAAATATCTCAGGATTCCCTTATAGATCGCCCGGCTGACGGTAAAGCGGAAATTAGGATCCAGCCCGTATTTCATATCCGCGAAATTTTGATGGGACAACAGCTCCAGCAGCATGGCCGGCACATTGGGTGTACGGGATTCCGCATAAGAACGGTCCCAAAGATTGCGGCGGCTCCACTTCGGTTCGAACTGGCGGCGCACATCCTCTACGATCTGGGTTTGTATCAGATCCGCCAGCTCGCGGCCGGCCATCCGGGATTTACCGGAAGGATACTTGTCCGATCCGTTGGAATAGCGCGTATAAATGGCCAAGGTCCCGACAATGGAATCATCGAGAAAAGTGCCGGCATCCGAATGAAAGGCGAATGACATATCCACCGGAATATTCAGCCCTTTATAATCGGGATTGACCTTGGATCCGCCGGCAAGGACATTCACCCAGCGGCCGCGGGACATATAATCGTCGTTATAATCATTGGTATTGTTGGAATAGGTGTACACCGTATCCGCGAATCCGGCCCATTGCAGCCAGTAGCGTGAGCCCTCGGTAAACCGGGGATATCCGCTGATTTCCGGTTCCGTTTCAAATTCTATCTTTTCTACGGAAAGCGGTTCATCCGATGAACTCTTACGGTTGCTTTGGATTTCCGGCGACGGACAGCGGGCTATATTGCCCATTCCTCCGCCGAATTTCACCGCATCCGCCGTAACAACGCCTTTTCCGGTTCCGGTGGCATTCGAAAGATAGACTCCCTGGGAAGTCCGCCCGCGGTCGAACAAAAACGTTCCCAAATAAATCCAGGTTCCGCCTCCCATCCGCTGGTCCACTTTATATACGGTTTCCCCGCCTTTATGCCTTACGGTATAAACGGCATCCTCCGCGCTGTCGGGCTCCGTCCAGTAAGATACATACACGGCATATTCCCCTTCCTGAGGAATAGAAGGCAACCAGGACGCACTGCTGGCCGCAGGAGCGTTTTTCCGGTTCAGGGAGGAAGCCTTTACGGTCCGTATCTTTTTATAGGTACCCATCCGGAAAGGATTTTCTCCCGACAGGTAAAAGGCTTTCGGAGAGGCGAATCCTGCGGAATCCCCGCGAGTCCAGGCAAAATCGCCCGAATTTTCCGAATACCCGCTCTCCGAGGCATCGTTATCCACAATCACCTCGTTTATCTGCACATCTCTTTCGCGGGGCAGCAAAACATTCGCTCCGGCATTTTCCAGCATAGGCACCAGGAACGGGAGCACATAGCTTTGGGTATAAAGGTCCTCCACGGTCTGGAAAATCCGGGCCCGCTGCCACTCCCACCGCTGAAGCGACTGCTCGTAATAATATCCGTGGCTCTGCCACAAAGCGATATGCTTATCCTGCAAGCCCTCCGTTACGGCATAGGGACGGGAGAGGTTTTCCACTAATTTTCCGCCCTCTTCCGCTTTGGCCTTGCGCGTCTTTTTTATGGATTTCCCGTTGGCTTTCTGCGTCCGGGATTCGAGTGCCGTATAATATTCGGATGTCAACTCTTCTAAAGAAGATCCGTTTGCGCGGATCGACAGTTTTTTGCCTTTAAATTCCTCAGGCAACAACCGGGAAGCGATCCCGTATATGTCGGCCACGTTGTTCCGCCGGAGCGAATAATCCGATACGGAATTCGAAAGATAAATAAGCAGATCTCCTTTCCTGCTTTCTACCGAATCCACCCTTACTCTCGCATAGACGGAGGCAAGGGGTTTTAAATAGGCCGCAATCGAATCCGCCATAGGAGCGAATCCGGAAGGTTGTACGATTTTCACGTCCTGGGAAAAGGCATACTGGGAAAAAAGAAAAATTCCCGCCCAAATACTGAAAAATTTTTTAAGAGACATTTTTTAGCTTTTATTTTTTGACAAAAGTACGAAAAAGAATTAAATTTGCGACACTTCAAGCTGCACTGATATGGATAAACTGACCCTTGCCAACCTTCCTACCAAAATCTATAAACTCGGGCGTCTTTCCCGGGAACTCGATGCCAATATCTATATTAAACGGGACGACCAGACCGGTTCTGAGTTTTCCGGAAATAAAATCCGGAAATTGGAATATGTGGTTAAAGATGCTCTCGACAAAGGATGCAATCTGCTGATTACCTGCGGAGGAATCCAGTCGAACCATTGCAGGGCCACCGTTTCCGTAGCTGCATACTTAGGTCTTAAATCGGCCGTATTGCTGCGCATCAGCGACAATCCGCCGGTGCGGGGAAATTATTTCTTGGACAAACTCATGGGAGCGGACGTCAAATTCTGCACGCAGGACGAATACCGTCATCACCGGAATGAGATTATGGAGGAAATGGCACGGGAGTACCGGCAGCAAGGGTACAAGCCTTATGTCATCCCCGAAGGGGCATCCAATGCCATCGGGGTCATGGGGTATTATAATTGTATGGACGAGATTCTCCGCCAGGAAAAGGAAACCGGCATTACCTTCGACACTATCGTTGTCGCCACCGGATCGGGCGGAACCTACGCGGGCCTGTATCTGGCCAACGAGCTGAAAAAGACCGGCAAAAGGATTATAGGCATGGCCGTATGCGACAATACGGAATATTTTACCGAAATCGCATACGATATAGCGACCGGCGCTTTGGAATATCTGCCGGAGCATGCAGGAGCGCGTATAGACAAGACCCATATCGAAATCAACGATAAATACGTAGGCATCGGATATGCGCTCAGCCGTCCGGAAGAACTCGAATTCATTAAGAAAACAGCCCGACTGGAAGGGTTGGTACTGGACCCCGTATATACGGGAAAAGCCATGTACGGAGTATTTAACGAATTACAGAAAGGCGGGAACCTCAGCCACCGGAACAATATTCTGTTTATCCATACCGGAGGTCTTTACGGACTGTTCCCGATCAGCGAATCGTTTACCTGGTAATTTATTTGACGAACAGGAAATACATGGGCAGATACATCAGGCCCGACATCAGGATGGTGGCGGGAATAGTCAGCACCCATGCTACGACGATGTTCTGGGCGGTGGCCCATCTGACCGATGCGATTCCTTTGGTAATTCCTACGCCGATGATGGAACCGGTAACCGTATGAGTGGTGCTTACGGGGATTCCGCTTATGGCGGTTCCGATCAAGGTCAGCGCTCCGGCCGTCTCGGCGCAAAATCCCTGTACCGGTTTAAGTCTGGCCAATCCGTCTCCCAAGGTGCGGATCACTTTCCAGCCTCCGGTGACAGTTCCCAAAGAGATTACCGAATAAGACGTGATAATGAGCCAGGTGGGGACATAAAATCCTCTGTCGGGATTATAAAGATATTCCGCGATAAATTCCTGGGAGCCGGCGGCACTGAACAACAGTACGGCAATCAGTCCCATGGTTTTCTGGGCATCATTCGCTCCGTGTCCCAAACTGAAAATAGCGGAAGAAAACAATTGTGCGCGTTTGAAAATGCCGTCCACAAACGACTGAGACCTCCGTTTGAGAACAAACATCATCAGACACATCAGGAAAAATCCCAAGAACAGGCCGATAAGAGGGGAAAGCACGATGAACACGGCTATTTTAAAAATTCCCGAACCTATCAGATAGCCGCTTCCGTAAACGAACCATACGGGGCCTATCAATCCGCCGATCAGGGCGTGGGATACGCTGATAGGCATTCCGAAATGAGTACACAACCATACCCAGACCACCGAACCCAGCAAGGCCGCCAGAATCACCCATTCATTGATTACACCCGGATCCGCGATACCTTCACCCATGGTATTGGCGACTTTCACCCCGAAAATAAAGACAGCGGCAAAATTCCAGAAAGCAGCCCAGCATACCGCCGCAAAAGGAGACAGGACTTTAGTGGAAACAATGGTGGCGATGGAATTGGCGGCATCGTTCATTCCGTTAAGGAAATTGAATAAATGCGCTATGACCACGATTATCAGAACCAATGCGAGCATATCCTTAATGATCTTTAATTGAATTTTCCGGTCTCCTCTATCCTATTTTCACGATAATGGTTTTAACGCAGTCGCCTATTTCCTTGGCCTTATCGGTCGCATCCTCCAGATTCTGAACGATATTTTTATATTTTATCAACTCGATGGCGTTCTTTTCCACCTCAAACAGGTTGCTCATATAACATTCGTACAGATCATCGACTTCATGCTCTATTTCCTTGATCCGCTCGCATTTCTGCATAAGGAATTTGGATTTTCCCGACAGGAATTCCAATTCTTTCATGATTCCCGACAGGATTTTCGCATCTTCCAGGATGGACTCCCCTATCTCGACCCACACCTTGTCTATACTGCGGGGATGATAAATGACTATCTTCTTTGCCGCATCGTGGATAAAATCCAGAAAGGTTTCCACCCGGGACGCCAATTGCTGTATATCCGCCCGGTCGAAAGGGGTTACGAACGTTTTATACAGCTCGTCGAATATGGTATGCGCCACTTTATCGCCCTCGCTTTCGTTCTTCTTGATTTCCTTACCTAACTCTTTGCGCTTTTCATAAGAATCTTCCTTAAGCAATTCCACTAAGAGTCCCGCCGCTTTTTCCGTAATCTCCGCCTGTTCTATATAAAGAGGATAGAATTTTTTCTCTTTAACGACAAATAACTGAAAGAATCTGTCTAATGCCTTCATACTGTCAATATTTTCTTTTCCATAATAAAGTCATCCATTACATAGCCGTTCCCTATATCCGAAACCTCTTCGCGTACGGCGGAAAAGCCTCTGGCTTTATATACGGCGATACTTTTTTCATTATGACGGTTTACCGTCAGCCAAATAGAGGAGAGACCGTTGTCGGCGGCGTATTTTTCCAAAAATGAAAAAGCGGCGCCCGCATAGCCTTTTCCCCTGAATTTATCCAAAATATACAACTTGCTTAAAAACAACGACCGGTCTTCCTTTTTGACTCCCATATACCCGACAGGTTCTCCGGCGAGCTTTATAAAATAATACCGGTAACCGTTTTTTATCTGAGAGGCAATGGCGCGGGGAGACTGGAACTTTCCGATCATATAATCGATCTGCCCCTTATCCAAAATATGGGAATAATGCTCGTGCCATATTTCATCGGCCAGAGCGGAAACCAAATCGATCTCTTCTTGCGAGGCGACTTCGGAAATAACAGGAATCACGTTTAAGTTTTTTTAAAGAAAGTGCAAAAATACAAAAAAGCTCCCTACGACAAATAAAAAATTTAAAATTCTTCAAAAAGGGCAATTCGTTTTGTAATATATTCCTTCATAATAGTTACAAATCGTAATCATATTTTTAAAATCAGATCCAAATTTGGCAGAAAAATTAAAAAATCAATTATATTTTATCAAAAAACATCCCTCAAATAAGCGTCAGGGATTATTTTGTCGGCATCTAAAAAAATAAAAAAAAACTTACGATTTGTTAGCATGAATCAAAAAAACTTTTTACATTTGCCCCTCGGAAACTGAAAACGAAAAAGGAATTCCGAAAATCATTTGCAGATGGATAGAAAACTTTCCATACAGAACAACCGCCGATGGGGGCATTTGCTCAACAGCATTTGCAATCATCCCGTGGTCATTATTCTGGTGGTGCTGGTCATTTCTATTATCAGGCAATGATCTGGGAATCCATTTTAAGTATAAAGTTGCTCGCTTAATGGTGGATTCCAAAAAGCGGGCAATTTTTTTATAGAATAGAATTATCTACAGGAAGCAAAATAGAGGAAACTAATAAAATGAAACCGTTAAAAAGCGATACTTCCACCAAAGGAAGAAAAATGGCCGGAGCCAGGGCGCTCTGGAGAGCCAACGGAATGAAGGACGAACATTTCGGACAGCCGGTAATCGCCATAGTCAATTCTTTTACCCAATTCGTACCGGGACACACTCATTTGCATGAAATAGGACAGGAGATTAAAAAAGAAATCGAAAGATCGGGTTGTTTTGCAGCCGAATTCAATACGATTGCCATAGACGACGGAATCGCCATGGGACATGAGGGAATGCTTTATTCGCTCCCTTCCCGCGATCTGATAGCGGACAGTGTAGAATATATGTGCAATGCGCACAGGGCAGACGGAATGATCTGCATCTCCAATTGCGACAAGATAACCCCCGGAATGCTTATGGCAGCCATGCGGTTGAACATTCCGGCTGTTTTCGTTTCCGGAGGTCCTATGGAGGCCGGTCGGATAGACGGACAAGAATATGATCTGGTGGACATTATGGTCAAAGGAGCGGATCCGTCCCTGACAGAAAAAGAATTGGAAGTTTACGAGAGGGAAGGATGTCCGACCTGCGGATGCTGTTCGGGTATGTTTACGGCCAACTCCATGAATTGCCTTACGGAAGCGCTCGGTCTGTCTCTCGTGGGTAACGGCACGATCCTGGCCACTCATGAAAACCGGAAAGAGCTGTTCCGGAAAGGAGCCCGCCTGATAGTGGAAAATACCCGGGCCTATTACTTCGGGGATAACGACAAGGTGCTTCCCCGCTCCATCGCCACAAAAGCCGCATTTACGAATGCCATGGCCCTGGATATCGCCATGGGAGGTTCAACCAATACCGTGCTGCACCTGCTGGCAGTGGCAGGAGAAGCGGGAGTGGATTTCACCATGCAGGATATAGACCGCCTTTCGCGCCGGATTCCCGTACTGTGCAAAGTTTCGCCGAACAGCAAATACCATATACAGGATGTAAACCGCGCCGGCGGAATCATGGGCATCATGGGAGAATTGTCCCGCGGAGGATTTTTAGACACTTCCGTTTCCCGGGTGGATTATCCTTCTTTGGCGGACGCGATCGCCCGGAACGATATTATGGTTAACCGCACGGCGGAGAATGAACGGAAATACTTGTCGGGACCCTGCAATCAATATAATACGGTATTGGGAAGCAATAATCGGTATTACGGCGAAACGGACCGCGACCGGGCCGGAGGATGTATCCGGGATGTCGCGCATGCCTACTCGAAGGATGGCGGATTGGCCGTTCTGTATGGTAATCTGGCTCCCGACGGATGTATTGTCAAGACAGCAGGCGTAGATGAAAAGATTCTCCGGTTCCGCGGAGAAGCCGTGGTATTCGAATCCCAGGAAGAGGCAGCGGAGGGGATTTTAGGCGGAAAGGTAAAGGCCGGAAATGTAGTGATCATCCGGTACGAAGGTCCTAAAGGAGGGCCGGGAATGCAGGAAATGCTTTATCCTACCTCCTATCTGAAAAGCGTCCGGTTAGATAAGGCATGCGCCTTGGTTACCGACGGCCGCTTTTCGGGAGGCACTTCGGGGCTTTCCATCGGACATGTTTCTCCGGAAGCCGCTTCGGGAGGCAATATAGCGCTGATAGAGAACGGGGACCCGGTGGAAATAGATATACCCGACAGAAAAATAAATATTTGTGTTCCGGCTTCCGAACTGGCCCGCAGGCGGCAGGAAATGGAAGCCCGGGGAAAAGACGCTTTCCGGCCCCTCAACCGGCAGCGGGAAGTGAGCCGGGCCTTGCAGGCGTATGCGGCCGCCGTTTCTTCGGCCGACAAGGGAGCCGTCCGAGTCATCGTGTAAAAACACTTTCAAATTCATTAAAAACCATTTAACAGAAAGAGATTTTTACCATGATACGCAAAAAAGTAAGAGGAACGGAAGCATTGTTGCTTTCCCTTATAGCAGAGGGGACGGACACGATTTTCGGTTATCCAGGCGGTACGATCATGCCGTTTTACGATGATCTCTATCATTATTCCGATCAAATAAACCATATTCTCGTACGGCACGAACAGGGAGCCGTACATGCGGCGGAAGGTTATGCCCGCAGCACGGGAAAAGCGGGCGTATGTATCGCCACGGCCGGGCCGGGGGCGACGAATTTCGTTACCGGAATTGCGGACGCCATGCTGGATTCCACGCCTTTGATCTGCATAACCGCCCAGGTGAATGCGGACAAATTGGGAACCAATTTTTTCCAGGAAGCCGACACGATCGGAATCACGCTTCCCATCACCAAATGGAGTTATCAGATTACCGGCGCGGACGAAATTCCGCAGGTAATGGCCAAAGCATTTTACATCGCCCGCAGCGGCCGTCCGGGCCCCGTGGTAATCAGCGTAGCCAAAAACGCCCAGGTGGAAACGACCGATTTCGCATACGATCAGGCGGAATTGCTGAAAGATCTCGTATCGAAAGATAAAAGAGCTGCAGCGGACGGGGCTTCGGAGGAAGAGATAGCCCGGGCGGCCTCCGCCATCAACGCTGCAGAAAGGCCGTTGATAATCGCAGGACAGGGAGTTACCATTTCCGGAGCCGAAAACGAATTGGCGGAGCTGGCCCGCCGTGGCAATATCCCGGTAGCCACCACCCTTTTAGGAATTTCCTGCATTCCTTCCGCAGATCCGCTGTATGTGGGGAAAGTGGGGATGCACGGAAATATAGCGCCCAATAAAATGACCCAGGAAGCCGATCTGATTATCGCGGCGGGGATGAGGTTCAGCGACCGAGTAACCGGAGAAACGCACGGATACGCGCCCAAGGCCCGGATCATACATATAGAGATAGACCGGGCCGAAGTGAATAAAAATATCCGGGCGGATCTTCCGCTTATCGGGGATGCCAAGAATATACTCGCAAGGCTGAACCGGGCCGGAATAGAATCCCGCCCGCGGGAAGAATGGTTCGGATTCGCCCGGAAAGAGGCGGAGGCCGAATATGAGCGGATCATAGCTCCGGAATTATCCGGCGGCGGAAAACGAATCCGCATGGGGCAGGTAATCGACCGGATTACGAAAGCGGCCTGCGATGAAGCCATTATCGTTACGGATGTAGGGCAAAACCAGATGTTCGCCGCCAGATACGCGAGATTCAAGAATAAAAGGAGTTGGATCACTTCCGGAGGGCTCGGCACCATGGGATTCGGGCTGCCGGCGGCTATCGGCGCCAAAACGGGCAATCCGGACCGAAATGTAGTGGCCATTCTGGGCGACGGCGGGTTCCAGATGAACATCCAGGAACTGGGTACCGTCATGCAATCCGGAATCGGCGTGAAAATCGTCCTGCTGAATAACACGTACTTGGGAATGGTCCGGCAATGGCAGGAATTGTTTTTCGGGAAACGTTATTCTTTTACTCATTTAGACAATCCTGATTTTCAGCAAATCCTGGCGGCATACCGTATCCCCGCCCGCAAGGTTACCGACCCGCAGGAGCTGGAAGAAGCGGTATCGTGGCTTTTTTCCACGGACGGTCCCGCCTTTTTAGAAGCAGCGGTGCTGGAGGAGGAAAACGTATTTCCCATGATTCCGGCAGGCGCCACGTTAGACGATATAATTTACGATAAATACGACAAATAAACTGTCGGGAATTAAAAAAATAAATGTAACACTATCATGGAAACACAGAAATTCGTAGTTACAGCTGTCGGGAAAAACCGGTTGGAAATATTGAACCGCATCGCCTCGTTGTATTTACAAAGGAATATTCCGGTGGAAAGTTTCATACTGTCCAAAGACCGGGATGGGAACAGCCGGTATAAAATCTGCGCCCAGGCGCCCGAGTCCTCTATTATAAAGATCGTGAATCAGATCAATAACATCGTGGACATTTCCAAAGTGGATTACAGCATCTGAAAAAATTGATAAAACCGATAAAATTAAATATTCGAAAATTATGGCAACAATGAATTTTGGAGGCGTAGAGGAGCAAGTGGTTACCCGCGCCGAATTTCCGCTGAGAAAAGCGAAGGAAGTTTTGAAAGACGAAACGATAGCGGTCATCGGGTACGGAGTGCAAGGTCCCGGACAGGCCCTGAATTTAAAAGACAACGGATTCAATGTCATCGTGGGACAGAGGAAAAATTCCAAAACCTGGGACAAGGCGGTAGCGGACGGATGGGTTCCGGGCAAAACGCTGTTCGAAATAGAAGAGGCCTGCCAAAAAGGCACCATTATCCAATACCTGCTTTCCGATGCGGGACAGATTGCCGTATGGCCGGTCGTGAAAAAACATTTGACTCCGGGCAAGGCCCTTTATTTTTCCCACGGTTTCGGAATCACCTATAACGACCGTACCGGCATCGTACCCCCTGCGGACACGGATGTTATTTTAGTAGCGCCTAAGGGATCCGGAACTTCCCTTCGCCGTTTGTTCTTGGAAGGCAGGGGATTGAATTCCTCTTATGCCATTTATCAGGATGCCACCGGCAGAGCCTATGAACGGGTGATCGCTTTAGGCGTGGGAATAGGTTCGGGGTATCTGTTCGAAACCACTTTCAAAAAAGAGGTTTATTCCGACCTGACCGGAGAAAGGGGTACCCTGATGGGAGCCATCCAGGGAATCTTTGCGGCGCAGTACCAGACCTTGCGCGAGAACGGCCATACTCCGTCCGAAGCTTTCAACGAGACGGTCGAGGAACTCAGCCAGAGCCTGATGCCGCTGATTGCCGAAAACGGTATGGATTGGATGTATGCCAACTGTTCAACCACCGCACAGAGAGGAGCGCTCGACTGGTGGAAAAGATTCAGGGACGCGGCGCTTCCGGTATTCAAGGAATTATATGAAGAGGTAAAGACCGGACGCGAAGCGCAGATTTCCATCGATTCCAACAGCAAGCCGGATTATCGCGAAAAACTGGAAAAAGAACTTAAAGAACTTCGCGAAAGCGAAATGTGGCGCGCAGGAGAAACCGTACGCGGATTGCGGCCCGAAAGAAGCAAATAAAATGAGTTCGAAGATGAATCGTTACTTTCCCTCCCTGCAGGACATTTCCAAAGCGAAACTGACCTTAAGTGAAATACTGGCCCCTACCCCGCTGATGCCCAATATGCACTTATCCAAGGAATACGGGGCCAATGTCCTCCTGAAAAGGGAAGACCTCCAAATAGTGCGTTCCTACAAGATCAGGGGCGCCTATAATAAAATCAGGAGCCTCTCTCCGCAGCAACTGGCAAACGGAGTGGTATGCGCCAGCGCAGGGAATCACGCCCAGGGCGTCGCCTTTTCCTGCAAGCATTTGGGAATTAAAGGGTCCATTTATATGCCCACTACCACCCCCAAACAAAAAATCGAACAGGTCAGGATGTTCGGGGACGGATTTATAGAAATCGTACTTACAGGGGATACTTTCGATGCTTCCAATGCAAGCGCCATGGAGTTTTGTAAAGAAACGGGCAAGACGTTCATTCCCCCTTTCGATGATCCCAAAATCATAGAGGGCCAGGCTACCATCGGACAGGAAATCATGCAGGACAGCACCCAGACGATAGACTATATTTTCGTCCCGATAGGCGGAGGCGGCCTCGCCTCGGGCATAGGAGCGTATTTCAAGCAAATCAGCCCCGAAACGAAAATCATAGGCGTAGAACCTGCAGGTGCTGCCGGAATGAAGGCATCGTTAGAAAAAGGGGAAGTGACAGAGCTGGAAAAAGTGGATAAATTCGTGGACGGAGCCGCGGTGAAAAAGGTGGGGCAATATACATTCGACATCTGCAAGGAAGTGCTGGACGATATCATTACCGTACCCGAGGGAGCCGTTTGCACCACCATCCTGGAATTGTATAATAAAAACGCCATCGTAGTGGAACCGGCAGGAGCCCTTTCGATAACCGCCCTCCGCTTTTGTCCGGAGAGGATAAAGGGGAAAAACATAGTGTGTATCGTCAGCGGGAGCAACAACGATATTACCCGCACCGAGGAAATACGGGAAAAATCCCTTTTGTACGAAGGTCTCAAACATTATTTTATCATCCGGTTTCCGCAACGCTCCGGCGCATTGCTGGCTTTTATCCGGGATGTAATGGGTCCCGACGATGATATCACCCATTTTTCCTATGCGAAAAAGACCAACAAGGATCAGGGCCCGGCCATTATCGGGATAGAAGTATCCTGCAAAGAGAACTTCGAAGCCTTAGTGCGGCGCATGGAGGAACACGGAATTATCTATGAATACCTGAATGACAAGAAAGACCTGTTCGAATTTCTGATATAGTCAAATCATTAAAAATTTATAAACAATGAACAACATCGACTGGAGCAAACTCGGATTCTCCTATATAAAAACAAATACCATGGTGTGCAGCAGATACAAAGAGGGCCGTTGGAGTCCGGTGGAGAGCTGCACCGATGACCGCATTACCCTGGATTCCCTTTCCGCCAGCCTTCATTACGGCGTGGAATGTTTCGAAGGGTTGAAGGCGTTTTATGGAAAAGACGGGAAGATAAGAATTTTCCGTCCGGAGGAAAACGCCAGAAGGCTGATCCGTTCCGCCGCTTATCTGGGGATCGAGGCGCCTTCCGAGGAAATGTTCCTGGGAATGGTATTGCGGGCCGTGTCGGAAAACAAGGACTTTATTCCCCCTTACGGCAGCCGCGCTTCCCTTTACATACGGCCTCTATTGATCGGTGTCGGGCCGCAGCTCGGAGTGAAACCCTCTTCCGAAACTTTCTTCTCGGTACTGGTAAATCCCGTAGGCGCCTATGCGGGCGGAATAGATGATCCCGCCAGAGCGGTAATCGCCCGGGAATACGACCGGGCCGCACCTCATGGCAGCGGCTCCTATAAAGTAGGTGGAAATTATGCGGCCTCCCTGTACGCAGGCATGCAGGCGGGCAAAGCGGGTTACCAGGCGGTTCTGTATCTGGACCCCAAAGAACACAAATACATAGACGAATTTTCTTCCTCCAACTTTTTCGCCGTCAAAGGCAACACATATATTACTCCCTATTCGGAAACGATACTGCCTTCCATTACGAACAAATCATTGTGCCAACTGGCTGAATATCTGGGCATGAAAGTAGAACGCAGGGCCATCCCGACGGAAGAGCTGGCCTCATTCGATGAAACGGGAGAATGCGGGACGGCAGTAGTCATCACTCCGGTTTCCGTTATCGAGGACAAACCGTCCATACAGGCCGCACCGACCGTCGTCTACTCATATAAAAACGCAGGTGCGCCGGGTACGAAATCCCGGAAGCTGTATGACAAAATCACCGGCATACAATACGGCGAAGAACCCGATATCTTCGGATGGTGTACGGTATATTGATCCTATCGCTTGGTCTTGGCTATCATGAACGTGATGGCCGCCATTGAGATAAGAATGCCTGCAATGACATTCGCCGTAAGCGCTTCGCCGAAGACGAATGTCCCTACCAGAATAGCTGTCACGGGCTCAAAGACGCCGAGCACGGAAGCCTTGGTCGCACCGATATTGCGGGTGGCGACAGCCAGCATGGAGGTGGACACGATGGTGGGCAGCACGGCGAGCCCCACTATATTCAGCCAGGCCATATGGCCCGTCAGTCCGGTCATTACCCCCGCATCCGACATGACAATTTTGCCCAAAAAGACAAAAGTACCTGCCGAAAGGGCATAAAAAGTGAGGAGGCTGTTTGAAATGCTGCCGATGACCTTGCTCCGGTTGATGATGACAATGAACAGTGCATACGCCAAGGCCGAAGCGAAAGAGAGCAGAAGTCCTGTCGGGTCAACCGTCCCAGATGAATCGCTTTGTGTCATGATGACGACCCCCGCGAATGTCAAGCCTATGGAAAGCCATACCGGCCACGAGGGAACCACCCGCAGGAAAACCATAATGATGGCCACTAAAACCGGATAGAGAAATACGATAGTAGTAGCCAAACCCGAAGCGATGTATTTGTACGCCTCGAACAGGGTGAGGCTACTGGCCGTATAGAGCACCCCCAGTACGAGCAACACACCCGCCTGTTTCCACGAAACCCGGAAATTATGCCGGCATAACAGAAGGAATGCTCCCAAAAACACCACCGCAATGGCATACCGGAAGAACAGAATCGATTCGATCGAGGCTCCTTTCTTCATCAGAGGAACGGCAAACAGGGGATTCAGTCCATACGTGATACCGGTGATGATACCGGCCGGATAACCGATAATGGCATTTTTGCTGAGAGTCTTCATTCCGTGTACAAAAATCGATCAAGGCGCAAAATTATATAAAATTCCAGGAGAGTATATGCCGTAAATCGCCTGTTTTATCCGAAATTCTTTGTATCTTTACCTGATAAAACGACAATTTATTATGACAAAGTATTTTTACATAATTCTGCCTGTCCTTATTCTTTGGTTTTACCCGGGCTCCGGCCGGAATTGTGCCGCAAATTCTTCCCTGTCTGCCTTGACCGGCATCCAGGATACTTCCTCCTGCGTTTATACCCAAACCGACCGGGATATTTTCGACCGGATCATGCCGGCATTGGTCCGGGACAAACAGCTTTCCACGGCGGAACTGATGATCGTAGCGGCAAAACAGCTTCTGGGTACTCCCTATACGGCGGGAACCCTGGAGCAGGAGCCCGAGCGTCTGATCATCAATTTACATGAAACCGACTGCATACTGTTCGTGGAAACCTGTCTCGCCTTGGCCCAGACGGCAAAAAGCGACTCTCCCGTTTTCAAGAAATTTTGCGACAATGTCCGCCAGCTCAGATACCGGAATGGCAAAGTAGATGGATACGCCAGCCGGATACACTATACGAGCGAATGGATCCGACAGGCAGAAAGCCGGGGATTGGTAAAAGAAATCAGCCGGGAATTAGAAGGCCGGAACGTACATCAGAAATTTTTCTTTATGACTACCCATGCGGACCGCTACAAACAATTGAAGGGAGATGAAGAGACTGTCGGGAAAATACGGGAAATTGAGAAGAATCTCGACCGATACGAATATTATTTTATTCCCAAGGATGAAGTTCCGCGATGTGCCGGACTTATCCGCAGCGGCGATATAATCGGATTCAATTCGACGGTTCCCGGCTTGGACATTGCCCATGTCGGACTTGCATACATCGAAAACGGAAGCCTTCATTTCATTCACGCCTCCATGGATAAAGGGCGGGTTATCATTGAACCCCGGACCCTGCAGGAATATTTGAACGACATCTCTTCCAACAATGGGATCAGAGTCGTGCGTCCTATTTAATTTTTTGTGAATATTACAATCAATCATCATAAATTTCATATAATCAAACTATCGGATATGGAAACGGCAAAAGTTTTTTTTACGAATCTGCGAACTTCTCCCGGCAAAAGTCTGCTGAAAAAGCTTAGAATCCTGATTGAAAGAGCCGGAATCGGACAAATCGATTTCAACGGAAAATTCACCGCCATAAAAATACATTTCGGGGAACCGGGCAATATGGCATATATCCGCCCCAATTATGCCGGAGCCGTAACGGAATTTTTACAGGGAAAAGGGGCGCAAGTGTTTCTTACGGATAGCAATACCCTATACAAAGGTCTCAGGTCCAATGCCGTGGATCATCTGAAAAGCGCTACGGAAAACGGGTTCAATCCGCTGCAGGTCAAATGCAATGTCATTATAGCGGACGGTCTGAAAGGAACCGATTATATGGCCATCCCCATAGAGGGCGCGAAGTATTGTCCCGCTCCCAAAATAGGAAGGGCCATAGCGGATGCGGATATCATTATCACTATGAGCCATTTCAAAGGGCATGAGCAAGCCGGATTCGGCGGAGCCTTAAAAAATATCGGCATGGGGTCGGCCAGTATCGGCGGAAAGCTGGAATTGCATTCTTCTTCCCAGCCCAAAATCGAAAAAGAAAATTGCCGGGGCTGCAATATCTGCGTCCGGAATTGCAATCACGGGGCGATCAGTATGGGTCCCGACAGAAAAGCGGTCATCGATTATTCCCTCTGCGTGGGATGCGGACAATGCGTGGCATTATGCCAGTTCGAGGGTGCGGTGCTGGCCGATTATAACACCTCCGAAGAATTGAATTACAAAATAGACGAATACTCGAAAGCGGTACTGCAAGGCAAACCTAATTTCCATATCAGTTTCATCATGAACGTTTCTCCGGAATGCGACTGCTGGGGGCATAACGATGCCGCTATCGTACCGGACTTGGGCATCCTGGCCTCATTCGATCCCGTAGCTTTAGATCAGGCCTGCGTGGATATGGTCATGGCGACACCGGTACTCCGCTCGAACAACCGGATCCGCGATTTGGACCTCAGGGCAGCGGAAAACGGCAATGAAACGGCAGACCACGACTGTCCGATGCACGTGGGAGAAGACAAATTCACTTATTCCCATCCGGACACCAATTGGGAAGCCGGACTCCGCTATGCCCAAGAAATCGGCTTGGGAAGCAGAAAATACGAACTGATCGAAGTATAAAATCCGCCTGTCGATTTGTCGTATATTAAAAACAACATTCGGACATCCAGAGAATGCTTGATAGCAAAAAGTACACATATTTGAGAGCGATTGACGCACAAGCTTTGTATGATGAATGCGAAAAGGCGGGGACTATGGACTCCCTGTCCATTTTGACACAATATCTTCACAACTCAAAGTATGCTTCAAAAGAGACAAAAAAATCTGCTTTAGACTATATTACACAGTCTTTCTTTAATACAGAAAAATCCGATCTTCGAGATGAACCTCTTGAATTATTCTTCAAGGAGTTCTTTGATGTCCCTTTTCCGGAGCCAGAGAAGCCCAAATTCACTTTCATTGATTTGTTTGCAGGAATGGGGGGATTCCGCTTAGCCATGCAAGCCCATGGCGGCAAGTGCGTTTTCTCGTCCGAATGGAATAAGTATGCGCAAAAGACATATCTCGCGAACTTCGGTGATATGCCATTTGGTGACATAACACAAGAGAAGACAAAGTCGTATATTCCTGATCATTTTGATGTTCTTTGTGCTGGTTTCCCTTGCCAGCCTTTCTCCATAGCCGGTGTGTCCAAAAAGAATAGTCTTGGTCGCGAGACCGGTTTCAAAGATAAGACACAAGGTACGCTATTCTTTGATGTCGCTGACATTATCAGTCGTCATAGGCCAAAAGCTTTCTATCTTGAAAACGTGAAGAATTTGGTGTCTCATGATAAAGGACGTACGTTCAAAGTAATCACCGAGACTCTTGAGGAATTGAATTATAACATCCACTACAAGGTTCTTGATGGCAAATCTTACGTACCGCAACATAGGGAAAGGATAATGATTGTTGGGTACGACCGGAAGATCTATGGCGGGAAAGAAACGTTTGAATTTCCTCTATTAGGAGAGCCGGTAAATTGTATCGGGGATATTCTTGAAAACAATGTGCCGGATAAGTATACACTTTCCGATAAGTTGTGGGGGTATCTCCAAGATTACGCACAGAGGCACAAGGAAAAGGGAAATGGATTCGGCTATGGTCTGGTGGATCTTAACGGAATTACCCGGACCCTAAGTGCCCGCTACTACAAAGATGGTTCTGAAATCCTAATTCCACAGGGTGAAGGTGTGAATCCTCGTCGGCTTACGCCTCGGGAATGTGCGCGTCTGATGGGGTATCCAGATGAGTACATTATCAATGCTGTGTCAGAGATCCAAGCCTATCGTCAATGTGGCAATTCGGTGATTGTTCCTCTGGTTACAGCCGTTGCTGAACAGCTTGTAAAAACCATGAAAAAGAAAGTATGACACAGTATTTCGATCTCGCAGTTTCTCAGGTGAAGAGTGCGGAAATGGCTTTTTGTCGTTTCATCACTGCCAATGATGTCAATCTCACATCGCACCAATGTGGGTTCTATGTTCCCAAAGAGGCCCAAAAGCTCTTATTCGAAAAACCCGGAATAAGGGGTAGCAACAAGGATAAGTTTGTCAAGATCAGATGGCAAGACGACTTCGAAACCAGCAGCCGTTTTATCTATTATGGAACCGGAACGAGGAATGAGTATCGTATTACTCGATTTGGGCATGGGTTCCCGTTCCTGACAGAAGAATATGTTGGCAGTCTCCTCATAATATGCAAAATGGGAGACACTGAGTATAGTGGCATTGTTCTAGAACATGATGAAGATATCGATGAGTTTTTTTCTATATATAATCTTCCGACAGACAAGACTAACCATCTGATTAATAAGAATGTTCTTGCCACTCCCGATGAGCGTTTGGACAGTTTATTCCGGCAAGTCGTTGATATGAGTAAGGATTTCCCAGATACGGTCACGATGTCCAAGCTTGCTCGAGACCTATTCAATGATAACTATGTGATTTCTGATGCTGATATTAATCAGGAACCGGATAAGTTATTACTTCGATGGATTGACACCGAGTATAAGCTTTTTCATTACTTCGAGGAACGTTTTTATAAGCCGATTTATTCCTCTCCTTTCAAGGATTGTCAATCACTCATAGACTTTTCAAATGAGATTTTGAATCGCAGAAAATCACGTGCTGGTAAATCTCTAGAGCATCACCTTTCCAAAATCTTTACTACTGTCCACTTACGCTTTGATGAACAGAAAGTGACCGAGGGGAAGAAGAAACCAGACTTCATTTTTCCGGGCATCACTGAATACCATGATTTTTTGTTTCCAGCCGATGATCTTGTCTTTCTTGGAGCAAAAACTACGTGCAAAGATCGTTGGCGTCAGGTCTTGACGGAAGCAGACAGAATTGAAACAAAGTACCTGTTTACGCTTCAGCAGGGTGTTTCTTCTGCCCAGCTACGCGAAATGAAGCAATCTAATTTGATTCTTGTTGTACCTGCGGCAAATAAAACATGCTTCGATCCTGCATTTAAGCGAGATTTGCTCTCCTTGGGCGAGTTTATTAACATGGTCAAAGTAAAGCAGCACATAGTATAATGCCGAAACCTGTACCGGCTCGAAAAAGCAGACATGGTTTTCCAAGTACCTGTCAGATAAAGGGTCAGCACGTCTTTTTACATATTATTTCTCCTCTGTTGTAGCGTAAGCATCAGACCTGAAGCACTCGGAATATGGTCAGAAATTGTCGAGGGTCTGTCGCTGGTATTTTCGATTGCAACGGGAATCGGCAAAACACATCTCATAAGAATCATAGACAAACGTATTTTTTCCACACCTTCATTCAAGATCTCAAACTGTTGTGGAGTAATTCTAAATTGACGAGTGTCAAAACATACTTGATCCATTGAAAAAGATGTTAAGGCTAAATAAAATTGAGTAAATTTCAGATATAATTTGAGTAAATTTTAAATATAATTTGAGTAAAATATTTATAAGATTTGAACATTTTTAATATATTTGCCGCAAATAGATAAGCGAGTTATGTACAGAAGATCGCAATACGATGAATTGACAGCACGACTGGCAGAGCCGCGCGGCATGATTCAGGTTGTCACCGGTCCGCGTCAGGTAGGAAAATCCACCATGGTCAAACAGGTATTGCAGGAAACGTCTATTCCCTATATGCTCGTCTCGGCTGACGGTATTTCCAAAGACAATACGGCCTGGATTGGAGAGGCATGGGAAACGGCACGGACACGTATGCGTATCGGCAGACATACCGAGTATCTGCTCGTCATCGACGAGGTACACAAGATAGACAACTGGAGCGAGGAGGTCAAGAAACAATGGGACGCCGACACTTTCTATGAGGTGAACCTGAAAGTCGTCCTGCTCGGCTCATCGCGTCTGCTGCTCAAAGACGGTCTTACGGAATCGCTGTCGGGACGCTATGAATTGATACGGATGCCCCATTGGAGTTATCGGGAGATGCATGATGCTTTCGGTCTGGATGTCGAGCATTATATTTTCTTCGGCGGCTATCCGGGCGGCGCGCAGCTGACGGGCAACCAGACCCGTTGGCGGAAATACATCAGGGACAGCATCATCGCACCGGCTATCGAGCGCGATATACTGATGACGAAGACCGTCTATAAACCCGAACTGATGAAACAACTCTTCATGTTGGGCTGTACCTATTCGGGCGAGGAAATTTCGTTGACAAAGTTGCTCGGACAATTGCAGGATGCAGGTAATGTCACTACGTTGGCAAACTATCTGACAACCCTCGATGAGTCGCAACTGCTGTGCGGCCTGCAAAAATATGCCAATGACAATGCGCGCAAATACAATTCCATACCCAAACTATGCGTCTATAATACTTCGCTGTTGAGCGCATTGTCGGGAGTTACTTTCGAAAAGGTATATACCGCACCTGCCGAGTGGGGTCGCTGGGTGGAAAGTGCTGTGGGAGCGCATCTCCTTAACTACGCCGAAGAACAAGATTATAGGGTTTATTACTGGCGCGCTGGGAACAAGGAGGTGGATTTCGTGATCGAGAGCAACCGGCAGTGCGTTGCCATCGAGGTCAAGAGCGGCGGCCGCACCGTGAATGCCGGTCTGCCGGAGTTCGTTGAGCGTTTTCACCCGAAGCACTCGTTTGTCGTAGGCTCGGGCGGGGTGCCTGTCGAAGAGTTTTTGCAGTGGAATATCAGCGAACTGTTTTAACTGCGGAGCCGCCTGTCGGGCATAGGAAAAGAAGCCTACTTGAAATAAAACAGGCAAAAGGTTTGTACGGCCAGGACCAGCACTATCATCAGCATCTCGGAACGGGAATTGATTTTCACCGCCCGCTCCATATCCGCCGCAACGATCGGCCTGGGATTCTCTCCTATATACGGTTTATATACTTCTTTCCCGAAATAACGATGGGTACCGCCGAACCGGCAGTCTAAAATTCCCGCCAGGGCGGATTCGGGATAACCCGAATTGGGACTGGCATGTTGCCGTCCGTACCGGATCACAAAACGAAAGGACTTTAATTTTCCGGCGGCAACCAGCATTAAAAAAGCCGTAAGCCGCGCCGGAATATAATTGGCCACATCATCTATTTTCGCCGCCACCCTGCCGAACTGCCCGTACCGCTCGTTTTTATAGCCAATCATCGAATCCAGCGTATTGACCATTTTATAGGCCAGCATTCCCGGCACTCCCAAAATCATATACCAGAACAGGGGCGCGATCACTCCGTCGCTGAGATTCTCCGCCAGAGTTTCAAGAGCGGCCGTGCGCACCTCCTGCAAAGACAGATCCGAAGTATCACGTCCCACGATCCGCGCCACCCGGCGCCGTCCCTCTTCCAAAGAACGGTCCGCAGCCAAGAAAACATCTCTCACTTCGGAAATAAGAGTAGTCCCCGCCAGACAATAAAAAACACACACGGTAGCGAATAAAAAATACAGTACGGAAGAAACATAAAAATCCGCATGGCCGAACATCCTGATAATTAGGGCAGCCGTCAGGAACACGCCTATAATGAGGCTCACCGACAAAATTCCGCCCTTTAAAACGCGGCGGCTTCCCCTATTCCACCGCTTCTCTCCCCCGCCTATCATCCGGCCGAACCAAACCACCGGATGCGGCAACCCCGGCGGATCTCCGAATATTCTGTCCAATATCCACCCCGATACAAGCGGCAGCAGCAGCGCCGGCAATCCGAATCCGCATGTAACAGCTATCATATCCTTCTCCGCGTTTTTTTATGTTTTTCGAGCCAGCGTGCCAAACCCTCTACCAAATAATCGTTTTCCTGCGGCGTTTGCGCAGCTATCCGGAAGAAGCGTTCATCCAATCCGTAAAAATTGGAAGCATCCCGGATAAGGATCCCCTCCTCCGTTGCCAGATACTCTTTCAGAACGGCAGCCGTCCGCCATTCTTTTTCCCGACGGCTCCCGGACCTCCGTCCGATACGCACCAGCATGAAATGGGTGTCGGAAGGAAGCGGGCAAAAAGCGCCGAGTCCTTCGATCCTACGGGCCAGACGTTCCCTTTCCGAGAGATAAACCGCCAAATCCGGCAAATCCGGCAAACCGTTTTCGAGCAGATACCGGCCCGCTTCCGCCGCCAGTGCATTTACGGACCAGGGCATCCGGTTCCCGCGTATTTTATATGCCAAAGGCCCGCAAGCGGTAAAATATCCCAAACGCAATCCGGGGATGGCATAATGCTTGGTCATGGAATGGAGCAGAATCAGATTGGGATAGCCGGCCGCCTCCCGGGCGGAAAACACCGGTTGTAAGGTAAAATCCTCATAAGACTGATCTATAATGAAATATGTATCCGGACAGGACGATACGACCTCTTTTAAAAAATCCTTATCCGTTACGGTTCCGGTAGGATTATTCGGATTGCATAGCCATACGGTACGGATTCCCCGGGGAATTTTCCTCAAACTGCGGATATACTCCACCTTGTGACCGTGTATGCGGCAGGCATCCGCATATTCGCTGAATGTGGGAACAAGCACGGCGGTGCGGCTGTCGCGGAAAGTCTGGGCGATAAGATAGATGGCTTCCGTGGCTCCGTTGGTCGCGCAGACGCATTCGGACGGAATGTCGAGCCGGCATCCCAACAACCGTTCCAAGGAATACGGCCCTGGCTCGGGATAGGAAGCCACTACGTTCATCCGTCGGGATAAATATTTTTTCAATCCGGTGTGATCCACCGCATTATACACATTGGAACTGAAATTCGCCTTTATTCCGCCTTTATATTTATACGAATCGTCTCCGTGTCCTTCAATCATTCCGTCTCGTTAAAATCAGTTATACCTATCTCAGATTTTTTCTTCCAATATCTTATATATGGCCGGAATATCCACGTATTTACGTACATGGTCGGCCAGCAGGTCGTACTGCCGCCGCTTGAACTCCCGGTAATCGAATTCGGTCCGTCGGGATTCTCCGGCATAAGGAGCCAGAAGATAATCTATAAACGGAGCATTATCCAATATTCCGTGGATATAGGTACCCATACATTTATCGTCCGCCCAATATCCGTCTTCCCTCCCTTCTTCCAGCAGGTTCAGGGGAGATTTTTTTCCTCCTTCCACGGGGAAGGTTTCTCCCATGTGAATTTCGTATCCCCTGCATAGTTGCCGGCCGCCTTTGAAGCGGAAAGAAACCTGACGGGTTATTTTCTCGCCGTACATTTGCGTAGAAACAGGCAGCAGGCCCAACCCCGGCAGCCGCTCGAGGGTGCCTTCCACATGATGCGGATCGCAGACCTCCTCTCCCATCATTTGATATCCTCCGCAAATGCCCAATACCGATGCGCCTTTCTTCCGCGCACGGACAATCGCCTGGGCCGCACCGTTCATGCGCAGCTCGTACAAATCCGATAGCGTGCTTTTGCTGCCCGGAAGGATTATCACATCCGCTTTCCCTATCTCTTCCGTATCGCAGGTATAATACAGATGCACGCGGGGATCGCGTTCCAGGACATTGAAATCGGTAAAATTCGACAAATGCTTCAACAATACGACCGCTACGTTGATTTTCCCCCGGGAAGCCTCGGAATGCTTGTTTTTCAACGCCACGGAATCTTCCTCCTCTATATGGATATCCTTAAAATAAGGAATCACTCCCAACACCGGCACTTTACACAAATCCTCCAGCATCCGGACACCCGGCTCGAACAGCCGGATATCTCCCCGGAATTTATTGATAATAACGCCTTTGATATATTTTCTTTCCTGGGGAGGAAGCAACATGATAGACCCATAGACACTGGCGAACACCCCTCCCCGGTCGATATCCGCCACCAACAGCACCGCCGCCCCCGCATAAATGGCCATAGGCATATTTACTATATCGGTTTCCCTCAGATTTATTTCGGAAATGCTTCCCGCCCCCTCCATCACAATAGGGTTATACTGCAAGGCCAGCCGGTCGTATGCCGCACAAACTTCCCGACGGAGCTTATCCCGTCCTTCAGCGCGGAAATAATCGTACGCCCCGCAATTGCCGCAGGGTTTTCCGTTCAGCACCACCTGGGAGGTATGATCGGAACCCGGTTTGAGAAGCAGCGGATTCATATCCGTACATGGCTCCAAACCGGCCGCCTCAGCCTGTACGGCTTGAGCCCGGCCTATTTCCAGCCCGTCGGGAGTAGCATAGGAATTCAGCGCCATGTTCTGCGCCTTAAAAGGAGCCGGTCGGTAGCCGTCCTGCAAAAATATACGGCACAATGCCGCCGCCACCACGCTCTTTCCTACATCGCTGCCCGTTCCCGCCAACATCACGGGAGAGAGTTTTTTCCTATTCTCCATCTTTCTTTCTCTTGCTTTTATATGCAAATGACTTCCAACGTTCTTCCGGACAGCCCTGTCCTTGCGACTCTAACCGGGCCATGACAAAGAACAGATCCGAAAGTCTGTTGACAAATGCCAACGCCTGCTCCGGCAGCTGATCCGACTTGTGCAGGCTCCACAGACGCCGCTCGGCTCTGCGGGCCACGGTTCTGGCTAAATGCAGGAAAGCGGCCGCAGGGGTTCCTCCCGGCAAAACGAAATACCCATTGTCCGTCGTCTTTGCGCAAATCTTGTCTATTTTTTCCTCGCACCACCCGATAAGGTTGTCATCCAATCGGTTGGGGTTATTCTCCCGCCGTTGGTGCGGTGTGGCGACCAGGCTCATCAAGGTCATCATTTCCCGCTGGATCAAAAGCAGGTCCTCTTGCCAGGGATGCTCCGCCGGCAGCTGGGATCTGACCACGCCTATGACCGCATTCAATTCATCCAAAGTTCCGTTGGCTTCTATGCGGATATCGTCTTTGGGAACCCGGATTCCCGAATGAATACCCGTGGTCCCCTTGTCCCCGCTTCTGGTATATATCTTTCCCATAATTTTTTCTTTTATATGCAGGCTGCCATTGCCCGTCGCCATTACGAATATTACCGTTTTCTTACGGCTGCCGGAAGCCGAACAAATCCATCGGATCGGATTCCCCCCAATACAGGTGAGTATAACCGGCCACTACGTTTTTATATCTCCAAAGAGAGGTATCGCACCTTTCTCCCGAGGCATTCCCGACAAATGCGGCCGAAGGCAGCGGATTCAGCACCCGGGAATAATGGAATTCATGTCCCCGCCAGTGCCGGCCGTTATAATCCATTTCCCGATAGCCCAACTTCAATTTCATTCCCTCCATGGTAGCCTCCTGGTCCAATACGCCGCACATCGGATACCGAAGGCCTCTTTCCGAGACGATCGCCCGGCAAAGATACATCATTCCCCCGCACTCGGCCAATACCTTTCCTCCACCCTGCGCAAATGCAGCCACCTGTTCCCGCATGGAAATATTGGCGGATAATTCCTCGAGAAAGAACTCGGGATATCCCCCCGGCAGATACAGCAGGTCGCTGTCGGGAAGCCGGACATCCTCCAACGGGCTGAAATACGTTACAGTTCCTATCCTTTCCAGACAGGCGAGATTTTCCCTGTACGTAAAATTAAATGCCCGGTCGCGGGCCACTGCAATCTTCACGGCTCCGCCGCCCGTTTTTCCGGAACCGGCAGACGCCTTAAAAGGTGCGCGGCAGACCTCTATCAGCCGGTCTATATCCACATATTTTTCTACCAAATCCGCAACCCGGTCCGCAAAATCCCCGAACCGGTATTTTTCCTCCAAGGTAAGCCCCAGATGGCGGGAAGGGACCGAGATGTCTCCGCTTTTAGGTATATACCCCAAATATTCCACTCCCGCATCCTTGCAGGCCTGTTTCAGATATTCCAAATGCGAACCGGATCCGACCATATTGAACACCGCTCCCGCGATGCGCAGATCTTTGCAGAAATGCCGGAATCCATATAAGACCGGAGCCACCGAATAAGCCGTCGAACGTGCGTTCAGCAATAAGACCACCGGGATTCCCAACAGAGAAGCGATTTGCCCGCTGCTGCCTTCCGGACCCCGATAACCGTCTAAAAGCCCCATCACCCCTTCCGTCACGCAAACGTCTTTGCCGTCTCCGTAATGTCCGTAGAGATATTCCAAATGTTTGCGGGAAGCCATGAAAGAATCCAGATTCACAGAGGTTTCCCCGCAGGCAATGGCATGATATTGCGGATCTATATAATCTGGACCGCACTTGAACGGTTGTACGGACAATCCTTTTTTTTTCAGGATCCGCAACAGCCCCGTCGTAAAAGTGGTCTTGCCGCTGCCGGAAGAAGCCGCGCCTATGAGAATCTGTGGTTTTACGGTCATGTCATCCGATTTTTTAATGATCCGTTCCCGAAAAAAGAGTCCGGCAAACTTTGCAAAGATAATTTATTCGAAAAAAGATTTACGGAAAATTTGCGGAAAATATATCCGGATAAAAAATTATTTATACATTTGCCCAGCATCTGGTGATGCCCGGACGTTCAGTCCGGCATAAAAGGGAATCCGGTGGAAAACCGGAACAGTGCCCGCTACTGTAAGGCCTCTCTAAAGGAGAATTCATTCTCACCACTGTTTCCAACGCGAAACGGGAAGGTAAATTCTCCGAGCCGAGTCAGGAAACCTGCCAGATGAATTTATTAACAATACGGCGCATCGGGGACAATGCTCACGTATGCATAAACTTATCTAATCTTATGAAACTAAGATTTTTTCTGACAGCCTTCATTTTAGGTTGTTTCGTTACCGGCGCTCACGCGCAAATCACCCTGAGTGGCAAAGTCATTAACGCCAAAACCGGCAAACCTGTCCAAGACGTCAATATCAGATTATTGCAAACCAATATCGGTACCGCTACCGATGCCGGAGGGGAATTCATACTCAAAAACGTTCCCCAGGGCCAATATACCATGAGGGCAAGCGCCGTGAACTTTACCTCGCAAGAACAAAGCGTTTCTTCCAGCAGGGAAGGGATGGTCATCCGTTTGGAAGAAGCTCCCCTCGACCTGAACCAGATAGTAGTGACCGGAACGGGTACCCACCACCGCATGAAAGATACGCCGGTACCCGTAGAAGTGATCAGCGGCAAAGAACTGAAAAACGCGGGCATCACCAATTTCCGGGATGCCGTTACCATGCTGGCTCCTTCATTTTCCTTTTCCTCCACCCCGATGGCCAACTATACTACCATGAGCGGATTGGGGAACAATCACCTGCTGATATTGGTAGATGGCCAGAAAATGGCCGGAAACGTTTCCGGAGCCACGGATATTTCCCGGATCAATATGAATAACGTCAAACGGATCGAAATCCTCAAAGGAGCGGCATCCTCCCTGTACGGTTCGGATGCGTTAGGCGGAGTGATCAACATCATTACGGACCAGACCAAGAATAACATCAACATAAGCTCCCTGACCCGCTACGCGCAGCATAACCAGTTCGAAGAGGCGGTGAACGCGGATTTCAACACCAAGAAATTCGGATCCTTCACTTCCTACAACCGCAGGCAGGCGGACGGCTGGCAATTGAATCCGGAAGCCGTAACCATCAAGAACGGAACTCCCGGGGAACCCAAGCCTACGGTCCGGCAGGCATCCGAGCAATTCTTCTCGAATATATTCAACCAGAAATTCATCTACAATCCCACCAAAACGCTTTCTTTCTACGCCAACGGAAGTTATTACAATAAAGCCACCCAAAGGCCGTCCTCAGAGATAGACGATACGGGATACGATTATGACGTTCTCAATAAAAGCTATAACTTCGGATTCGGGGCCAAATATCTGCTGGGCAATAAAAATTACCTCAGTTTAGATTTGTACAACGATAATTTCGAAACGGACAATCAATATATAGCCGATACCAAATCCGACAAAAAAGGGGACAAAGAACTTAATCAGAAACAACATTATTACTCGGCCAATCTGCGCGGGGTATTCAAGATAGGACAATACAACAAGCTTTCGGCAGGTACGGAATTCGTGGATGAGAACCTGCTCAACCCGGATGCCTCCCTTACCACTAAAAAATCGGTCTATACCCTGGCGGCCTATGCCCAGGACGAACTTAAAATACTGAAAAAATTACAGGCCGTAGTGGGAGTGCGGTATGTTTACAATGAGAAATTCGGCAGCCGGGCCACGCCCAAAGCATCCCTGATGTACACCTGGGGTCCCGTAAATTTCAGAGCCTCCTATGCCTCCGGATTCCGCACCCCGACCCTTAAGGAACTGTATTACATCAAAGAAAAAGGTTCCACCATGTCGCTCGGAAATCCCGATCTGGAACCTGAAAAAAGCAATTATTATTCCCTCAACGTTGAATATGTGAATCCTTATTTTACGATGGGAGTTACGGGTTATATCAACCGGGTGAAAGATCTGATCGATCTCCAGTCCCTGAAAGATCCGGAAACCGTCATTCCGGACTATGACGATAAATACACCTATAAAATGTACTGGAACGTAGCCAATGCAGAAGTAAAAGGAATGGATGTGAATCTGAGGAGCTATTTGGGAGCCGGCTTTCTGATCGGCGGAGGGTACAGCTATACCCATGCGACGGATACCGATACCAAACAGCCCCTGCTACGCTCCATCAGGCATTCCGGCAATGTAAACGCCAACTGGAACCATACATGGGGCCGGTACGATCTGAATGTGAATCTTGCAGGACATATCCAGAGCAACCGATATGAGGACAGTCAGGAAGCCGCCCCGGGACATTCCCTGTGGAATTTTACCGTCCGGAATACCTTCAATAATCTGGGCCGCTTCATCATAGAGCCGACCGTCGGGATAGAGAATCTGTTCAATTACAAAGATGACCGGTACTACGGATATTACTACGGAACCACCTCTCCGGGACGCGTATTTTTCATCAGCGTGCTTATCAAATTCAGCAAATAACGCTACGCAACCGCATACGCATGAGAACATTCATTTTACTATTCATATTTCTGCTGCTGTCGTCCCGGCCGGCGACAGCCAGCGGAGATGGAAATTTTATCGAATCCGATATGCTGGCTTCCATGAAGCCGGGAGACAAGGCGGCCATCCTGATGGTGCATTTCGGCACCACCTACGAAGATACCCGCAAAGCGACCATCGATATCATCAATGATAAAATAAAGAAAACTTTCCCCGGAATCGACGTGAAAGAGGCGTGGACTTCCCGGATCATCATCCGCCGTCTCAAAGCCAGGGACGGAATCGTCAAATCCACTCCCGGCCAAATGCTGGAACAACTCCGGAAAGAAGGATATACCCATATCCTGATTCAATCCACCAACATTATAGAGGGCGTGGAAATGGAATCCATCCGGCGCGAAGCGGAAGCCGCCGCTCCCGGGTTCAAAGAGATACGTGTGGGCGCTCCCTTACTGTATTCGGTCGAGGATTACGCCCGTGTGGCGGATATTCTGAAAAAGACCGAGTTCCGGGGTAACGCCGTTTTAGTAGGACACGGCACTTACACGCCCGCTACCGCCTCTTACGCAATGCTGGACTATATGCTGCAATCCAAGGGAATGAAAAATTTCTGCGTGGGGACCATAGAAGGATACCCCGCTTTCGAAGAGATGATGGCACGGCTCAAAACCGACGGGACCGGATCCGAAGAGGTCACGCTGATCCCTTTCATGTTCGTAGCCGGCGACCATGCCCGCAACGACATAGCCGCAGACTGGAAAGAAGCCATCGAAAGACAAGGCTACAAAGTATCCGTCCGTATGGAAGGATTGGGGCAGAATCCCGACATCCAGGATATGTTCATCGATCATGCCCGTTTCATGCTCAAACATAAAATGAAAGACATTATGGAAAAGAAAAATATGTATTTTTGCAAACCATAAAAGAGATGATATGAAATCACCCGAAATCATCGTGGCAGGCATAGGACCGGGCGGAGAAGAGGACATCACTCCCGCCGTAGTGCAGGCCCTGGGCCGGTCGGATATCATTATAGGATATAAATACTATTTCCGCTTTATCGATAAATTCAGGCGTCCCGACAGCATCTGCATCGACAGCGGCATGAGAGAAGAGCGTGAACGGGCCGAGGAAGCGTTCCGCCATGCCTCGCAGGGGAAAACCGTTTGCGTAATCAGTTCCGGGGATGCCGGCATATACGGCATGGCCCCCCTGATATGGGAGATGAAAAAAGAGCGGGAATCGGACTTGCAAATAGAAGTACTTCCCGGAATCAGCGCCTTCCAAAAAGCCGCTTCCCTGTTAGGGGCCCCCATAGGACACGATTTCTGCGTCATTTCCTTGTCCGACCTGATGACTCCGTGGAAGGTGATCGAAAAACGGATAGAAGCCGCCGCAGGTGCGGATTTCGTTACCGCGGTTTATAATCCCAAAAGCTCCGGCAGATACTGGCAACTGTACCGTCTGAAAGAATTGTTCCTTCAGAAACGCTCTCCGTCCACCCCGGTAGGATATGTCCGGCAAGCGGGACGGGAAGATCAGGAAGTAACGGTTACCTCCTTGGAAAAACTGGATCCGGAACGGATCGATATGTTTACGGTACTGATTATCGGGAACTCCCACTCATACGGATTCGAAGGGAAAATCATAACTCCGCGAGGTTACTACCGCCGCACAGACAACACGGGAACCTCTATCGGTCAGGATATTATGATCCGGAGCTTCCGGACCATAGAAAAAGAACTCAAAAATAAAGAAATCCAGCTCGGACGGAAATGGGCCTTGCTCCACGCGATCCATACCACGGGCGATTTCGAGATGGAAAAACTGCTTTACACCGACCCGGACGCAGTAGAAAACCTGTATGAAAAATTCCGTTCCGGAGCGTGCAAAACGATTATAACGGATGTAACCATGGCCTCTTCCGGCATCCGGAAAGGCGCCCTGCAAAGGTTGGGGGCCGAGGTAAAATGCTATCTGACGGATGAGCGTGTTCCCGGAATGGCATCCTCTTTGGGGATCACCCGCACCCAGGCCGGTATCCGGTTAGCGGCAGAAGAACATCCCGATGCCCTGTACGTCTTCGGAAACGCTCCTACGGCCCTGATGGAATTATGCGATCTGATCCGCAAAAAGAAAGCCCGTCCGCAGGGAATCATAGCCGCCCCGGTGGGATTTGTGCATGTAGAGGAATCCAAGCACATGGTAAAACCGTTCACCGCCATTCCCAAACTGATCGTGGAAGGACGCAAAGGCGGCAGCAATCTGGCGGCTACGTTAGTCAACTCGATACTGTGTTTCGATGATGCGCAGCAACTCCGTCCGGGACGGGACGTATAAACCGCCGGCAAAACGGGAACAATCAGACAAACATTCAGTATATGACAGGCAGGCAGCATTTTATCGTAATAGGTACCGAGGACAATCCCCATCAGGACTTCTCCGGGGAAATCCTGCGGAAAATCAGCGCCGGCAAAGTATTTTCCGGAGGGAAGCGGCACCGGGAATTAGTATCCGGCCTCTTGCCTTCCGGTGCGCTTTGGATAGATATCGCCGTTCCGTTAGAGGAGGTTTTCCGCCAATACGGTTCCTACCCGGAGATAGTGGTTTTCGCCTCCGGAGATCCGCTCTTTTTCGGATTTGCCGTTACCCTGCAAAATAAATTTCCCGACAGTCTGATCGAAGTCTATCCCGCTTTCAATTCATTGCAGCGGCTCGCGCATAAAATCCTGCTGCCCTACCACGATATGCGGATCGTCTCTCTGACCGGACGCCCGTGGCACGAATTCGACCGGGCATTGATAGACGGAGCGGCCAAAATAGGCATTCTCACCGACCGGGAACACACTCCCGCCGCCATTGCCCGCCGGATGGCCGAATACGGATACACGGGGTACATCATGCATGTAGGCATACATTTAGGGCATCCCGACAAGGAAAAGATCTCCACACTCCCGGTGACGGAGGCTGTAAATGAGGTTTTCGAACACCCCAATTGCATTATACTGGAACAGAAGGGAGAGAATCCGAAAAAATATCTGGGTATTCCGGAACATCTGTTCGAACCCTTGGACGGCCGCATCAACATGATTACGAAAATGCCTGTACGCCTTCTGACCCTGAGCATGCTCGATCTTCCCGGGCGCAAGGTGTTCTGGGACATCGGATCCTGCACCGGGTCCGTATCCATCGAAGCCAAAATGCAGTTCCCTCATCTGCATATAACAGCATTCGAGATCCGTCCGCAAGGGAAATTATTGATGGAGATCAATTCCCGCCGTTTCGGCACACCCGGCATAGAATGCCGTACGGAAGATTTCTTGGAAACCGATATATCCTCCCTGCCCGCCCCGGATGCCATATTTATCGGAGGTCACGGCGGCCGGATGGAAGAAATGATACGGAAAGTCGCCCGGGCGCTTGTATCCGGCGGCATAGCGGTTTTCAATTCCGTCTCGCCGGAAAGCCGGCGGCAGTTCATCCAGAGTGCGGAAAATGCCGGTATGGAACTGTCGGGAAGCACAACCATAACAGTAGATGACCATAACACGATAGAGGTGCTGAAAGCCATGAAAAAATAAACGAATTATTCCATGAAAGATATAGCCATCCTTCCCATTTCCCCGGCCGGACTGCCTATCGCCCATACCCTTGCCCGCGAACTCCCCGGCTCCGAAATATTTTCCATCTCCTCTGTCGGGATGTTCATTAAGGAAAACTTCGTCCGGTACGATGCTTTCGTATTCATCGGGGCCTTGGGAATCTGCATCCGCAGCATAGCCCCCTGCATCAAGAACAAATATAAAGATCCTGCGGTAGTGAATATAGACAGTACCGGAAAATTCATCATCCCCGTATTGTCGGGACATGTCGGGGGAGCCAATGACCTGGCGCGGCACATCGCTTCCATAACGGGGGGTACGGCCGTCATCACTACCCAGAGCGACAACGCCGGACTATGGGCGCTCGATACGATGGCCGGAACCTGGGGCTGGAAAGAAAGCCATAATACCGCCGGTCTGAACGAAGCCGTTTTCCGGTTCGTAAACGGCCGGCCTACGGCTCTGCTGTTAGAAATAAAGGACCGGGGAACCCGCCATCTGGAACAAACCCGGCCTCCCCACGTAGATATCTTTTATCATTGGGAAGATATCCCGCAAGATAAATACGATCTGATTCTGGCGGTTACGCCTTACATATATTCTATCGAAAAGCCGCTCGTGCTGTATGCTCCGTCCGTAGTGCATATAGGAACCGGCTGCCGGAAAAATTGCTCGCCCGAGGGAATACCCGAATATATCGAAAAGACATTGCGCGAGAATCATTTGAATCCCGACAGTGTCGGCTCCATATCCACCATAGAACTAAAAAAAGATGAACGGCTAATGGAAAAACTGCGGGAGCGGTTCCCGGATGCCGATCTGAACATCTATACCCCGGAGGAATTGGAAGGGATATCTATTCCCAACCCGTCCGAAAAGGTTTTTGAAACGACCGGAGTATATGGAGTGGCGGAAACCTGCGCCCGGAAAAGCGCCGGAGGCGGTCCGCTGCTGATAGAAAAACAAAAAGGGGCTTTGAGTCCGGGAAACGAATTCACTTTTGCGGCCGCTTTGCAGCGGGATGCTTTGCGCGGGGGGCATATAGAAATCGTGGGGGCGGGTCCCGGAGATCCGGACCTGATTTCCGTAAAAGGCCGCCAGATGCTCAAAGAGGCGGACCTGATCCTGTATGCGGGCAGCTTAGTGCCGCGGGAGCTGACTTTCTGCGCCAAAGAAGGAGCCGTGGTAAGAAGCTCCGCTTCCATGACCTTGGAAGAACAGTTCGCACTGATGAAGGAGTTTTACGACAAAGGATTGCTCACGGTGCGTCTGCATACGGGCGACCCCTGCATCTACGGAGCCATTCAGGAACAAATGGCCTTTTTCGACCGGTACGGCATGGAATACCATATCACTCCGGGAATATCTTCTTTCCAGGCGGCCGCGGCCGAACTCCGCTCCCAGTTCACCATACCGGAAAAGGTGCAAAGCATCATCCTTACCCGGGGAGAAGGGCGCACTCCCGTACCCGAAAAAGAAAAACTGCATTTGCTGGCCCGCTCGCAAAGCACCATGTGCATTTTCCTGAGTGCAGGCGTAGCGGAACAGGTACAGACGGAACTGCTGAAGCATTATCCGCCCGAGACCCCGGTAGCCGCCTGCTACAAACTTACCTGGAAAGACCAACGGATCTACCGGGGAGAATTGCGGAACCTGGCGGCGATCATCAAGGAAAACAACCTTACTCTTACTACCCTGATCGTGGTAGGGGAAGCCATCGGCAACCGCCAAGGGTTGTCCCGTCTCTACTCGCACGAATTCAAACACCTTTTCAGACCATGATATTGGTATTCGGAGGCACGACGGAAGGAAGAAAGACGATCCGGGTATTGGACGAGTCCGGTTCTCCCTATTTTTATTCCACCCTCTCGGGATGGCAGAAAGTCCGCTGCCTCCACGGCACGGAAATCTCCGGGGCGCTGGATGCCGGAAGCATGTCGGATTTTTGCCGGAAAAACGGAATCCGCCTGATCGTGGATGCCGCCCACCCGTTTGCCTGCCGATTACATGACGCCATTGCCCGGACCAGTCTCCGGGAAAACATTCCGGTAATCCGCTACGAAAGGAAATTTCCTCCGCGCGATCCCGGCATTACATGGTGCGAAGATTACGAAGATGCCATACGTCAATTGGAAAAATCCGGCATCCGCACCCTGCTGGCCCTTACCGGAGTGCAGACCATTTCCCGGCTCCGGAACTTCTGGGAGAAAAACACATGCTACTTCCGGGTATTAGACAGGGAAGACTCCGTCCAAAAGGCTTTGGTACAAGGGTTTCCTTCCGAGCAGCTGGTATTTTTCCCGACCCATACGGCCAGAGAGGAAAATACGTCCGGCTCCGCCGGTTACCTTGCAGGCTTTCCGCCGGCAGATTTCACGGACATACCTTTGAATGAAACGATTTTACAGATGGAGACCGATCTGATGAAACGGCTCCGGCCGGAGGCCGTACTTACGAAGGAAAGCGGAGAAAGCGGGTACTTTCCGGAAAAAGTCGCCGCCGCCCGTGCTTTGGGTATTCCCGTATTCGCCGTTAAACGGCCTCCCCTTCCCGCTTTTTTCGAAACGGTATCCGGAGAAGCAGGGTTGCGGAAGAAAATAGAAAAAATCCTGCCTGACTTTTTTCCGCTTCATTGCGGCTTTACTACCGGCACATGCGCTACGGCAGCCGCCAAAGCGGCCTTATTGGCTTTGCTGTCGGGAAACGAATTGTTTTCAGTAGAAATACGTCTGCCTTCCGGAGAAGATATAACCCTGCCCGTTGCCCGCACGGAGTTTCATTACGCGGATCGGAACCCGGATGCAAACGGCTCAAAAAGTCCGGCGGACCGCCCGGATCTGCAGCAACCAGACGGGAGCGGGGAAAAAGCCCGGCCCGGAATCGTCGCCGTATCCTGCACGGTCATCAAAGACGCCGGTGACGACCCCGACATTACCGACGGAAGCGCGGTCATCTCTACCGTCCGCCTGAACGATTCGACCGAAATCCGTTTTATCCGGGGGGAAGGCGTAGGCATCGTTACACTGCCCGGATTGGGAATCCCCATAGGGGAACCTGCCATAAACCCCACGCCTCGAAAAATGATCGCGGAGGAATTCCGCAGAATCACTCCCTGCGGGGCGGACGTAACCATTTCGGTAGCCGGGGGCAGGGAACTCGCCCGAAAGACTTTCAATCCCAAATTAGGCATCACAGACGGAATTTCCATTATAGGCACCTCGGGAATCGTGCGCCCGTTTTCCAGCGAAGCGTTCACCGCCTCCATCCGGAAAGAAATCCAGGTAGCCAAAGCCTTGGGAAATGAAATGATCGTCATCAATTCGGGAGCCAAAAGCGAACAGTATGTAAAAAAAGAATTTCCGCAATTGCCTCCGCAGGCATTCATACATTACGGCAATTTTATCGGCGAAACCATTTCGGCCGCATCGGAAGAAGGCATGAAAAAAGTGGCGATGGGCATTATGATCGGAAAAGCGGTCAAGTTAGCATGCGGCCATTTGGACACTCACAGCAAAAAGACCGCGATGGATAAAGAATTTCTGCAATCGGTATCCCGACAGGCAGGATGCAGTCCCCGCACCGGGGAGACGATCTCGGGCATCACGATGGCAAAAGAACTATGGACCCTGCTTCCCAAAGAAGAACAAGACAAATTTTTCCCGTTTCTGCTCAAGCTCTGCTACCGCCGGTGCGCTCCGTTGCTGCCGCAGGGAACTATAGAAATCCTGCTCATAACGGAAGACGGGGAAATTCCTTACCGGCAGGGGCCTGAATAACAAACCGTTGAACCGATTACCTCCAACAAACGCTCGATGGTAGTTACCCGGATTTCTTTTTCGGGACCGGACGATGCCGATAAATCTTCGGGAGTCAACACCGGAGAATCCGGACCGCCGATCCGCTCTCCCGGCCGTTTCCGGCGGAAAACGAATTCGTCCCGGGTAATCTCGATCAGCCAATCCGATTCCACCGACCTCCCGGCTAAAATTCCGTTGCGCTGCAAGGCTTTGCGCACCATCGCATACCGTACATTATGACCGGCTAAGGAAATTCTCCGGGCATATTCGCCCTCAATACGGAAAAGACCGGTCTCCTTATCGAATACAATGCCTTTGCGGGCAAAAAAGCCGCTCAGGGTTCCGCTTAATGCCAGATCTTCGGGCGTCCCGACGGAAAACCCGTGCGTTTTATCCATTAGCCAGATTTTATCGGCGATCTGCAAGGCGAGTTCCAAGTCATGGGTGGAAAGAAAGACGGTCTTTCCCGTCCGCCGGGTCAGGCCATGCAGCAATTGCATGATTTCCACTTTGCTCGGAAAATCTAAGAACGCGGTGGGTTCATCTAAGAAAATCACCGGGGTCTGTTGCGCCAGCGCCTTGGCGATCATTACTTTCTGTCTCTCTCCATCGCTCAGCGTATGCACCATACGTCCTGCCAGATGCGTTATATTAACCATTTCTATGGACTCGCGTACGATTTCCCGGTCCTTCTTTCCCAGCGAACCCCAGAAACCCGTATAAGGACTTCGCCCCATTCCCACCAAATCCTCCGCGCTCATGTTCCGGATCTCGCATTTGTCGGTCAGCACCACTCCCACCACCGTGGCCAATTGCTTTTCCGTATATTCGGAGATCTCTTTTCCCAACAGAAATATCTTGCCCTCCAACTTGGGCAAAAACAAGGACAGGGTCCTGAGCAGGGTGGATTTTCCCACGCCATTCGCGCCCAGCAGGCAGGTCAGCTCTCCGCTGTTGATGGAAGCATCTATCGGACCCGCCACGAGCTTGGTATGATTCTTTTCGCGGTACCCTATCGAAAGATTCTCTAAACGTATGGTCTCTTTACCCATCTTTCATCCTCCTTATTCGGCCAATTCCGTTTTCCGTTTCCTGAACAATACCGACACGACCACCGGTGCGCCGATCAGCGAAGTTACCGCATTGACCGGGAGAGCCCCCTCGAAACCGGGCGCCCGCGCCACTAAATTGCATGCCAAGGCCATGGAAGCTCCTACGAATAAAGAGGCAGGCATTAGAATCCGGTGATCCGATGAACGGAAAATCGCCCGGCAAAGATGCGGCACGGCTAATCCTAAGAAGGTAATGGGACCGCAATACGCCGTTACCACAGCCACCAATACACCCGAAGCCGCAATGACTAACATACGGGACCTTTTGATATTCAGCCCTAAGTTCCGCGCGTACCCGTCCCCGAGCAGCATCAGATTCAATGTCTTTATCAATAAAAACGTCAGCGGCAGCAAAATCGCCGTCAGACACACGAACAATACTATCTGGTCGCCCGACACTCTGGAAAAGCTTCCGAGTCCCCAGATCACATACGCCCGGATATCCTCTTCCACACTGAAAAATTTCAGCACTCCGATCACCGCATTGGCTACATATCCTATCATCACGCCTATTATCAGAAGCGTCACATTCCCCCGGACTTTTTGCGACACGAACACAATCAGCGCCATGACCGACAACGAGCCGGCAATGGCCGCCACCGTGAGGGCGATTTCCCCCGCAAACCCCATTTTACTAAGCGCATGCCCCCCGATACTCGAGAGCAGAATCACGAATGCCACGCCCATGCTCGCCCCGGAACTGATTCCCAATACGGACGGCCCGGCTAAAGGGTTCCGGAACACCGTCTGCATCATCAGACCGCTCACGGACAATCCGGCGCCGGCCGCCAGTGCAGTCAAAGTCTGGGGAATCCTCGATTTCCAGATAATGTTCTGCCATACCTGCGGCTGGTCCGCCGATCCGAACAATATCTTCAATGCCGCACCCGCAGGAATGGATACGGACCCCAGCAGAATATTCAGGAAAGCGAATACGAAAATGGAGACTACCACACATGCCATCAATAAAAATACGGGACGCTTCATCTCCTTCTATTTTAGCAGTTCATAAAACACCGGCGTATAATCGGGCAACAATTCCGGATGGAAAACCTTAATAAAATCGGCCAGCACCAATTCGGGCGCCATAGGGCTGTCCTCATAAAACGGTTTTTCCCTCAGATTGCAATAAATCACGCCCTTATCCTTAAAAGCCCTGAAATCCGCATAGCGGGGATCGCTGTCCCGAAGCACATCGTAACCATACGTTCCGTCGAAACTGTTCAAAATACGCCAATACTCCGCCTCGTGCGCCCGTGCATATACCGTTTCGAAATCCAGATTCACGCCTCCGGAACGTTTGTCATCCTTTAGAAAATAATCCGCTCCGGCATCCCGGAACAACTGGGCCAGGAAACTCTCCCCTCCCACTGCATACCATACCCCTCCGCGTATCTCGCCGCTGAATACCACCGGCCGTTTCTTCGCTTCCGCAGCCAGATTCTTCAACGCGATATATTTTTCCTCAATGGAGGCAAATATCCGGTCGGCCTTTTCTTCTTCCCCTATGAACAGCGCGATGAATTTGATCCATTCCGCCTGCCCGAGCGGTGTCAGTTCCTTATACCCGAAATGCGGCACTAACGGAATATCCACCTCCCGGATGGCATCGTATCCGCCCCGTTTGAAAGGCGAAATAAATATGACATCGGGGTCCATACTCATAATCACCTCGTTATCGAAGTTCCCCTCGATCCCGATTTTCCGGGTCAGGCCCTCTTCGATTCTCCGGTTCATGGCTTCATTATGAAGGTGCCGGGTGCTGGTTATCCCCACTACCCTGTCCAGTTCGTCCAATTTTATAAATCCCGACAATTGAAGCGTCGTCATACATATCACATTCTCCACCGGAACCTCTACCACCCGGTAACCGTCGGGAAGATCCTCTACCCGGCCCCCGCGCGGCACTAATGCAAAATGAGCCGCTGCAACTTCCTCATTCAACGGATCATGTACATCCACTAACTTATACCCGTCCCGATAGGTAACTTCGAATCCCTTGGCATACACCGGCTTTATCTTTACGGAATCCTCCGAAATGGAAACGGCTCTCCTTCCGCCATTTCCCGAAGAGGTATTGTTTCCCCCATGGCAGGACGCCACAGCCAGCAAAACGAATCCGTATAAAACAGTTTTTAAATTCCTTTTCATAAGTTCTCGATAAACGTGCGAAATTACGGAAAATATTTAAGAGTTGAGTGAAATACGAAAACGATGATTATTAATATGGAGATATATTTTTGCAAAGAAATTATTCTTGTAAAGAATATGAACATTATCTTTACAACTTGTAATGAAATTACCCTATGAGCGTACCATCTTCCAATACCCCGATTTATCCCGTTTCATTCGTATCCTTAGGACCGGGAGACCCGGAACTTATCACCTTGAAAGGACTCAGGCTCCTGCGGGAAGCGGATATCATTTATTGTCCAGCTTCCGTCATTTCCGAAAAAGGCCGGAGGAAAACGGCAGGATCGGAAATCCCGGTGAATACGGAGACGGAGAAAAAAGAAAAATCAGGAAATACATCCCGGGCCGCCAGGATACTGGAAGCCTTGGAAATAGATTCCCGACGGGTTTGTCTTTTTCCTCTCCCCATGAGCAAAGACCGGGATGCCGCACTGAGGACCTACGACCGGGTATATGAACAGGCCGCACAAGCCTGTCGGGAATCAAAAAAGGCCGTCATCGTTGCCGAAGGAGATGCGGGATTTTATTCTTCCGTCCAATATATATACGACCGGTTTATCGAAAACGGCATTCCCGTAGAACGTACGGCCGGCGTACCGGCATTTATTGCCGCCGGAGCGCTCGCAGGTATCCATATCGTCAAACAAGAAGAGCCGTTGTCAGTGCTTCCGGGAATAGCGGATTGCAACGTCCTGCTGCAATCGCTGGAACAGGGAACGCATGCGGTCATTATGAAACTTTCCCAGTCGGAAGCGCAAATCAAAGAGTGCATGCGCCTCGCCCCCTGGCATCACTGGCATTATTTCGAGAATATAGGGACTGAACGGGAATTTTATACAGACTCCGTCGAATCGATCTTACAAAGGCGGTTCCCTTATTTTTCTTTAATCATAGTCACCCCTCGCACTAAAACTGATATTATTGAAGCCTTTGCTTTTCATTCCGAAACTAAGTCCAGCAATATCGCAAAATAAGTCTATAACCTCTATTTTAGGAATCTTCCTACAAACTTTCGCCGGCGTTCTCTTCACGACATTTAAGATAGTTATTCGGATAGACGCATTATTTCTTCGCGTATTTGTTCGACGACATCTTTGTTGGCAATTTCGCCGTCTAAACTAAATACAATGAATACCTCGCCTCCAAACTGTCCTTTGAACGACGCGAAGCTCGCTTTCATTCGTTCAGTCAACGAATAGCTGCCGAAATTGGTACTCGCCGTTATTGGTTTGATTTGTATCCCGATACATTTGTCTCCAACCTTTGCGATGTAATCAATATCTCCGGCGTGGTCTAATTCCGGATCGCTTTCTTCGAACACTATGTCGGGAAATATTTTTGCCAAGCCATCATTGATAACCGATTTCTCTCGCAGATATCCGTCATAAGTGCGATTGATAGTCAGATTATAGATGTAATCGATACAATCCTGTTCCGTCAATTCTCTGAATGCTGTTTCCCATTCGGGAATAACGACTTCCATAATTTTAACATACAATCTTTCACCCAACTCTTTCAGACTCTCGACAGTAATTTTCGTAGGATTCTTGCCAGCTGTATGCGCATTCTCAAAATACCATATCCTCCACTCTTCAAATGATGTCGGCTGGCAATCGCGAATAAGCGCCATAACGGCACCGACCTTGTTCGGTCGAGAGAGTTGGTATGTTTGGCAAGCGTAGTTCAGTACGCGTTCTTTCTTGCCGAAGTTCATCGAGTATCTTTCCATATATTAAACGTTTATCAATTTTTCAAACTTGTTTTTATATTTGAAATCGAAAGAGTAGTCCACATCCACTAATCCGTTTTTCAACATATGCGCATTGATAAAGGTTTTATTATCTAAATACAAGTAACACAATAATATATTATGTTCATCGTATTTTACCGAATCGTATCGAAGAAAGACTTTGCGACCTCTCGTTTTTTCCATCAAGAACTTCGTAGCATTTCCGTTCACTGACGGTTTTTCTTTGATGCCGAGAAGTCTTATCGTAAGGCCATTGTTCAGTATCGCGGTATTGGGCGATAAAATCGTCTTTATCGAGAAATATTCCTCACGATCCTTGCTGCTTTTATCTATTTTGGAACCGAATTGTAACTGCTTGATATCTATCTTGCTGTTCATCTTATGCGGGTCGTTGAACATATAGGGTAGAGCTCTCATTTTATCATTGATCTCGAACTTCGAATCGTCTTGCTCAAATGAATATTCAGCTTCACTAAACGATAATGATGAAAAGAGTTTCTCCTCATAATACCGGTTGAAGTCAGGGTTGATTTCATATCCGACAGAATTTCTTTGCAGATTACGAGCAGCCAATGCCGTTGTTCCGCTACCCATAAACGGATCGAAGACAGTCTCTCCGACAAAAGAAAACATCTTTATCAAACGATGTGGGAGTTCTTCGGGAAATACAGCGATGTGTCCATCCTGTTTTGCTCCGCCGAAATTCCAATGCGATGAAAAATAGGTATTCCATTCTTTTTTCGACATCTCCGAAAGTTTCTTCTGTTCAACTGTCGGAATCGGGGCTTTACCTTGTTTCTTGAAGATAAGTATAAATTCATAGTCGATTTTCAGAATTCCGTTACGCGGATAGGGGAAACTCCCCATGACGGCGCCCCCGCCGGTCGTATTCATCGTAGTTTGCTTTTGCCATATTATAGCCCCCATATAATCCATTCCGAGCATCTCGCAAAAGCGTATTATTTCCGTTCTGATAGGGATGACCTTATACCTGCCATAATAAACCGAGCGGGCGAACTGATCGCCGATATTTATGCATAAGCGACAACCGTCATGCAGCACTCGAAAACATTCCGCCCAAACTACATTCAGATTGTTTATATAATTTTCGTAACTGTCATGAAAGCCTATTTGCCTGTCGTTCCCATAATCCTTCAATTGCCAATATGGAGGCGATGTGATTATAAGATGGACGGATTTATCTTTTATACGAGACAAGTTGCGACTATCTCCCTGTATCAATCTATGCATCGTTTTCATGAACCTGTCGTATTACGAGTTTCTATTACCATTTGCAATGTTTTATCCGCCAAATCGGATTCTCCTGTCGGCTAACCATAGACACAACAAGTATTCGGTTTCAACATCAAGAATCTGAGAGAGAATTATTACTTGTTCTCGCTTTGCCCGACGTTCTCCACGCTCGATACGGCTATACATAGACACATCAATGCCCAATGACATCGCCATTTGGCGTTGCAGTAATCGGCGGCTCTCTCGCAGTTTTTTTATCTTATCTCCAAATAATATCTCGAATTGATTTGTCATTATTTGGCAAATATAATGATTTTAATGGGATAATGATATGGACGTGGCAGACATATTTCATACCGACACAACTTACTGTTCAATAGATGACTGTTGCTAATATTCGTATCAATGAAAATTTCATAATCTTCATTAATAAAAGAGAAAAGAAGAGCTTCGTATAAGCAACTATATCTATTTCTCGTTTTGGAAAATGCATAATCGATCTATTTTATTGTTGTTTTCCACATCTTGGCCCGCTCCGTAAGACAGTATTTTTTAGGATGATTGGTGGGCAGATTGGGATATAATGGCTTGATTGCGCCATCTTTTAATGCGGGGAGGAAATAGTCCTTTCTGAAATAGGTACAGTGTTTGAATCCCTTAGTGGATTTGTAGAAACCCCCTCTCAAAGCCTTATAAGACACTTTAAGACATTCCTCCCGTTGTAAGCTATGATTCGTAATCTTGCCTCGCGCAAGCCGAGTGCTTACCGTCACTCTCCTGTTGTCTTTTTCAGTTCCGACATCCGTGATTCGTCGGAGAATATCAGCCCTTGTATGTCGTCAATAGTCATATCCTTTGGGATTCTTCTCGATCTAATAAGTTGTCTGTAATAACTTTGGTATATGATAAATTCTCATAGTCATTCAAGATAGATAATTTGTTGAAGTTGCGGGTTATATTCAATGGATTTGCCTGCAACAATTGCGGTTATGGCTTCTTTGATTACATTGAATGGCACCACGAACCATTCTTTGGGGCGATGACCATCTACAGTTACCTGTAATTGCACGTCTGCAAAAAGTTTATGGATAAGAGCCTCGAATGTTGAGGATTTGACATTATATACTTTCCATGTGGCAACAACTTCAACATCGGCACATAGGTATGTCGGTTCGTTCTTCGCATTTGCAATACGACTTTCTACCGAGGTAACGGTAAATCCTATCTTATACAGGTCTTTGATAGCCTTTATTTCCGGTCTGACAGATTTTGAACGCAATACATAGATAATTCCACTCTCGATATCGTTGTCGCTGATTGTGAAATATTGCTGCAATTCTTCATCTGTAATCTCCGTACAATCTACTACTGAATAACCCGTTACGGACAGATTCTTAGTTATCGTCTTATATTTGATATCCGACTCAGTGCCATTCTCATAGATTACCCGAGTGCGCCCGTCACGGTCTCCGTATTTATTTAGTCCTTCATCATCAAAGGCTGCAAGATAACCTATCATGCCATCTTCAATGAAATAACTCCCTACTTTCAGATTCTTTACACTGAACTTGATAAGACGATATTTTCCAGATTTCAATCCCTGATGGATCTCTTTGAAGTTGTTTTCATATCTGTCAAAATCTTCACAAGGCACTCGTTTCCCCACATATTCGGCTTCTTTGCGGGCATTAAGGCGCTCTCGCATATAATCGGGGATATCAAATAATCCTCCGAGGTTGGTAGTATCCCAAATATCAGCAAGCAGAGGATCATCGAAAATTGCTTCAAGTTGTTCTTTCTTGGTAGGCTCGGGCTGATATTCAGGCTGTGGTTCTTCGACAGTCTGAACAGGTTGAGGGAGGATACCACAGGTATCAAACGGACGGCAACGCTCTACTTTCTTCTCGCTTTTCAGCAGTCCGACCCATTTATGATAAAGCGATGTTTCAGCCGGATTATCTTCCGGAAGGCGGCCATTGGTTTCATAAAAAGCCAATATCTCCTGAAAGCCTGCGATAAGGCGGTCGCTTGATGTTATCCGCTTCTGTGGGGCGGTAACATCCGCAAACAGCGGATCTTCAAATATTCGTTCGAGTTCCTTGTCCCAGTTGATCATTGTTGCTGTGCGAGTTTATTGCGTTTCAATTGACGAAGATGTTCAATAGCGAGAGCAATGCGGCGAGCCAACGGATCGCCATCGGTAATCTCCGGCTTAATTTTACCCGGGTTTTCCTCACGCCACTTGGGGAGGTATTTTGTAAAAAGCAAAATTGCTTCCTCATCAGTAAGTTTTTCTGAACGCTTATCCTCTATAACATACTGAATGGTACGCAGCACTTCGGGAGTCAGCGATTTGGAAACTACTTCGTAGGCTCTCTGGAAAGGATTGATTTCAGCTATAAGATTGATATCAAGGTCATCAAGATTGACAAATTTGTTGGCAATCTTAATGAATCTATTGCCGGAATCATCTGGCCCTACAATCTGCTCGCCCTGTGTGGCGATAGTCAGGATTGTATGCTTTGCAACGGCATCGACTTCTTCCTCGTTCAGGTCTGGATAAGTATCGCGAATGATTTTCGGGATATAAACCTCGGTAATCATTTCTGTCATGCCTTCACCAATGATGGCTTCCCGGATATTCTTATCAGAGAGTGTGGTTGCAACAAGAGTGTCGAGATCGTTCTCAACAATAGCCCTGGTTTTATCATTCAGGGCAGGCAGACCTTTCACCTCAATAACGTGATCTTCCTCCGGCGTAGTTGTCTTGCCCGGCTTTTTTTCATCATCCAGTTTGGTCTTGAAGTTCCATTTAGGTGCCATAACCTGTTCCATCAGCAGCGAGGCCGCAATAGCTTTCAGAAAATCATTTACACCCATTGAAACATCGTCTTGTGTGGCATCGGGACACGGTATAAGGTTTGTGAACTGAGCATGGGTCTTTCCCTCACAGTCGCGGGTGCAACGGCCGATGATTTGCACCACCTCCGTAAGCGAGGCACGGATACCGATAGTGATACAATGCTCACACCATTCCCAATCGAAGCCCTCTTTGGCAGTGCCGAGCGCGATAAGAATATCCATTGAATCGCGGCGATTCATTCTTCGCAGATAATTTTGCAATGCGCTTCTGCGTTCCGTGTTGTCTTCCACAAGATTGCCTACTATCAACAAGCGACCGTCGTTCGTTCTGACTTTATAGATATAATTGTCATAATCGCACGATTCAATTTCTCCGATGCACTTGATGATTTCGGCAACCTGGTCGTACTTGTCCATAAACGCTCCGGTCTTGCTGTTGGGGTGCGGAATATGGATAAGCGTCTTCTTTGTCGTATCCAGCACATCTGGAATAGCCGTGAGGTAATTTCCTTGAAAGAAGCTATACCCGATGCCAAGACTTTTTAGCCAACGGTAGCCATTCAGTTGCTGATAATAATTATAATTTATGGCTGGCTGAAATAACGCCTCATCCTCGGGACGCATCACCGGCACGGCATCGCCGCGGAAGTATGAACCCGTCATTGCAAGAATATGTGCTGATGTCTCATTCAGCAGCCTGCGAATGAATGATCCGAGCCGGTTGCTCTCTTCCGCTGAACCATGATGAAATTCGTCGATACCAAAGAACACACCGTTGAGTTTCTCTGCTTCGATTCCGTTCAGTGCGTTAAGCAGGGTGGCATGAGTGCATATCAAGATCTTGGCTGACGGATGGTCTAAGAACTCCCGTAGTTTTGATTTCTTGGAATTTTCACTACCGGCAGCCATGCAAAGGTTCCAATACGGGGTAACTTTCCAATCCTCGAAGAAACCGAATTTCTTAAGTGAAGTGTTGTTGAAGCTGCGCCCTATGTTTTGCTGCGGTACGGCTACAATTACCTTTTTGATACCTTGATTTGCAAGCTTGTCAAGAGCCACAAACATCATGGCGCGGCTCTTGCCCGATGCCGGAGGGGCCTTTACAAGCAGGTGCTGACGATGACGCTGGGCATAAACCATTGCCTGCATTTCGCGCATACCGAGTTCATCGGTATTGCTCGACTTGCCCGTTTGGGCATATTCAACATTTACAAGATTATCCATTGTTTACACTTGAAATCATTTGTAGCACTATCTGTTTGTCATCTTCGGGCATTGATGCAAGACCAACTTCTTCGTAAATTATATTACCCCACAAACTTAATCTTAATGGGGCAGATGACCCCCCTAATGTAACTCCTCGATTAGAATCTTCAATGATCCTCATTTGTTCCAAATTCTGAATTTCACTATATAGATCTGCAAATTTTTCCAAATTTTGGTTTCCTGAATCTTTAAATTTAAATTGCCAACCTCCAGCTTCCAATGGCTTATCATGGCTTATGGCAATGAGAACAAGCTGCCGATAACTTAACTGCTTCAAAACTCGTGTGAGATATAGCGCCTGTTCAAATACGATACGTTCATCAAAGCAAAGATTTGTAAAAAAGTTCGTGTGCACTTCCATTTTCTTTTCTTCGTACTCGTCGGTGATATTTTGTATGATTCCCTCAAGGACTTGTTTTGCTTGATTTCCATTAACGACGGACATATCTCCATCATGACGTACTTTTTTACCTTGAAACAGTTTGTTATTTATCTTCTTATCTATAGAATGTAAGCCTCTTAACAACCTTAACGATTGCAAAGAACTAAGAATCCTCGATAAAAAATCTGTAGTAAGTGAAACTATAATGGGCGCACCAGTCGCAACAGTTACTGAGATTATTGGATTGTCAGATGTACTTGCAAGGGCTGTTAGTCCTCCTGTCAAAGAGTCTTTTACTAAATTATTCATTTTTTGTCATTTTAGCGTAAAGTTTAAAAAGATGTTCGAGACGTTCTTCGTCGGAGGTGAACGGCTCGGGGCGGTAAATGCGCTCTACGGCGAGGTCGAGTTGATGATGGGCTTCGAGCAGCTCGTCGGGCATGGTTTCGGGATTATACATCTCGCCAAGTGTCATGTCGAAATGTTCGTCGCGGATATTGAGAACATTTTGAGCAAGACGCTCCAATTCCTCTTTTTCGACAGTCGTCAATTTCGGGAATGGAAAAGAATCATAAACCAAATTGGAGTATCTATAATCATTTTTAAGCTTTCCACCAATAGCCGATAACCAAATCGTATGCATGCGATTTGCTAATACTGCAAATGTAAACAATGTTGTGCCATAAACAACTTGGAGGGAATCTGATGCAATAGTGTTTGAATCGACAAATCCAATCGGAATATATTGTCGTCTTTCTGATGAAACCCTAGGAACTAAAAGAGCTAGACCATCTCGATGCGCCCGTTGCCTAAATAAATGAGGGTATTCTGCGGCTTCGACTGTGGATGCTGCCACACTTTTGCTCCGAAAAACAGCGACGGCATCTATTCTATACTTAATTGGCGGTATTTTTTCTGCTTCTTCTCGTTCGGCTTCACCAATCCAAATACAATATCGGGTTTCTCCATTGATGAAACTGTCTGAACCCTGATAAAATCGTATGAATTTTTTGCTTCCTGGATATTCATCGAGAATTTTATCTCGCTCTTTAGGAGTAAGTATTAAATTGCCCCCATCTGTTGGCTTGTTTCCGAACACCATCTTAGGTAAGTCAGATATAGGCTTCTTTCTACGTTCGATAACAATTTCAGGCGCAGTAAGGAGATATCCATTTATATGTTCACACTTTATGGATGATCTTCCGTTCACAAGCAGTTTCTTTGATTTAGACACGTTGGCTAATCCGATAATAACAACAATGACGGCAGCTTTTGATTTTGCATTATTACTCCATTTAAAGGATTGATACGCAAAATCAATTTCAACGTTCTTTGCAAAGATATTTGGCCACAATAGGGAAACGCTATCCCCTTGGCAGATTGAATTGGTGGACACAAACGCACATTTAGCATTACAACCACTAATGTAATTCGCGCCTTTACAAAACCAAGATGCTATATAATCAAGATTCTTATAACTTGGAAAATGACCGCAGACTATTTCTAAGTCCTTTTTCTGTTCAGCATCTTGCATCGAGCTTCCAAGATACGGCGGATTGCCCATAATATAGACTTCCTCTTCGGACGTATGGGGGCAGACGGTATTCCAGTCGAGGCGACAGGCATTGCCGCAAACGATATGACCGGAGGATTTGAGAGGAAGCGTATCGGGCTGTACACCCAAAGCCTCCCCAAACTTAACGTTCATCTGATGCTCGGCGAGCCATAGAGACAGCGTAGCAGTGTCGCAGGCGTATTCGTCCAATTCTATGCCATAGAATTGAGTAAGCGATACGTTGCTTATGGGCAGCACCGAGATATTGGCAATGTCGCGAAGTGCCTGCCATATCTTTATCTCCAATTCACGCAGCCGCTTGTAGGTAATGATAAGAAAATTTCCGCTGCCGCAAGCCGGGTCGAAAAATTTGATGTTGGCTAACCGGCTAAGAAGATTGCGCAGTCTTTGAGCTGCGCGGTCGGGGTGCATCTTCTTCGCCAGTTTCTCCTTTGCTTCCTCACAGGCGGCGGTGTATTCCTCGATAAGCGAATCGAAGAATAGAGGCCGTATCACTTTCTCGATATTAGGCACGGAGGTATAATGTATGCCAAGGCCGGCACGTTGTTCAGGAGTAACGACCGCCTGAATCATCGAGCCGAAGATATCCGGGTTGATATCCTTCCAAGCATATTCTCCACAGTTCAGTATCAATGTGCGGGCGCGACGCGAAAGAGTCGGAATCGGGAAACGTTCTTTGAACAAGCCTCCATTGACGTATGGAAATCTGTCGTATGGACTCGGTAATGTTGCCAGTACGGCAGGATCATTTGTTGACATGGCAAGAAATGCCTTGTCAATAAACTCTGCGAGATCGGAACCGTCCGCTTTGGTGTGATTGGCCAACGTGTTGGTAAAAAGGTTCTGCCCGGGGAAAAGGCCGGTATCTTCGGCGAAGAAGCAGAACAGCAGACGCGACATGAATACATTGAGCGCATGAACCGTATCGGGATTGCTTACATTGTTATATCGCCGGATATCATCGAAAAGTTTGGCCATAAGTTCGGCTGATTTCACATCAGCTTCGGCTTCCTCTGCATATTGAATTTTTTCTATACCGGCAAGCGGTGTGAAAAACTCAAAATCTTTCCACAAATGTTCGATGCGATTCTCGTAAGAATCATTCTCTTTCGGGTCATAGGCAACAACGTGGCTGCCGTTGCTTGTAACATAAAGGCGAGGCGAGTGCTTGGTAATCTTGGCATCGGCTCGCATAGCCTCGATAATGTCATACATAGCCGAACAATCGTCATCAATAGTATTGACTACTGCAGGACGATATGCGATAAGATTCTTGACAAGGACAGTTTCGCCATCCTTTGCCGAGTTCCCCGCACCTTCTTTGGTGCGCCTTACCTGTCCGTCGCCCCAATTGGCAAAGATCCGCAGAAGATCATAGACAAATTCCGATGCGGACGCACCACGCTGGCCGAGTTGCTCCAATGCCTCAGTTGCCTGAACATGAGAAAATGATTTAAGTTTCTTCGCCATAATCAATCAATATTACCACCATTAATCAGTTGGCGTGGATCTATATTCAAAAGTTTAGCAATTCTCACAAGTATATATTGTTTTGCAAAAATATAGCTATTCAACTTGTTTTTCAAATATTACATCACGAACTATTTGGCTATTCCAAACAATTTTACTACCTTTGCACCATTAGAACCCGCCAAGCCTCTTTACAATGCTCAAATCGGCGGGTCGTTTTTTATTATACCTATATGAAAACAAGTTTCACCAAGCCATATTCCTCTCCTGAACAAATCGTTCAAATACTCAAATCACGTGGCATGCTTATAAAAATATGGTTCAAACACTCCCGCCGCATGCAGGACGGCAGGCAAATCCAAGCCGCCGGCATGATAGGCGACCGACAGACCGGCCCGGCAGAGCATGGCTACATCGTTGGCGCCGTCTCCTGCGGCTACGCACCGAAGCGGAGAAATTTTCTCCCGTAAACAAAGCTCTTCCAACGCCCGGGCCTTCCTCTCCCCATCTAAGATGGGACCTGCGAATCTTCCCGTAAGCTTTCCTTCCGAAATCTCTATGTCTGTGGCAAATATATCATCGAAGCCGTATTTTTTCTGCAAATAACGGCCGAAAACGGTAAATCCTCCGGTTACGATCGCCGTCCGGATACCGGCTTTCCGTAAAGCAGCCATCGCATCTTCCAACCCCGGAGCCGCGGGAATGCTCTTTACAATCCTTTCCAGGACTTCCGTCTCCAATCCCTTCAACAAAGCCACCCGTTCAGTAAAGCTCTCCCGGAAACAGATTTCGCCCCGCATGGTTCTGGCGGTAATCCGGCGCATTCGCTCCCCGATTCCCAAGTATTCGCCCAATTCATCCATCAGCTCCGCCCGGATCAAGGTGGAATCCATATCGAAACAGATCAAACGGAAATAGCAGGAAAGAAGATTGTCGGGACACGGAGAAAAAGACGATACGTATTGCGGTAAGAACGAACGGAGCGCTATGCTTATTTCCCCGCGCGAGGCTATGCCCAGCAATTGCATTTGCATCTCCTCCTTACGGGGATCTCTTCCTTCGGCGGTGAATTCCAATTTCTCCAACCCGGTTTCCTTTGCCTCAGCCTTGTTCCCGCCTCCGATAACTTCCAATCCGCCGGCGCGTATGGCCGAGAAGACCTCCTTCCGGTGCGAATCCGTTATCCTCCGGCCCAAAAGCGCTATACGATATCTCTCCGGCATGTTTCCCTTTATTGAAGATTGCAAAGGTAACTGTTTTTTATTACAAAAGAATGACGTATTTTTGTATGCCATTTACGAATTATGAAACAAATTATCCTCATTACGGGCGGCCAGAGGTCCGGTAAAAGCAGCTATGCGGAAAAAAAAGCCCTTGCCCTGTCCCGACAGCCTATTTATATGGCCACCTCCCGCATCTGGGATGAGGAATTCCGAAAAAGAGTGGAAAGGCACCGCTCGAACAGGGGGCCCCAATGGACCAATATCGAAGAAGACAAACGACTCGGACGACATGACGTAAAAGGGAGAACCGTAGTGATAGACTGCGTGACTCTATGGTGTACCAATTTTTTCTTCGATCTGGGATCCGATGTCCGGAAAGCGCTGGAAGCCGTAAAAAAAGAATTCGATGAATTTACCGCGCAGGATGCCGTTTTCATTTTCGTAACCAATGAAATAGGCTCAGGAGGAGTGGCCGGGAACCAGCTCCAGCGGCAATTCACGGATTTGCAAGGTTGGGTTAACCAGTATATCGCTTCCCGTGCGGACCAAGTGATATGGATGGTAAGCGGCATCCCGGTTATAATCAAACAGGACGGCCGCATTCTCGGTCCGCCTCCGGAGGGAAAAGAGTAAAACCGATCCGGCCACGGCCCCGGACCGCCATTAACTTTAAAAAAGTTACCATACAACGATGAAAATCTTTCAAATCGAAAAGCCGGACCAGGGAATCCGCCCGGCATTGATCGACAAAATAAACAATCTCGTCAAACCAAAAGGTTCGTTAGGCACGCTGGAAGAAATCGCCTTGCAGGTGGGACTCATCCAGCAAACCCTTACGCCCCGCCTGAAAAACCCTCAAAACATTATTTTTGCCGCCGACCACGGCATTGTGGAGGAAGGGGTCAGCAAATCCCCCAAGGAAATTACCTGGCAGCAATCGGCCAATTTTCTGAAAGGCGGCGCAGGCGTCAATTTCTTCTGCCGCCAGCACGGATTCAGATTGAAGGTCGTGGATGCCGGAGTAGATTACGATTTTCCGTCGGGATGCGGGATAATAGATATGAAAGTAAGGAAAGGCACCCGGAACTATCTGCATGAAGCGGCTATGACGCATCAGGAAATGGAACAATGCATAGAAAGGGGAGCGAAGATAGTACGGGAAAGCAATACGGAAGGATGCAATATCATCAGCTTCGGAGAAATGGGAATCGCCAACACATCCTCATCTTCTATTTGGATGCATTGCTTCACGGGCATTCCGCTTCAACAATGCGTGGGAGCCGGCAGCGGGTTAGACGATGAAGGCATCCGGCACAAATACGATATTCTGAAAAAATCCATAGAAAATTATAAAGGAGACGGCTCTGCGGAAGATATTATCCGGTATTTCGGAGGATATGAAATGGTAATGGCGACAGGGGCCATGCTTCAGGCGGCCGAACTGGGAATGGTCATTCTGATAGACGGTTTCATTATGACCAATTGCATTCTCGCCGCCTCCCGGCTTTATCCCGATGTGCTTTCCTACGCCCTTTTCGGACATCAGGGAGACGAAGCCGGACATAAATTAGTGTTAGACGCACTCCGGGTCCGCCCTCTTTTGAATTTGGGACTGCGCTTAGGAGAAGGAACCGGTGCCATCTGCTCTTACCCCATTATCGATTCCGCCATACGCATGATAAACGAGATGGACAGTTTCGCCCATGCTTCCATAACCAAATATTTTTAAGCCGTCAGGAGAAAGATAAAAATGAAAATATTTTACGATATAGGCGCCTCTTTCATGTTCTTCACCCGGCTCCCTTTCTGGCGGATTTTCAGGGTCCCGACAGACAGCTTCCGCCGCACGGTCAATTACTGGCCGCTGACGGGATGGCTCACCGGAGGAATCCTCATCCTGACATATTGGGGTTGTTCCCATTTTCTGCCGCTGCCGGCCGCTCTTCTGCTGGCTATCCTTTCCAGGGTATTGCTGACGGGCGCCCTGCACGAAGACGGACTTGCAGACTTTTTCGACGGGTTCGGAGGAGGGACTTCCCGACAGAAAACGCTGGAGATCATGAAAGATTCCCATATCGGGACCTACGGGGTTATCGGGCTGATATTCTATTTCGGATTGCTTTATACCCTGTTATCCGCCCTGCCCCACCCTTTTGTATATGCAGTCATCGCAGCCGGCGATCCCTGGTGCAAATTCATCGCTTCGCAGGTAATCAATTTCCTGCCTTACGCCCGCAAAGAGGAAGAAAGCAAAAATAAAACCGTTTATAACCGTATGAAAGCGGGCAATATCCTTTTTGCCTTAGGGACGGGCATCCTTCCGGGCATCCTGTTCCTGCCGGCCCCCTACTGGGCCGCTGCCGCCGCTCCCATGGCGATTTTTCTGTTATTGGTTCTGCTGATGAAGAAAAAGATCGCGGGATATACCGGAGATTGCTGCGGAGCCCTTTTCCTGCTTTGCGAACTATCCTTCTATACTGCCATAACCATTTTACAAATAAACAATTAACAATTCAATTATTCAGCAATGGAAATATATTTCATACGCCATACATCGGTAAATGTTCCTAAAGGCATGTTTTACGGCCAGACTGATGTGCCTCTGAATGAGACTTTTCCTCAGGAAGCGGAAGCGACCTGCAGCCAGCTTAAAGGAATCCGTTTCGACCGGGTCTATACGAGTCCCTTGACCCGCTGCACACGGCTGGCCGATTTCTGCGGGTATCCGGATGCCGTACGCGATTCCCGGCTGATGGAGATCAATTTCGGAGAATGGGAAATGCAAGGATACGACGATCTCAAAGATCCCCGCCTTCAGGAATGGTATGACGATTATTTTCATGTACGGGCTACGGAAGGAGAATCATTCGAAGATCAGTTAACCCGGGTTTCGGATTTTCTGAACGAACTACGCAAAAAACCGTACCGGCAGGCAGCCGTTTTCACGCATGGAGGAGTCATTATATGCGCACAGATCTATGCCGGCCTGCTGAAACCGGCCGAGGCCTTCAGCGCCCTCGCACCTTACGGCGGAATCGTCAAGATGACGCTTGCTCCGGCCGTCTGACAAAGGATCAAAGTCCGCTTAAAAGGAAAGAGCCCGATACGATACCGGACTCTTTCTATAAACGGATAACTGTCAACCCGTCCGATTTTTGGAATCACTTCAAAGATAGAAGGATAATTAACGGACAGGGTCCTTCGGCACGCCTGGAAGCGGTTTGTAGTTTTTCATTTCCTGTTTGAGGACTTCTACGGCTTTTTCCAGTTGCTTGTCGATACCTTTGTATTCATCGAATGGATTGTTATCCACTACTATATCCGGATCCACACCGTGATTTTCCACTATCCAGTCGCCCGTATCCACGGAATAAGAGGTGAAAAACGGAGTCCGCACATCCTGGCCGTCCAGGTAAGGTTTGGAGCCGGAAATACCTACGATACCTCCCCAAGTGCGCATACCGATAAGTTTACCCAATTTCAATTGCTTGAAGCTATATGGGAACAAGTCCCCGTCGGAGCTGGCGTATTTGTCGATCAGCACAACCTTGGGACCGTAATGGGTAGCATCCGGAATGGTACTCGGAGAGCCTCCGTTACGGGACATGGTCATCCGATATACGATGCGGGAAAGTTTTTCGATAATAATCGGAGATACGTTTCCGCCACCGTTCATACGGTCATCTATAATCAACGCTTTTTTATTCAATTGCGGATAGAACAGCCGGGTGAATTCATCCAGACCGGCGGTACTCATATCCGGGATATGGATGTAGCCGATTTCTCCTCCCGACAATTTGTCCACTTTCTCGATGTTATTCTGAACCCATTCATAATAAGCGAGCTGCGCCTCCGAAGCAATCGGTTTGACGTAGATTTTACGCGCACCCTCTTTGGACGGCTTGTCGTTTACCAGAAGCTCTACGGTCTGCCCCACCGTACCCACCAGCGGCTGGAGAATATCGGTCAGTCCCTCGCACGGAATATTATTTACCGCCAGAATATACATACCCGGCTTCATATTCATCCCCGGTTCGGTCAGCGGAGATCTCCATTTCGGAGACCAGTTGGCGCCCTTGTATATCTTATCGATTCTGAAATAGCCCGACTTGTCCTTGCTGACTTTTGCGCCTAATAGTCCGGTTTTGATCTGCGGAGCGGCCGGCGTCTCTCCGGTAGTCACATAAGCATGCCCTACGCTCAGTTCGGAAATCATTTCCCCGATAATATAAGTCAGATCCTGACGGTGGCTTACATAAGGGAGCAGCACGGCATATTTGTCATGGATGGCCTTCCAGTCTTTACCGAGCATGTTTTTCACATAAAATCCGTCGCGGTAAACCCTCCAGGTCTCATCGAAAATCTGCTTCCATTCATTCGGATAATTCACAAACACTCGCAGTCCGGAGGTCGGTACCGGATCTCCCCCTTTGAGATTATCGGAAAACGCCACTACGCTGATATTTTTTCCTGAATTATCCCGATACACGATCTTTTTATTGTCGGGAGTGAAAGCTAAAATGCTTCCTTTACCGATCTCGCTGTCCTTCAAAGTTTTCATATTATAACTCCGGATACTCCGGCCGCTGGAATAGATCAGCTTGCCGTCAACCGAGCGGAGCAGCCGGAAATAGCCGGGCTCCAACGGAAGGTTTACGATTCTGTCCTGAATTCCTTCGAGATCGACTTTCATATCTCCGGAATCCGGTTTTTGGGCCTCTTTTTTAACGCTGTCATCATTTCCGGCAGCCGGCTCGTACTGATCGTTTTTCGTCAGGAACGGATTCGGAACGGACGCCTGGAGAGGAACCGCAAAAATATAATTCCCGTAATTGTACAACGCATTCCATTCATTTCCGGCATATCGTGCGTTCAGATCGCGTGCCGAGGTAAAAAACAGATATTTGCCGTCTGAAGAGAACAGAGGGGAACTCGAATCGTACCATGTGTCGGTAACCGGCACCGTTTTTCCGGTAGATACTTCGAGCAGATATACCACGCTTACCTTATTCGGGGCGCTCGCGCTGAAAGCGATCCATTTGCCGTCGGGAGAGATATTATACCCCCTCGGACCGGATTCGGTACCTTGGTAAACCAACCGTTTGTTTCCCGACAGGTCTACGTTGTACAGTTCTTTGGTTTCATTGGTATAGTAAAGGGATTTGGAATCCGGAGCCCATTGCATCCCGTTCTTATAGCTTTTTTCGCCATTGGTCAGTTGTTTGGGCGCCGCGCTCATATCCTGCGGAACGATATAAATTTCGTATTCCCCGGAAATATCCGACAAATAGGCGATCCAATTGCCGTCCGGAGACCATGCTCCGTTCCTTTCCTGGGCATTGTCGGTACGGGTGATATTGATGGTTGCCCCTTCTTTGGCGGGAGCAGAGAAAACATCGCCACGGGCCGTTATCAGGACGCGCGATCCGTCGGGAGACAAAGAGCTGGCCGACATCCGCCCGGAAACATCGATCCATTGCGGACGCGCAAATGCACCCTCGTTGCGAAGCGTGATATTCACCTTATCGCATTTCTTGTCTCTGATAGAATATTTGTAAATATACCCGCCGTTCTCGAAAACGATATACTGGTCGGAATGAGAAGGGAATTTTACATCGTACTCGGTAAAATCGGTCAGTTTTTCCGTTTTTTTGGTGTCGAGATTATACACGAACAGATTCATGACTTTATCCCGCGCGGACAGGAAATATATTTCCCTCCCGACAAACATCGGGAAAATATCCTGAGCGGGATTGTCGGTCAGGTTGGTAATGCTGCCGTCTTTCAGATCGGCAAGCCAGATATCGTCAGCCTGGCCGCCCTCATAATATTTCCAGGTGCGGAATTCGCGGAACATTCTATTTAAGGCCAGATACTTGCCATCGGGAGAATAGGAGCAGAAACCACCTTCGGTCAACGGCAATTGCTGCGGAACGCCGCCGGTTGCAGAAACCTTCATTAAAACACCCCGCATACTGCTAAACGCCCAGCTGCGGCTGCGGAACACGATTTCTTTGCCGTCGGGAGTCCAGGTCATGACAATATTATTGGGTCCCACCCGGTCCCCGATATTGTCCCTGTCCACCACTGCCGTGTAAGTGATTCTTTGAGGAACTCCGCCCTCGGACGGCATGGTATAAACTTCCGTATTGCCGTCATACTGGCCGGTAAAAGCCAGGGTCTTTCCGTCGGGAGAGAAACGCGGGAACATCTCGAACCCTACATGGGAAGTAAGTTTTTTGGCTTCGCCTCCGGCCATTCCCACCGAATACAGGTCGCCCGCATACGTAAACACGATCTGCTGATTATTGGTGGCAGGAAAACGCAGCAAACGGGCCTCGCGGACCGTATCGGCGAATGAATATCCGGCCAGACACATCGCCAGCACAAATAAGGTTAATGTCTTTTTCATAAAATATCAGGTATGTTTTATATGGTTTTAAAATAAATTAAAATTCAACAGGCTAAATTTAGTAAATTATTTGACTTCCCGATAGCAAAATCGTTTATTTTTAAAAAGCGAATTTCTTCCGGCCTCGTTTTGAGTTGTTTTTCGGATTATGTGCAAATATTGCCCCAATTTGTGAAAGTCATTTATCTCAGAAGAACGTTAATTTTGTAGTGCTAATTAAATTAACGAATTATAATGAAGAAGATTCTTGCATTAATATTTTCAGCGCTTATTCCAGTATTGTGCAATACTGCGTACGCTTCAAATACTTCGGAAGAAGGAATTAAAACGGAAGAAAAAACAATGAATATGGACGGAAAGAAATTAGTAGTATTTTTCTCGCACACAGGTGAGAATTACAATGTAGGTTACATTGAAAAAGGAAACACCCATATCGTTGCCGACATGATAGCCGATGCAACCGGTGCCGACATTTTTGAGATTGTTCCTGAGAAGGGTTATCCCAAGAGCTACAATGAATGCATCGAGATTGCGAAGAAAGAATTGCAGGCGAACGCACGTCCGGCTGTCAAGGGGGACGTAAAAATCGAGGACTACGATGTTATCTTTATCGGCTATCCCCAGTGGTGGGGTGAACCGCCGATGTGCGTATATACCTTCATCGAGAAGCACGACTGGAATGGAAAGACCGTGATTCCATTCGTTACGCACGAAGGAAGCGGCATGGGCGGGACCGACCGTAAAATCGCTGCCGAATGTAAGGGGGCAAATACTCTGACAGGCAAAGGACTTGCCATTCAGGGGAAAGTGGCTCAGGAGAATCAGGCTTCGGCTAAGAAAAGTGTTGAAAAATGGCTTGAAGGTCTCGGTATGAAAAAGGATAAATAAAATTCAGCCCTAATAATCTTTTACGTAGGTATCATATATTTTGAAAATTAATATGATGAATATGAAGAAAGACGTAATGATATTGGCCGGAGCCGGTCAGATAGGAATGGCGATAGCCCGGAGAATGGGATATGGCATGAAGATCGTTATCGGCGACAAGAACATTGAGAACGCCAAAAACATCTCAGACATACTGAACAAGGCGGGATTTGATACGGTTGCGCATGAGATGGATCTGTCGAGCCGTGAATCTATCAAGAATATTCTTGTCGAGGCACAGAAATACGGAGAAATAACTATGCTTGTCAACGCAGCCGGAGTTTCCCCTTCTCAGGCACCCATTGAAGCTATCCTTAAAGTCGACCTTTACGGTACTGCCGTACTACTTGAGGAAGTAGGCAAAGTCATAGCCGAGGGTGGAACAGGTGTAACAATCTCAAGCCAGTCTGGACATCGGATGGCTGCTCTCACTCCTGAACAGGATAGGCTTCTTGCCATGACCCCTACCGATGAACTGCTGTCACTTCCCATGCTTCAGCCGGAGAATATAGGAAACACACTACATGCCTATCAGATAGCGAAGCGTTGCAACGTGAAGCGTGTAATGGCGGAGGCAGTGAAGTGGGGTGAACGCGGTGCGCGACTTAACTCCATATCTCCGGGAATAATAGTTACGCCACTTGCAATCGATGAATTTAACGGGCCACGAGGTGATTTTTATAAAAACATGTTTGCAAAATGTCCGGCAGGACGTCCCGGCACAGCAGATGAAGTTGCAAATGTTGCCGAACTGCTTATGCGACCGCAAGGAGCATTCATCACAGGTGCGGATTTCCTTATCGATGGCGGCGCTACAGCTGCGTACTTCTATGGACCTTTACAGCCTCAAGAGAAATAAGGCACCGTTTAACGATCTGAATATTCAATGTCTTTAACTCCGGCCGTGCGGAATTTCACAGGAGACATGCCGATATGCTTCACGCAGAAGCGGCTGAAATAGCTCAGGGATGAGAAATTCATTTCATCGGCAATCTGGGTCACTGACATGGTATTGTCCTTAAGATATTTCAGTGCAATCGCTGTGGCGGCACTATTGATATGGGTTGAGACGCTTACACCTGTCACGCGCTTTATCGTATCAGACAGATATTTCGGAGTCACATTAAGCTGAGACGCATAGTGCGACACTTCTCTCCGGGTCTTAGGCCTCCCTCCCTCTATCAACGTGAAGAATTGGGCTGTGATATATCCAACCCGGTCAGTAGTAAGGATATTGTCGTTGGTCTTGGCGTGGAAGTCGAACAGGTCATAGATCATTGTTTGCAACAGGCTTCCCATCAGTTCCTGATAGAATCGGTGGTCGGTATTGTCAATCCGATACTTGATATTGGCAAGGTCGGTTCTGAAACGCCCGGCATCGATCTCGGACACTTTGATAATAGGATTTTCAAACAGGCTCACGCATCCCTGAATAGCGTAATTGTTGGCCGGCAGAAGATTGTGAAGGAATTTATCGGGCGCTGCTATGTATTCGCACCGGAACTCATCATCCGCCTGCATGTCAGTTACTAACTGAGGGCGTGATATTACCGCAATATCGTTTTTCGACATTGCAAAGAGTCGGTTATTATAGAGGAATCTTCCGGTTCCACCGGTACATATCAGATGCACCACACAGTCATAGAAAGCCGGGGAGTTGACCAGACTGAAATCCTCGGAGAACACTATCAATTCATGAAGATGCTTTGCCATGATGCAAAGTTATTATATTCCGTAAAAATGTGCAAGTATTAGCGTAATATTAACAACTCACATGCGGGTAGAATACTGTAATTTTGCATTATAATAATAAACACAAAAAATCAAAGATTATGGATAACAGAATTGAAGACCGCGTGATGCTCAAGGATCTCGTTGACCGTTACGCAACAGAGAGCGATAAGAACAATCAGGATTATTATGCAGAGATTTTCCGCCCGGATATCAAACTGAAAGTCTATTTCGGCGACAGCCTCGGAATGGACATCACCTCGGTCAATGACATGATCGCACAGTACAAGGCTTTCGGCGCAGCCAAGGCCTCGTTCCATCAGAATGGCCAGCAGGTAGTGGATTTTATCGATGACACCCACGCAACCGGTATATGCTACGCGATAGCTACCCTCGTAAATGAAGAGGCAGGCAAGGACAAAATGACTTTCCATGCAGTCCGCTATTATGACAAGTATGTGAAAATCGACGGACGTTGGTGGATTGCCGAACGTGAACAGCGTTTCGTCTATACCTGCTTCCCACCGATGGCATGAATGTTGCTTCCGACAATTTTTCCGAGAGTACTTTCTTTTGAGATTAGTGCGATTATGTACTATCTTTGCTCTTGCTCAAATTATTATATGGTCAAAAGAAAAACAGGAGTTTCTGCATCCAAATGTAGACCATTAAGAAGAGAAATTTAAATGAAGAGAAAATTTGTGACAATTTTATTTGCTCTGGGATTGCTTCCGGTTGTAACACAAGCGCAAGACTTAGAATCCGTTCCAGACACCGCCTCGCTTGCCGACAGAAATTTTGCATTGGACGAGGTGGTCGTTACCGGCGCACGGAATGAAATCAATGTGCATCACCTGTCGCAAACCGTATCGGTCATTCCCCGCCTTGTCATAGAGAAAAGTCTGCAATCCTCGCTTCTGCCCGTATTGACGGAGCAAATACCGGGACTGTTCACCACCTCGCGTGGCGTGATGGGATACGGTGTCTCGAACGGTGCGGCGGGAGGCATCTCCCTGCGCGGGTTGGGCGGAGGCAATGCCCGGCTGATGGTACTCATCGACGGACATCCGCAATACGCCGGTATCTTCGGCCATCCCATTTCAGACGCTTACCAGACATCATTAGCCGACCGGGTAGAGGTGCTCCGCGGCCCGGCATCCATGCTCTACGGCTCCAACGCGATGGGCGGTGTCATCAACATCGTCACCCGAAAAATGCACGAGGACGGAGTCCTTACCGACCTGCATACAGGCTACGGCTCATACAACACAATAGAAACGGAACTGACCAACCGCATCCGTAAGGGACGTTTCTCCAGCATCGTCAGCGGTTCGTACAACCGAACAGACGGACACCGCGACAACATGCCTTTCGAGCAATACAGCGGCTATGCCAAACTGAACTACGAACTGACCGGTCATTGGAATACCTACACCGATGTGAACGTAACACACTTCAATGCCACCTATCCCGGGCCTGTGTCCGCACCGCTGCTGGAAGGAGACCAGCGCATTACGCGTGGCATGGCTTCCTTTGCCCTCGAGAACGACTACGACCGTACATCCGGCGGATTGAGCTTCTTCTATAACTGGGGCGATCATTGGATAAATGACGGCTACACGCCGAGTGCGGGCGAAACGCCGCAGGACGGACGTTTCAACTCATTCGATGACATGATGGGTATCTCGCTTTACCAAAGCACACAGTTCTTCAATGGAAACCGTATCACTTTCGGCTTTGACTGGTTCCGCTACGGCGGCCAGGCATGGACGGAGTACATAAAAGGCGAAAAAGCCGGGACGCGCGAGGACATTGTGGACAAACACGAGAACGAAGTGGCTGGCTATATGGACTTCCGGCAGAATATCGGCTCATGGCTGACCTTCAATGCCGGAGTGCGCATCGACCACCATTCCCGCGTGGGCACGGAATGGGTTCCGCAGGCCGGTCTGGTATTCCACCTGCCCCGTGCCATTGAACTGAAACTCTCGGCCTCGAAAGGATTCCGTTATCCCATTCTGCGCGAGATGTACATGTTCCCACCCCAGAACCCCGACCTGAAACCGGAGTCGATGTGGAACTACGAGCTTGCTTTCAGCCAAAAGCTCATGGACGGCAAGCTGTCGTATGGCGTGAACGTATTCTATATAGACGGCAAGAATCTGATTATGACACTGCCCAACCCCAACGGCAGCGGGCGGCTCAACCAGAACTCCGGCAAGATAGACAACACGGGCGTGGAGCTGCAGATCGCCTGCCGTATCAATAAGGAATGGACGGCGGATGCCAACTACAACTATTTGTACATGGACAATCCCGTGGTTGCCGCTCCCGAACACAAGCTGTATGCCGGAGTCAGTTTCTCGAAAAGCAGATGGGACGTATCGACAGGCGTGCAATACATTGCCGGTCTTTATACCTCTACCGACCCTGTCACCCAGGAGAGCTTCACGCTGTGGAACCTGCGGACCTCGTTCCATGCCGCCAGGTGGCTCGACATTTGGGCACGGGGTGAGAACCTGCTGGCACAACGTTACGAAATCAATGCCGGTTATCCGATGCCTCGCGCAACGGTAATGGCCGGAGTCAATATTCACTTTTAATAATTCAAGACATTATGGTTAGGAACAAGTTTTTTGCAACCATGATGGCATCCGCCGCGATATTTGCGGGTGCAGGTTGCACCAACGCACAAAAGACCTCCCAAACAGAGGAAAGCTCACCGCTTCCCAAGGTGTATTTCATCAAGGACATCACTCCGGAGAATCTGATCAAGATCTATAACGCTCTCGGACGGAAAGCTGAGGGTAAAAAAATCGGGATCAAGATATCTACAGGAGAATCGAATAAATCCAATCATCTTGACACTGCTCTGATATCAAATTTCGTTAGAGCTATCAACGGGACATTCATTGAATGTAATACAGCATACGCAGGTAACCGCAATACAACTGAAGCGCATATCAAAGCGGCAAAAGAACATGGATTCACAGATCTCGCCGGTGTTGATATCATGGATGCCGACGGTGAAATGGAAATTCCTGTCACAGGTGGAAAACATCTGACTAAAGATATAGTAGGCAAGCATTTTGCTGACTACGATTTTATAGTAGTGCTATCCCACTTCAAAGGTCATGCAATGGCAGGATTTGGGGGAGCCCTCAAGAATATCTCTATAGGAATAGCATCATCAAACGGCAAGGCATATATCCATTCAGCCGGAGCAACAGAACTTGCTGACTCTATGTGGGAACACATGGCAGAACAAAAGGACTTTCTTGAATCAATGGCAGAGGCGGCAAAGGGTGTGATTGACTTTACCGGTGACCATATACTCTATATAAATGTTGCAAATCGCCTGTCAGTTGACTGTGACTGCGATGGGGATCCGGAGGCTCCGGAAATGGGAGACTTAGGTGTGTTTGCATCTCTTGATCCGGTAGCATTGGACCGCGCCTGTGTCGATATGGTATTCAACTCCGAAGATTCCGGTAAAGCAGCCCTTATAGAACGCATAAATTCCCGTCAAGGCACCCATATTCTGACTTACGCTGAAGAACTTGGACTTGGTTCTCAAAAATATCAGCTAATTACAATTGAAAGCAGCCGAGCAGTTGGGGTTAGGAAGCCAGAAATATGAATTGGTCGATCTGGACAATCTTAACTGACCAATAGGCCGATCAATCTTCTGATGGCAGTCATTTCCGTATGATTGCCATCTTTTTTTTCAATCACCCGAACGTTCCATTACAAACGACATGATTGCGCCCGAAATCTCTTTTTCATAACAATGTCTTTAAAAATCTCTGTTATTTAGTATCTTTGTAGATTTTGTAATTATAGTTAAACATAAAAAATATGTCTGTTATCAGGATAACCAAAGAATTCAGGTTCGAAGGAGCGCATGCATTGCAGGATTACGACGGCAAGTGCAGGCATATCCACGGCCACTCCTATATTCTATACGTAACGGTAAAAGGCCGGCCCGTCCAGGATAAAAATTCCCGCAAAAACGGAATGCTTATGGATTTTACGGACCTGAAAAAAACTGTTAATGAACATATCATCAATATATTCGACCATGCGTTGATTCTGCGCGGCGACGCTCCCCTTGCGGAAGAATTATGCCGTGCATACCGCAACGTGGTATTGGTGGATTTCCAACCTACCTGCGAAAACCTTATCTGCTATTTTGCCCGGACCATCCGCAGATATTTGCCCGAAAACGCTGAATTGTTCGGTCTGCGGCTTTATGAAACGGCTACTTCCTACGTAGAATGGTTTGCGGAGGATAACAAGACGGAGGACAGCCATGAATAGGATATTTCTTATCGACGGGCATGCCCAGATTTTCCGGATGTATTACGCATTCATGAGGCGGCCCATGGTCAATTCCAAGGGAGTCGATACCTCCATACTTTTCGGATTTACCAAAATGCTGCTCGAACTTCTCAATAAAGAGCATCCCACCCATCTGGCCGTCGCTTTCGATCCTCCCGCCAAAACTTTCCGGCACGAGGCATATCCTCAGTACAAGGCGAACCGGACCGCCGCCCCGGAATTGGTAAAAGCGGCCTTGGAACCTTTGCAGGAGATTTTGCAGGCTTTCGACATTCCGGTAGTAATGATCCCGGGATACGAAGCGGACGATGTAATCGGCTCCATGGCCAAACAATGGGAAGGACCCGATACCCAGATATATATGGTAACTCCCGACAAGGACTACGGCCAGCTCATTTCCTCAGGCATATTCCAATATAAACCCGCCAAAGGAGGAAACGAAACCGAAATTATCGGGAAAAAGGAAATATGCGAACACTACGGCATCGGCGAGCCGGAACAAGTCATAGATATTCTCACCATTTGGGGGGATTCTTCGGACAATATACCGGGGATCCGAGGAATCGGAGAAGTAGGCGCGAAAAAGCTTGTCGGGAAATACGGCAGCCTGCGGGAAATTCTCCGGCATACGGACGAACTTCCAGAGAAACAGCGGACGGCCATTGCGGAATCGCTCGAGCAAATTGAAATGAGCCGGTATTTGGTAACCATCAAGACGGATATCGAACTGCCGGTAAACGCCTCGGATCTGCAATTGCGCCGCCCCGATTTTACCAAAATAGCGGAAGTGTTCAATAAATACGAATTCGAATCGCTGAAAAAAATGCTTCCGGACTATACGGAGGCCCCGTCGTCCTCCGATGCCGCCGGGACGCCGGACGCCGATCTTCCCGAGATCCGGTTCGTCTCCTTGGCTCTGATTCTAAAGCAGGCAAAAAGCGGCAAGACTCTCGCGCTGAAAATGGCCGGAGAGAAAACGCTGGTCCTTTGCACCCCGGCAGGGGAAGAGAACGAAAGGGAAGTCCTCACCTGGATGGCGGAAGATATCGCGTCCGTTCAAGGACAGGAGCGGAAAGATCTGCAAGCCTTGCTGGAAGACGAAACCATAAAAAAGATAGCCTTTAATTTCAAACAATACATCAAGGATCTGCGCGAAGCCGGCTTCCGGACGAAAGGGTATATCGCGGATGTGGAACTGATGCATTATCTGCTGAATCCGGAAAGAAGCCATCGGGACGATATGCTTATCAAAACATACTTGGACATCGATATCCACTCCCTGCAATACGGCTCCGCACAACCGGAGGAACAGGCCGCACCGCCCCACGATCTGTTTACCGCCCCCGATCTGTTCAACGGGGGCAGCGCAGAGGAGGAACCGGACCGGGACAAACTGGCAACCGAATGCGCCTTGCTCCTGCCGTTATACCTCCGGGTAGAAGAAGACCTTCAAAAAGCGGGGCAGGTACAGTTATACGATACGATCGAAATGCCGCTGATAGAAGTGTTGGCGGACATGGAATATTGCGGGGTAAAAATAGATACGGGACATCTGAAGGAATACAGCCGGGAACTGACCGCCCAGATGAACCGGATCGAACAGCAGGTGCGGGATCTGGCGGGAGAACCTTCCCTGAATATATCTTCCCCCAAGCAAATCGGGACCGTCCTGTACGAAAAACTGAACATAAGCCCTAAAACGAAAAAAAATTCAAGAGGAAGCTATCCTACAGACGAGCAAACGCTCCATGAATTGCTGGATACCCACCCGATAGTAAACAAAATCCTGGAATACAGAGGACTGAAAAAATTACTATCTACTTATATAGATAATTTCCCTACCTTGATCTGCCCCCGTACGGGCAAAATCCATACGACCTTCAACCAGTCCCTTACCGCCACCGGCCGGCTGAGTTCCAACAATCCCAACTTGCAAAATATTCCCATCCGTACCGAACAGGGGAAAGAGATCCGCAAGGCATTTATTCCTTCCCGTCCCGACGGTTTTATCGTTTCGGCGGATTACTCGCAGATCGAGCTCCGGCTGATGGCCCATCTGAGCAACGACAAAGACATGATCGAAGCCTTCAATTCAAACGAAGACGTACATGCCGCCACGGCCGCCAAAGTATTCAAGGTGCCTCAGGAACAGGTAAGCCGGGAACAGCGCAGCCGGGCCAAGGTCGCCAATTTCGGCATTATCTACGGTATCTCGGCATTCGGGCTGTCCCAGCGTCTGGGCATGAGCCGCAGCGACTCCAAGGAACTGATACAGGAATATTTCAAGACCTATCCCGGCGTCAAGGAGTACATGAACAAGATGATAGAAAAAGCCCGTAAAGAAGGTTTCGTGGAAACGATTTACGGACGTAAGCGTTTTTTGCCCGATATAAACTCCCGCAATGCCGTCGTACGGAACTTCAGTGAACGGAACGCCATTAACGCCCCGCTTCAGGGAAGTGCGGCTGACATTATAAAGGTTGCGATGATCAATATTTACAACCGGATGAAAGCGGCCGGAATAGAAAGCAAAATGGTGCTTCAGGTACATGACGAATTGGTTTTCGATGTAGCCGCCCCGGAAACGGAACAGGTAATGGAAATCGTCAAGCAAGAGATGGAGGGGGTTATAAAACTGCATGTTCCTTTAATTGCCGAATGTAATTATGGAAAAAACTGGCTGGAAGCCCACTAAACTTCCCGACAAAGAATTGATAAAAAAGGCCCGCAACGGCGAGCAGAAAGCCTTTTTCGCACTGGTGGAAAAATACCGGAAAGGCCTGCTCGCGTATATCCGGGAGTATCTGTCGGGAATCAAAGGGGAAGGTCGGGGCGTGGAAACGGCGGAACAGCCTCAGGACATTTGCCAGGAAACATTTCAGAAAGCATTCCTGCATATAAAAGAATATAATCCGGATTACGAGTTTTCCACCTGGTTGTTCAATATCGGCCGGAATACGGCTATCGACTGCTCCAGAAAAAGAAGGACCCCTCCGGGTACCGGTCTTTCCCCGGAAATGGACTCTGTCCTGGCGGCGTCTCAAAAAATAACGGGCGATTCTCCGGAAGACAAAATGATAAGCAATCAGGAATACGAGTCCTTGATCCGGCATATCGGCAATCTGGGTCCGCTTTATCGGGAAGTGGCGCAATTGCGTTTTATTCACGAATTCGCTTATGAAGAAATAGCCAAAGAGCTGGAGCTGCCGCTGAATACGGTCCGCACCCGCCTCAAACGGGCGAAAGAATTGTTATTAAAAAAATGGAAGAACTGATATTCAAATATTTTTCCGGCCTTACCCCGGTCATGAAAGAGCAGATAAAGCTCTTGGATCCGCTTTACCGCCAATGGAATGAGAAAATAAACGTGATCAGCCGCAAAGACATGGACGGGCTTTATCTCCACCATGTCCTTCATAGTCTGGCCATTGCCAAAGCAATACCTTTCAGTCCGGGAGAGCGCGTGCTGGATGTCGGGACGGGCGGCGGGTTTCCGGGCATTCCCTTGGCCATTCTGTTTCCCGGAACCGAATTCGTACTGTGCGATTCCATCGGGAAAAAGATAAAGGTGGTGGAAGAGGTCATACGGACGCTCGAGCTCAAAAATGCGCGGGCCGTAAAATCCAGGGCAGAAGATATTCCGGGAAAGTTCGATTACATCGTTTCGCGGGCCGTTGCGAACCTGAGCGACTTTCTTCCCTATGTAAAAGGGAAATACTCCAAAGGCATTCTTTATCTCAAAGGAGGCGATATTTCGCCTGAGGGCGCCTTGGGCAAAGAACTGACCATTGCACTGGCCAGAAACCGGATTCCGGCGAAAACCGTTACCGTTACAGATGTAAACCTATGGTTTTCAGAAGATTTTTTCCAGTCAAAAAAATTGATCTTTATCCCCGGAACCTGATTTTCCCCCTATGCCGGAGGAAAATATCGCCCGCATATTTTGCAAAATAAAACTAAAATGCTACCTTTGCACTCCCTATTGAAAATCATAAAATTGTCATAATATGAAACGCACATTCCAACCTTCTCAACGTAAACGCCGTAACAAACACGGATTCCGGGAACGCATGTCCACCCCCAATGGCCGCCGCGTATTGGCCGCACGCCGCCGCAGAGGCCGTAAAAAGTTGACGGTATCATCCGAAGACAGATTTTAGGAACCGTTCTTTCAGGAACCGGTGACCGCATACAAATAAAAAGGACGCAGGAAAGCGTCTTTTTTTATTACCGGACGAATCACGGAACACGATCGATACATTTTTATGTTAAACGGAATAACGGAAAAAATAGACAGGAATATCCCTCTGGACCGCGATGAACTTATGTTTTTGTATGATCGGGAGGATCTGGACCTGCTGGCGGCCTTGGCCGGTAAAATGAGGGAACGCCATAACGGCCGGACCGTATATTACAATCGGAATTTTCATCTGGAACCCAGCAACGTCTGTTCGCACCGGTGCCGGTTTTGTTCGTACCGGCGGGATTCGGATACCGATGAAGGCGCCTGGACCATGAGCATAGAGGAGGTAGAGAAATATCTTAAAGACAAATACGAGCCGGGCATGACGGAGGTGCATATCGTAGGCAGCGTAAACCCCTCGCGGGATTTCGATTATTATATGGAGATAATCCGGACAGCCCGCAGGATATTGCCCTCCCGGGTAACGATAAAAGGGTATTCCGCCATCGAGATTGCCGATATGTGCAAAGGGGCCGGGATATCTTACGAACAAGGATTGAAAAAACTCATGGATGCGGGTCTGGAAGCCATTCCCGGAGGAGGCGCCGAGATTTTCGATCCCGGAATACGGAAACTTATATGTCCCGACAAACCGGATGCTGCCGTATGGATGGAAGTACACCGGACCGCCCACCGGCTGGGGCTGCACACCAATGCCACCATGCTGTTCGGACATATCGAAAGCCGGGAACATCGTGTAGAGCATCTGCTGGCCCTGAGAGGAGTTCAGGAAGAAACGGGAGGATTCGATGCTTTCATTCCGCTAAAATACCGGATAGCCAACAACGCTTTGGGTATTCCGGCAGACTCCGGCGGCATCCAGGAAAAGGAGATGGAAGCCATCCCCTTTGTAGAGCGGGAGGCGGACATTACCGAAGTGCTGCGGACATTTGCCATAAGCCGGCTGGCCCTCCACAATATTCCTCATATAAAATCTTATTGGCCTATGCTCGGCAAGGATCTGTGCCAGCTCTCGCTGCTGTTCGGGGCGGACGATATAGACGGGACTATCAACGATTCCACCAGAATTTATTCCATGGCGGGAGCGGAAGAACAACATCCGGGGCTTTCTGCCCGGGAGCTTGTTTTCATGGCGGAGAAAGCCGGTTTTACCGCTGTCGAAAGGGACAGTTACTATCGGGAGGCATAAAAGAAGGTTTTACATTTTTTTTCTTACTTTTGTAAGGTTAAAACCATGTCAAATGAATACCGGAACAAAAAGCAAAAACAATACGCACAAGACGAAAAAGAACACGGAAGTTCCCTGGTACCGGAACTGGTTGATGAAAAATGTATATATGGCCGTCATAGTCTTGAGTCTTGTCGTCTTCCTTCTGTTTTCCCTTTTAAAGGTCATTACGAGGCATAACCGGGAACAGGACGTTCCGGATTTTGCAAATATGAGTATGGAAGAGGCCCGCCGGACGGCGGACGAAGCTTCGCTCCGGTTGGAGGTAACCGATTCCGTATATATAACCCGGATGGCGCCCGGGGCGGTTTATAAACAGAACCCTGTGGCGGGGAGCAAGGTAAAGAAAAACAGGAGAATATTGCTTACAATCAATGCGAAAGCCCCTAAAACGGTCAAAATGCCCTCCTTGGTGGGATTTTCATTAAGACAAGCGCAGGCCGAACTTACGGCCAGCCAGCTAAAGGTGGGCAAACTGATATACGTAGAAGACCTTGCGACCAATAACGTATTGGATCAGAAATATAAAGGAACTCCGGTAGCAGCCGGATCCCCCGTACCCGGAGAAAGCGAGATCGATCTGGTTCTGGGCATGAACCCCGAGGACGGGCAAACTTATATTCCGGATCTTACCGCTACTCCGTATCCTCTTATAAAAGAAAAGCTCACCGACAATTCGGTAAATCTGGGGAAAGTCGTATTCGACGGGACCGTCCACACTTATTCGGATTCGTTAGAAGCCATTGTTTATAAACAATCTCCCGTACCTGCGGATACTACTGTGGCAATGGGTTCCCCCGTTACGGTTTATCTTACCAAAGACAAGAGTCTGATCCGGGATGCCGGCAAATAAATCAGGATCATTCCGGAAAAACCGAAAAAAGAACGAATGGCAAAAAAAGAAGATTTCCAGGAGAAAGATATCCTGAAAACAGATTTTCCGGAAGAAGACCTTCCGGAAAGCGACGATGTCCTGTCCGAAAATGAAGATTTCGAACATCAGGGAGAGGATTCGGGCATGTTCGAACATTACAGATTCGTTATCGACAAAGGACAATCCCTGCTGCGGGTAGACAAATATATCACCGAACACATGGAAAAGACTTCCCGCCACCGGATACAGCTGGCTATCGGGGCGGGATATGTAAGGGTAAACGGGAATACGGTGAAGGCCAATTACAAAGTAAAGCCGTTAGACATCGTTACGATCGTCCTTCCGTACCAGCGCCGCATGACGGAGATCCGTCCGGAAAATATTCCGTTAGATATCGTATACGAAGACCGGGATCTGCTGGTGATAAACAAACCGGCCGGATTGGTAGTGCATCCCGGATTCGGACATTTTTCCGGCACGCTCGTAAACGCCCTGGCCTATCATCTGGGGCTGCGGCAGGAACCCGGCAAAGAAGACGAGCGCATGGGGATATTGGTACACCGGATCGATAAAAACACCTCCGGTCTGCTTGTGGTAGCCAAAAACGATGAAGCCCAGCTACATCTGGCCAAACAGTTCTTCGACCATACGATCCGGCGCAAATATATAGCCTTAGTATGGGGGAACGTCAAGGAAGACGAAGGTACCGTCACGGGAAATATAGGACGCGATCCCAACGACAGACTCCGCTTTAAAGTATTTCCCGGGGGAGAAAGCGGCAAACACGCCGTTACCCATTACAAAGTCCTGGAACGGTTCGGATACGTTACCCTTATCGAATGCCAACTGGAAACCGGGCGCACCCATCAGATCCGGGTACACATGAACTACTTAGGGCACCCCTTGTTCAACGATGACCGGTACGGGGGAGACAGGATCCTGAAAGGAACTTTATACAACAAATACAAACAATTTATCGACAACTGCTTTACCCTTCTTCCCCGACATGCCCTCCACGCCCGCACCTTAGGATTCGTCCACCCCTCCACCGGCGAGCTGATTTCCTTGGAAAGCCCTCTGCCGGAAGATTTTACTGCCCTTATAGAAAAATGGCGCACTTATAGCCGGAGCCGTCTGCCGGAAGAATAACGATCCGAGCCGGAACCCGAAAAAGAAACCGCCGAAAAGACACTACCTTCTGGGTCCTCTCATAGGACCTCGGCCCGGACCGCCAGGTCCCATAGGCCCCATAGGCCGGCCGCCGAATTTGCCGAAACGGTACGTAAAGGATACCATGATATACTGGCCCAGCGTATTGTTCTGAACATCCTGAATATAATCATCGGCTGTGGTCCGGGAAGTGTTTCTTTCCTGTTTAAGTATATCATAAATTTTAAATTTCAACGTAGCCGCATTCTTGAAAAGATTCTTCGACACTTCCGCGTTCCATAAAGTGGAATTTTCTCCGTACCCTTGGTCGAAACCTATATAATAAGTGTAAGCGATATCGGAAGTGATATTGAAGCCCCCCGGGATATTCACGTTTACCATACCCGTTACGGCATTGGTCCAGGTAGCCTTTTTGCTTCTTTCTTCCACATTATACCAGGCATTCTGATAATTGGCCCTTCCCCCGGCGGAAATTTCCATATAATCGTTCCGGTATGTAATTCTCAGATTTTCAGAAACATTGAGAGTTTTGGTCACCACCTTAGACGCATCGCTGTCGGGATACAGATTACTATAACTTATTCCGTTGTTAAAAGATGCGTTAGTAAAACTGTTTATGGAAAAATTGGAGTGGGCAATCCGTCCGTTATACATTATGCGTCCGTTAAGACGGTAAATACCGCTTTCATTCTTGTAACTGATCTCCTGCACTCCGTCTTCCCGATAACGGCTGTAAGAAATAATCTTATCGGAAGTATAAGAAGCGTCTAACCAAGTGCCGAACCAACTGAATGTTTCGCGGTTATTGGTACGGTACTCTAAAGACAGACTTTGGGAAAATTCCGGTTTAAGATCCGGATTTCCGACAGTTACCCTCAGCGGATTGGAATTATCCGCGATGGGCTGCAATTGATTGATCGAAGGCTGATTGGTACGGCCCCGGTAATTCACCCTGAAAAATTTGCTGTCGCTGAACCGGTAATCGAACCGGGCGGAAGGGGAGATATTCGCTACGGAATTTTTATAGTCCCGCTGGCTGCCGATGCTTTTGGTATAACTGGGTTGCAGGCTGGCCCCCACGTTCAGACTGTATTTTTCTTCCTGTTTGCGCAAGGTCAGCTCCGCCTGTTGGGTTACGAACACGTTCTGGTAATAATTCGAATAGGTATCATCCAGTTCGGTATAATCTCCGTTCTTATCGGCATTATAAGTCTTTTTATCCGAATCGGTATGCCGGTAATTATAACGGTAGGCCGCTTCCATGTAAAAATTACGTCCGAGCGGTTCGGTATAGGAAAGACGCCCTCCCACATTATAGTTCGACTCGTCCTGATTAAAATGCTGGTCGATTACTGCCGAAGAATCTACGATATTTTCTTTATAATAATCCGTTTCTGAAAAATTGAATCCGTCGGTTCCGGTGGAAGAATATCCGTAATCTATCCGCAGGGAAATGGTCCTTCCGGGTTTGCCCAACCGCTGACGGAACAGGAGCATTCCGCTGGCCGATTTGGAATCATTGTCCCCGTAAGATTTGCTCATACCTTCATTGGTCTTGTCTATACCGGTAAGAGTGGTAAACGAATTATAAGATTCGTAATTTCCGTACCCGAAACGGAAAGAGGGTCTGAACAGGATCGAAGTATTCTCCGAAATGGAATAATCCACGTCTGCCCGTACATCATGACTGTTGTCGATGCTTTTATCCCATCCTTCCTCATTATAGAACAAATCATCGCTTTCATTCCGCAAGGTTTGCCGGGCCCTCTTTTCCTGAATGTCCCGGTCAGAACCCCGGTATCCGTAATATCCCTGCAATTTCAGTTTGCCATCCATCAATTCCGTATTGGCATTCACGGCGCCCATCCACGAGGTAGTGATCCCTCGCCCGCCGAAACCGAATCCTCCTCCACCCCGCATGCCGGCTACCTCACCCGCAGACCGGTTATTGGTATTATTTCCGCTGCCCAGGATAGCGATCTGGTTTTTCTCCGTAAAATTAGCCGCCATCCCGGCCGCCTGGTATCGGTCTTTGGACCCGTATCCTCCCATGAAATTTCCCATCCATCCGTTCATCATTCCTTTTTTAATGCCCAGATCTATGACCGTTTCTTCCTCCCCGTCGTCTATGCCGGTAAACCTCGCCTGGTCCGATTTCCTCTCCACCACTCTCACTTTCTCCACAATCTTGGCCGGCAGATTTTTAGTCGCCAATTGAGGATCGTTCAACCCGAACTCCTTCCCGTCGATCATGATTTTATTAATCTCTTTCCCGTTAGCGGTAATCTTTCCGTCGGCATCCACCTCCACACCCGGCAACTTTTTCAGCAATTCTTCCAAGGCATCGGTATCGTTTATCTTAAAAGCGGCGGAATTGAATTCTATGGTATCCTTCTTGATGGTAATCGGATTGGCCACATCGGTTACCACCACGGCATCCAATACGCTTATATCTTCCTGCATCAGGATATTACCCAGTTTATTGGCCCCTTTTCCCACTTGTACGGACCGCGTTTTGGTTTTATATCCCACATATTCCATCTTCAAGATATATTTTCCCTCTTTTATTCCCGACAGGATTACATTTCCCTGTGCATCGCTGGAAGTATATTTGAAAGGGGTCTGCTGTCCCTGCACGCATAAAGACACCGTTACGAAATCCAAAGGAGCCTTGGTAAGGCTGTCGGCAAGAGTCAATTGAATATATGTCCCTTTCGGTTCAGGACCGTCCGGCCGCCGATTGCTGCCGGATACATTCTGCGCATAAGCGGAACCGGAAAACACCAATGAAAGAAAAATCCCTGCAAGACAATAAAATCTCCCGAACATATAATGAAAATTATGAATTAACTGTTGCTTTGACTGCGGAAAAAGCGAAAAGTTAAATCGACAATTAAAAAAACGGATTTATTTTCTTCATTACGGATTCAAAGTACAGGAAGCTCAACATAATTTATCGGGATTTTGTTTGACGAACTCTTCCCAGCCGCCCGATTTTTTCGTATGTATCAATGGATTCGACCGGTGATAATAATGGCACAAGGCAATCGCCAAAGCATCCGTAGCGTCCGGATACTCCTGAGGAAAATCGATTTTCAGCAAGCGCTGGGCCATCAGGGCGACCTGTTCCTTAGACGCCGACCCCTTGCCGGTCACCGCCAGTTTAACGCTCCGGGGAGCATATTCAAAAATGGGAATGCCTTTAAGCAGGGCGGCGGAAATGGCGGCTCCCTGCGCCCGGCCCAACTTCAGCATCACCTGCGGATTCTTTCCGTAAAACGGAGCCTCTACCGCCAGCTCGTCGGGCATATACTTTTCAATCAACGCCGAGACTTCCCCGAGTATTCTCCGAAGCGTAACGAAATGGTCCTTATCTTTTTTCAGATCGATTACCCCCATATCCACGTACGAGACCTTTTTCCCCGCAACCTGAATGACCCCGAAACCCAGTATCTGGGTGCCGGGGTCGATTCCGAGTATTATATTGTCGATATCTGTCATAGAGTGCGGGGTTCGTCCGTGTGGCAAAATTTCCGGGGATTCAACCGATCATCGGGAAACCCGTATATTCCTGGAGCGCTTCGGGAATGCGGACCCTCCCCTGTTCATCCTGGTTATTTTCCAACAGGGCCGCTAAAATCCGGGGCAATGCCAAGGAGCTTCCGTTGAGCGTATGCGCGAGTTGGGTTTTGCCGTTTTCATCCTTATATCTGAGTTTGAGACGGTTCGCCTGAAAAGATTCGAAATTGGAAACGGAACTCACCTCCAACCAACGTCCCTGGGCGGCGGAATAAACCTCAAAATCATACGTAATGGCGGAAGTAAAGCTCATATCCCCTCCGCACAGCCTCAATATACGATACGGCAATTCCAGCGCCTGCACTAAACTTTCCACGTGCCGGACCATTTCCTCTAAAGCATCGTAAGAATTTTCCGGCAGCGCCAATTGCACGATCTCCACTTTGTCGAACTGATGCAGACGGTTCAGGCCCCGGACATCTTTCCCGTAAGAACCGGCTTCCCGACGGAAACACTGGGTATAGGCGGTCATTTTCACCGGAAAATCCGACTTGTTCAAGATACAATCCCTGTACAGATTCGTTACCGGTACCTCTGCCGTAGGAATCATATAGAAGTTATCCAGATTCACATAGTACATCTGGGCGCTTTTATCCGGCAGTTGCCCCGTTCCGTAAGCCGACATTTCATTTACCACCAACGGAGGCTGTATTTCCAAATAACCGGCTTTAGTATTGCGGTCCAGGAAAAACGAAATGAGCGCACGCTGAATACGGGCCCCTTTCCCCTTATATACGGGGAATCCTGCTCCGGTAATTTTCACGCCCAAATCGAAATCTATGATATCCAAAGATTTGGCCAATTCCCAATGAGGCAGGGCGCCTTCCGGCAGATTAGGTTTCTCTCCCCCTTCCCTGACCACTACATTATCTTCCGCCCCTTTCCCCGCAGGTACGGCATCGCACGGAATATTAGGCAGCAGCACAAGCAGATCGTTCATCCGTTTGCTTTCCTCCTCCATTTTCGCCTCCAATTCTGCGGATTTCCGTTTCAGATCCGCTACCGCCTGTTTGATTCCTTCCGCCTCCTCTTTTTTCCCTTGTTTCATCAAGGCGCCGATTTCTTTCGCCCGGACATTCTGTTCCGCCAAAGAGGCGTCTAACTGTGTCTGGCAGGCCCGCCTTTGCGCATCCGCCTCTAAAATCCGGGATACGATTTCCGATGCATCGAAATTTTTAACAGCCAGCCTTTCGATCACCCGATCGGGCTGTTCTCTTAACAATTTAAGAGTCAACATAAGCCTTTATTTTTAATTATTTTCCTGCAATTTTAACATAATCTTTCCGAAAGGAAATAAAAAAAGGCGTCCCTCTCCCGGGACGCCTCCATATCTCAATTATCCGCAATCCCTTAGTTATTGTAAGGCATTACCGACACATAAGACTTACCCTCCGCTTTTTTGACAAATGTAACGATACCGTCCGTCAAAGCATACAGAGTATGGTCTTTACCTATTCCGACATTCAGTCCCGGGTTATGCACGGTTCCCCGTTGGCGAACAATAATATTCCCGGCCTTTGCGCTTTGTCCACCGAACAATTTAACGCCTAATCGTTTGCTGTGTGATTCGCGGCCGTTCTTCGAACTGCCGACACCTTTCTTATGAGCCATAATCCAATCAATTTTCTAATTAAGCAATCTCTTCAATCTGAATGCATGTCAAATACTGACGATGACCGTTTTTCCTAGTGTAGCCCTTGCGGCGTTTTTTCTTGAAAACGATCACTTTCTTTCCTTTGAGGTGTTCAAGCACGGTAGCCTTTACCGCAGCTCCGCCGACATAAGGAGCGCCCACCTTTACCTGGCCGTCATTGTCGGTCAATAATACCTTATCGAAATTCACAGAGGCTCCCACCTCTTCCGGGAGACGGTTCACATAAATTTTCTTCCCGGCCTCGACTTTGAATTGTTGTCCTGCAATATCTACGATTGCGTACATAAATCTATTTTTTACGGTTTTAATAGCAAGCGGTCGATCTTATTTTATAATCAACTCTTATCCAATAGCTTAACTATTTTATAAATATTTTCGGACTACAAAAGTAGCATATTTTATCATTCCGGCCAAAATTTCTTCATTTTTTTTATTTTTTCTTTCTGTCCTGGATTTTTTTAATACATTTGCTTAACTTAAGGTAAGATTGTGATTATGGAATCTCCATTCGAATATAATAACCCTGTTACCGGCACCTCGTTCATAGGACGCACCAAAGAACTGGCGTTGCTGTGCAGCCTTATCAGGGAAAGAAACAACGTTCTCATTTACGAGCCGCCCAAAACCGGGAAAAAGTCCCTTATATACAACGCTTTCGACAAGCTGAAACAGGAATCGTACCCCTATGTCCTGTGCACGCTGAATCTCTTTAACATCCGGTGTGCGGAAGCCATGATGCTCAAATACATAAACGAGCTGACGGCGCAATTCGCCTCCACCGCCGAGGAATGGAATAAAATCCTGAAAAAATATCTTCCTTCCGTGCCCTATAAACTGAACGGGCACCTGTCCGGCAAGCTCCAGTTCACCTACATAACCAAGGAACTGCTCTCGGAGAGCCAGCTCAAAGAACTGCTGGCATTTCCCGAAAAGTTGGGGAAAGATTTCAACTCCCACATTCTGGTATATCTGGAGCAATTCCAGGACTTGCTGCTTTTCGAAGATTCCGACAGAATACTCGGCATTCTGGGAAAAGTATGGAAAACCCACCGGAATGTCACCTATATAATTACAGGTGAGAGGACCAACTCCATGAACGAAATTTTCAAAAAGAAAAAATACTTTTACAATTCCGTCCAGAAGATAGATCTGGCCCCCATCGAAGAACGCATATTTTCCGATTATATCATCAACCGATTCCTCAAGGCGGGAAAAGTGATCCGGCCGGAACTCGCATCCTATATTTATAACGTGGTGGAAGGGCACGCCTGGTATATCCAGCATCTGTCCTCCATCTGTTTCGACCTGACCCGCAGCTGTCTCAACGAACAGATCGTAGCCCGGGCGCTCGAATGCTTGGTCAATCTGCATTACCCGCAGTTCCACTATTCGGTTTTCGTACTGAGCAAACACCAGCTCCGGTTTATCAAAGCCTTAGTGGACGGACATACGCAGCTGAGCACCTGCGGAATCATAGAAGAATACAACCTTAATTCTTCTGCGAATGTCAACAGGCTGAAAGCCGCTTTAGCCAAAAAGGAAATCATCACTCTCAACGAGAAGAAGGAAGTCATTTTCCTGGATCCCCTCTTGAAATTATGGCTCAAAAACTATTTTTTCGTAAAATAATATAAAGAACCCGATAAACAGAACAAAAATGAAAAATCTGGTAGTTTTAAGCGGAGCCGGAATCAGTGCGGAAAGCGGAATCAAAACTTTCCGCGACAGCAACGGACTATGGGAAGAATACCGTGTAGAAGACGTGGCCTCCATAGAAGGCTGGTACAAAAACAAGGAACTGGTAATCGAATTTTACAACAAACGGCGCAGGGAACTGGAAAAGACCTCGCCCAACGAAGCCCATAAATCGATTGCCGCCCTCGAAAAGGACTATCATGTTACGGTAATCACCCAGAACATAGACGATCTGCATGAGCGGGCCGGCAGTACGGAAATCATCCATCTGCATGGAGAGCTTACCAAGGCCCGGAGCGTCAAGAACGATGAAAAAACATACGATATAGGTTATAATGACATACATCCGGGAGATACGGCTCCCGACGGCGACCAGCTCCGTCCCCATGTAGTATGGTTCGGAGAAAGCGTACCCGAACTCCAGAGGGCTGCACAGGCAGTGGGAAAAGCCGACATTTTCCTTATTATCGGCACCTCTTTGAACGTATATCCGGCAGCGGGGCTTATCCATTACACCCGTCCCGGATGCCGCATCTATCTGATAGACCCGCAGCCGTTCCGTTTGAATCTCGAAAACTTCACGCAGATTCAGGAAAAAGCCACCGTCGGGATGAAAAAACTGATGGAATATCTGACCGAATCCTAATTCCGGAACAAACCGGCATTAAAAATCCATATAACCCGTACATAGTACATTCGCCATGGACTCTTCTCCCAAAACGACGGCGCGACGCGCCTTTCTTCTGGCCGTAACCGGAGCCAGCGGTTCCCTGTATGCACGCCGGCTGATGGAAAAAGCGGCCGCTTTGCCGAAAACGGATCTCTGGGTGATTTTTACGGAAACGGCCAAGAAGGTATGGCTGCATGAAACGGGCGAACCGTGGCCGGGAGAAAACAATCTGAACGAAGGAACACCGGGCCAGACAAACGGCCGGATTCATTTTACTGAAAATAACGACTTCCGTTTTAAATATGCATCCGGATCGAACAGGCTCGATTGCATGATCATCCTTCCGTGCAGCATGGGAACTCTGGGCCGCATCGCCGGAGGAATTTCCGCGGATCTGATCGGAAGGATTGCGGATGTACAACTGAAAGAAAAGCGCCCGCTGCTGCTGGTTCCGCGCGAGGCTCCCTATAATCTGATCCATCTGCGGAACATGACTGCCTTGTGCGAAGCGGGTGCTACCATCATACCGGCATCGCCTTCATTTTATTCCCGTCCCCACAGTCTCGAAGACCTGATAGACCTTTTTACAGAAAGACTTTTGGAGACCGCCGGATTCGGCTCCGGGGAAGAACGTTTCAGGTGGAATCCCTGATCGCCGCACCGCGACTCAATCGTCTATATCCACCAGATTGAAATTTTTATCGAACGTAAGTTCCCAACCCGAGGAAAGTTTCACTTCGTACTGACGGCGATCCCGTTCGATCCCTATGATCCGGGCGTCCGGATATTTTTCGGAAACCTGCTTTTGAATCGGGGCGGGAACCGTTCCGGCAGGAACCGTTCCGGTTTTACTTCTTATATCCGTCCATTCCCCTTTTTTATCGAACTCCACCTTGTCTCCGTTGGTAAAAATCACATCATAGCTTTTATCGAAATAATCGTCGTCCATCTTGGCCACAGCCACGGTACATCCGGCAAAATGATTTTGGATAAACTGCTGGGCAGTTGCAGGCAGCTGGCTGATCTGAATAAGTTTTTCATTATCCGCCTTTACAAGGGTCTGAAGACCGAATACGCATACGAGTAAAATAAGAAATCTTTTCATAACAGTTATTTTTTAAATGTTACACTTATTTATGAAAAAAGTTTAATATTCCAGCAGAGCCACCACTCCATCCATGGTGCTGACTAAGATGCGGTTGCCCTCGAGAGGCTGAATGTAATTGACCAGCGCCAAAGACAACCGGTGCTTCCAGGCGATCGACCCGTCTTTTGCATTAAGTGCTATGACATTTCCCTTATCGGTCGGTATGAACACTAAGCCGGCGCCGTCCTTCCCGCCGCGAGGCGTTGAAGTAATGGGTGTAGGCGCGATCTCGTATCCGAAACCGGCATCAACCTCCCAGATCTTCCGGGCGAGAATATCCTCCGCCGAAAATGCGATTACGGTATCGAGCATCGTCTTCACGTAAATTTTCTTTTTATCCGGGGAAAGCCCTATGGACTCGCGGCCGCCGCGGGCCGTCCAGAATTGCCAGCCGGTTTTCGCGCTCAAGGCATACGTAGCTCTTTCCGGGGTAACGAAAAAGACCTTTCCGTTGGCTTTTACAGGCCAGACAGCCGCCGGAGAAAACATCCGTCCCTTTTTATTCGTCCAACTCCATTGCAGCCGGCCCGTCTTGGGATCTAATGAATAAAGCCTGTTGGCCCAGTCTCCGAAAATAACCTGTTCGTTATCCACAAACGGCTTGGTCTCTACGAATCCCTTCACCTCCGGATAGTTCCATACTAACCGGCCGGTCTTCAGATCTAAGGCCCGGAAACATCCGTCGGAGGCGCCTATATAAACCTTTCCTCCATATATCGAAGGTGAAGACAGCACCGATTTATCCGCCGGGAATTTCCACCGCACGGCGCCCGTATTTACATTCAGGGCGTATATATTTCCGTCAGAGGAACCTATCACTACCGTACCGGCGGAAACAGCGGGAGTCGAATAGATCTTTCCCCCGGTCTTATAACTCCACACCTGCGATCCGTCTTTCGCACTCAGCGCCCGCACGATTCCTGCCGTATTCGCATAAATCACCAGATCTCCCGTCTGTACGGCACCCGAACCTATATCCGAATTATCCTGTATTTTCCAGATTGTTTTTACATTAGGATATTCCTCGTTGACGGCGAAGCTCGGTCTCGGATACCGGATGCCATTATCATAGGCCGGTCCCCGGCTCATACGAAGGATATACCATGGAGTCTCGGTTTTTCCGGGCTTCTGTATCTCCTTTCCTTCCTGTGCAATCGTAATGGGAGCGATCCTTTCGCTGAAAATAACGGATGATCCGTCCACCGTTACGATATTGTATCCCGGTCCGCTCTTTCCCTGACGCATGGAAGAACGTCCGATCGCCCCCGGAATCCCTTCATAATCCATTGCGCGGTTGATATGCCAGTGGCCGTTAAGAATCAATTGGGTATTCATTCGTTTGAGGATATCCAGTACCTGCGTATAATTGAGCATGGAAGTATCCATAGGATAGTGGTTCACGAAAAATACGGGTTGTGCGGAATCGATCGTCCGGGCGATGGAATCCAGCCATACCATACTTTCGCGGGGCAAAAGCGCCGGAGCCATCCGCATATTGGGACCGCTGTTGGTCCCGATAAATTTAATGCCTCCCTTATCGAATTCGAAAGCTTCATACCCGAAAACCTTTACAAAGGTATTGCACCCGCTCTCGGACCATTTGGCGTCATGATTGCCGGCGATTACATAATACGGTATATTCAGCTTGTCGAACAGGCTTTTGGCCAACCGGAGTTCCTTATCCGCACCGAAATCCGTAATATCCCCCGCAAAAATCGCGAATTCCAAAGAGGGGTTATTATTGATATCCGCTATGCAGGCTTCCACATCCGCAATGCTTGTCGAGCCTTCGGATATATGAATATCAGACAAATACGCGAAACTGAACGGCCGTTGTCCGCGATCCTGCTGCAGACCGTACCCGTCGCGGATATTCCGCGTGGCCAATGCTCCCGGTAAAAAAAAGGCTGCCAGAAAAACAGCAATAATTGAAACGTTGATTCTTTTTAACATAACTCCGAATAAATTACAAATCTTTTTTATTTACATGCTGACAACAAATCCAGCAGATATTTTCCGTATTGGTTTTTAGCCATAGGCAAGGCCGCCTCTCTCAGCCGGGCGGCGTCTATCCATCCGTTATTGAAAGCTATTTCCTCTATACAGGCGATTTTCAGGCCCTGCCGTTTTTCAAGCACTTCTACGAAAGTAGAGGCTTCCGAAAGAGATTCATGCGTACCGGTATCCAGCCAGGCGAAACCTCTGCCGAAAAGCTCCACCTTCAATTTCTTTTCTTTCAGATAGTATTCGTTGACACTGGTGATTTCCAATTCCCCGCGTGCGGACGGCTTCACCTCCTTGGCTACTCTCACCACGCTGTTCGGATAAAAATAAAGTCCCGTCACGGCATAATTGCTTTTAGGGACAACGGGTTTTTCTTCTATGCTCTCAGCGTTTCCCTTTTCATCGAACGATACCACCCCGTATCTTTGCGGATCGTTCACATAATAACCGAATACCGTAGCATTTCCTTCCTCCTCGGCCTGACGGACCCCTGCCTTAAGCATGCCCGTAAATCTCTGTCCGTAAAATATATTATCTCCCAAAATCATGCAGACCGCTTCCTTCCCGACAAATTCCTCCCCTATTATGAAAGCCTGCGCCAGCCCGTCGGGAGAAGGCTGGGGAAGATACCGGAACTCTACGCCCAATTGCGAGCCGTCTCCCAAAAGCCGCCTGAATCCGGGCAAATCATCGGGAGTGGAAATAATAAGGATTTCCCGTATTCCCGCCAGCATAAGGACGGAAATAGGATAATAAATCATAGGTTTATCATAGACCGGCAACATCTGTTTGGACACCCCTTTCGTAATGGGATATAAACGGGTGCCGGAGCCGCCGGCCAGAACAATTCCTTTCATGTAAACAGATTTTAGGCAAATATATGAAATTTTTCCACTCCGCCCGGCAATACAGCTCGCTGAACCGCTAAATAATCTCCATGTCCCCGGCGGGTATCCAGCCCTGACGTCCGTCGGAAAGTTCGATACGGCTCCACTGGCTCACATTCTCCAGAATACTCACTTTCGTCCCCTCATGCAGAATGAATACATTGCCTCCGGTAGCATTGGGAGCGCTTTTGACACTGCTTACCGGAACCATGACGATAGCGTAGTCCCGGCTGTCCGAACGGGATTTGAGAATAAACGCAAAAATAAAGAACAGGATGACCGTCAAAAAAGTAATGCAGACCAGCACAAACGACAATTTACGTGCGCCTGTGGAAGGAGCGAATCTGAAAAACAACAGCAGCAAGGCCGTAAGCGCCAGCATAACGATGCCCAGCCATGCCCAATTGTCGGACGACATGGAATCCATCAGCCGTTTCGTCCAGGTGGCAAGAATAAAATCCGGAACGGAATCTATTTTATCGAGAGTGAACTGTTGTGCGATTTTCAGATTGTTTTCCGCATCATCATCCGCAGGATCCAGCTTAAGGGTCTTTTCATAATACAAAATCGCCCTTCCGTTTTCCTTCAATTTATAATAGGCGTTCCCCATATTATAGAACAAAGGAGCCGATTCATACCCTTGCTCTTCGATGGCCTTATAAGCGGAAAGCGCCTCCCGGTATTCCCCGATGGAATACGCATCGTTCCCTTTTTGCCACAATGAATCAAGGTCTTTCCCGTAGCCCCCGGCAGCGGCTGCGAGAAAACATATTATCATGCTCAATCTAACTATGCCTTTCATATCCCAAGTCTTATTTACTGTTTGACGTTACAATTTGTTTTCCAGACCGGAAATAATATTTATCGCTTTCTCATACTCTTTCTCCATAGCTTCCGTTCCCCCTTCCGGAGAATACCGGGCCATTTCGCAATCGTCCAGCAATTGCATGAATTCCTCTATGACGGTCCGGTCCGCCCCTTTTTCCTCAAGCGTCCGGCTGATGGTTTCCCGCTGCATGTCGGCAAACGGTATGGCCAATTTGTCGCTGATATATCCCATGAGGGCTTTATGCAGCTCCTCATAGAAAGAAGAAGCCAGATTCTCCTTTAAATAGCTCTGGGCCAGTTTAAGCCTCATACGGGCTATCTTGTTGGCTTTTCTGTTCCGCGTGCGGAGCGTATCCCCCCTCAGACGGGCCCTGCGCCGGAGCAATTTATACAAGACAAAATAAATAAGGACAATCGCTCCCAACAGGATAAAGAAATACAGGCTGCCGGTGAAAAAGTATCCGTCCCTTACCAACCGGGGACTGCCCGTATAAATATAACGGATATCTTCGCCCAAGCTTACTACCGACTGTTTGTTCATCCCGCTCACCAACGGACCCGCCTGACGGCTGTCTCCCGGCGTTACGCGGAATCTGAGCGTATCGGATTTCAAGACCACATACCGGCCTTTGGAAATATCATAATAACTGTAAGCCACCGGCGGAATAGTAAATATCCCTTCGCTGCGGGGTATAAAAGGATATTCGAACTGTTTCTTGCCGCTGAAGCCGTTTACGGAGTTGGTATAGTTATTGGATATCTTCACATCGTACTTTTCAAAATCGGCAGGCAATTCCACTTGGGGCGATTCGATCAGATTCAGATTTCCTTTTCCCTGAATCTCCACGATCATGGAAGCCGCCTCATTGGCTTTCACACTGTCGCGGCTCATGCTCACCTGCATGGTGAAATCCCCCACACCACCTCCGAAGGAAGCGGGAGCGCCTCCCGGCAAAGGACGCACCTGAATGCGGGCCGTCTGGGTGGAAACGCGTTTTTTAACCGTCTGGTACGTATCGAAAAAATCATCGAAAATGCTTCGCGGAAGGCCTCGGGAAGTCATTACCTGCACCTGACAAATCATTTCCGCCGGATTAACGGTGATTTCTCCCGTCTGTTGGGGGAGCAGCATATATTTTCTCAATACCGCCACATGATAAATCTGATTCCCGACAGCTTCTTCCGTAAAATTAATATTCTGGGGAGTTTCTATTTCCTGGCTCCAGAAACCGTTGAACACCGGGAATTTTATATCCTCGAATCTTTCCACGGGCACACGGGTGTATAACTTAAGCGTCGCTATGATGGGCTCACCCTTCACCACATTGGTTTTGCTGAAAGTCAGGCGGAGATAAATATCTTCGTTGGATACCTCTCCGGAAGCTCCGCGCCTGCCCGCAGAAGTGTTTTCCGCATCATCGCCGGAGGAGCGCGCATCCGCCGCATCGTCGGTAGCCACCGCTTCTATTTCCAATGGTTTGGTAGAATATGTCTTGCCATCCAAAACGGCCGATGCCGAAGACACCTTTACTTTTCCGGCAGCCTTGGCCTCCACCACATACGTATAGCTGACCTGAAGAAAATCCGTTCTCTTGCCATTTATAATTTGAGTGCTGGACATATGGGAAGGGGTAGGTCCGATCAATACGTTCAATCCCTCGAAGGTCGGAGGAGTGAAACCGGTAATTTCCGCATCGGCGGTAAAAACGATCTGGAAAGGTTTGTTCAACCCCACCACGCGCGGAGCTTCCGCCACAAACGAATGCTGTGCAGATGCCGTGCCTGCCGCAAGAAGGCAAAAGAACAATAAAACCGCCTTTAGTTTCATATTATTTTTTAAAAAGATACCGATTCGTTGCATATCCGTTTTGATTACCAGTTTTTGACTTTCTGTTTCGATTGCATAAGCTTTGCTTTCTCCCTTTTCACTTTTTCCTGAGTAGCATTCTCCTTTTCCTGAACCGCCTGCAACATTTGCTCGGCCGTCTGAGGGGTTATTTTAGGAGAACCGCCCTGGTTCTGCTGCGGTTGATCCTCCCGGTCATTTTTGTTCTGATCGTTATTGTCCCGGTTCTGATTCCCATTCTGATCCTGATTATTGTTGTCCTGATTTTTGTTCTGATCGTCTTTATTGTCCTGATTCTGGTCTTTATTCTGATCTTGATTCTGGTCCTGATTCTGATTATTCCGGTCGTTTTGGTTTTGCTGGTTTTGCTGATCTTCCATCTTTTTCAGGGCATAAGCCAGATTGGTCTTGGTTTCCATATCGTCGGGATTCCTCCTGAGCGAATTCTTATACGCCTCTACCGCTTCTCCGTATTTTTTTTCCGCCAGAAAGGTATTCCCCACATTATGATAATAATCGGAAGCGATCTTTCTATCGGAACCGCCCCGCGGGATTCTTCCTATCGAATCAGCCAACGGAGCATACGTCTTTGCGGCCTCTTCCGGATTTTTCATTTTATAAAGCGTATTGGCCAGATTATATTGGGCGGCTACGGACAGGGAATCCTTGATAAGGGCTTTTCTGTATTCGACTTCCGCCTCCTTGTACTCCCCTTTATCGAACAATCTGTTCCCCTTCCTTACTTCCTTCTTATCCGTCTGGGCATATCCCTGCACCAAAGAAAACATCAGAATCGCCGACAAAGCGAAGAAGCGTTTTCCGATCCGTTTTTTCCCGATAAGGAATTCCAATATCAGGAATGTTAAAGCTATGGCAAAAAAATACATATACTGTTCATCGAAATCTTCGAATACCACCGATTTGAACTGTTGCTGTTCCAATTCCTTTATATCGTCGATGATCGGGTTCAATCCGAACTCGGTATTTCCGGCCCGCACGTATGCGCCGCCTCCGGTGGCCGCAATCTCCTCCAACGTTTTCTCATCCAAGCGCGTTACCACGATATTCCCTTCCCTGTCTTTCAGCAATTCCCCGTGGTCGCCTATCGGTATGGGCTTCCCTTCCGGAGAACCCACTCCGATACAAAACACTTTTATGCCCATTTCGTTTGCATCCTTGGCTGCCTGCACGGGATCGTCTTCATGGTTTTCGCCATCCGTAATCAGGATGATCGCCTTATTGTCCTTGGACATGAGAGCCTCCGAACTGAAACTCTTGACAGCCGTATAAATGGCATCCCCCAATGCGGTTCCCTGTACCGGAACCGATTCGGTGGAAATGGAATTGAGAAATATTTTGGCCGATACATAGTCCGTAGTAATGGGAAGCTGTACGAAAGACTGCCCGGCAAACACGATCAGACCGATTCTGTCTCCCTGCAGCTTATCCACTAACCGGGATATGGCCAATTTGGCCCGCTCTAACCTGTCGGGAGAATAATCCTCCGCCAGCATGGAATTCGACACGTCCAGCGCGATCATGATTTCGGCTCCCTTCTTCTCGCTTTCTTTCAGGCGGGCGCCCAGCTGGGGACGCGCCAGACCGATTACGAAAAAGAACCAGGCAATGGAAAAAAACGTAACGCGCACCCAGCCCTTGGCCCGGGACCGGGCAGGCATCAGAGACCCGATCAGCCGCGGATCGCCCAAAGCCTCCATCTTCTTTTTCCGCCCCCTGCGGTAAAGCCCGTAAAACAGGAAAAACAAGGGCGTTACGAAGATCAACAATAAATATTGTGCCTGTGCAAACTGTATCATTTGTCCTCCTCTCTCGATTAATCCGGTATTTGTTTAGTTACCAGCAGTCTGAATATCAACTCCAGTATCAGCGCAGCCAGAGCGACCAACGCGAAATTCATAAACAATTCCTTATATACGGGGAACGAATCCACTAACGTCTTCGTTTTTTCCATCTTATTGATCTCCCCGTAAATCTCCAGCAATTTGGTATTGTCGGTAGCCCTGAAATATTTTCCTCCCGTTTCCTGGGCTATCTGCTTGAGCAGTTCTTCATCGATCTGGACTTCCATCTGCTGTATATCCACTCCGAAAGGAGTCATTACCGGATACGGAGCCAGTCCCTGCGCTCCCACTCCTATCGTATAAACGCGGATACCGTATGTTTTCGCTATCTCCGTAGCCATCTGCGGAGCTATCTCGCCGGCATTGTTCACACCGTCCGTAAGCAGGATGATCACCCGGCTCTTGGCTTGAGAATCTTTCAGCCGCGCCACCGCCGTAGCCAGACCGTTCCCGATAGCCGTACCGTCCTCTATCACACCGCATTCGATCTCCTTTATCAGATTGATTAAAGTGGCCCGGTCGGTCGTAAGGGGAGACTGGGTAAAGCTCTCGCCGGCAAACACCACCACTCCGATCCGGTCCGAAGGTCTTTCAGCCACGAACTGTATCGCAATGTCTTTGGCGGCGCTGATCCTGTCGGGATGGAAATCCCTCGCCAGCATACTGGTAGAAATATCCAAGGCCAGCACTATATCTATCCCTTCCGTGTCCGTTTTCTCAAACGAAGAGGAGGAACGCGGCCGCGCAATGGCAAGAATAATGAACGCCAAGGCAATCATTCTCAACACAAACGGGATATGTCTGGATGCTTTTTTGAACCTGCTTCCTTTGTATTCCCATGGAGCCAGGGATGAAACCAGCAGGTACGGATTCCGCCCCGACAATTCCCGCCAAAGATAAATCCCCAGCACCGGAATCAGGATCAGTTCTATCCACAATATTTCAGGATATTCGAAAAACATGTTATTTGCCCCCTTTTTCCTCTTCTAATTCTTGCATGAATGTTGAATTGACAAACCGTACGGCCTTCGGCACCGCGTCTTCGTTCTCCCCTACGGACGGGATATACTTGGCGAACTTCACCAAATCGGCCAGTTTGAACAACTCGTCCAACTCCCCGTACGGCCCGTCCTCTATCTTCTTCTCCGCTAAGGAATCCATAATCTCCGAAGAAGTCTTTTCCATAGCGCTTACTCCGAACCGTTTCTCTATATACTCCCGCAACGTATCGGCAATGCCGGTATAGAACTGCTTTTCCTTTCCGTTTTGCCACAATTTCTGGTTCCGGAGCTTCTCCAGTTCCCGCAAAGCCACTATATGAGGCGGGTCTTTCACCACCGGCCTGCCGAAGAAATCCTTGTTCTCGCGTCTGTATTGTATATATCTGTAAACGACATAGATAAGCGCCAGTATCCCGACAGCGAGCAGAATCCACGGAAATACCTCCTTGAACTTGACCGGATATAGCATCTGCCCCTTGATATCGAACGGCTCGAATGTGGCTGTATCTATCTGAATGGTATTTACGGACAATACCGGGGTGGCAAAATCCAGCGTATCCGGCTCCCCGCCCGTCATCCGGAGGATAAGAGGCCGCGGCAGCTTGAAAGATCCGCTGTCGAAAGAGGTAAGCACGGCCCGCACCTCCACCTCTTTTATTCCGCTTTTGATGCTCATCGTATCCAGTACGAAATCTTCTATCACCTCTATTTTGGAAGGGTCGTCATACAAACTGTCGGGACCCTGCCGGTACATGTCCCCGCTCTGCCGCAACAGAGGCGCATACGGAAAAACGGCGATCTCTTCCTTTTCCGGAAGGGAGATCCGGGTACTCCAGACGATCTGGTCGCCGATAAGAATGGAATCCCGCGACAAGACAGAACTTTTTACCGGTTGTTCCGGCTCCTGTCCCCGCACGGATAACGACCCTAACGATACCGCTAAAAATATACATGCGACAATATAATGTCTCCCCTTGCCCATACGCTATCTGCTTTTAAAAAATGAGATCAATCCTTTCACATAATCCTGATCCGTTCCGATGCTCACGCTATCCACCTTGTATTTACGGAACAACTGGACAGCCCGCTGCAACACTTCCACGCTCCAGCGGTCGTAATACTCCCGCATGGAACGGTTGGAAGTATCCACCCAGCTCTCCCTGCCCGTTTCGGCATCCCGCACCCGGATCAGCCCCACATTCGGGATCGTCCGCTCCCGCGGGTCGTAAATATTTATGACGGACAAATCGTGCCGGCTCGCGGCGATTTTAAGCGCCTCCTCGTATCTGGGACGGCTTTCCCGATCTACATCCAGCAAATCGGACAATAAGAATGCGGTGCATTTCTTCTTGATCGCATTGGTCAGGAACCGGAGCGCTTCGGAAATATCCGTGCCGGTCTCCTGCGGCGTAAACTCCAACAATTCCCGTATGATTCTCAGCAAATGGCTTCTGCCTTTTTTGGGAGGGATGAATTTTTCCACCTTGGAACTGAAAAACAACGCTCCTACCTTATCGTTGTTGATAGAAGCGGAAAACGAAAGTACCGCCGCTATTTCCGCAATCAGCTCGCGTTTAGTCTTGGAAACCGTTCCGAAAATACTCGAACAGCTCACATCCACCAGCAGCACCACGGTCATCTCCCTTTCCTCTTCGAATACCTTTATATAAGGAGCCCTGAGACGGGCCGTTACATTCCAGTCCATATTTCTGACATCGTCCCCGAACTGGTATTCGCGCACTTCGCTGAATGCCATTCCCTTCCCTTTAAATGCCGAATGATATTCCCCGGCAAAAATCTGATGGGAAAGGGAACGGGTCCTGATCTCGATTTTCCGAACTTTTTTCAATAACTCACTGTCCATACGTTCTTTGTTTATACCCGCCTATGGAACTTCCACGGTATTCATGATATCCGTGATAATCTTCTCGGAGGTCATATTTTCCGCTTCGGCTTCGTAAGTAAGACCTATACGGTGGCGCAGCACTTCATAGCAAACCGCACGCACATCTTCCGGAATCACATATCCGCGGCGCCGGATAAAAGCGTAGGCCTTGGAGGCCATGGCCAAGCTGATGCTGGCACGCGGAGATGCTCCGTAGGAAACAAGATCCCTTAATTTTTCCAGGCCGTATTCTTCCGGGGTACGCGTGGCATACACGATGTCCACGATATATTTCTCTATCTTCTCATCCATATATACGTCTCTGACGACCTCGCGGGCGCGGATGATATCCTCGGGTTTGAGCACGGTACCCGGCTGAGGGAAAACGCCGCTGTTATTCATGCGGATGATGAGTTTTTCCTCTTCTTTCTTAGGATAGGATACTACCACCTTCAACATGAAACGGTCCACCTGGGCTTCCGGAAGCGGATAGGTTCCCTCCTGTTCTATAGGATTCTGCGTAGCCATCACCAAAAAAGGTTCCGGCAACTTATAGGTTTGATCCCCTATGGTTACCTGTCTTTCCTGCATGGCTTCCAGCAATGCGGACTGGACCTTGGCCGGGGAACGGTTGATCTCGTCGGCCAGAACGAAATTCGCGAAAACCGGTCCTTTTTTCACCTGGAACGTTTCCGATTTCTGGCTGTAGATCATGGTACCCACCAGATCGGCAGGCAGCAGATCCGGCGTAAACTGGATACGGCTGAACCGGGCATCCACGATTTTTGCAAGAGTATTGATGGCCAGAGTCTTCGCAAGACCCGGAACCCCCTCCAGCAAAATATGCCCGTTGGCAAGCAATCCTATCAACAGATTTTCCACCAAATGCTTCTGGCCTACTATCACCTTATTCATTTCCAAGGCGATAATATCTACAAAGGCGCTTTCTTTCTGAATTCTGTCATTCAGTTCCTTTATATTCACAGCTTCCATATAGGTTTTTTTTTGTATTTTTATTTTTACTTTTGACCGGATTATGTTACAAAAATATAGTTTTTAAATGAGATATTTTATCAGTTTATCGTACAACGGCTCCGTTTTTTGCGGCTGGCAAATTCAGAGAAACGCCCGCAGCGTGCAGGAAGAGGTCCGGAACGCCCTTTCCACACTGTTGAGGGAGGATATCTCCGTCACAGGTGCCGGCAGAACGGACAGCGGAGTGAATGCCGTTAATTTCATCGCCCATTTCGATAGCCGGAATCTGATAAAAGAGCCGGATGCAAGTCATTTGCTTTACAAATTAAATGCCATTCTGCCCGAGGAAATCGCCGTACATAAAATTTTCAGAGTAAAAGACGGGGCGCACGCGCGTTTCGATGCGCTCAGCCGCACCTACAAGTATTTCGTACATACGCAAAAGGACCCTTTCCGTTTCCGGCTTTCCTACTATGTACCGGCGGGCAGGACGGATATTGAAAAGATGAACGAAGCGGCCCGTTACTTTTTGGGGGAAAAGGATTTTTCCAGTCTGGAAAAGGTAAACGGCGGAAACAGGAGCTCCGTATGCAACGTAACGCAGGCCCGCTGGGAAGAAGCCGGTGAAAACAAATACGTATTTACCGTTACCGCGAACCGTTTTTTAAGGAATATGGTGCGGGCCATGGTAGGCTCCCTGCTGGAAGTGGGAGCCGGAAAAAGAGAACCCCGGTGGATCGCCCGCATGATAGAAGAGCGCAACCGGAGCAAGGCCGGACAATCGGTGCCGGGATACGCTCTTTTTCTGACAGAAATCAAGTATCCCGACGGGCTGGAATACGAACCGGAAAGCTGTCCATGACCCGGCGGGCCAATTTCTTTTCATTCCGTATGAAATAAATGATTATTTTTGTCCTTTCTTAGGGCAATAAATCCCGACGGAACTTCCTTTAACCGGAAATAATAAAACACTATAATCCGATATGTTACTGAATATCCTACTCCAATCCGACGCGGCCGGTACGGTCGCAAATCTCGCGGAAGCGGTTCCCGTAAAAGAGGAACTTTCCTTTTCTCTGATCGATATGGCATTTAAAGGCGGATGGCTGATGATTCCGCTATTCCTGCTCTCTATCTTCACCATTTATTTATTCGGACAAAAATGGTGGACCATCCGGAAAGCTTCGCAGATAGACGAAAACTTCATGAAAGATATTCACGATTATATACATGAAGGGAAGATCAAGGCGGCCGTAGCCCTTTGTCAGGATACCGACTCTCCTATTTCCCGGCTGATAGAAAAAGGAATCGAAAGGATCGGACGGCCTCTGCCCGATATCCAGGCGGCCGTGGAAAATATGGGGAACGTGGAGGTGGCGCGGCTCGAAAAAGGGCTGCCCATGCTGGCGACCATTGCCGGAGGCGCTCCCATGATAGGTTTTCTGGGAACGGTGATGGGCATGGTGCAGGCATTCTACAACATGGCCCAGGCAGGCAGCAATATAGACATTACATTATTGTCGGGAGGCATTTATACGGCCATGGTCACCACCGTAGCCGGACTGATTGTGGGAATTATGGCTTACTTCGGATACAATTATCTGACCGCCAGAGTGTCCGATTTGGTTTTCAAGATGCAGAACAATACCATAGAGTTCATGGATCTGCTGCACGAACCCGTTAAATAACCCGGAGCAAACCGGCCCTCATTATTAAAAAACGTCAGCTATGGCTATCAAACAAAGAGTAAAAGCGGAACCGTCCTTCAGCATGTCGTCCATGACCGACATCGTTTTCCTGTTGCTGATTTTCTTTTTGGTGACTTCCACCCTCATCAACCCGAATGCCCTGAAGCTATTGCTCCCCAAAAGCACCAACCAGATATCGGCCAAGCAGCAGGTAAGCGTTTCCATCAAGCACTATCCGGATAAAAACACGTTCAGCTACCATATCAACGGAAATGAAAAACCCGTCAGATTCGACAATATAGAACCCGCCCTGCAGAATCTGCTGCAACAAAGCGAAGATCCCGTTTTCTCCATTTATGCGGATAAATCCGTTCCTATCGAACAGGTGGTAAACCTGATGAACATCGCCAAAAGAAATAAATATAAAGTCATACTGGCTACGGCGCCGGAGTAGAAACGTCTCCGGAACAAGCTGTTGCCAAACACAACCGGACAGTTATGAGCAAAGTTCCGCACGGAAATACAGAAGATGATAAAAAAGGCCGGAAAATAGGCCTGGCGTTGACCCTATGCCTTCATGCGGTCCTTTTTCTGATATTTTTCAATGCGGGGTTCAAAACCGTCTATCCGCCTCCGGAAGAGAAAGGGATTCTGCTGGAATTCGTGCCGGAAGAGACAAAGCCCATCGAAGTAAAGGCGGGCATACAGCCCCGCGCTCAAAAGGCTTCTCCCGACAAGGATATCCGCTTGGTACAAAAATCGCAGGCCCGGGAGCAGGGAGAAAAACCTTCCCAGGGGCGGGAAACCACTTTGGGTCCCGACGGGGATATACCGAAACCGGAACCGCCCCGCCCCCCTATCGACCGGCGGGCGCTCTTTACCTCCGCGGAAAATCATACCGACACATTGACGGAGCAAACGGCCGAGAGGGTCTCCGATGCCCTGAAAGCGGGCCATCCGGACGGGAATGCCCGCTCCGGAGACATCTCCAACGAACCGTCGGCCCGATTGCAGGGCAGAAATGTAGTGGGTGCGCTGCCGTTTCCCGAATATAAAGTCAACAAAGCGGGAAAGGTAGTAGTCAGGATCATGGTGGACCAATACGGCAAAGTCACCAATGCCATCCCCGGCGTACAGGGAACCACCGTACAGGACAAAGTCCTGTGGGAAGCCGCGAGAGAGGCGGCATACAAGGCCGCTTTCAATGTCAGTTCTTCCGCCCCGCCCGTACAGGAAGGCACCATCACCTATATTTTCAGATTAGAATAAAACGGGATTCCGGAATTTTCCGGAGGCGCCGTCATTCGTACCGGAGCGCTTCTATCGGATCGAGCCGGGAGGCCCTTACAGCCGGCAGATATCCGGACGCGATGCCTACCAGCAAACACACGGCCACGGCGAACAATATCCATACAAACGGAATGACAAACGGAGCTCCTATGAATTTGGCCGTTATATTCCCGACGACAATACCCAAGACGATTCCCAGCATACACCCCAACTGTCCGATTACGATGGATTCGAACAGGAACTGTTGCTTGATTCTTTTGGAAGAAGCTCCTATGGCTTTCCGGGTGCCGATCTCCCGCGTCCTCTCCTTGACGGATACTAACATGATATTCATCAACCCCACGGCGGCGCCCAATAAGGTAATCAGCCCGATGATAATGGCGGCGGCGGTTATGGCACCGAGACCTTCCCGAAGATTCTCGATGAGGGTTTCGTTTTTACTGATCAGGAAATCGGTAGCGTCTGCAGGAGATAACCGCCGGATAAAACGGAAAAGCTGCTCCGCCCTCTCATATACGGGAGTCATATCCCCGCTCCGTTCCTGCGGGACGATCCCTATGGTAAAATATGAATTTTCATCTATGAAATAGGAGCGGGCATTGGTAACGGGTACGGCTATTTCCTTGTCCGCTCCGCCACCGAAAGTCCCTCCCACTTTCTCAGTGACGCCTATGACCCGGTACCGGACGGGGCCTATGGCAATAATTTTTTCCAAAGGATCCTCGTTCCGGAACAGGGTTTTTCTGATCCCGTCCCCTATGACACATACGAATGCCCCCGACCGGATATCGCTTTCCAACAGACCCCTCCCGACAGCCATCGTCGTATTGTTATAGGAAAGATAATTTTCATCGGCCGCTACCAGGCTGATATCGGGATTGGTGCTATAGCTTTCATATTTGGCGGTGATTCCCTCCTTCTTGCAGAAAACGGAAATCAGGGCGGGCAAGTCGAACCTTTCCTTAAAGGCCCGGGCCTGCGCATAGGAGATGTTGCGTTTGTTTTTGACTCTTTTCCTTTCCGCCGGGGCGTCGAAAGATTTGGATCTTATGAGAAACGAGCCGGCACCCATCTTTTCGAAATTCGACGTTATCTGATATTTGAGAGCATCTGTCGCCGTCAGGATTCCTACAAGAGATGTAATTCCCACACCGATGATAAGAATAGTCAAAACGGATCTCAACCGGTTGCTTTTAATGGATGTAACGGCCACGCTCAGATTCTCCCTCAACAAAGGGGATAATCTAAAAATTTTATTTACAGACATATTCCTATCATAAATGGAATGTAAAAATAGGAAATTATATTATATTAACCTAACTTTGCCACCCGAATTACCACTATAATGAAAAACAATCATGCAGAAAAGCGTCCGGCTACAAGAGGTACCGGCCGCAAAAGCCCGGCGAAACCGTCGGGAAGAAGGCAGGAAAGACCTGCCGCAAGAAAACGCTACTCAGCCGCGGAAGGCTCAGTGAACGGCCCGGCCGAAGAAGGTCCGGCAAAGCGCACCCGCAGGGCGGGCATCCGGGAAGACGGACGCGGTAAAGGCACATCCGCCCGAAGAAACGCAGGGCGTAAAACAGGCGCAGAAGGCAGAAGGTTCGGCACATCCGGAGCCGGTAAGACGGATAGGGGCGGATTTTCCGCCGGCAGAACACGGACAGAAAAGACCGGTGCGGGCAAAGCCGTCCGCGCTGCAACCGATTCCGGAAAATATGAAACGCGGAGCAGAATCGGACGAAGCTCCGAGGGAGAAAAGGCGCCGGCAAGGAGATACGTCCGCAAAGCCGAAGGGGAAGAAATTCCGCGCAGAAGATACGGCCACAGTACGGAGGAAAAGAGAGAAATGTCCGGAACAGGACGCGCCCGTGCGGTTGCCTACACGCCCAAGCCCCGCCAGCCCAAAGGTACGGGAGAGGAAGGCGTGCGTCTGAACAAGTTTATCGCCAATTCGGGAATCTGTTCCCGTCGGGAAGCGGACGATTATATCACGGCAGGTATAGTTTCAGTAAACGATGTCATCATTACCGAACTGGGAACCAAAGTATATCAGAACGATGTCGTCAAATTCAACGGCGAAAGAATCCGGGGGGAAAACAAAGTATATATTCTGATGAACAAGCCGAAAGATTTCGTCACCACTACGAGCGATCCGCATGCAGACAAGACGGTAGTGAGTCTGGTGGCAGGCAAATGTCCGGAGAGGGTATATCCCGTGGGAAGATTGGACAAATCCACCACCGGGGTGCTGCTGCTCACCAACGACGGAGATCTGGCCGAGAAGCTTACCCATCCTTCTTTTGAAAAGAAGAAAATCTATCAGGTTTTTCTGGACAAGAAATTCAAATCGTCCGATTTTAAGAAACTGATAGAGGGAATCGAATTGGAGGACGGTTTCATTCAGGCGGATTCCTTAGCCTATATCGATGAGGATCAAAGCCAGGTCGGAGTGGAAATCCATTCCGGGAGAAACCGGATTATCCGGCGCATGTTCGAGTCGTTAGGGTATAAAGTCAAAAAATTAGACCGGGTCTATTTTGCGGGACTGACTAAGAAGAACCTGCGCAGGGGACAGTGGCGTTTTCTGACGGAGCAGGAAATAGCGATGCTGAAGATGGGATCTTTCGAATGAAAATCCGGATGAGAATATAAAGGTCTATAAACCGTTTCCATTATGAAAGAGACAAAGGAAGACAAAATCGACAAGGCCGGCTTTGTAAATATTATCGGGAATCCGAATGTGGGAAAATCCACGCTTATGAACGCCTTAGTGGGAGAAAAACTATCTATCGTAACCGCAAAGGCGCAGACTACGCGCCACAGGATCATGGGGATAGTGAACGGAGAGGATTACCAGATCGTTTTTTCGGATACTCCCGGGATTCTCAAGCCCTGCTACCGGCTGCAGGAGAGCATGCTGAATTTCGTGGATACGGCTATCGGGGATGCCGATATCATATTGTACGTGACCGACGTAGTGGAAAAGATCGATAAAAACAAAGAATATATCGACCGGCTGAACCGGGTGGAGTGTCCCGTCATCATCGTTGTCAATAAAATAGACCGGACCGATCAGGAGCATGTACTGGAACTGGTAGCCCGATGGCATGAACTCGTTCCCAAAGCGGAAATCTTTCCGGCCTCTGCGCTGAACAATTTCAATCTGGATACCATCTTCAACAGGATCGTGGAATTGCTTCCGGCTAATCACGCCTGGTACGACCGGGATATTTTTACGGATAAAAGCCTCCGTTTTTTCGCTTCGGAAATTATCCGGGAGAAGATATTGCTCAACTACGACAAGGAAATCCCCTACTCTACGGAAGTGGTGATCGACAGTTTCCGGGAAGAAAAGGATATTTACAAGATAGAAGCGGTGATCAACGTATTGCGCGAATCCCAGAAAGGCATTCTCATAGGACCCAAAGGAGCGGCCCTCAAACAAGTGGGAATCAAGGCCAGAAAGGATATGGAAAAATTCTTTGAAAAAAAGGTTTTTCTTAAAATGTTCGTAAAGGTAAACCCGGGCTGGAGGGAAAACAAACGGGAGTTGAAACGGTTCGGGTATATACAATAGTCCCAGTTTTTTCATTATTTTTGTAGGAAATTATTTACGAGAAGCAACATGGCAAAGGATATAGACCCGGAAAACGAACTGGACCGGGAGGAGCAGGAGATAACGGATTCGGACGGTGGGGAGAGCGTCAGCACAGGAAAATACAACAAGTTGATTCAGGACGGAGAGAACAAGTACAAATTAACCGGCATGTATAAAGACTGGTTTCTGGACTATGCTTCTTATGTGATCTTGGAGAGGGCGGTTCCGCACATTGCCGACGGGCTGAAACCGGTTCAGCGGCGTATCCTTCATGCCATGAAAAAGATAGATGACGGGAGATACAACAAGGTGGCCAATATTATCGGTCAGACGATGCAGTATCACCCTCACGGAGATGCTTCCATAGGAGATGCCTTGGTGCAGTTGGGACAGAAAGACCTGCTGATAGACTGTCAGGGGAACTGGGGAAATATTCTAACGGGAGACAGCGCGGCGGCCCCCAGGTATATAGAGGCGCGGCTGAGCAAATTCGCCAATGAAGTGGTCTTCAACCCCAAAACTACGGAGTGGATGAGTTCCTACGACGGAAGGAACGAGGAACCCGTCAATCTGCCCATTAAATTTCCGCTGCTGCTTGCCCAGGGAGCGGAAGGAATCGCTGTGGGTCTGGCTTCGAAAATCCTTCCGCATAATTTCAACGAACTGATAGATGCCGCCATCGCCCATCTGAAAGACAAGCCATTCGAACTGTATCCGGATTTTTCCACCGGGGGACTGATCGATTGTTCCCGGTATAACAACGGGCTGCGCGGAGGACAGGTGAAAGTACGTGCCCGGATCGACAAGTTAGACAAAAAGACGCTGGTCATAACCGAGATTCCTTTCGGGAAAACGACTTCGGGATTGATAGAAAGCATTCTGAAGGCGAACGACAAAGGCAAGATCAAGATCAAGAAGATAGACGACAATACGGCCCGGAATGCGGAAATCGTCATTCATCTGCATAATGATATCTCTCCCGACAAAACCATTGATGCGCTGTACGCTTTTACGGATTGTGAAATCTCCGTTTCGCCCAACGCCTGCGTAATTATGGATAAGGAACCGCATTTTCTGGGAGTGGATCAGATCCTCCGGTATAATACGGACTATACGCGGGAATTGCTCAAAAGGGAACTGGAGATCCGTTTGGAAGAGTTAGAGGGGGACTGGCATTATTATTCCTTGGAAAAACTCTTTTTCGAGAATAAAAAATACCGTATCCTGGAACAGGAAGCAAAAAGCTGGGAAAGCCAGTTGGAAGAGGTCCTTGAAGCCATGCAGGAATATAAGGATCTCATACGCCGCGAGATTACCATGGAGGATATTCTCAAATTAGTGGAAAAACCTGTCAGGAAAATCTCCAGATTCGACGTGAAGGAGGTGGAAGCGAAAATAGAGAAGATCGAAGAGGAAATGCGGCAGGTGAGGGAAAATCTGGAACATCTGACCGAATATACGATAGCTTATTTCCGCCGGTTAAAGGGAAAATACGGGGAAAAGTACCCCCGCCTTACCGAGATCAGCAACTTCGAGACCATCCAGGCGACCAAGGTAGCCGTAGCGAATGCAAAATTGTATGTGAACAAGGCGGAAGGGTTCGTGGGAATGGATCTGAAAAAAGACGACAAGGCGGAATATATATGCGAATGTTCGGATATAGACGATGTGATCGTATTCCTGAAAAACGGCACTTATAAGGTTATCAAAATCGCCGACAAATCGTTTGTCGGGAAAAACATCATCCATGCGGGAATTTTCGTCAAAGGAGATGAAAGGACCATTTACAATGCGATATACCGCGACGGCAAAGGTGGAAATATTTATGTGAAACGGTTTACCGTTACGGGCGTGACGCGGGACAAGGAATACGACCTGACCCAGGGCAAGCCCGATTCGCAGGTACTCTGGTTTACCGCCAATCCCAACGGGGAGGCCGAAGTTCTCAAAATATTCCTCAAACCGCGGCCGAAACTGAAAAAACTGATTTTCGAATTCGATTTCGCCTCGCTCGCAGTCAAAGGGCGCAGCTCCATGGGAAATATCCTGACCAAAAACCCTCTGCATAAAATACAGCTCAAAGCCAAGGGAATTTCCACTATCGGAGGCAAACCTATCTGGTTCGATTCGGATATCAACCGGCTGAACGAAGATTCCAGAGGAGTGTATTTAGGCGAATTCCATACCGGGGAATCCATATTGGCCGTATGCAGGGACGGTAAATATTATACCACCAATTACGACCTGAGCAACCGGTACCAGGGGGATATCCTGCGGATCGAAAAACTGGACCCGGGCAAGACGTACTGCGCCATTTATTTCGACGGGGAGTCGGGCAGCTATTATATCAAGCGTTTCGGATTCGAGGCCAACGACGGCATTCCCGTAGCATTTATTTCGGAAGCCTCCGGCTCGCGGTTGGTGGAAATATCGGACGACCCTTATCCGCAGGTACGCATCGAATTCGGAGGAAAGCATGCCAGACGTCCGGCGGAAACGATCGATGCCGAAGAATTTATCGGGAAAAAAGGTTTCAGGGCGAAAGGCAAGCGTGCTACGGTTTATGAAGTGGAATCCATCCGGTTTATAGAGCCTTTGCAAAAGGAAAACACCCGGGAACAAGGCTATGCGCCGGGCAGTACGGCTGAACTGAGTCCGGAAAATCCCGACGACTCTCCTACCCTCTTTTAAACTTACCGAGATATGATCCTCACTTTATGCGGCTTCATGGGTACCGGCAAAAGCACTGTCGGCCGCAGGTTGGCCTTGGAGACGGGTTTCGATTTCATCGACCTAGATGATTATATAGAGCGTAAGACGGGCCGTACCGTCCGGGAGATCTTCTCTTCCGAGGGAGAATGCCGCTTCCGGGAACTGGAACGGGACGCTCTCCGGGAAATCATACGAAAATATGCTCCCGGGAATCATTCTGCGGGCCTGGTACTGGCATTGGGCGGGGGTACGGTAACCTTGCCCGAATGCGCACGCCTGATAAAAGGACATACCCGCTGCATCTACCTGGAATGTTCGAAAGCGACGCTCGTCTCGAGATTGGCCAAAGCCGGCGGCAAGCGTCCCCTACTTGCCGGCAAAACGGACAGGGAATTAGAGGAACGGATCGAAAATCTGATGAATGAGCGGGAACACATATACCGCGACTGTGCGGATAGGACTGTCAGGACGGATACGGGAAATTTCAAGGAGGTAGTGGAGCAACTGTGCGGACTGATCCGATCCTGCGATATTTGAAAAGCGCATTTCCCGACGGATTTTCTCAGATGATATCTTCCCGGTTCCGTATATCCTTTATCCGGAGCTGGATGTTGGCGATGCCCCGGTAATAATTTTCAGCAATGGAATAACAGATATCCACAGGATTGCCGGCCTGCATGTGGTCGAAATGCTCCGACTTGTTAAAGGCGATGGCGGAAATATGACGGTACGGCTCGTCTTCCTGGATCAGCTCCAATTTCAGATGCCCGTTGTCGCTTCCCACCTTGCGGCCGTTCCCGTTATCATACACGTTTTCCGTAATGAATACGGGAGAAAGATTCCCCGGTCCGAAAGGCTGGAATTGTTTCAGCACCCGGAAAAACTTGGGGGTAATCTGCCTGAAATCCAGGAAAGAATCGATATTGACAATGGGAGTAAGCAGCTCCTTGGTGATTTTGCCCGCCACGAATGCCTCGAATTTTTCCGAGAACTTCGCCAGATTTTCCTCTTTCAGCGTCAGTCCCGCCGCATACATGTGGCCGCCGAAATTCTCCAGCAGTTCCGAGCAATGCTCTATGGCCTCGTACAGATCGAATCCCGGTATGCTCCGGGCCGATCCCGTCACCAATCCGTTGGAGTTGGTCAGCACGATGGTAGGCCGGTAATACGCTTCCACCAACCGGCTGGCCACTATCCCCACCACTCCTTTATGCCAGGAAGGATTATATACCACCGCAGACTTCCGCTGTTCGAAATGAGGCGTTTTCCGCACCATATCTAATGCTTCGTAAGTGATTTCCCGGTCTATATTTTTCCGGTCGTTGTTATGCACATTGATGGCGTTCCCTATTTTGAGGGCTTCTTCATCTTTCCGGGCGATCAGCAGATCCACCGAAGTACGCCCGCTTTCCATCCGTCCTGCCGCATTGATACGCGGTCCGATCTTGAATACGATATCGTCTATGGTTATTTTATGCTTTTCCAATCCCGACAATTTTATGATGGACTGCAATCCCTTGCGCGGTGCCTCGTTGAGCTGTTTCAGCCCGAAATGGGCCAGCACCCGGTTCTCTCCCGTCACCAACACCAGATCCGACGCAATGCTCACCACCACCAAATCCAGCAGGGGAAGCACCTTTTCCGCCGGAATGCCGTAGCGCATGGCGTACCCCTGGACGAATTTGAATCCTACTCCGCATCCCGACAGATCATCGAAAGGATAAGAACAGTCCTCGCGTTTGGGATCGAGCGTAGCCACCGCCCGGGGCAGTTCCTCGTCCGGCAAATGATGATCGCAGATAATGAAATCGATTCCTTTCTCCGCGGCATAGCCGACCTTCTCCACCGCCTTGATGCCGCAGTCCAGCGAAATGATCAGGGAAAAATGATTTTCCGCCGCCCAGTCGATTCCTTTATAAGAGACACCGTACCCTTCGTCATATCTGTCGGGAATATAATAATCCACCCGGGGAGTCAGTTCCCGGATAAAAGAAAAGACGAGGGCCACCGCGGTAGTGCCATCCACATCGTAATCCCCGTAAACCAAGATATTCTCCCTATTTTCGATCGCCTTGTGAAGCCGCTCCACCGCCACCTCCATATCCTTCATCAGAAAAGGATCGTGCAACATGGACAAATCGGGCCTGAAAAACTCCCGCGCCTGGCCGAAAGTGGTAATTCCCCTCTGGACCAGCAGATTCGCCAGAACAGGATCGACCCCCAATTCCTGGGACAATCTGCGGACCGCAGCCGGATTGCCGGGTTCTTTCACAATCCATTTCCTATCCATATTTTTCATCTCCATATCTTACAAAGGTAAAGTATTTATTTCTTTTTTCATAAAAAAGATTAAATTTGCATTTTGCCTAATTTGAGATAAATATCTCCGTTTCCAAGCGTTAGCTTTGCTAATTATATTTGTCAATTAATAAAGTAACAAAATATGGACATCAATCTTAACGAACAGGAACTCAACAGACGGAACGCCTTGAATGAGCTGAAAAAGCTGGGTATAGACCCTTATCCGGCCGAAGCGTTTGAGGTCAACGCGAAAACTGTCGATATCACGGAAAAATACGATCCGCAGGAAAATAATTTTCAGGACATATCCATTGCCGGAAGGATTATGAGCCGCCGGATCATGGGCGCCGCCGCCTTCATGGAAATACAGGACCAATACGGAAAAGTGCAGATATATGTAAAACGGGACGAAATCTGCCCGGGAGAAGACAAGACCCTGTACAATACCGTATTCAAGAAACTGTTAGACATCGGGGACATCGTGGGCATCAAGGGGTTCGCCTTCGTTACCCAGACCGGACAGAAATCCGTTCATGCCAAAAGCCTGAAAGTCCTCAGCAAATCCCTGCGCGTTCTGCCTATCGTAAAAGAGAAGGACGGGGAGGTATATGATGCCTTTTCCGATCCCGAGCTGCGCTACCGCCAGCGGTACGTAGATCTGATTGTGAATCCCCAAGTGCGGGAAACGTTCATCAGCCGGGCGAAGATCATTTCCACCATGCGCCGCTTTTTCGATGAAAAAGGGTATCTCGAAGTGGAAACCCCCATTTTGCAATCCATTCCGGGAGGCGCTTCTGCCAGGCCGTTCATTACCCACCACAATACGCTGGATATACCGCTTTACCTGAGGATCGCCAATGAGCTGTATCTCAAAAGACTGATCGTGGGCGGATACTCCGGGGTGTATGAATTCGGCAAGGATTTCCGCAACGAAGGGATGGACCGCACCCACAATCCGGAATTCACCGTCATGGAAATATACGTAGCATACAAAGACTATAACTGGATGATGGAATTCGTGGAAAAAATGCTGGAAGAAGTGGCCCTCGCCCTCCACGGAACCACTAAGGTCGATGTATGGGAAAAGGAAATCGACTTCAAGGGTCCTTACCGAAAACTGCCCATGCTGGAAGCCATCCGGGAATATGCGGGAGTGGATATCAAAGGAATGGATACGGACCAGTTGACCCAAGTATGCGAAAAGCTGCATGTACCTTATGATAAATCCATGGGGACAGGCAAACTGATCGACGCCATTTTCGGGGAATACTGCGAAAAGCACCTCATTCAGCCTACATTCATCACGGATTATCCGGTGGAAACTTCCCCGCTGACAAAACGGCACCGGAACGACCCTACCCTTACCGAGCGTTTCGAACTGTTCGTATGCGGAAAAGAGCTGGCCAACGCATACAGCGAGCTCAACGATCCTATCGACCAATTGGCCCGGTTCCAAGATCAGCTCAAACTCAAGGACAAGGGAGACGATGAGGCCATGTTCATCGATATGGACTTTATCCGCGCCCTCGAATACGGAATGCCGCCTACCTCCGGCATGGGAATCGGCATCGACCGGCTGACGATGTTCATGACCGGCAAGTCCACCATACAGGATGTGCTGTTCTTTCCCCAGATGCGTCCCGAGGGCGGAAAATAGTTTTTACAGTAAGCAAGTACAGGTAAACCGAACAATCAATTTCCACAAGACATGCAGCCGGAACAGATCACATCGCTTCAAAACGGCAGGATAAAAGAGACGGTTTCCTTTCTGGAAAAATCCAGATTCCGTCGGGAACGGGGTCTTTTCGCCGTAGAGGGGAAAAGGGAGTTCGAACAATGTATGACAGCCGGTTACCGGATCCGTTCCGTATTTTTCAATCCTCATGCGCTGCCGCAGCAGGAGGTGGAAAGAATCGCCTTGCGGACGCCGGAATCCGCGTTCTATTCCGTAACGCCCGAAGTATATTCGAAATTGGCCTATCGGGAAGGGACGGAAGGCATAGTGGCGATAGCCGAAGCCAAAGACCATTCTCCGGAAAAGGTCGCGCTCTCGGAGAACCCGCTGATATTAGCGGTGGAAAGGGTGGAGAAACCGGGGAATCTGGGCGCCCTGCTGCGGACGGCGGATGCCTGCGGAGCGGATGCCGTTATAGTGTGCGACCCGCTGACGGACATTTATAACCCGAACCTCATACGAGCCAGCTTAGGGGCGGTTTTCTCCTGCCAGATTGCCGTCTGTTCCAACGAGAAGGCTTTAGAATGGCTCCGCAAAAACAAGATAGCCATCTTTACGGCCCAATTGCAGGATTCTCTTCCGTATTACGATACCGACATGACCGGACCCGGCGCGATTGTCATGGGGAGTGAATCGCAGGGGCTTACGGATTTCTGGCGGCAGGCATCGGATGCAAAAATCCGGATACCCATGCTGGGCCGGCTGGATTCGCTCAACGTCTCCGTTTCCGCCGCCGTCCTTTGCTACGAAGCCGTCCGGCAACGCAACTGCAAACGCAATACGGATACGCATAACTGATGTAAAATAAACTGCAAGCCGAGAGCAGAAGGCAAATGAAATTTGGATTATGCCGAGGCGAAGCGTGTTTGTAACGAAGTTAAAATAGTATGGCCAGATTCGGACTAATCGGACATCCCATATCCCACTCGCAAAGTCCCGCCCTTTTCCGGGCGGCCTACGGAGAGAGCAAGGACACCTACGAACTGATAGAATCGGAATCGATAGAAAAAGCGATGGAAAGATTCCTCCGGGAAGATTTTGCAGGCATCAATGTCACGGCCCCGTTCAAGGATGCGGCCATGAATTATGCCGCCTTTCCCGACAGGATTTCCTCACTTTTAGGAAGCACCAATCTGCTTCTGAAAAGACCGGAAGGAATATTTTCCTATAATACCGATTATTATGGGGTCAGAAACACAATCACAGCCCTGGCTTCCCGTCCCGAGGCACTTCCGCCGTCTTTACGGGACAAGGGCGTGAAGACGGCCATAGTAATAGGGGCCGGCGGGGCGGGGAAAGCGGCAACCCTCGCATTGGCGGATCTGGGAATGACCGTCGCCTTAGCCAACCGCACTTTGTCCAAGGCAGCTCCGTTCGCCCGCGCCGCCGGAGCGGAATGCCTTTCTTTAGATGAAATCGGGAATTATCTCTCCCGGGCGGATCTGGTCGTATATTCCCTGTCGTTTAAAATTCCGCAGCTGGAACAGGCAGACCTGAAAGGAAAAGTATTATTCGAAGCCAATTACGCGAAACCGGCATTTTTACCCAACAATCACGATGACAACCTGTTATATATTTCAGGAAAATACTGGCTTTACAATCAGGCCGTTCCCGCCTTTGAACTATTTACGGGGAGAAAGCCTAATTTATTACGAATGAGAAAAATAATAGGCATACGGTAAAATTTATCTTTTTTTGCTTCCGATTCTCGCAAGAAAGTCGTAATTTTAACCGTTAAAAATTATATCGATTATGTCTTATAACAAAGTTTTATTGATAGGGAATGTGGGTAAAGATCCGGAGGTGAGACATCTCGAATCCGGAACGGCCGTTGCCTCATTTACCCTGGCGACGACTGAAAGGTTCAAGGACAAGGGCGGCGTGCTGCAAGATCAGACCGAATGGCACAATATCGTATGCTGGAGAAATCTGGCGGATTTGGTAGAGAAATACGTAACCAAAGGAACGCAGTTGTTTATCGAAGGTAAAATCCGCACCCGGAGCTGGAACGACCAGACCGGTCAGAAAAGATATACCACAGAAATCATAGCGGACAATATCCGTTTGCTGGGCAAAAAAGGCGATACGGCTCAGGGAGGATATCCCGGCCAGCAGGGAGGTTACCCGGGCGGGCATCCGCAAGGCCCCTCCTATCCGCAAACAGGAGGCTCCTATCCGCAGGGAACGTCTTTTCAGGGCGGCTATCAGGCACCTCAGAACGCTTCCCCGGGCGCAGGACAGACTTCGGACTTCCCGATGGAGGACGGCTCGGACGATCTTCCGTTCTGATATGGAGAACCCGGTTCCGCACCGGAGCAAATTTTAAATTAATCCGATAATTTTTCATTGCACTTAAAAACATCATACAGGCATATACACTCCGAGGCCGTAGGGTTTGGCGCGCGGATACCGATATGCCTTTAAAAACAAACAGAACAATATGAAAATAGACGTTGTATTGGGCTTGCAGTGGGGCGACGAAGGAAAAGGGAAAATAGTAGATGTGTTAGCCAATTCATATCCGGTCATCGCTCGTTTCCAGGGAGGCCCCAATGCCGGGCATTCCCTTCATTTCGAAGGCAAAAAATTCGTTTTGCATACGGTCCCGTCGGGAGTATTCAGAAAAAATACCGTTAATATCATCGGCAACGGAGTGGTAATCGATCCGATCATCTTCCGGGAAGAATGCATGGAAATAGAAGCTATGGGCGTTCCGGTACGGAAGCGGGTAATGATCTCCAAAAAAGCCCATCTGATCCTGCCCACCCACCGGATCATAGATGCGGCATCGGAGGCATCGAAAGGAGCTTCCAAGATCGGCTCCACCCTCAAGGGAATCGGACCCGCCTATATGGACAAAACCGGCCGCAACGGAGTGCGGGTAGGAGATACGCTGGCTCCGGATTTCAAAAAACGTTTCGAAGCACTCAAGCAAAAGCATATCTCTTTCCTGAAACAGTTCGATTACGAGTACGATGCGCAGGAAAAAGAAGCGGAATGGATGGAAGCGGTGGAATACATGAAATCTTTTCCGCTGATCGACGGGGAATATACCGTAAACCATTATCTCTCCGATAACAAGAAGATTCTTGCGGAAGGCGCCCAGGGATCCATGCTGGATGTCGACTTCGGCTCCTATCCTTTCGTAACCTCCTCTTCCACGACCTGCGCCGGAGTATGCATCGGTCTGGGAGCGGCGCCCGGAAAGATCGGAAAAGTCTATGGCATTTTCAAGGCGTATTGCACCCGCGTGGGCAGCGGGCCTTTTCCTACCGAACTGAACGATCCTACCGGAGAAGAACTCCGGCAGAAAGGGTTCGAATTCGGCGCCACCACCGGACGTCCCCGCAGGACGGGCTGGCTGGATTTGGTCGCTCTCAAATACGCCATCATGCTGAGCGGAGTCAATGAACTCATCATGATGAAGGCGGATGTGCTGGATTCTTTCGATACCATAAAGGCGGCTGTCGCCTATCGCGTAAACGGAGTAGAGACCAATCAGGTTCCTTACGACACCTACGCCCGGATAGAACCTGTTTACAAAGAATTCAAGGGGTGGAAAAAAGACCTCTCCTCCATCAGGAAAGAGGAAGAGCTTCCTTTTGAATTCATGACCTATGTCCGGTTCATAGAAAAAGAACTGAACGTACCCGTTACTATTATTTCACTCGGGCCGGACAGGGAACAGACCATCTTCAGGAATAACGACTGACTGAAAGACTACTAACCAAAATTAAACTTAAAACATAACTCGATGAAAACAAAAGTCACAACTTTACTTAGAGATTCCGCTGCCGTCAGATGGACCGCACTGCTGCTGATTGCATTGACCATGTTTGCCGCATACGTGGGATCCGACGTGTTTTCCCCGCTGAAAACATTGCTGGAAAAAAACAATCTGTGGAACAGTACGGAATACGGCTGGTTCAGCAGCTCTTATTCCATATTCAATGTATTTCTCGGGATGCTGATTTTCGGAGGGCTTATTCTGGACAGAAAAGGAATCCGTTTTACCGGTATTCTTTCCTGTATCCTGATGGTGGGAGGAATAGCCTTGAAATACTGGGCCATGACCACCCCTTCCCTACTGGAAACCAGTATGAATTTTCTGGGGGATCAGATCAAGATGCAGGTATTCTGGGCCGTGGTCGGATTCGGGATATTCGGAGTAGGTGCCGAGGTCGCCGGTATCACGGTAAGTAAAGCCATCGTCAAATGGTTCTCGGGAAAAGAGCTTGCCTTGGCCATGGGATTACAGCTTTCTCTGGCCCGTCTGGGTTCTGCCGCCTCACTGGCTTTCTCTCCTATGATTGCAAATCATTTCGGGAATGTAAGCGCATCCGTACTGGTTGTTCTCATTATCCTCATATTGGGCAGCGTATGCTTCCTCATCTACTCTTTCTATGACAAAAAGTTAGACAATCAGATCAAAGCAGAAGAAACCGCTCCGGAAGAATCTTTCAATATCAAAGACGTAAAAGCCATTATTACCAATCCGGGATTCTGGCTGATCGCCCTGTTGTGCGTTCTGTTCTACTCCGCGGTTTTCCCGTTCCTCAAATACGCTTCCGACCTGATGGTAAACAAATTCTCCGTCGATCCCAAAGTGGCGGGATTTATTCCGAGCATGCTGCCTTTCGGATGTATCATCCTGACACCGCTGTTCGGCCGTATTTATGACAAAATAGGACACGGTGCGGACCTGATGATCTCCGGTGCGGTTATCATTACTTTGGTCCACTGTCTTTTCGCGGCCCCATTCGTAACCAAGTGGTATATCGCCGTCATTCTGATGGTATTCTTAGGAATCGGCTTCGCCATGGTTCCGGCCGCCATGTGGCCGTCCTTAGCCAAGATCATGCCGGAACGGCAGTTCGGCACTACGATGGCCCTTACGTTCTTTATCCAGAATATCGGGTTATGGGGCATGCCGCTGCTGATAGGCAAGGTGCTGAACAATCATTGCATCATGCCGCAGTATAAACAGATACAGGACGCCATTATAGCCAAAGGATTGGGAGTGGAAGCCACCGCCCAGGAACTGGAAAGGGCCACGGCCGGCATCGCGCATTACGACTATACCCTTCCTATGCTGATTTTCGTGGGAATATGCGGGTCTTCCATCATAATCGCCTTCTGCATCAAGCTCCTCGACAAGAAGAAACATTACGGATTGCAGGTACCTAATATGAAGAAGAACGATTAGAACGGCAAGATACGGCTCTGAACAAGCGTTGCAGAAAACTGTTTCATAATCTTCATAATTCGCCGGCCCGGTTTTAAAAACGCCGGGCCGGACGATTGAATACAAGTATAAAGAGAGCGGAATGGAATTGCTATACAAAGTAAATGACCCCGAAGATATAAGAAATTATAGTTGTAAGGAGCTCAAGCAGTTATGCAATGAAATAAGAGAATACATGATAGCATGCTGCTCCAAGAATCCAGGTCACCTGGGCGCAAGTCTGGGGGCGGTGGAATTATCGGTAGCCATACATTACGTATTCAATACTCCTGTCGATAAAGTGATATGGGACGTAGGACATCAGGCTTACGCCCATAAAATCATTACCGGAAGACGCGAGGCTTTTATCAACAACCGGAAATACAACGGACTGAGCGGATTCATAAAAATGTCCGAAAGTCCGTACGATGCTTTCGGCTCCGGCCATACCTCTACATCCATCTCCGCCGCCTTAGGTATCGCGGAAGCGGCCCGTCTGAAAGGAGAGAACATCAAAGTGATTGCGGTAATCGGAGACGGAGCCATGACGGGAGGGCTGGCTTTCGAAGGACTGAACAATGCGGGTGCCATGAAATCGGACCTGCTGGTCATCCTGAACGATAACCAGATCTCCATCGACTCCAATGTGGGAGCCCTTCACAATTATTTTCTGAAAATCTCCACGTCTCCCGCCTACAATAAGATAAAAAACAAGATCTGGGATAAACTGGGCAACGGACGCTGCCGGCGCCTGATCCAGAAATTCACCCTGAGCACCAAACTCGCCTTTTTCAAAAGCGGCTCCATTTTCGAAGGTCTCGGCTTCCGGTATTTCGGGTCCGTAGATGGCAACGATATAGGAGAATTGGTTACGACCCTTACGAATATCAAAAACATCAAAGGTCCGAAGCTGCTTCATATCCATACGGTAAAGGGCAAAGGCTACAAACCGGCCGAACAGGACCAGAGCGTATGGCATGCTCCCGGAAAATTCGATATCCTCACCGGAAAGCGGCTTACCGGAGAGAATCATATTTACAGATATCAGGATGTATTCGGAGATACGATATTGGAATTGGCCCAGGCCGATCCGAGGATCGTCGCCATTACTCCCGCCATGGCCTCGGGATGCTCGCTCACTACCATGATGCGCGTCCTTCCCGAAAGGACATTCGATGTGGGAATCGCGGAACAGCATGCCGTAACATTTTCGGCAGGGCTGGCCGCAAACGGAATGTTGCCTTTCTGCAACATCTATTCCGCCTTTATGCAAAGAGCCTTCGACAACATCATTCACGATGTAGCTCTCCAGAACCTGAAAGTCATATTCTGTATAGACCGGAGCGGCATCGTGGGGGAAGACGGCGCCACGCATCACGGCATGTTCGATCTTGCCTACATGCGCATGATTCCCAACCTGATTATAGCGGCGCCCCTGAACGAAACGGAACTCCGGAACATGATGTATTCAGCCACATTGCCCGAATACGGCATTACCGCTATCCGGTACCCCCGGGGCAACTGCCAGGGGTTGGAGTGGAAAAAGCCATTCCAAAAAATTCTCCCCGGGAAAGCGGAAATGCTCAGAGACGGAGAAAAGGTGGCCGTCATTACGTTGGGAACCATCGGGAACAGGGCCTCTATAGCGATAGACAAGATTGCAGCGGAAGGATATGCTCCCATACATTATAACATGCGTTTTTTAAAGCCTGTCGATACCGCAGCGATAGAAGATGCCTGCCGGCGGGCCAGAACAATCATTACCGTGGAAGACGGCATTTTATCGGGAGGATTGTACAGCGCAGTATCGGAATTTGTGGCATCGGGGAGGTTCGATGTAAAAGTGGTGGGACTGGGTATTCCCGACCGTTTTGTGCAACAGGGTACCGTAGATGAGCTGATTTCCGAATGCGGTTACAATACAGACGATATTTATCGGGAAATCAAAAAAGCGTATGTATCCGGGTGAAGTTTTTTTACGATTTTTCCTAAAAAGTTTGGTAGATTGATTCTAAAATCATACCTTTGCAATCCCGAATGAAAAAGAAGTGATTTTCACCGGGAACTGACATATCGCCGATGTAGCTCAGTTGGCCAGAGCAGCTGATTTGTAATCAGCTGGTCGGGGGTTCGAATCCCTCCATCGGCTCGAAGCCGCTCTGACAAACCAGGCTGAAAAGCGATAAAAAGTTTTTTGAACTGCTTGCATAAACGGGGAGATACCAAAGTGGCCAACTGGGGCAGACTGTAAATCTGCTGGCGTACGCCTTCGTAGGTTCGAATCCTGCTCTCCCCACTTTTACTGTTTATTGACAAAATGATGTTTTCCGGTCGGAACCGTCGGGCCGGAATAAATCGGAATAAAAACGCGGAAGTAGCTCAGTCGGTAGAGCATCAGCCTTCCAAGCTGAGGGTCGCGGGTTCGAATCTCGTCTTCCGCTCTTTTAAAGCCAGTGTAGCTCAGAGGTAGAGCGCTTCCTTGGTAAGGAAGAGGTCATGGGTTCAATTCCCATCACCGGCTCTATTAGTGTGTAAATATTCAATTAAATTTTATTATTATGGCAAAAGAAACTTTTAAAAGGGATAAACCTCACGTTAACATCGGTACTATCGGCCACGTCGATCATGGTAAAACCACTTTGACGGCTGCCATCACCACCGTTTTAGCTAAAAATGGTTTATCGGAGGTACGTTCTTTCGACTCTATCGATAACGCTCCGGAAGAAAAAGAGCGCGGTATCACCATCAACACCGCCCATGTAGAATATCAAACGGCTACCCGCCACTACGCACATGTAGATTGTCCTGGCCATGCCGACTATGTAAAGAACATGGTTACCGGTGCCGCCCAGATGGATGGTGCCATATTGGTTGTGGCCGCTACCGACGGTCCTATGCCTCAGACCCGCGAACATATTCTGTTGGCCCGTCAGGTAAACGTTCCGAAAATCGTCGTATTCCTGAATAAAGTGGACTTAGTAGATGATCCAGAAATGATCGACTTGGTGGAAATGGAAGTACGCGAGCTGTTGAACTTCTACAATTTCGACGGAGACAATACTCCTATCATCCGCGGTTCCGCATTAGGCGCATTGAACGGAGACCCTCAATGGGAAGCAAAGGTCATCGAGCTGATGGATGCCGTAGATACTTATATTCCGCTGCCTCCACGTGATGTAGAAAAACCGTTCCTGATGCCTGTCGAGGACGTATTCTCCATTACCGGCCGCGGTACCGTAGCTACCGGTAGAATTGAAACCGGAGTCATCAAAGTGGGAGAAGAAATTCAGATTATCGGTCTGGGCGAAGAACCTAAGAAAAGTACCGTTACCGGAGTGGAAATGTTCCGCAAACTGCTGGATCAAGGAGAAGCCGGAGATAATGTAGGTCTGTTGTTGCGCGGTATCGACAAAAAAGAGATCAAGAGAGGTCAGGTTATCGCAAAACCGGGTACCATTACTCCTCATAAAAAATTCAAGGCCGAAATTTATGTATTGAAGAAAGAAGAAGGCGGACGCCACACTCCTTTCCACAATAAATACCGTCCTCAGTTCTTTATCCGTACATTGGATATTACCGGAGAGATCCTTCTGCCTGAGGGAGTTGAAATGGTAATGCCGGGAGATAACGTAACCATTACGGTAGAGCTGATTTACCCGGTTGCCATCAACGAAGGTCTTCGTTTCGCCATCCGTGAAGGCGGACGTACCGTAGGTGCGGGTCAAGTGACTTCCATTATCGAATAATACCTTCTATTATTCGCAGATGAATATGGTCGAAGCTTTCATCTACTAAGGTGAAAGCTTTATTTAGGGGCATAGTTCAAGGGTAGAATAGCGGTCTCCAAAACCGTTGATGGGCGTTCGAATCGCTCTGCCCCTGCAAGACCAGATGTTACGGTTTGGTTTTTTAAATCGGATAACAGCAAAGCTTCCACTGCCGTTGTCATAATCAAAACAAAATGAACAAAATTGCTTTGTATTTCAAAGAGTCGTACATCGAGTTAGCAAAAAAAGTCAGCTGGCCTACCTGGCCCCAGTTGCAGAGTTCTGCCATTGTCGTTATGGTTGCTTCCTTGATTTTTGCGATTGTCATTTTTGCGATGGACCTTGCGTTCAAGAACATAATGACATTTATTTATAACATGTTGTACTAAGTCATGAGTGAAATTGCCAAAAAGTGGTATGTTGTCCGCGCTGCCGGAGGGAAGGAAAAGAAGGCAAAGGAATATATAGAAAACGAGGTCAAAAGATTGGGCCTCGAAGATTATGTTTCCCAAGTCCTGATTCCTACCGAAAAAATTTACCAGGTTAAAAACGGTAAAAAGGTTAGCATGGAGAGAATATTCTATCCGGGCTATATCCTTATAGAGGCGGCATTGACCGGAGAGATCCAGCATATCATCCGTAACCTGCCCCATATATCCGGATTTCTTTCGGAAAAACAAGGCAGCAAGGAAAAGGAACCTACTCCGCTCCGCCAGTCGGAAGTCAACCGCATCCTGGGCAGGGTGGACGAGTTGATGGACAAGGACGAAGAGAACATAACCCCTTTCATTATAGGAGAGGCAGTCAAAGTCATCGACGGTCCTTTCAACGGTTTTGACGGAACGATCGAAGAAATCATAGAAGACAAAAGGAAACTGAAAGTGATGGTCAAGATCTTCGGAAGGAAGACTATATTGGAACTCAATTTTGTTCAAGTAGTTAAAGAATAAATAATCGAATTGTTATGGCTAAAGAAATTGCCGCATTCATTAAATTGCAGATTAAAGGCGGCGCCGCAAATCCATCCCCTCCCGTAGGTCCGGCCTTGGGTTCCAAGGGTGTTAACATTATGGATTTTTGCAAGCAATTTAATGCCCGTACCCAAGACAAAGCCGGTAAGGTATTGCCAGTGATTATCACCGTATTCAGTGATAAGTCTTTTACGTTTGTAGTAAAGCAGCCCCCTGTAGCGGTACAGCTTAAAGAGGCAGCCAAAATACAATCGGGATCGGCGGAACCGAACCGTAAAAAAGTCGCATCCGTCACCTGGGATCAGATTCGCGCGATAGCGCAGGACAAAATGCCGGATATGAACGCATTTACCTTGAAATCCGCGATGAGCATGGTTGCAGGAACGGCACGCAGTATGGGTATTAATGTAGAAGGAACATTTCCTGCCGATGTAAATTAAATATCACACGCTATGAGTAAGCTAACTAAAAATCAAAAAGTAGCAGAGTCTAAGATAGAGGCAGGCAAACAGTACAGGCTGTCGGAAGCGTGCGCTTTGGTAAAGGAGACTTCCTTCACCAAATTCGATGCTTCGGTAGATATCGCTGTTCGTCTGGGTGTTGATCCCCGTAAAGCCAATCAGATGGTTCGCGGTGTTGTGACGCTTCCTCACGGAACAGGAAAAGAAACCCGCGTACTGGTTTTGTGTACCCCTGACAAAGAAACCGAGGCCAAAGAGGCCGGAGCGGATTTTGTCGGATTGGACGAATATATCGAAAAAATCAAAGGAGGCTGGACAGATGTGGATGTCATTATCTGTACTCCGTCCGTAATGGCTAAAATAGGTGCCATCGGTAGAATCCTCGGTCCGAGAGGCCTGATGCCGAACCCGAAAACGGGTACAGTCACCATGGAAATCGGGAAAGCGGTTAAAGAGGTTAAAGCCGGTAAAATAGACTTTAAAGTCGACAAACAAGGCATCGTTCATGCCTGCATCGGTAAAGTATCTTTCGATGCCGTGAAATTAGCCGAAAACGCCACCGAGTTTTTAAATACCGTTATAAAACTTAAACCGCAGGCACTTAAGGGCACTTATGTAAAGAGCGTATTTTTATCCTCTACCATGGGCCCCGGAATCTGTGTGGATAGCAAGACCTCCGGTGCTGCTGAATAATAAAATAATCTGTTATGAGAAAAGAAGAAAAATTACAAATTATTGAAAATATCTCAGCGCAACTGGAACGGACGCCCAACTTTTACGTTACCGATATCGCCGGCCTCAACGCCGAGGTAACTACCAAGTTGCGTCGCGCTTGCTTTGAGAAACAAATCAAATTGGTTGTCGTAAAAAATACTTTATTCTTCAAAGCTCTGAAGAAAAGAGAAATAGAAGGTTTGGACCAATTTGAGAATATCCTTAACGGTTCTACGGCTATAATGTTTGCGGAGACCGCCAACGCACCTGCCAGACTTATCAAAGAATTCAGTGCAGAAAACAACAAACCGGTTCTCAAAGGAGCTTTAGTGCAGGAATGCGCATATATCGGCGCCGAAAATCTGGAGACGTTAGTCAATATCAAGTCCCGCGAAGAACTTATCGGCGATATTATCGGTTTGCTGCAATCCCCTATGCAGAATGTCATATCGGCTCTTCAGGCACAGGGCGGCGGCAAAATCGCAGGAATCGTAAAAACATTATCAGAAAAAGAATAAAAAATAATTAACACATAAAAAAAACAAACAACCATGGCAGATATCAAAAAATTTGCAGAAGAATTAGTAAACCTTTCTGTAAAAGATGTACAAGAATTGGCTAAAGTTCTAAAAGAAGAATACGGAATCGAGCCTGCAGCCGCTGCTGTCGCTGTTGCCGGTCCTGCAGCCGCAGGAGCCGGAGCCGCCGCCGCTGCCGAGCAAACCGAATTCGACGTTATCCTCAAATCAGCCGGTCAGGCGAAATTACAAGTTGTAAAAATCGTGAAGGAAATCACCGGTCTTGGTTTGAAAGAAGCGAAGGATTTAGTGGATGCCGCTCCTAAAGCCATTAAGGAAAAAGTGGCTAAGGCAGAGGCCGAGCAAGTAAAAGCACAACTTGAAGAAGCGGGCGCAGAAGTTGAAGTTAAATAAACTTCGCTTCCCGTATCATTCATGCGGGAAAAATTCTCAGGTTTAGGGCAAATAGGCCCTAAACCTTTTTGTCGTTTTTTTAAGTTTATTTTCAACCAACCAAATAACAATGTCGCAAAATACAAATAATCAGCGGATTACATTCGCGACTTCTAAATCACTCTTAGAGTATCCGGATTTTCTAGAAGTGCAATTAAAGTCTTTCAAAGACTTTTTCCAACTAGATACCACAGCGGAAAACCGTAGGAATGAAGGCTTATTCAAGGTTTTTCAGGAGATCTTCCCAATCACGGATACCCGCAACAATTTTGTTCTGGAATTTATTGACTATTTCATCGACCCGCCACGTTACTCTATGGACGAGTGCTTGGACAGAGGTCTTACATATAGCGTCCCTCTCAAAGCCAAACTCAAGCTGTATTGTACCGATCCTGAACACGAAGATTTCGATACCGTCATTCAGGACGTTTATTTAGGGACCATTCCTTATATGACACCCCGGGGCACCTTCATTATCAACGGCTCCGAGCGTATAGTGGTCTCTCAACTGCACCGTTCTCCGGGCGTATTTTTCGGACAAAGCCTGCACGCCAACGGGACGAAATTATATTCGGCGCGCATCATCCCTTTCAAAGGGTCGTGGATCGAATTTGCCACCGACATCAACAACGTGATGTATGCATATATCGACCGTAAGAAGAAATTACCTGTCACCACGCTGCTCAGGGCTATCGGCTTTGAAAGCGATAAAGACATTCTCGATATCTTCGGACTGGCTAACGAAGTAAAAGTAACCAAAGCCAACCTGAAAAAATGCATCGGTTCCAAACTGGCCGCAAGGGTATTGAAGACCTGGAACGAAGATTTCGTGGACGAAGATACCGGAGAAGTGGTCTATATCGAACGGAACGAAATAATTATAGATAGGGAAACCATTCTCGCAGAAGAACATATAGACGATATTCTGGAATCGGGGGTAAGTACGATCTTAGTACATAAAGACGATGCCAATGCGAGCGATTTCGCTATCATTCACAATACTTTGCAGAAAGACCAGTGTAACTCGGAAAAAGAAGCGATCTTCTATACTTACCGCCAGTTGCGCAACTCGGAACCGCCTGACGAAGCTACCGCCCGGGATGTGATCGATAAATTATTCTTCTCGGACAAAAGATACGATTTGGGAGACGTGGGCCGCTACCGTCTGAACCGCAAACTGAATCTGTCCACACCTTCGGATGTGCGGGTACTTACGAAAGCGGATATCATCGAGATTATCCGATATCTGATCCAGCTTATCAATTCGAAAGCCGTAGTGGATGATATCGACCATCTGAGCAACCGGAGAATCCGTACGGTAGGCGAGCAATTGGCCAACCAGTTCAGCGTAGGTCTGGCGCGTATGGCCAGGACTATACGGGAGAGGATGAACGTAAGGGACAACGAAGTATTTACCCCGATAGATCTGATCAATGCCAAGACCCTTTCTTCCGTTATCAACTCTTTCTTCGGCACCAGCCAGCTGTCCCAATTTATGGACCAGACCAATCCCCTGGCGGAAATGACTCATAAAAGGCGGCTCTCCGCCTTAGGCCCGGGAGGATTGTCCAGAGACAGAGCGGGCTTCGAAGTCCGGGACGTGCATTATACTCATTACGGAAGACTTTGCCCTATCGAGACTCCGGAAGGACCGAATATCGGACTGATCTCTTCTTTGTGCGTATATGCGCGAATCAACGATCTGGGCTTTATCGAAACTCCATACAGAAAAGTGGAAAACGGGAAAGTCGATATGTCTCCTAAGGGATGCGTGTATATGAGCGCGGAAGAAGAGGAGGATAAGATGGTGGCTCAGGCAAACGCGCATCTGGACGCAGAAGGCAACCTGACCGATGAAAGGATCAAATGCCGTTTCGAAGCGGATTATCCGGTAGTAAGCAAAGAAGAAGTCCATCTGATGGATGTGGCTCCGAACCAGATCGCCTCCATCGCGGCTTCCCTGATTCCGTTCCTCGAGCATGACGATGCCAACCGCGCATTGATGGGATCCAACATGATGCGGCAGGCGGTGCCGATCATCCGTCCGGAAGCCCCTATCGTGGGTACGGGTCTCGAAGGACCGGTCGTAAAAGATTCCCGTACACAGGTTTGCGCCACCGGAAAAGGGGAAATCGTGTATGTGGATGCGAATGAAATTCATGTGAAATATGAAAGGACGGAAGCAGAAAAGTTCGTAAGTTTCGAACCGGAAATAACCGTCTATAAACTGCCTTTATACAGGAAAACCAACCAGAGTACTTCCATTCACCTGAAACCGATCGTGAAAAAAGGCGATAAAGTGACTCTGGGACAGATACTGACCGAGGGGTATGCCACCCAAAACGGGGAACTCGCTTTAGGAAGGAATCTGAAAGTGGCGTTCATGCCGTGGAAAGGTTATAATTTCGAGGATGCCATCGTATTGTCCGAAAGGATTATCCGGGAGGATATCTTCACTTCCATCCATGTAGATGAGTATATCATGGAAGTGAGGGATACCAAACGGGGAATGGAGGAACTTACTTCCGATATTCCGAATGTAAGCGAAGAGGCTACCAAAGATCTGGACGAGAACGGTATTATCCGTATAGGGGCCAATGTGGAACCGGGGGATATCCTTATCGGGAAGATCACTCCTAAAGGCGAAAGCGATCCGTCTCCGGAAGAAAAATTGCTGCGGGCGATTTTCGGAGATAAAGCGGGAGATGTGAAGGATGCCTCCCTAAAAGCATCCCCTTCTCTGTCGGGAACCATTATAGGCAAGAGATTGTTCACGCAGGTAGGAAAAGAGACGGGCGGCAAGAAGGGCAAGAACAATATCAAGATACAGGTTCAGCAGGCCGAAGACGAGTTCAACCGGAAAGCCGGTGCGCTCAGGGAAAAATTCCTCGACAAACTCATGGTGCTGACGGATAAGAAAGAATCCCAGGGCGTCAACGATCTGTACGGAGTGGAGATCATAGCCAAAGGAAGTCCGTTTACCCGGGAAATGCTGAACGGTATCGATTACGAAAACATCAATCCTACCAAATGGACGGGAGACAAGAATGCGAATAATATGATCAAGCAGTTGATCAATAATTATCTGATCGCCCATAAGGAATACGATGCCGAATTAAAGAGGATCAAATACAATCTGACCATCGGAGACGAACTGCCGACCGGCATTATGCAATTGGCGAAAGTATATGTAGCCAAGAAAAGAAAGATCCGGGTAGGCGATAAAATGGCCGGACGCCACGGGAATAAAGGTATCGTGGCCAAATTAGTCAGGGACGAGGATATGCCGTTCTTGGAAGACGGTTCCATTGTGGATATCGTATTGAATCCGTTAGGAGTACCGTCCCGTATGAACCTGGGACAGATTTATGAAACCGTATTAGGTTGGGCCGGCAGAGAGCTGGGACTGAAATTCGCGACTCCGATTTTCGACGGAGCTTCCTTGGAGGATATCTGCGAATACACCGACAAGGCGGGTTTGCCGAGATACGGCAAGACCTACCTGCGGGACGGAGGTACCGGCGAATTGTTCGACCAGCCGGCGACAGTGGGAGTCATTTACATGATTAAGCTGGGCCACATGGTAGATGACAAGATGCATGCCCGTTCAATAGGTCCTTACTCCTTGATCACCCAGCAGCCTTTGGGCGGAAAAGCGCAGTTCGGAGGACAGCGTTTCGGAGAAATGGAGGTATGGGCGTTAGAGGCATTCGGCGCATCCAATATCCTACAGGAAATTCTGACCATCAAATCCGATGACGTAGTGGGCCGATCCAGGGCTTACGAAGCTATTGTTAAAGGAGATCCGATGCCTACGCCGGGAATTCCGGAGTCGCTGAACGTTCTGCTTCATGAGCTTCGCGGACTGGGATTGAGCGTAAATCTGGATTAATTCAACCGAGTATTCGATAATTAGAAATAATAAAAATATGTCTTTGAAGAAAGAGATTAAGGTTAAAAGCAATTTTAACCGGATAACGATCGGGCTGGCTTCGCCGGAAGAGATCCTGGAACGATCTTCCGGGGAGGTTCTGAAGCCTGAAACTGTAAACTATCGTACTTATAAACCGGAAAGGGATGGCCTTTTCTGCGAAAGAATCTTCGGGCCGTCCAAAGACTACGAATGTCATTGCGGAAAATATAAAAGGATCCGTTACAGAGGAATCATCTGCGACCGATGCGGAGTGGAGGTGACAGAGAAAAAGGTGAGAAGGGAAAGAATGGGACACATCACTCTGACCGTTCCGGTAGCCCATATCTGGTATTTTCGATCCACTCCCAATAAAATAGGATATCTGCTGGGAATCCCTTCCAAAAAACTGGATGCGATCATTTATTATGAAAGATATATCGTAGTCCAGCCGGGTGTCGCTGCGGATAACGGCGTAAAGGCAATGGATTTTCTCACGGAGGAAGAATATCTGAATATTCTGGACAATCTTCCCAAAGAAAACCAGATGTTGGACGACGAAGATCCCAACAAATTCGTAGCAGGAATGGGGGCGGAAGTGATTTACAAGCTTTTGACCCGTTTGAATCTGGACGACTTGTCCTACGATCTGAGAAGTAAGATAGAAACTGAAACTTCCCAGCAAAGGAAAGCGGAGGCATTGAAAAGATTGAGCGTGATCGAAGCGTTCCGCGAATCCCGGGATGTCAATCGTCCCGAATGGATGATCCTGAAAGTCATTCCGGTGATCCCGCCAGAACTCAGGCCGCTGGTACCGTTAGACGGAGGCCGTTTCGCCACATCCGATCTGAACGATCTTTACAGAAGGGTTATCATCCGTAACAACCGTTTGAAAAGGCTGATCGAGATAAAGGCTCCGGAAGTGATCTTGAGGAACGAGAAGCGTATGTTGCAGGAAGCTGTGGATTCGCTGTTCGATAATTCCAGAAAATCCAATGCGGTAAAAACCGAAGCGAACCGTACCCTGAAATCCTTGTCCGACAGTCTGAAAGGGAAACAAGGCCGTTTCCGTCAGAATTTGTTGGGTAAAAGGGTGGATTACTCGGCCCGTTCCGTGATCGTAGTAGGACCGGAACTTAAAATGCATGAATGCGGTTTGCCTAAATACATGGCGGCCGAATTATACAAACCTTTCATTATCCGGAAACTGATCGAAAGGGGAATTGTCAAGACCGTCAAATCCGCCAAGAAGATAGTGGATCGCAAGGATCCGGTAATCTGGGACATTCTGGAAAACGTAATGAAAGGGCATCCGGTTCTGCTCAACCGCGCCCCTACCCTGCACCGTCTGGGTATTCAGGCATTCCAGCCGAAACTGATCGAAGGAAAAGCCATCCAGTTGCATCCGCTGGCCTGTACGGCTTTCAATGCGGATTTCGACGGAGACCAGATGGCCGTACATCTCCCATTAGGCAACGCTGCCATTCTGGAAGCGCAATTGTTGATGCTGGGGTCGCATAATATTCTGAATCCGGCCAACGGCGCTCCTATTACCGTTCCGTCCCAGGACATGGTACTCGGCTTGTACTATATCACCAAGCCCCGCAAAGGCGTCAAAGGGGAAAACATGAAGTATTATGGCCCGGAGGAGATCATTATCGCCCATAACGAAGGCCGGCTCGACCTGCATGCGGAAATTGAAGTCCGTCTTCCGGTAGATCCTACCGATCCGTCCAAAGGATTCCACATGGTTAAAACTACAGCCGGGCGCGTGATAATCAATCAGGTAGTACCTCCGGAAGTAGGCTTTATAAATGAAATCCTGACAAAGAAATCGCTGCGCGATATTATCAGTAAAGTCCTCAAAGTATCCGGAGTGGCGAGAACCTCCCAGTTCCTGGACGATATAAAGAATATCGGATATCAGATGGCCTTTAAGGGAGGTCTGTCCTTCAATCTGGAAGATGTAATCATTCCGGAAGAAAAACAGAAATTAGTGGAAGAAGGATACCAGGCTGTGGGGAACATTCAGTTCAGCTACAATAACGGTTTGATTACCAATAATGAAAGGTATAATCAGATCATAGATATCTGGACCAACACCAATTCCAGGCTGACCAATATCGTGGAAAAACAGATCGCAACGGATAATCAGGGTTTCAATCCGGTCTATATGATGCTGGATTCCGGAGCCCGCGGATCCAAAGAGCAGATCCGTCAGTTGTGCGGAATGCGCGGTCTGATGGCCAAGCCTCAGAAGTCCGGCTCCCAGGGCGCGGAAATTATCGAGAATCCTATCCTTTCCAATTTTAAAGAGGGACTCTCCGTACTCGAATACTTCATTTCCACGCACGGCGCCCGTAAAGGTTTGGCGGATACCGCTTTGAAAACAGCCGATGCCGGTTATCTGACACGCCGTCTGGTAGATGTTTCCCATGACGTGATTATCAATGAAGAGGATTGCGGAACGCTGAGAGGACTCGTTGCGACGGCCATCAAGAACAAAGACGATATCGTAGAGTCGCTCTATGACCGGATCTTGGGAAGGACGACCGTTCATGATGTCTATAATCCGCTCACCGGCGAAAAAATAATCGGGGCCGGCGAAGAGATTACGGAAGATATCGCGGCCCTTATAGAGTCTCTCCCGATAGAATCCGTAGAGATCCGCTCCGTACTTACCTGCGAATCCAGAAAAGGAGTGTGCGCAAAATGTTACGGACGGAACCTGGCCCGCGGCAGGATGGTGGAAAAAGGAGAAGTGGTGGGCGTTATCGCGGCCCAGTCTATCGGAGAACCGGGTACACAGTTGACATTGAGAACATTCCACGTGGGAGGCACGGCTTCCAGCAGCGTTTCCGAGAGCGAAATCATCACCCGCTACGACGGGCGTCTGGAGTTCGAGGAACTGAGGACGATCGTTAAAGAAGGGGAAGACGGCCAGAGCCATGAAGTAGTAATCGGGCGTACTGCCGAAATGCGTATCGTGGACTCCAATACCGGCATTACTCTATCCCAATACAATATTCCTTACGGAGCCCTCCTGTATTTCAAAAACGGAGATACCGTCAAAAAAGGAGATAAAATCTGCGAATGGGACGCCTACAACGCCATTACCATTACGGAAACTGCGGGTAAGGTATCCTATGACAGCCTGATCGAAGGCGTTACTTTCCGCGAAGAGGCTACCGACGAATACTCATTGCACCGTGAAAAAGTCGTAATCGAATCCAGGGACAAATCGAAAAACCCTACCATCCGCATTATCGACCAAGAGGGCAACGAACTCAGGCAGTACAACCTTCCTGTTGGGGCCCATATCATGGTAGAAAACAATCAGAAAGTAAAGGCGGGAGATACCCTGATCAAAATCCCGAGAGCCATCGGCAAATCGGGCGACATCACGGGCGGTCTGCCTCGCGTTACGGAATTGTTCGAGGCCAGAAATCCTTCCAATCCGGCAATCGTATCCGAGATCAACGGAGAAGTGCAGATGGGTAAAATCAAACGCGGAAACCGGGAAATCATCATCAAATCCAAGACAGGAGAAGAAAAAAGATATCTGGTTCCGCTGTCCAAACAAATCCTGGTACAGGAAAACGACTATGTCCGGGCAGGAATGCCGTTATCGGACGGAGCGATTGCACCGGCCGATATCTTAGCGATCCAGGGTCCTACCAAAGTGCAGGAATATATCGTGAACGAAGTGCAGGAGGTTTACCGGATGCAGGGAGTGAAGATCAACGACAAACATTTCGAGATCATCGTTCGCCAGATGATGCGCAAGGTGGAGATCGTGGATCCGGGCGACACCCGTTTCCTGCCGGAGCAGTTAGTAGATAAATGGGAATTCATGCAGGAAAACGACAATATCTGGGATAAGAAAGTGGTGCTGGATGCCGGAGATTCCCAAACGCTCAAAGCCGGACAGATCGTTACCGTACGGAGACTCAGGGATGAGAACTCCATTCTCAAACGCCAGGATCTCAAACCGGTGGAAGCCCGGGACGCCATTCCTGCCACTTCCAACCAGGTACTTCAGGGGATCACCCGGGCTGCTTTGAAGACCAGCAGCTTCATGTCCGCCGCTTCTTTCCAGGAGACGACCAAGGTACTGAGCGAAGCCGCTATTTACGGCAAAGTGGATACGCTGGAAGGCCTTAAAGAAAACGTAATCTGCGGACATCCGATTCCTGCAGGCACCGGCCAAAGGGAATACGAGAAATTAGTAGTCGCTTCCATGGACGATTATCAGCGCATGGCCAAGGCCAAACGCGAGAAGGAAGAGGCCGCAAATTAGGTTTCATATACGATAAAACAGAGGTAATCCGAAAACGGATGCCTCTGTTTTGTATATTTTATTAACTTTGTCTTTAAAATGTTAGGGTCATGGCGATTATACGCGAACTGAACGGTCGCACACCTGATATAGGAAAAAACTGCTTCGTGGCGGAAAACGCCGCCATCATAGGAGATGTAACCATCGGAGATGATTGCAGCATCTGGTACAGCACCGTCCTGCGGGGAGATGTAAATACGATTAAGATCGGCGACCGGGTAAATATCCAGGACGGAGCCGTCCTGCATACGCTTTACCGGCGCTCCGTCTGCGAAATAGGCAACGATGTTTCCGTAGGACACAATGCGATTATCCACGGAGCGAAAATAGGAAATAACGTATTGGTGGGAATGGGTGCCATTCTAATGGACAATGTCGTGGTTCCCGACAATACCATCATCGCTGCCGGTGCGGTCGTATTGAGCAACAGCGTTCTGGAACCGGGTATCTATGCGGGAGTACCGGCCAGAAAAGTGAAGGAAGGCACGGAAGAAATCGGCGCGATGGCGCATAAGAACGCCCAAGGCTACCTGATGTACAAAGAATGGTATAAAACGAAACAAGATTAATCTTACCTCAAATCCGCAACTTCCCTCACGAAGTGCTACAGACTGAAGAGAAATGTTCTTTTGATTAGAAATCCACCCA